>NZ_JBQTHN010000099.1:0-42301 GCF_052389815.1 Bradyrhizobium sp. | reverse complement strand
CGTAGAAAGTTCATTCTCTGCACTGCTTGCGCAATGACGGCAACAGAATATTTTCGGCGCTATGGCGTCGGACTGCGAATGGATTTCTACTGCGTCGATGGCCGATTGAATATTTGCCCAGCCTCTTGCGCTTTGCCCACCCTACGGCTCCTGGGTTGCTTCGCTTCCGCCTTCGTTCTTCGAGCTTCGGCGGACAAGTCGCTCGCAATGACGTGGAAGCATACGTACCCGTTCCCGCGGCACGATCTGCCCGAGGTTTTGCCAATTCGTTTGCTCCCTCTTCGGAAAGAGGGCGCGGAGAAGGCCGGGCGCCGGCTGCGCCCGCAGCACCGCGTGCAGGGGGTAGTGAAAGAACGCACACGGATTTGACAGGTACAGCCAGGACATCCCGACCTTCCCCGCGCAATGGTTTGACGGCTTATACGTACTCTCCCCGGGGAAGCGGCCTTTCTTGCCCCCGTAGCCGGCGGGAAAAACCCCCAACCGACGTAGCGCTAGGGTCGCGGCGCCAGGACCACACGATTTCACCGTCCGCCGCCGACGTTTCGCCGGGTGCAAGCACCTGACGCCGGCTGCGGCCATCGCAACCCGCACCACGTTTCGTGACGATCGCGAAACGTCCCTCACGGTGGCACGGGCTGGGCGCAATTTAGTTCTGGTTCGCGGAAATGTCAATAGCTATTTCCGAAAAACGGACAAGTCTCGCATCCTTCCGGCCGAACTCCTGGAATCGTTCGGAAAATAAGACTCGTGGCGCGCCGCCTGCCCATCACCCCCTGGGCCTCCGGCGAAGGCGTAAACCTGCGAGACGGCGACAGGCAAACGGCTTCAGAGGGTTTTGCCATTTTTCCGGATGTAGTTTTATGCCTTGATACCCGTCGGCGTGCCAAATGGCCGATGGTCGCCTCACCGGAAAAGTTTAGAGGTAAGATGGATGAACAGAGTCATTGGGGACGTCACCATGAATACCAACGAGCAAATCGTCCGAGATTTCATTGCTGCGTGGTCAAGGCTCGACGTCAACGAAATCGTCGCGTTCTTCGCGCCCGACGGCACCTATCACAACATGATGAACAGGCCGGTCACCGGTCATGACAATCTGAACAAGTTCATCGGGGGCTTCATCAAGGATTGGACGCAGACCACCTGGGATGTCCTGAACGTTGCGTCTTGCGAGAATATCGTCATGACCGAGCGACTCGACAGAACCCGCGTGGGCGACAAGAGCGTCGATCTGCCTTGCTGCGGCGTGTTCGAGATGTCGAATGGCAAGATCAAGGTCTGGCGTGACTATTTCGACCTCGCGACCTACACGCGCGCAATCATGCCAACGAAATGACTCCGCCGATGGGCGCCGCAGCGTCCACCGCAACCCGCGCCAACGTGTCGCGACGATCATGATACGTCCCCTCGTGGGGCACGGGATGGCGGGAGGATAGTTCGGACGTATGTAAGCGTAACTTCCGCAGCGCTACAAGCGCGTTTTTTCACTGTAGTACTTCGATGGAAAACCATGTGCCGCATCGGTCAGCAGGTCGGCGTCACGGCAGATCTCCTGTGCTTCCCCGATATCGCGCGCTTGGAATGCAAGCGTCGGCCTGCGATCGATTTCGAGGACGAAGACGTGAAGCGAACCTGCTCCCTCGGGTTGCTGCACGGGTTCGCGAGCTGACACGAAAAAGACTCCTGACGATGGTCAAACGGGCTGGGCAGGGAACATTTCCGACGGCGGCGGAAATTGTCAAACCTCAATTCGGTCACGTCATGAATGCCGGGTTACGCTCGCGCCGAGTCGCCTTCGGCGGTCGCAGAAGGTTGGTTAAGAGAGTCTCGACCGGTCCCGGAGTTTCACTCGAAACGACAACCCCCTTCGCGCGTTGTGCATGTGCGGCCCGACCGCGCTGCGGCTTCCATGAGATGTGACCGGTTTGCGGCCATCGGAATTGTTCCCGACTCCTGCATCGTTGCGCGGTCGCTGCGTTCGAAATAGCATCGCAAGCGGGGCAGGGCTGAAAGAAACGATATGAGGCGATTCTTTGCAGCTTTCTGCCCTCGAAGATCAAACGGCGAATACGGAACCTGCGGGTTGGAGGCAGCGTCTGCGTTGCCCCCGCTGCTCATCGACGCTGCGCAATGCATGGTCGCGGCCGTCCTGTTCCAGCCGTGCCTGCGAATACAGCAGTGCGGGCTTTCCCATGGTCGGCGCGCAGCCGGTGCTGATCGATTTTGCGGCCAGCATCTTTGAGCGGAGGACGTATGACGCCGGCAATGGCTCGGTGCTGCGGCGGGATGTCGATCGCCGCTCCGCCGGATCGCGGCTGCATCGCCTGACCTTCGGCGGCAATCCGGTTGCCGTCGCCAATGGCAGGAGATTCATCGATCTGTTGAAGCGGGAGTCGGGCCGACCGGTCGTGCTCGTGATCGGCGGCGGCAGCATCGGGGCGGGCGCGGACGAGCTCTACAACGACGATGGCATCGAACTCGTCGGCACGGATGCCTATGCCTCGCCGCACACCGTGCTGGTGGCCGATGCCCACAGTCTGCCGTTCGATGACGGCGTGTTTGACGGCGTCTGGGTGCAGGCGGTGCTGGAACACGTGCTGGAGCCGGCAATCGTCGTCGCCGAGCTGCATCGGGTGCTTCGGCCCGAAGGCCTGGTCTATGCCGAAACGCCGTTCATGCAGCAGGTGCATGAGCAGGCCTACGATTTTTCGCGGTTCACGCAGAGCGGCCACCGCTGGCTGTTCAGGAGATTTTCGGAAGTCAGCGCCGGGCCGGTCGCCGGCGCCGGCGTCGCGCTAGCATGGTCGATCCGGTATTTCTCGCGCGCGCTCGGCGCCGGAAACAAGCTGTCGCGCCTGATCGTGCTGCCGTTCTTCTGGATCCGGTTTCTCGATGCATTCGGCCGCGGCCGGGCGGCGGCGGATGCAGCCGGCGGCCTCTTCTTTCTCGGCCGCAGGTCGGATGAAGCAATGCACCCGCAGGCCATGACGAAATACTACGACCGGCAGGAATGATGCCTCGATACCCCGTCGATGGCTTCAGGAGATGCCTTTGATCTTCCTGCATGGCGTCGACGAGGTCGACGACATCTGCGTGATGCCGGCAATGGAGCGCATCGAGACCTTCTCCTTGCGGGAGATGAAGCGCAGCACGCCGCGAGGATAGCTGTCGCAGAATTGCGCAAGGGTGGCCGCCGTCGCCGCTACGCTGTCCTGCTTGGGGACCACGGCGATTCCGCCGTCACGCAGCATGTAGGCGTCCTTCACGTTCGGCATGGCGGACGCCGCAATGCAGATCTTGAACAGGTCGTTGTAGGCCTGCGGCGTGAGAGCCTGGTCACCGCCGGGCGTTCCCAGCAGATATTCGCGGCTCTTGCGGCAGTTTTCGTTGTCGGCATGCGCGGTCGCGGTCGCGAGCGCCAGCAGCATGGCGGTTGCGATGAGCGATTTCATGCCACGGATCCGAGGGCATGGGCCGCGGCCGCCAGCTCGCCGGCGAAGGAGAGGCCATAGGTTCTCGCCGCGCACCGCTCCCATGAAAGCGAACGGGCGTGGGCATACGCGCCTGCCGCGAGAACCGCCCGCAGCCTCGGCTCCGTCGCGAGCTCCGCAATCGCCCGCGATATGCCGTCCACCGATGGCGGGACCAGAATTCCGGTTTCGTTGGCGAGCACGGCGTCGGGCACGCCGCCGACGGCGGTTGCAAGGCTCGGCAGGCCGGCGGCGCCGGCCTCGAGATAGACGAGCCCGAAACCCTCCACCCGGCCGGTCGGGTCGGGCAATCCGGTCAGGCAAAAGAAGTCGGAAGCGGCGTAGAGGTCGCGAATTTCCTCGTTCGACCGCCGCCCGAGGAAGCGGACATCGCATTCCGACTGCGCGGCCTCGCGCCGCAGCTGGTCGACATACCCGGCTTCTCCGTCCGGTCCGATCACCAGCCATGTGATGCGGTCGCGCAGTTCATCCGGAAGCTGCGCCAGCGCGGCAAGCGTGCGATGGTGTCCCTTGCGACGGGTGATCCGCGCCACCGTGACCATCACCAGCCGGTCTTCGGGCAGCCGATGCGCGAGGCGAACCTCGCGGCGCTTGCCGCGCGCGCCGAACCAGAACTCGGATACCCCGAGACTGATCGCACTGATCCTGCGCGGATCGACGTCGAACTTTTCCCGGAACAGCGCCTCGGTATAGCGGCTGTTGGCGACGACCTCCGTGCGTCGCCCGAACACGCCGGCGCCGCGGATCGCCGCCCGCTTGAGCGGTGTTTGCGTCTCGTTGATCTCGGTGCCGTGGACCGTCATCAGCACACGCGCCGGCGTGCCCCAGCGCGAAAGCGCGACCGGGATGAAGAACGGCCAGTCCGCGGCATGGACGACGTCGTAGCGGCCATCGCGCATCGTGCGGCGGGCCAGCATGATCTTGCCCGGCACGTCGCGCATGGAATGCAGGCCGCCGCGGAAGCGGACGACATTGAACGGCAATGCCGCGTCGTCTTCCGTCGCCTGCTTTCCATAATCCGGCGCCAGCACCGTGACGCTTGCGCCGAGCCGGGTGGCGGCCGCCGCGATCTCGCTTGCGTAGGTGCCTATCCCGCCAATGGCTGGCGCGAATTCGCTGGTCAACAGGAGAATATTCAAGCGCCGTCCTCAAGAAGCCGGCGCCGCGGCCGTCAGTCCGCGTGCATCCTGGATCTGCTGGTGATAGCGGAAAACGCGGGCGAGCTGGGTCCCCGGTGTGAATTGCCTGACGGCATTGGCGATCAGTACCGGGTTCATCGTGCCGGCCTCGATACCGTCCCGGACATCGATCAGTCTCTGAGCGAGCGCCTCGGCCATGTCGTCGCAGCTGCCGCCCCGCGTCACCAGGTGGCCGCTGACGCCATGGTGTATCACCGGCTCGAGTTGCGGCAGGTGCATGGCGACGACGGGCCGGCCCACGGCCAGGGTTTCGAGCACGCAACGCGGCATGCCCTCGAATTCGGAGGTGAGGAGTCCCGCGTGCGCGGTTGCCAGCGTCGCGGCCATCCCTGCGGCATCCTTGAAGCCGTGCCGCACCGTCACGTCCTCGATCGCGGCGAACTCGCTGAACCGATGCGGGTCGCTGGTGCCGATATAGTGGAACTGCACGCCGCCATCGAGCCGCCGCCGCAGCCGCTCGATGGTACGAAACATCAGCGGCGGATTCTTGAATTCATCGAGCCGGCCGGCGAACACGACCTGGAACGGCGACAAGCGCGGCGGCCAGGGCTGCGGCTTGAAGATATCGGTGTTTACCCACGTCCACAGCGTGTCGATCTTGTCCTTGCGGCGCGGATAGGTCCGTTGCAGCCGCTCGGTGATGAAGGGATTCACGCAGAGGAACTTCTCGCTCATGGCGACGGCGAAGCGCTCGCCGGTGTTGTGGACGAAGGAATACTTCCGCAGCAGCGAATCCATCTGCAGCTTCGGCGCGCCTTCGCCATGCAGCATCTGCACGAAGGGAAGCCGCAGCACCGCCGGCAGCCAGGAGAATTCCACCCGCCGCAGGTCGACTGAGCAGCGCCTGGCGCGGATCAGTTTCGCGATCGGGCCGAAGTGGCGGAGCAGCGCCATGAAGAATTGGCCCGTCAGCGAGCTGCGGATGCTGCGGGCGGCTTCGCGCGCCTGCCGGTCTGAATAGTGCAGAATTGGCAGGAAATCGAAGCTGCGGCCGCGAAAGGTCAGCCGGTGCAGCCGGCCCAGATCGAGATCGCCGAGCGAATCCACGCCGATGAAGAGGATGTCGGTGTCTTCAGGGTGAAACGTGATGAAGTCGCGGATGTAGGTCTCGAGCCCGCCGACCTTCTCACCGCGCGGATCGAACGGGTGGATCAGGCAGATCTGGTAGCGCGGACTTGGGCGGCCGGCATTTCGCGCCCGCAGGCCGAGGGTCAGGGTTGAAGTCATGCAGCCTTCCTCATGCGCGCTTCGACGATCTGCGGAATGCTGCGCGCCAGCAGCCGCGGAACCACTTTCATGCATCTGATGTAGCGGGGGCCGAGCCGTCGCGGCTCGCGCAGCATGCGCCAGGCCCATTCCAGTCCGGTTCGCTGCGCGACGGTAGGTGCGCGGCTTTGCGTGCCGGCAATGAAGTCGAGTGCGGCTCCGATGCACAGCACGCCGGTGCCGTTCAGCTCGTCGAGACAGCGCGCGGCGAACAATTCTTGCCGCGGCGCGCCGAGCGCGACGAAGCAAAGCCTCGCGCCGGACTTGCGAATTCTCTCGATCGCAGTGTCGGCTTCTGCGGAATAGGGGTCGAAGCCCGACCCCGGCGCCAGGCATCCTGCGATCTGCAATCCCTTGAACCGCTCGGTTAATCGGCCTGCCGTCGCCTTGAGCGTCAGATCGTTCGATCCGAGCAGGAAGACCGAAAGGCCTCTTCTGCCGGCTTCCGCGCAAACCGGCTCGACGAGATCGGCGCCGGTGGTTCGCTCGATCCGCGCGCCGATCAGCCGGCTCAGCACCACGATTGGAAATCCGTCCGCGGTGACAAATCTGGCTCTGCGGTAGGCGGCGCGGAAACTGGCGTGCTGCTGCAACTGCACGACGTGATCGAGGTTCAGCGTGCAGACGCTGAAATTGTCGCCCTGCTGGGCAGCCGACACGATCGAGGTCACTGCTTCCGGCAGTGAAGGAACATTGATGGTGACGCCGTCAACGGTGAGGCTTGGCTGCGATGGCGAAGGCGGTTCCGACATGTCGATCCCCTCTTAATCTGACTGACATCGACATGCTCATTGCTTCAGCAAATGGAACTGCATGCCGGTCCCCCAACCGCATCGTCACGAAATCGGACTATTGCGACGCAACGATGGCGATGTCGCGCTGTACGTCGAAATGCGCGGCGATGAATCATTCACGCGTTGGAGATCAGTCATGCATCAGTGTTCAAGGCGAAGCGCGCTTGCTCTCATCGCAGCCGCGGGCGCAGCGTCGTTCGAGAAGAGGGCGTTCGCTGCATCATCGACGCAGAGTCTCGGCGCGATTGCGGCAAAAAGCGGAATTACGTTCGGCGCGGCAGCAGGACCCGTCATCGACAAGGACCGTGCCTATCGCGAGCTGTACGAGACGCACACACGAATTATTACGACGGATGTCGCAATGAAGATGGGAACCATTGCGCCGCAGCCCGGACCGAAGCGGTTCGACAGCGCCGATCGCGTGCTGCAGTTTTGTGCGAGCAACCGGATTCCGATGCGGGGACATTGCCTGATCTGGAACGAGTGGGTTCCGCAATGGGTCAGGACCATGAGTGTCGCAGAACGGCGGGTATTCTTCGATGCCTACATCGAGGAGGTCGCCGCACGTTATGTCGGCAAGTTGCATTCATGGGATGTCGTCAACGAGCCGTTCTGGCCCGGGCACAAGGCACCGGGCGGATACCGGCTCGGTCCGTGGCATGACGCGTTCGGTACCGGATATGTGCGCCGCGCGTTCGAGCGCGTGGCGCTGGTCGACAGGAAGACCCGGCTGGTTCTCAACGAGGCGCAAAGCGAGCGCGACGACGAGGTCGGCCTGACCGTGCGCCGCGGCCTGCTGCGCCTCGTCGACGAGTTGAAGGATGCCGGCGTACCGTTGCATGCGGTCGGCCTGCAAGGCCATCTGCAGCCCCGCTATCCGCACGATCCCGGGCGTTTCTCGGAATTCCTGCACGCACTGGCCGGGCGCGGCGTCGAAATCTACCTCACCGAATTCGACGTGCGCGACGACACGTTCCCGGACGACATTGCTGCGCGCGACGCCATGATCGCGGAGACGGCCGAGAAGTTCCTGCGGAACGCGTTGCGCGTTCCGGCGGTGAAAATGGTGATCGCCTGGGAGCTCGCCGACAATTACTCGTTCTATACCGATGCGGCGAGGCGGAAGGATCCGCAGGCGCAACGGCTGCCGCGGCCGCTGCCGTTCGACTCGGCGATGCAGAGGAAGCCGCTGTGGTTCGCGATGGCGCGCGCATTCGAGAATGCCAGGCGCAGTCCTGGATAGCATCCGTTCGCTCACGCTCCGGAGTGTTGCGGGCGTGGGCGCAGCGTACGCAGCAGCGACGGCGCATAGAGCAGGGCGAGCATTGCGAAATAGGCGGCGGCGCCTGCCGCGACATGCGCCGCCAGCGCCAGAAGGGACTTGGCCTCGGGGAACATCCGCAACAAAGCCGCCATGGCGATGGTCGCGAACGCGATGCGGATCAGATGCCCGGTCGGCAGGGTCAGGCCAAATCGGGTAAGGCCGATCGCAAAGCTGACGACGGCGGCCGCCAGCGCCGACAGCACGGTGGCGGCGGCGACGCCTGCCAGGCCCCCGCGCGGCAGCAGAAGGGCACTCAACATGACCGTCATCGACGCGTCGATCGCGGCGATCGCCATCATCCAGCGCGTTCGGTTGTGCAGGAGAAACACCTGGTCGCCGAAATGGGCGCGCAGGTTGCGGATCGCACCCGCCAGCATCGAGAGCGGCAGCACCGTGAGCGTCACCTGCTGGAAGGGTTGCGCGATCAACAGATGCACGATCTCCGTCCGCAGCATGAAGATGCCGGCAAGGCTGGGTGCCAGGATCGCGACCAGCAGCGCAGCGTTGGCCGAAAGCTGGCGCATGCCTGCATCGCTTCCCTCCTGCTCCATGCTCCTGACTGCCAGCGGAAAGGCCGCTGCCGTCACCAGCATGGCCGCGACGGCCGCCGCGCGCTGGCCGAGGCCATAGCCGACGGCGAACAGGCCGGCAGCTGCGAGCCCCGACATCTCATTGACGATGAATCGCGACGCGTTCAGGCCGACCCAGCCGAGTGCACCGCCGACAATCAGCGGAGTGCCATAGCGCAGCGCGTCTACGACGATAGCCCGGTCGACAGGCCACAGCGCGCGAGCCCAGCGAAGGCGCGGCAGGACGATGAGCGCGGCGAGCAATTGCGCCGTGGCGTAGCCGGCCAGCGGCCATTCCGCCGAGGGTCCGAATATCCTGATCAACGCCAGACCGGCGACGAATCCGACGGAGGGGCCGACGACCTGCTGGATCGTGTAAATCCAGATCTGCTGCCGCGCGCGGGCGCGCTCGCCGATATAGAGCGTGAGGGACCGTGTCGTCACATAGGCGACCGTGGCGGCGATGAGAGCGCCCCGCGCGCCGGGGGCGATGACGAGCAGCAGCAGCGCGACGACGGCCACGCCCTGCAGTACCATCGATGCCAGCATGACCGCATTCTCGGTCCGGTAGAAGCGCGCTGCCTCATTGGCGTCCTCATACCTGCCGATGAAGCGCAGCGCATACTGCGACCACCAGGCGAGAAAGCCGATCTGCAGCAGCTCATGCGTGGCCGTCACCAGCGTAAAGGTGCCGAGCGTGTGCTCGTCGACGACATGGGTCCAGACCACCATCGCCAGCAGCTGGAATAGCGGTCCGACGAACTGGGCAGGCAGATAGAGCAGGGCGTGTCGCAGCAGCATGCCTCAAGCCCCCAGCCAGCGCGCGAGGCGGGGAGACGCCAGTTGCCGGACGGCGAGCAGGCCGATGATGCTGACCGAAGCGGTCACGCTGCAGGCGATGATAAAACTTGCAATCCCGCCGAGCTCGCGCAGCGGGGCGTGATCGCGCAGCGCCATGACGACGAAGATGTGCCAGAGATAGATGAAGTAGCTGCCCGAGCCGAGCCAGGCGATTGGCGGCGATCTCGGGTGCAGGGCGAACAGCGCGATGCAGAACAGCGTCGCATAGAGGAAGAACGCGGTCGAATCGTAGACGGCGGCGTCGCCGAACTCGAGGATGCGTGCCGTGACGTAGAACAGGTAGGCGGCGCACAGGGCGCCGAGCAGAAATCGTCGCATGCTCCGATCGGCGAGGTCTGCCAGCAGGGCCGTCAGCGCGCCGAGCGCGACAAAGGAGAACCAGAACGGGATGTCGCGCAGGCGAATTTCGTCCAGCAGGGCGTCGCGGGCGCCGAGACCCGACAGCGCCGGGTCGAGATAGCTGCCGGCCATCAGGCCGCAGCCGATCGCGAAGATCAGGATGCCGGCAATCCGCTTCCGCGACTTCGGCTTGCCTGCCGCGGCCGTCGAGAACACCAGCCACAGGCCGATCGTGCAGCAGACATAGACGAAGACGTAGTAGTAGACGAATACGTATCCCAAGCCGAATCGGATCAGCGTCGTGCCGAGGCGATGGTCCATCTCCGGATTGTGCGCGGCCATGTAGACATAGGCGGCGACGAACGCGATCGAGTAGGGGATCAGGGCGGCCTGCAGCCGCCGCGTCAGCGGCACGTGGCCGGAAAGCGCCGTGAGATAGCCGGAGGCGAACAGGAACACCGGCACGCAGGGCCGCAGCGCCGCATCGAGCGATATCGCCCAAGCGGCATCGAGCGGCTGCGGCAGCGCGTGAATGCCGATCACCATCAGGATGGCGATGCCCCGCATGGAATCGATGACGGCGTTGCGGCTCTTCGCCTGCGCCTGCACGTTGTCGAAGGCGGTCGGCGTCGTCGCTATGCGCTCCACCATCGCCATCACGTACCCTCCCGCGAGATTGCCGCTGCTGGGCCGCGCCGAGCGGCGCGGCGATCGTAGGCTTCCGTCAGGTATCGCCGCAGCGGCGTCTCGAACGCGTGCAGCGAAACGATACTCGCAAAGGCAAGGACGACGATGGCCAGGGGCGCAAGCATCAGCCGCTGATCCGGCGACAGCGGAACAAGGCGCGAGCCGAGGGTGATGATGACAGTCGCAACGGGGATATGCAGCATGTAGCAGGAATAGGTCAGCGGTGACCATCGGTCGAAACCCAGCTTCGAAAAGATCGTCCCGCGTCCGGCACAGTCGGCCTGGATGGCGAGGAGCGCGATGGCGTAGACCGCCAGCAGCGCGGTCATCGTCGGCAGCCACCAGCCGAGGGCGATGAACGCGGCCAGAACTGCTGCCAGCGCGCCGGGAATTTCCGGCCAGCGTGCGATCGGGTCGCGGAAGAGGTAGCAGGCCATGCCGAGGCTGAACGCGGGCAGCGCCCGGAACGCGCCGCCTTGATTGATCCAGTCGGCCCACGGCGTCGTCCCCCGGGCTGCGGCCCACAACGAGTTGGCAAGTGCAGTCAGGACGACGACGGCGACAATCAGCTCCTTGCGACGCTGCGCGATCAGCGCGAGGCCGGGGAAGAGCAGGTAGCAGAGCATCTCCGCCGAAAGCGACCAACTCGGGAAATTGAAGGTCAGCCGCTCGCCGATGAAGGCATGAAGCAGCAGCAGTTGCGCCGGCAGGTCGGACAGCGGGTAGCGAGCGGGATTGTCGCTCCGGGCCGCGCCGAAATGCAGCGCGCCGGCAAGCGCCACGTAGAAGGCGAGCGTCGCCAGATGCAGCGGGTAGATGCGGGCGAGGCGGCGCCAGAGGAAGCGGCCGATCGAGGCGGCATCGTCGACACGGCCGCAATACTGGCGGGCGATGACGAATCCGGAGACGACGAAGAACAGGTCGACGAACAGATTGAAATGCCAGGTGTGCGCGACCATGAAGCGGCCGACGGGCAGCTCCTTGAAGTAGTCGGAATAATGCAGGATCACGACCGCGCCGGCCGCAACGATCCGCAGTCCGTCAAGGTGTCTCGTGGAATCGTTTACGACTTGCAAGGTTGGGGGTCCCCGGACTTGATGAGCGGAAGAGCGATGATCAGGCGGCTAGGCGCGCGACCAGGTCGACGACAGCGGCGCGATCGTTTCGCGCCAGATCGTTCCAGCGCGCCAGGTTTCGCGCCGCGAGCGCGACATGCTGCGCACGCCAGTCCGGCGTCGACAGGGCTGCCGCAATTCGCGCCGCGGCTCCCGCGGCGTCGGCTGCATCGATGAAGATGCCGGACTCGCCGAGCACCTCCCGGAAGATGGACGCATCGGGCGTGACGATCGGCAGGCCGCCATATTGGGCCTCCAGCAGCGGCAGCCCGAGACCTTCGTCATGCGAGGTGCAGATGAAGAGGTCGGCCGCATCGAGCAGCTGATGCACGCGGTCGGTCGGCTGGTATCCGTGCAAGGTGACGCCCGGATGTTTCTCGAGTGCTTTCCAGTCCTCGCCCCAGCCTGGCCTGCCGACGATGTCGAGCGTCGCTCCCGGGAATCCCTGCATGCGCAGTGCATCGAGAATTGTTGCCGCCGCGGCAAAATTCTTGCGGGGCTCCACCGTGCCGACCGCGATCATCCGCAGCGGATGCGACTGCTCGCTGCGTTCGGCGCGCCCGAGCGAGCTCAGGCCGAATACGTTGCGCACCGAAGGCCGGTAGAGCGTGACCTCGGCGTCGGACCGGCAATGCGCGGCCAGCTTTTGCCGGGTGTAGCCGGAATTGGCGAGAAAGCGCGGGTAGTGGCGCAGCGCGAGCCTGAAGGGTCCAGCCATGTAGAGCCGGGCCCGCAGGTTGAGCTCGGCGCGCCGCGTCATCAGGAAATCGTCGTGGATATAGGGCAGCACCCGCGCCGCGAACGGCCGCAGCAGCGGACTGGGCGGAAAACCGGGACAGAGCAGGATCGAGGAGGAGGCGGCAAGCCGCATCGGCAGCCCCAGCGTCTGTCTGGTCAGCATCTGGCGAAGCCCGCGCGCCGTGACCGGTACGACGTCGAGCGGCGCCAGCGCCGCAGCGGAGAACAGCTCGAGCGTGATGCGTTCGAGACCCGTCACGTGACGCCCGAGATGGGTATTGTCGACATAGATGGTCATGCGGAATCCCCTCATGCCGGAACGGAAATGTAGGTGACGCGCGGAGCCGGCGGCGAGGGCGCGGCAGCGCGGCGCCGCTCGCGCGGCAGCAACAGAGAAATGAGGATGACGAACTGCGCGAGCTGGATGTTCTTGGACGAGAAGCTGACGGAGCTGGCGGCGATGACGGCCATCAGCAGGACGATCGCCCATGCCGCCCGGCTCGATCGGCGCAGCAGTTCGACGAGGAAGCAGACCAGCCCGACGGTCAGGAGGGCGGTATGGATGAGGCCGAACTGGACGATGCTCGATATCCAGAAGTTCTCGATGCCGTAGTTGAGGCCGAGCTGCGCCTGTAGCGCGTTGACACGGACCGGATTGGGACCAAGCAGCAACTCGTGCCAGTCGAAATGCGAGAGCAGGTTGAAGGTGGCGTAGCGCGCCAGCGTCGAGCCCTTGTCGGAGGAGAAGCGCAGCAGCATCTTGTCGAAGATGCCGAGCTCGAGCGCGGCGAAGACGGCAGCTCCGGCGGCAAACAGCACGCAGATCGCAACGATCACGGCGATGAGCGGCGTTCGCCGGCCGCGCAGGATATGCAGCGCGCGATAGGCGCCGACCAGTGCGATCATCGCCAGAACCGTGACCAGCGAGGTGCGGCCGCCGAACGCCATCAGCGAAGCCAGCGCGAATGCGATCAGCGGCAGCCGCACCATCACCGGCGGGCAGATCGCCGGCCGAAGCACCAGCGCCAGCACGTAGGCGCCGACGATGCCGGAGGCCGTGAGCGGATGGCCGAGCAAGGCGGCCGAACGCCATTCGCCGGCCACCACGACGTCGCCGAGCGAGAGTGGGATCAGCCGGCGGCCCGAGAAGTACTCATAATAGCCGAGCACGATGTTCAGGATCATCGCGAGGTGAACGGTCAGCACCAGCGGCCGCCTGTGCGCCGTCGACAGCTGCCACATCACCATCGCGATCAGGATCGGCAGCAGGAACGTGTCGATGATGACCGTGAATGGGCGTTCGAGCACGAATACCTGGATCAGCAGGAGCAGCCAGCAGGCGAGATACGCAAGAAGCAGCCTTGCTTGCGAAAACATCCGGTCGATCTCGCCGATCGGCCCGCGGCTGCGCAGCAGCAGGAGCGAGAATGCGAGCAGCGTGAAATAGGTCGCGGGATGCAGCTTTTCGTAGAAGTTGCCGCCCGCCGTCACGTAGTGAATTCTCAGGCTGGTCAGGACCGACGACGAGACCGTGAAGGTGACCACGACCGCCAGCAGCATCAGCCCGGCCGCGAGGCGCTCGATGAAGGCATCGGCGTTTGCAGCGCGGGTGGCCGGCTGCGGCGATGCCGGGCGTGCGCGATGCACGCAGGGAAGACCTGGCGGTGCCGGGAGCGGTCCGCGCATCGTCATCGCGCCGCTCCGGCATTGAGGCTGGATGCTCCGTAGGGCTTCAGGTAGGCCGAGCTGCGGTAATAATCGTAGAACTGCAGGCGGCTGAGATCGACGCGGGTCAGCACCGTTCCCATGATCCGCTCGCTGACGGGGGACAACAGCTCGATGGCGTGCGACAGCACCTCGCCAGGGGTCTGGTCCCAGGCCAGCGCCAGGATGATGCGGTCGGCGAGCTCCGCCAGCGCGCGGCCGTCGACCAGCGGCACCAGCGGCGGCGAGTCGATCACGATCAGCTCGTAGTGGTGACGGAAATGATCGAGCAATTCGGCGATGCGGTCGGAGAACATCAGCTCCGTGATGAACTCGACCTGCTTGATCCGGGTCGAGGGCAGGATCGAAAGGCCGGTGCTGCGGTCGACGAGGATGGCGTGCTCCGGCGAGGTCTGGCCGATCGCCACCTCGAGCAGCCCGGCATCGGCGCGCGGGCACAAGGAACGGGTCAGCTGCGGATTGCGCAGGTCGCCGTCGATCAGGAGGGTGCGGATGCCGAGCTGGGCCAGCGACTGTGCAAGGTTGCTCGACAGCGTGGTCTTGCCTTCGCTGTCGAGCGCGGAGGTGACGAGAACGACCTTGACCGGCGCCACCCGCATGGTCCGTTGCAGTGAGAGGCGCACCGCCCGGATGGCCTCGGCGAAGAACGTGCCGGGCTCATCGATCGCATAGCGGGTCAACGGCGGCTGCAGCGGCGCCGGCAGCAGCTTCATGGTCCTGGGATCGTAGCGGTCGAGCTCGCTGCGTCCGCGGCGGGCGAGACCCGCCAGCTCCCGCGTGCCGATCAAGGGCACCGCGGCCAGCGCGGGCACGCCCGAAATCGCTTCGGCCTGCTCGAGCGTCTTCACCCGGCCGTCGAGATAGTCGGCGAGGAACGCCAGCACGGTGCCGAGCCCGGCGCCGAGCATCAGGGCGAGACCGAGGATCAGCATCGTCTTGGGCGACGACGGCCTGATCGGAACGCCGGCCCTGGTCACGATCCGGGAGTCCGGCATCTCCAGGCTTTCCTGCGCGGTCGTCTCCTTGGAGCGCGCCAGATAGGACTCGTACTGCGTGCGGTTGGCCTCGGCCTCGCGCTGCAATTCGCGCAGGCGCACCTGCGCCTGGCCGGAGGAGGTGGAGACGCCCTGCAACTGGTCGAGATTCTGCTGCAGCGCCGCCTCGCGCGAACGCGCCACGTCGTAGTCGTGCCGCGTGCTGTCGAGGATGCGGCGAATTTCGTCGTTGATCAGCTTCTGGGTATCGCGCCGCTGCGCCCGCACGTTGGCGACGAGGGGGTGACGTGCGCCGTATCGGCTGGAAAGGTCCGCCTCGTTCTTGGCGATGTCGGCATATTGCGTGCGCAGCTTCGTGATCATTTCCGAGGAGATGGCGGCATTGATGCCGCCGGGATCGCCGCCGGACTTGGCGATGCCCTGCACCTGCTCGTATTTTGCCTTGGCTTCGGCGGTCTGCACGCGCGCGGCGATCAGCTTGTTGTTGAGGTCGGTGATCTGCTGGTCGTTGAGCGTGACGCCCTGCGAGACCGTCAGATTGTTGGCCGAGCGAAAATCCTCGACCGCCTTCTCCGAGGCGACGACCCGCGACTTCAGTTCCTCGATCTGGCCGCCCAGCCAGTTCGCCGCGATGCGCGTGGCGTCGTATTTGGCGCGAACCTGCTCGTCGAAATAGGCGTTGGCGACGGCATTGGCGATGGTTGCGGCCTTCTGCGGCGATTGCGAGTTGACGGCGATGTCGACGAGGAACGTGGTGCCCTGCCGCGTCACCTTCATCCGCTTCTGCAGGATTTCCACCGATCGTGACCTGGCGGCCTCTGCGGGGTTCGCCCCGTCGCTCCGCCCGCTGCCGGCGAATAGCCGCCTGACCGGATCGAGCAGGCCGGGCTTCGGCCTGAACTCGGCGTCTTCCGTCAGATTCAGCTTGTCGACCACGCGCGTCAGGATCGCAACCGACTGGATCAGCAGCGTCTGGCTCTCGATGGTGGCATCGTCGGTGCCGAAGTTGGTCAGGACGGACTGATTGCTCTCGACCACATTGGCGCGGCGCGGATCGACCAGCACGGTCGAAGTCGCCGTGTACAGCGTGGTGGCGGACCACAGGTACATCAGCGCGAGCCCGAGCAGGACGGCAGGCGGCAACGCCACCAGCCGGTAGCGGCGGCGCAGGATGCGCGCCATCTCGCGAAGATCGACGCTCGGATACTTCCACCCCTCGGCGGGACGGCCCGGCGGCTCGTCCGGGATCCCATAGGTCAGGTCAGAATTGCGTTGTAACATTCACCCCTACCAGATGTTTGTCGAAGGTGAAGGCGGAAAGATCGCTGTCGCGCCTGGTGTAGCGGTAGTAGGCGGAAACGGCGGCAAAGCGATTGAGAAGATATTTGACGCGCGCGTCCGACGTGATCACGTTGTCCTTGCGGACCTGGCCGAAGAACCGGTCGTTCTCGTATCCGCCGGCGAGCGACATGATGACGTTGCGGCGCAGCTCGTAGTCGAGGCCGAGCTGAACGGTGTTGGCAAGCACTGCGTTGGGGCTGGTTTCGGAGGTCTGCGTGATGATCTGTTCGGCGTTGACGTGCACGTCGAGCAGGCGCGTCGGCCGCCAGGTCAGCCGCGCCCGATAAGAGGGGCCCTCGACCGTGCCGATCGTCGGATCGACGAAACGCTGCTGGACATAACCGACGCCGAATTCGCCGGTGACCAGATTGCTGAGGCCAACGGTGATGCCGGACAGCGCGCGATAGCCTTGCGAGTCCAGGGTGCGTTCCGGCGTTCCCCTGATGTCGCGCTGATTGCCTTCGACGCCGGCAAACACCCCGAGCGTGGCGGAGATCGCGTAGTCGATCCGGCTGTGCAGCGAATAGATCTGGCCGTCCCTTGCGTCCTGGCTGATGACGCTGCCGTCCTGCGCCCGGGTCGAGCCGAAGTCGTAGGCGTCGGCGCGGACGCCGATCGACGTCGTCAGCCGGTTGAATTCCTTGCGCAGCGTGACGTCGCCGGACGCAAGATCGTACGGGATCGGCGCGATGGCGTTGCTGGGCGAGCTCAGCGTGCCGACCCCCTCGTTCAGATGCGCGACCTGGAAGTTCATCAGCAGCATCGTGTCACGGGCGACATCGATCCAGCCGTTGCCTTTCAGGCTGGCATTGGTCTGGTTGAGGCTCGAATTCTGGCTATAGGCCGTCGACTGCGCGTCCAGCTTCAGATCGAGGCCATGCTGGGCCCATAGCGAACGCGCGCGCAGACTCGGCTGAACCACGGCCGCGATGTCGGAGCGCTGCGCGCTGTTCGACGAAAAGACGTTGCTGTCATAGAAGGTGCCAGCGGTCAGGTACGGATTGAACATCCAGGATCCTGCGCGGATACCGACGGGCTCGTAGCCCGGATGCTGCCGCTTCTTCACCGGCAGGTCCTCCGGCGCAATCTCTTCGCGGTTGTCGGGATCGGTTCGGTCCGGCAGCGACGACGGTTCGAAGACTTTCAGTGCGTTCCATGGCGAGGCGAACTCCCCCGTCGTCCACGGGATCGCCTGCGCATTGGCCGCCGAACCGAGACCAAGCAGGATGGCGGCCGTGGGTCCAGGCAGCATGGCGAGGCCGCGCCGGCCGCGCGCGCCCACGAAGCGGAACTGCCTTCCGCCTTTCGCGGGCGCGCTCGCCTGCGCAAGTTCGCAGCCGCTCTCCATCACCGCATCTCCTGCGGACGCGCAGAACGCGGCGAGCACTTCGACGGCGATGCCCATCGCTCAAAAACTGATCGTCGACTGCGCATTGGAACGGCAGGCCTCATTGCTCGGGTTACGCGACGCGAGAGATTGAATTGCGGGATTGAAGTGATGCGCAGGTCTGCAACGCCGACCGTCGGCAAAGTTTCCTTGCGCTGCAAAAAATTCTCGCGACGCAAAAGAAACTGTGGCGATCAGACGGCGCGAGCGTGTTCACGTCGCGCCGTCATCGGAGCGCAACCTCGATGCTAAAAGTAGCGCTCCGGGATTCGGATGTTGTCGCCTGGAAAGACCGGAACGGGCGCATCGAGCGGATGGACCTCCTCGGCGCCGGCGCCGGCCCGGCGCAAAAAGACCTTGTTCTCGTTGGCGCGATAGGTGAATCCGCCGGCACTTGCGACGGCATCCATCACGGTTAATCCGAGACGATATGGATACTCGCCGCTCTTCTTGACCTCGCCGAGGATGTAGTACGGCCGATACTGCGCGATCTCGACGTTGACGCGCGGATCGCGCACGATTCCCTTGGCGAGCGCGGATGCGATCGATTTCTCCAATTGCCGTGTCGTCGCGCCGGCAGCCCTGATGTGACCCGCTAGCGGGATCGAGACATTGCCGGTGTTGTCGATCTCGTATTCACCCGTGATATCCGACTCGCCATAGACCTTCAGCCTGATCCTGTCATTCGGACCGAGGGTGTAGGCGTCTGCGGACGCGGCGGGCTGCCGCGTCTGCGCCGCGGCACGGACCGAAAAGCTGCCGCCGATACAGGCGATAGCAAGGACAACGAGAAGAATGTGAAGCGTCAGGCCGGCGCTGGACGACCGTTGCTGCATGGCAGCCTCTCCATGAGTGCACTCAACAGCCGCGGATCATAGAAAACGAAAAACGGCGAAATGAAGTGATGCGGAGAGTTCCATTGCTCAACCTGCGAGCAGCGTTAATGCAGGGATCACGAGGCATTGCACACGCAACGTTACAGAAAGAGAATCGTCGAGCCTTCGATCGCGGCACAGGTGAGCATCCCCGTGCGCCATGCTGCGGTGTCGATGTTGAGCCGATTGCTGCGAATGTCCGGATGCGGCACGGGCGTATGCCCATGCACGATGAATCGCCCGTGATCGTGCGTGCAGTCGAGGAACTCGTCTCGTATCCAGATGAGATCGTTGGGGTCTTGTCGATCCAGAGGAACGCCCGGACGAATGCCGGCGTGGACGAACAGAAAATCGCCGCAACTAAATCGGTCGCGAAGGCATTGCAGGAACAGCTCGTGTGTGCGCGGAAATGCGGCGAGGAACCGGCGATGCAGCTCGGCGACGGTGTCGTTTCCCTCGCGCGGCTCGACGCCATACGATGCCAGCGTTTGCATGCCGCCCAATTGCTGCCAGTACGGCAGCAGGGTGGGATCGCGCAGGAACTCTTCCATCACGGCTTCGTGGTTGCCGCGCAGGCACACCGCCTGATTTGCCACGAGACGAACGGCCAGCAGATCGAGCACGGCCCGTGAGTGCGGCCCGCGGTCGATATAATCGCCGAGATAGACTTCGATGGCGCGCGGGACCGGCCTGCGCCTGACGTCGTCGTCGATGCGCTCGATGACGTCACGCAGCAGGTCGGCGCAGCCGTGAATATCGCCGGTGGCATAGATGCGCGTATCGGCCGGCGTCGATGCGCCGACGGAAAGCGAATGTGCGGCAACAGCTTTGCGCATGATGGCATGTGTCGATCATGGAACTGGATCGGGGTCAACCATGATGCGCCGCGCCGCATATGTGGCGTGTATGGATTTACGACAGGATGATGCGGATCAGGACGACGATGACGATCCAGGCAATTGCGTTGCCGACGATGATCCGGTTCCGCAAGCGGCGGTCCAGGGGTCGCCGGTCGTGCCGTCGCAACATGCGACCTTCCAGATGCTCGGCAATCATGAGCGCCTCCCCGGAAAGCTTCCGCGAAGCGGACGGCTCGCGAATCGCGGCCGTCTCTTTTGTTTCCCGAAGCCTGGCGATCATCGGCGCCTCGTGCGGATGAGACGATCACTGCGAGCGTGAAGTCTATGATCGCAACGTCTTGGATCGCAACGTCTTGGCTTTCGGTGTGCAGTTCTCCTAAACAACGATGCAATGTCGATTTGTTGCCGGGATCGCATCGAAAGCAGCTCACCACCGGCGGCCCGAAACGGAAACCCAATTTCGTTCCAACTTTTCTTCCGGTGCATGGCAGCGTGGAGTGTTACGCAGCCCATCGAACGAGCAGGCTGCAACTAAGCGCTTCCGAAACAAAACGAAATGTCGCGCCGCACAAACGTTCCATGCCTCGCAGTGCAGCGTTCGCGGCGAGAGCTTGGCACGCCGCGCCAAATTTCGCTCAAGATTTTGGAAAGTCTTAGCGCCGCCCGGGCGGCTGCGACTCGCAGGACGGCGTCTTGCATCCGCCGTTGCAGGATCATCGTCCCGGGCAAGGCAGCATCGCGACAGCAGTGAGCGACAGTGCGGTTCCAGCAAGAAGGGAGTGTCATGGCTTCGATCGTGACAGCCAGTTTCAATCGGAACGAGGTGAGGCCGCTCTGGCAGGAGCGGACGTACATTTCGGTCCGGCCCGTCGAATTTGCCGGAGGCGGTTCGTATGGCGCGTACAGCGGCAGCGCGCGCAGGGGCAATCGCCGTTCGCGCCGCATCGTGCGCACCGAGCCGGCATCGTCGATCGCCAAGCGCATCTTCGATATCGCTGCGGCAGGCAGCGCGCTGCTGTTTTTCGCGCCGTTCTTCATCGCGATCGCGGTAGCGATCAAGGTCACTTCTCCCGGCCCCGTCTTCTTCCTGCAGTATCGCTACGGCTACCGGAATCGCCGCTTCAGGATTTACAAGTTCCGCACCATGCGAACCGACGCGGGCGATGTACGCGGCATCAGGCAGACGGTCGAGGGGGACGCGCGGGTTACTTCGATCGGAAAAATCCTGCGCAAGACCAGCCTCGACGAGATTCCGCAACTGATCAACGTCATCCGAGGCGACATGTCGCTGGTCGGGCCGCGACCTCACGTTCCGGGGATGCTGGCGGCGGACCTGCCCTACGAGGACCTCGTGCCCTTCTACTTCCAGCGGCACACCGCGCGGCCGGGCATCACGGGGCTTGCGCAGGTCAGCGGGTGCAGGGGAAGCACGGTCGAGTCCGGCCGCGCGATTTCGCGGATCGACTACGATCTCCACTATATCGAGAACTGGTCGCTCCGCATGGACGTGACCATCATCCTGCGGACGATCCGCAAGGAATTCCTGTCGGGAAGCGGCTTCTGAGCGCGCCCGGCGTCGATATCAGCTCATCTCTCAACATGTCGGGAAAATGCATGGCGATGACCAAGCCGCGCGGCCGAATAGTGCCCGTTCTATTGTCGGGCGGAACGGGTACGCGGCTGTGGCCGCTTTCTCGCGAAACCTGTCCCAAGCAGCTGCTCGCGCTGCTCGGCGAAAACAGCTTGCTGCAGCAAACGGCGCTACGGGTCGACGATCCCCTGCTGTTTGCCGATCCGCTGGTGATCGCCAATTCCGAGCATCGTTTCGCGATCGGCGAGCAGTTGCGGGCAGTCGGCGTATCGCATCCGACCATCGTGCTGGAGCCGTTCGGACGAAACACGGCGCCGGCGGTGACCATCGCAGCCCTGCTCGCCAGCGAGACCGATCCGGACGCCGTGATACTGGCGATGCCGGTGGATCACTGGGTGCGCGATCGCGCCGCGTTCCGCGCCGCGGTATCGGCGGGCGTGAAGGCTGCGCGGCACGGACGTTTCGTGCTGTTCGGCCTGCGGCCCTCCGGGCCCGAGACGGGATTCGGCTATATCCGGATGGGCGGCGCGCTGGATGCCTCTTCGCCCATCCGCAACGTCGCCGGCTTCGTCGAGAAGCCGGACCTGGTGACGGTGGAGCGTCTGCTCGCCTGCGACGAGCATCTCTGGAACAGCGGGATATTCCTGCTGCCGGTTCGCCGTTTCATCGACGAGCTGGCGCATCGCGAGCCCGAGGTTCTCGCCGCCTGCCGCAAGGCGCTGGCGGGCGCAACGCGCGATCTCGATTTCCTCCGCCTGGATGCGGGCGCGTTCGAGGCCTGTCCCTCGATATCGCTGGATTACGCCGTGATGGAGAAGACGGACAATGCCGTGGTGCTTCCGGCCGCATTCGACTGGAACGACGTCGGAAGCTGGTCTGCGCTGTGGTCGATGGCCGACAAGGACACGGCAGGCAATGTGGTCGTCGGCGATGCTGTGGTGGAGGATGCCTCCGGCTGCTACGTGCACGGCGACGGGCAACTGGTCGCGGCGCTGGGCGTCGAGGATCTCGTCATCGCCACGTCGCCCGACGTCGTTCTCGTCACCAGCCGCAAGCGCGACCAGGACGTCGGCAAGCTGGTCGAGCGGCTGAAGGCGAACGGCCACCGTTCGGCGACCCAGACCCACAGCGTGCATCGTCCCTGGGGCTACTATCAGTCGATCCATTCCGGCGAGCGGTTTCAGGTCAAGCGCATCACCGTCAATCCCGGCGCCAAGCTGTCGCTGCAGAAGCACTATCATCGCGCCGAGCATTGGGTGGTGGTGAACGGCACCGCGATCGTGACGCGCGACGACGAGGAGATCCTGCTGCGCGAGAACGAATCGGTCTTCGTGCCGCTCGGCTGCATGCATCGCCTGGAGAACCCCGGAAAGGTTCCGCTCAACCTGATCGAGGTGCAGTCCGGCGCCTATCTCGGCGAGGACGACATCGTCCGGGTGCAGGACATCTATGATCGCGTCTGAGATGCGGCTGGATTGGGAGGACGCCGCCCTCCGGTCCGGAAACAGCAGTGCAATGCAAGGGGAGCCGGCGATGAATGCGAAGCAGCAGGTGAAGACATTGGTGAAAGACGCGTTTCCCTCGCTCTGGCTGCAGTGGCACTTCATGAAGCGGCCCAAATCGGCAGAGCGCGAGCTCTGCTACCTCGACAGCATCATCCCCGGCGATGCGGTGACGGTGGACGTCGGGGCGAATTGCGGCCTGTACACGCGGCGGCTGGCGCGCCTGTCGCGACAGGTCCATGCCTTCGAGCCGTCCTCGGCGATGGCGCGGCTGCTGCGCCGCACCTCGGCACGCAATGTCAGCGTGCACGAGATCGCGTTGTCCGATCACGATGGCGATGCCGAGCTCTTCATCCCGCAGGGCGACGACGGCCCGGTTTACGGGCTTGCTTCGCTCGAGGTGCGGGACGATGTGCCGGCTGGAAGCGTGTCGGCGCATGTGCCGATGGCGCGGCTCGATGCGGTGATCCATCAGGACGTCGCCTTCGTGAAGATCGACGTCGAAGGCCATGAGCTGAACGTGCTGAACGGCGCGGTCGAACTCGTGGAACGCTGCCAGCCGGTTTTCCTGGTCGAGGCGGAGGACCGCCACCGCGCCGAGGCGACGCGGTCGGTGTTCGAATTTTTCCGCCGCAGATCCTACCGGGGGTTTTTCCTCAGGGGTGACGACGTGGTCGGTGTCGAGGCGTTCGATTCCGGCCGGCTTCAGGACGCTGGCGCGTTGTGCCCGGACGGCGGCCGCAAGGCGGGAAGGGTCTACGTCAACAACTTCTTCTTCTTTCCGCGCCACCTCGACGGCGAATCGATGCTGAGCAGCTAGCACGCCGGCATTGCCGAACTCATCTCTCATCGGCGCGGCAGGCGACCGCGCCGCTTATTGGACAGGATCGACCATGCATATCGCAATGATTGGCGCCGGCTATGTCGGGCTGGTGTCGGGCGCGTGCTTCTCCGATTTCGGCCATCACGTGGTCTGCATCGACAGCAACGAGGAGAAGGTCGCCGGCCTCAGGCATGGCGAGATGCCCATTCACGAGCCTGGGCTCGGCGAGCTGGTGAAGCGCAACGTCATGCAAGGACGCCTTTCGTTCACGACCGACCTCAAGTCGGCGGTCGGCGCCGCGGAAGTGGTGTTCATTGCCGTCGGCACGCCGTCGCGCCGCGGCGACGGCCATGCCGACCTGTCCTATGTCTACGCCGCCGCGCGCGAAATCGCCGGCGCACTTCCCGAGCGTTCGGTGGTGGTCACCAAGTCGACCGTGCCGGTCGGCACCGGCGATGAGGTCGAGCGCATCATCCGCGAGGAGAATCCGGCAGCAAGCGTCGCCGTCGTCTCCAATCCCGAGTTCCTGCGCGAGGGGGCGGCGATCCGCGACTTCAAGCACCCCGACCGGATCGTGATCGGCACCGACGATGCGCGGGCGCGGAGCGTGATGGCGGAAGTTTACCGGCCGCTGCACCTCAATGCCTCGCCGATCCTCTATACCGACCGGCGCACCGCCGAGCTGACCAAATATGCCGCCAACTCCTTCCTGGCCACCAAGATCGCCTTCATCAACGAGATCGCCGACCTTGCGGAGAAAGTCGGCGCCAATGTGCAGGAGGTGGCGCGCGGCATCGGTCTCGACAACCGCATCGGGCAGAAGTTCCTGCATGCGGGGCCGGGTTTCGGCGGGTCCTGCTTTCCGAAGGATGCGATGGCGCTGATCAAGACAGGCCAGGACAACGAGTCGCCGCTGCGGATCGTGGAAACCGTGGTCGCCGTCAACGACCAGCGCAAGCGCGCGATGGCACGCAAGGTGGCGGGCGCCTTCGGCGGCAATCTGCGCGGCAAGACCATTGCGGTGCTCGGCGTCACCTTCAAGCCCAATACCGACGACATGCGCGACGCGCCGTCGATTCCCCTGGTGACTGCGCTGCAGGACATGGGCGCCGAGGTTCGCGTCCACGATCCCATCGGCATGGAGCAGGCGAAGAAGGTGTTCGAGAACGTCACCTTCTGCGACGACGCCTACCGCTGCGCCAAGGGCAGCCACGCGCTCGTCATCGTCACCGAATGGGAGCAGTTCCGGGCGCTCGATCTCAGGGAGCTGTCCGCGGTCATGGCCTGTCCCGTGATCGTCGACCTCCGCAACATCTACGCGCCGGAGGAGGTGAGGCGGAACGGCTTCCTGTATTGCGGCGTCGGCCGGCCGAAATCGCCGGCCTATTGAGCCATGGCCGTCGGGACGGACGAGGAGGCGGGCAAGATGCCGGATCGCGCAATCCTGGTGACGGGAGCCGCAGGGTTCATCGGATTCCACGTGGCGCAGCGACTGCTGCAGTCCGGCCAGCGCGTCGTCGGGATCGATAACCTCAATTCCTACTATGATCCGCAGCTGAAGCTGGCGCGGCTCGACATCCTGCGCAAGCATCCGCGCTTCCGCTTCGAACGGCTGGAGCTGGCGGATCGCGCCGCCATTGCGGAGCTGTTCGCGCGGCATCGTTTTCCCGTCGTGGTTCACCTCGCGGCGCAGGCCGGCGTGCGCTACTCGCTGAGGGAGCCGCACGCCTATGTCGATGCGAACCTGGTCGGCTTTGCCAACATCCTGGAAGGCTGCCGGCACAACGACTGCCGGCATCTGCTGTTCGCCTCGTCATCGTCGGTCTATGGCGCGAACAGGAAGCTGCCGTTCTCGGTGCACGACAACGTCGATCATCCGATCAGCCTCTATGCCGCCAGCAAGAAGGCAAACGAGCTGATGGCCCATTCCTACAGCCATCTTTACGGCATCCCCTGCACGGGATTGCGGTTCTTCACGGTCTACGGTCCGTGGTACCGGCCCGACATGGCCCTGTTCCTGTTCGCCGATGCGATCGTCCGGGGCGAGCCGATCCGCTTGTTCAACGGCGGCCGCATGCTGCGGGACTTCACCTATATCGACGACGTGACGGAAGCGCTGGTCCGCCTGATCGATCGCGCCCCGCGCGGGGCGGCTTACGAATTGGGCGAGACGCCGGATCCCGGATCGAGCGCGGCGCCGTGGCGCGTCTACAATGTCGGCAACAACCGGCCGGAGGAGTTGTTGCGGGTCGTCGCGGTGCTGGAGCGGGAGCTCGGACGCGAGGCCAAAAGAGAGCTTCTGCCGATGCAGCCCGGCGACGTGCTGGCGACCTATGCCGACGTCCACGAACTCGCAAGGGACGTGGATTTTCATCCCGCGACCTCGATCGAGGACGGCATCCGTAGCTTCGTCGCCTGGTATCGCGACTATCATGGCGCGATGCCGGTCAGTGCGGCCTCACAAGGCAGATGAGGCGAATCGCCGGCATCGCGGAGCTGCACGCCGCGGTCGACGACGCCATTTGCAGTGTCAATCCTGCCAGCCTGTGCGCCGTCAATCTCGCTAACCTCGACGCGGCACCGACGAGCCGCACCGGTTGCGGATTGCTGTCGCTCATCGAGGTGCATCTGCTCGCGCTCGGCGGCCAGTGCGCGATCATCGCGACGCCGCGGCTTTCCTCGCCCTCGTCGAGCGGCTGGTCGATTTCGTCCCTGCGTGGCGCGCCAATTGAACGGATGACGGTCGTTGAAATTTCGCTCCCAGCAGGTTTCAAGCAGACGCTGCAACGATTGATCCAGTGGGGCCGCCGGGTTTTTGTTTTAATACGGCGGCCCCTGCCAGCCACTTCCAATTGCCCTGCCTCAAACAGAACGATGACTGACCCGGGAAAAACGGGCAGGCATCGGGCCGGGTTCCTTTGTGCGGTACAGCGGACATGGCTGCGCTCACCCGAAATGACGCCTGTTGAACCCTAAGCCGTCTTTGGCCATGGGCGTCGCTCGTGGTGCAGCATTCTGCTATCGTGGCTTTTTCACTGTTGGACATCGATCAATGGGAGAACGCGATGCCAAACAGCAAGGAGATCGAGGCGAAGTCGCGCAACCCGGTGCCTCAGGGCTATGTGCTTGGTGCCGGAGAGGGTGAGCACCTGATCCATTTTCGTGATGGCGGTAACATCTTCATCAAGGCCGACCCCATAGCGGGGGCCAATAATTTTGGCCTGGGCATTCAGCAGCTACCCCAGGGCTCAGGCATTCCGGTTCACCGACACCTCGACAGGGACGAAGCCTTCTACGTTCTGGAAGGCAGTGGCACGGTGACACTCAACGATGTGCTTCATTCTTGCGAAAGAGGTGGAACGATCTTCATACCCAAGAACACGTGGCATGGTTTCAGTAGTCCAGATCGGGGGCTAGTTCTGCTGTGGATCATGGTGCCCCCAGGTCTCGATGGTTTCTTTCGCGAAACCTGTAGCCGACCCGGCGAACCGCGAAAGGAATTGACGCGGGAGCAGATCAACGCGATCGCTCTCAAATATGGGCAAGAGTTCAGGTAGGCGGGCTCAACATTTGCCGCGAGACTATGGTCCGAAACTGGCACCCATTGCCGACTTACCATCGTCCTCCGCTTATGTCCGAATTCCGAAGGAGAGCGGCTGCGGTGTACTCCGCTGGAGGCCTCCGCAAATGCGCACGCGATGCCGGACAACGGCTTGCCGAAGTGCAATAACGGGCCCCGAGGTGTAGCGGCTTGCGACGGCGGCACGGCCCGGCGATCTTAGCGCCGTGACCACCAAGAGCCGCGCGTAGGGGGCATCATTGACGGTCTCCTTTATCGACCTTTGCCCGCCTAGCGACCTTTACCCGCCGTCGATTTATTCTTTGAGTATGACTGAAGGCGCGCCCGAGCGTCCATCTCCTCAAACCGATCTAGCATCCCGCGCAGGCGCGAGGGCAAGGGTGCTCGATCCCGATCAAGGGCAATACGAAGCCGTTCGCCTATCTCATGACAAATGGCCAGGCAATGCGTCGGCTCTAGATGCGGGGTGCGATGGGTTCCGTGGCTTCGAGGAGGTTCCACCATTTGGGGCACCCCTCAGATCAGACCCAAGGCGACAAAAACGAAAATCTCCACCAGAAACGCCGTGCTTAGGGCGGAGATTGCAAGAAACGCCTCGGCTAGTGATAAATGCATGGCTCGCCTCGCTGTTTTTGCGAAGCCCCTTAAAAAATTCAACTATGTCGGGTTTGGTTTCGGTTCCGATCAGAAATTCTCCGGGTGAATTCCTCATGACCATCAAACCACGCGAGGCAATCTACGGCGCATAGCTTCGGCCGGGCCCCGCTAAGGTTCAGCGTATCGTCAAGAGCCGCAATTACGCCTTCAAGAGGAGCTCGCTTGTCGCGCTGCGCATCGACATGATCACGGCGAGCGATCCGCCGTCCTCATGGTGTGTCGAGCGATAGCCACCCAACTGAGGCGGCCTCACACACCTATGCAATAAACATCATCCGCACCCTTTCGGGTGAGCACCACGCAGGTATTTCCCCTTAGCTGTGGTCGCGCGGTCGCCAACTCCGCCGCCAGTCGCTTAGCAGTCTCGAAAGCCTCCGTGTCATTTTCAAATGCGAGGCCGCCAGAGTCACGAGTGTTCTGCGCACCATGGAGGTCGAAATAATACCGACCCATCTCCCTCCTCCGGAGTTGAGCTACAACCATGCAGTGCATTTACGGGCCAACGTACAACTGTGTTCCGGCCAGAACAGCGAAAGAGCGCGGTTTTGGTTACTCGATGGTTACACGGGGGCAGCAACAGGGCAGTGGGCTAAAGCCCAAACGTCGTACGTAATCAACCACGACGGTGAAAATTCCGATCCGCTTAAGCCACTGCCAGACAGCGGTCCCACAGAACTTGCGACCTGCATCCAGTATTTGTGCCGCGCTGTATGGCGCGGTGCCGGTCAGTGCAGCCTCGCAGGGCAGTGAGCGGAATCGCCGGCATCGCGCTCCGGCTCCAGCCGGCCTTGCCGATCAATGAATTGAGCAAGATACAGCACCGGCCGAGACCGACGTCGCGGTGGCGCGTGCGCCGCCGTTGAGCCGCGGATATTGATAGTCGCGTTGACCTGGCTTCAGGCTATAGCCGACCCGCGCGGTGCAGCTGCTGCCGGACACCGCGACTTCTATCGCTCGGCTGTAGGTGTAGAATTCCTTTACGTTGATCAGTTGGTTTGGTCCCGCAACATGCCAGGCGTGCTCCCGCGGTCGACCGAGACGCAGGGAAACGGTCTTGTCACCGCGCGCGCCCACTGGCTCGTTGTTCATGCTGCTCAACCGTTCCGTTGGCGCTCAAATGTATCTTCAGCGAAACGGTGGTGCTGGTCACTGCGGGGAAGGGTAGAATGCGATTGTGAGTTTCGACATAGGAGGTGCGATGCGACAGGTCGGGCTTCTGCTGGCGGAACTATTCGCTTCAGCGGACGGATTTCAGTCGAGCCTCATACAACTCTGCGGCGCGTTTGGCGGATGGCTTGTGGCCCTGTATGCAGGCGGCCAGCGCTTCGGTACGATAGACTGCACCTTCCGTGCCGAGATGATAATTTGTGTTGAGAAAAAGATGCCGGTCGAAGTGAAAGTATTCCGGCTCACAAATAAATTCGATGCCGGCAGCACGTAACCGTTCCTTGATCTCAATGACCGGCTTGCGGTGCTCGGGGCGAGTAAGGTCAAACTCACGGTTCTTTGCCGTCACGGGCCACGTCAGGCGCAGCGTGACACCCTGGCCCTCGAACTTTCGCCGAATCTCGCTCAGGCGTTCAATTGCATATGGTGTCAGTTGACCACGCGTGTAGGGCGCGGGACCTTCAAACGTTGGTCCTCCCTCGCGCACAAAAAAATCTCCCCAAGCATTGGCTGATCGGTAACTGTAGCCCTGCCAAACTGCTATGCCCCCGGCAGTATTTTCAGTCGCGCGTGCCAGGACCACGGCAAGAGGATCGTGCGGGATTGGTCTAAGCCGAAGGCGTTGGACGCTGTCAGCAAGCGTCGAGTGACGGAACAGGGTCCATAGCCGTCGAAGATCCCGCTTGGCGTAGTCCGCGCCCCAGCTCGCCAAATTTGCAACCTCCCAGGAGGTCGGCTTGGGCTCGGATGCGTAGTAGCCAAACTCCAGCGGCATGACTACGGTGTCGCCCGCCGCAGCGATGGTCAAGGCCTTTTCGGCGTGGAAATCAATCGGGAGTCCGGCGTGGCCGGCCATATTTACGACCGGCTTGCCAAGCAAACGCTCAAGCAGCTCGCTGTCCATCCCGAACAGCGCATTAGAGCCGGAGGCTATGACGAGTTTCGGCGATGCGCTCTGCCGCGCCCGGTGCTCCTTGATCGAGTACACGTCGAAGAGCCAGTGCTCCGCCGGCTGATAGTAGCCCAACGAGAGATACCACAGCAGCGGCGTTGAAAAAATCGCGACAAGAGCTGAGATGAAGAAGTTGGCAATACGGCGCATGGTCAGAAGTTGAAGTAGAGGAATTCGGAAATACGGCTCGTTTCCATGAACATGACGACGAGGCATAAGCCAAATGCAAGGCCAGAGACTGTGAGGGCCGATGAAGATCGGGAGCGTTCAAAAAACGCGACGGTCGGCTTGCCGAGCAACACGATCGCGAAAGCTAGTGCCAGCAACGGGGCCGCGGATGGCATCATCAAGACAATGCTGCGAACGTCTGCCATGCCGCCCAGAACCTTCGCTGCCGAACTCATGTTCTTGGCGCGAAAGAAAACCCAGGCGACGTTAACGAAATTGAAGGTGATGAACCATGCAAGCCAAGTGGGCATCGAGAAGCCGGTGCGACTCCACATGCGGTGGATAACGAGGGCTGCACCGTGCAGCGCACCCCAAATCACAAACATCCAGCTCGCGCCGTGCCACAGCCCGCCAAGCAAAAACACGACAACGAGGTTTTCATAGGTCCGTGCTTCTCCGCGGCGGCTACCTCCCAGCGGGATATAGAGGTAGTCGCGCAAGAAATTGCTGAGAGTGATGTGCCAGCGCCGCCAGAAGCCCTGTATATCAGTGGCGCGGTACGGCGCATTGAAGTTGATCGGCAGATGGATATTGAACATCAGCGCTGCGCCGATCGCCATGTCGGTATAGCCGCTGAAGTCGAAGTACAGCTGGAAAGTGTAGCTAAGGCTTGTAACCCACGCTTCGACGAATGAGAGGGAAGCCGCCGTGTCGAAGCCAGGCGTAGCCCAACCCGCAAACGTGTCTGCGACGATAACTTTCTTGAAAAGGCCGATGCCGAGGATGCAAAGACCGGTTGCGATGTTGTCGGGAACGACCGGGCGGTTCTGTCTGTTCGCAAATTGCGGAACGATTTCCTTGTGATGGACGATGGGCCCGGCGATGAGCTGGGGAAAGAAAGTCACGAAGAGTGCGTAATCGAGAAAGTTGTAGCCAACCGTCTGGCCGCGGTAACTGTCAACCAGATACGCGATCTTCTGAAAGGTGAAGAAGCTGATGGCGAGTGGCAGGGCGATGCGCGCGAGTTGAATGTTAGCGCCGGCCACATTGAGATTATCGACAAGAAAATTCGCATACTTGAAATAGCCGAGCAGGGCGAGGTTGAAAATGAGGCCTGCGACCAAGAGCAGCTCCCGGCGTCGAAGTTTGCCGTAGCCGAGCGCTGTGCCGATACCGTAGTTCACGAGGATGGAGACGGTGATCAGTGGCAAATAGGCCAAGCCCCACCATGAATAAAACGCAAGGCTTGCGGCTATGAGCCACATCTTGGCGGCTGCCACTGAGCCGAAATATTGAAGGAGGAAATAGCCGATCAGGGTCGTTGGCAAGAAAGCCAGTAAATATTCGTATGAGTTGAAAAGCACGGGAGGCAGGAGCCCATCTAGCGGAGCGCGTTCCTACCATTCGCAACCAAATCGAGCAACTTGCCGTTTAATGTAGGTTTTCGGTTGCACAACCTCATGCAATCGACAAGCAGGATGATTCCATCGCCGAAGGTGATTTGCTCGGTAGGGCAAAGGGGCGTTGTGGCGGTTGTTGCGGGATGTATGCACAAACTGCATATCGACCGCGTCAAGAAGTTCCGATTTTGAAGTCAAGGTGTTCTGGAGACTTGGTGAGCGCGGAGGGACTCGAACCCTCGACCCCATGATTAAAAGTCACGTGCTCTACCGCCTGAGCTACGCGCTCACTCTACCGTGGTCCGGATCATGCTCCGGTCCGCGCTGTGTAGGGGGCGAGCCTTCGCGGGTCAATAGCGCAAAACTCCCGCAAGGGCGGCGCCGCCCGGCCTGAATCATGCAATCGAAATCGGTACTTACCTCGGCCTCTTCAAGGGCAGCGGCGCGTTTCTTCCAGCGCCGATCAGCTGGCTTCGCGCTGGATTTCGCTGGCGACCGGCTGCGGGCTCGGAACCGGCTTGGGCAGCGCGACCGGGCGCAGGCCGATCAGCTCGGCGGCCCGCACCGCGCTGTTGCGCCAGAAGGCGAATTCGTTGATGCGCGAATTCTCCAGGATCGCGATCGCCACCGCCGACAGGAAGGGCAGGCTTTGCAGCACCAGAACGCCCGCGAAAATGTAGATCTCGCGCACCTGCTTGGCGCCGTTAGTGACCACGAGGACGGCAGCGCCGACCAGCAGCAGCACGCCGATCACCGCCTCCCAGAACGCCTGGAATTCGATCGACATCCGCGACAGGCCGCCCTTGGAGGTGCGGGCGAACGGCAGATGCTCGGTGATCAGGCCCTGGGCTACCGCGCGCGACACCGTCCATTGCACGCTCATCGCTGCGATCATGGCGCCCAGCATCTGCGGCACCTTCACCTTCACCCGCAGCCGGTACAGCGAAAGGAAATGCGTCAGCGACACCACGAAGGCCGCGATGATCGGCAGGGTCAGGATCTTGTCGGGGATGGCGATGTCGGCAAAGGCGACGATCGGCACCCAGATCAGATTGAGGATCGCCACCACCACGCCGAGGCTTTCGGCCCCCAGCCAGTTCAGCCAGCCGAGGCCGAATTCGCGGCGCTGGTCGGCCGTCAGGCGGCTGGCGCCGGGCAGGAACCGCCGCCAGTGCTTCTTGACGATCTGGAAGCCGCCATAGGCCCAGCGGTGGCGCTGCTTCTTGAAGGCCTCGTAGGTGTCGGGCAGCAGGCCCTCGCCGTAGCGCGTGTTGGTGTAGTGGGTGAGCCAGCCCTGCTGCTGGATCGAGAGCCCGAGGTCGGTGTCCTCGCAGATGGTGTCGCTCGACCAGCCACCGGCCATGTCCATCGCGGCGCGGCGGATCAGGCACATCGTGCCGTGCACGATGATGGCGTTGAACTCGTTGCGCTGGACCATGCCGATGTCGAAGAACCCGGCATATTCGCCGTTCATGATGTAGTGCATCAGCGAGCGGTCGCCGTCGCGATGCTCCTGCGGCGCCTGCACGAGCCCGACACGGGGGTCGGCGAACAGGGGGACGAGGTCCTTCAGCCAGTCCGGATGCACGACGTAGTCGGCGTCGATGATGCCGATGACCTCGGCATCCGCGGCGGTGCGGTCCATGGCGATGCGCAGCGCGCCGGCCTTGAAGCCCTGCACCTTCTCGGCGTTGATGAACTTGAAGCGCTCGCCGAGCGCCCGGCAATGGTCCTGGATCGGCTGCCAGAATTCCGGGTCGGGCGTGTTGTTGATGATCACCACGCACTCGAAATTCGGATAGTCGAGCCGCGCTACGGCATCGAGCGTCTGCTTCAGCATCTCCACCGGCTCGTAATAGGCGGGGATGTGGATCGACACCTTGGGGAAGGCGAGGTTCTCGCCGATGCTGGCGGGCGCCAGCGCCGCGCTCTTGGTGACCAGCCGGCGCGGCGCTTTGCCGAAAGCGACGGCCGCGATCTCCTCGATCCGCGCCATCGCGATCAGCACCAGCGGCACCAGCAGCACCATGCCGAGGCCCAGCGCAAAGGCCGAACCCCAGACGAAATAATGCGTGTTCCAGTAGGCGAACACGGTCGCGGCCCAGGCGCCGACGCCGCTGGCGGCGGCCGACAGCACCAGGGCCTGCATCGCCGTCGGTTCGCTCAAGCGCAGGATCGGCAGCGACATCAGGATGCCGACCAGAAGCGCGATGGTGGCGAGCTTCCAGTGGTCCTGGTTCACGATCGGCCCGGTCCAGGCGAACTTCGGCTCACGCGCGGCGTTGAGGATGCCCCAGTACGGGCCGACGCCGCCTTCGAAGAATTTCCAGGGCTGATCGATCGCCTCGACGATGTTGTAGTCCATGCCGATGGCTTCGGCGCGGGTGACGAAGTTGCGCAGCACCGAGGCCTGCTCGAGCTGGCCGGGATTGGCGTTGAGCAGATTGTAGCCGGCGCTCGGCCAGCCGAATTCGGCGATCACCACTCGCTTGCCCGGAAACAGGTCGCGCAGCAGGTTGAAGCGATCGACGGCCTGGTCGACCGCCTGCTTGTCGGTGAAGTTTTCCCAGTAGGGCAGCACGTGGGCGGCGATGAAATCGACGTTGTTGGCGAGCTGCGGGAACTCGCGCCAGACGTGCCAGATCTCGCCCGTCGTCACGGGCACGCCGACCGACTTCTTGACCCGCTTGATCATCTCGATGAGGTCGCCGACCTGCTGCTCGCCGCGATAGATCACCTCGTTGCCGACGACGACGCCGATGACGTTGCTGTTGCGGCGGGCCAGCGTGATCGCAGCGTCGATCTCGCGCTTGTTGCGGTCTGCGTTCTTGTCGATCCAGGCGCCGACCATGACCTTGAGGCCGAACTCGGCGGCAACGGCCGGCACCAGCTCGACGCCGCCGGTCGACGAATAGAGGCGGATCGCCTTGGTCATCGTGGCGAGCCTTTTCAGGTCGGCACGAATCTTCTCCACCGTCGGGATATTGTCGATGTCGGGATGGCCCGTTCCGTCGAACGGCGCGTAGGACACGCTCGGCAGCATGCCATGGAAGTCGGGCGCCGACTGCTTGTCCTGCAGAAGGCCCCAAAGTCCGGCATGAACGGCGGTTACGAACAGAAGAACTGCGACGACGGCGCGCATCGCGACCAAACCATGCGGGGCTCGATTTCCGTTAACGCGAACCTGTCCCCTAGGTTCGACCGACTTCGCGGCGTCTCCTAGGATAATGCTGCCGCGCGATTAGACAACTGGTATGGCGCCATGGCCTTTTGAGGGCGCACCCGTTCAGGCGGCGTTCATCTGGACGGCCCGTCTTCTGAAGACTGCGCCAAGCAGCTTACTTCGCGGGAGCCGCCTGCGCGGGCGCAGCCCCGGCCGCGGGTGCCGCGCTGCCGGCCGTCGTGGGGGACGAGGAGGGAGCGGGGCTCGGGGCGGCCGCCGTCTGCGGCTGGGTCCCCGGATTGATCCAGCAGGCGTGGATGCGGTCGTTCAGGCTCCGCGGTACCTTGTCGTCGATTTGCGATCCGAACCGGGTCAGGCAGCGGAAGCTCGCCTGGACGTGGCCGCCCGGGCAGCCGAATCGGTCGTAGAGGTCGAGGTGGCGGAAGGCCGTATCGAGGTCGTCCAGCCACATCAGGCGCACCACGCGGCGGCCGAGCCAGACGCATTCGGGGTTGCCGCCCGGGCCGTTGAGGGCCTGCTGGGCCTCGACGAATTCGGCGGCCTTGCGCTCGTTCTCCTTGATGGCATCGGCGGACTTGCTGTCCGGGGCGGCCTTTCCCTGCTGCTCCTGGGGGGCCGGGGTGCCGCTTTGGGCGAGGGCGCCGGAGGCTCCAACCAGAAGGGCCATTGCGGCCGGGGCCAGATGAACAAGGACCAGACGCAGAACCACACTTTGAAGGCTGAGAACCCGGCGACGCATACATTCCCCGAAAAAGTTGAACTTCCAGCGCCGGTACCGGGCGCGCGGGCTTGATGCCGTTGAAATGGGCCCCCAATGCGGCGGAAACGGCACCGGATTCCCATGCCGTGAATCCGCGATTTTGTCCAGCAAACTCACAACTTTATCTCGCCGTGGTAAAGCCTGTCGGCGGCAAATGGTTGCGCCCCTGTCGCAATGCCGCACTTGGCAGACGGCGGTCGAGGCGCTAATCGACATGCCCCGCCCGGAGGATGGAACCGATTTCTCTTCGTACGCCGTTGGCGCTCTTCCTGATTTCCCTCGCAACGATTGCCGCGGTCTGGTGGTGGCTCGCCACGCCGATCACCCTGGCGCGCGCGCCGATCGACCCCAACGCCAAGCTGCAATGCGTGTCCTATGCGCCGTTCCGCGATGCGCAGACGCCGCTGGTCGAGAGCACCCAGATTTCGCCGGAGCAGATCGCCGAGGATCTGGCGCAGCTCGCCAAGGTGACCGATTGCGTGCGGACCTACTCCATCGACAACGGGGTGGATCGGGTGCCGGCGCTGGCGGCCAAGGTCGGGCTCAAGGTCATCCAGGGCATCTGGCTCGGCAGCAACCGCTTCAGGAATCTCGCGCAGATCTCGACGGCGGTGCAGCTCGCCAAGAATCATCCAGGCACCGTCACGGGGCTCGTCGTCGGCAATGAGGTGCTGCTGCGCGGCGAGATGACCGCCGCCGATCTCGTCGCCAATATCCGCATCGTGAAGTCGCAGGCGCCGGGCGTGCCCGTCACCTATGCCGACGTCTGGGAATACTGGCTGAAGAACCGCGAGGTCTACGACGCCGTCGATTTCGTCACCATCCATATCCTTCCCTATTGGGAGGACATTCCGATCAAGGCCAAGTTCGCCGCCGCCCATGTCGACCAGATCCGCCGCCGCATGGCGGTGGCGTTTCCGGGCAAGGAAATCCTGGTAGGCGAAACCGGCTGGCCGAGCTTTGGCCGGATGCGGGAGGGCGCGCTGCCCTCGCGCATCAGCCAGGCGCGCGTCGTCTCGGATATCCTCGAGCTCGCCCGGCGCGACGGATTCCGCGTCAACCTGATCGAGGCTTATGACCAGCCCTGGAAGCGCCAGCTCGAGGGCACGGTCGGCGGCTATTGGGGGCTGTTCGACGCGTACAAGCGCGCGGTCAAATATCCTCCCGGCATCGTCATCAGCAACTATCCCACATGGAAGCTGCAGATGGCATGCGGAATGCTGCTCAGCGCCTTCACCTTCCTGGCGGCGATCCTCGCCTTGCGGCGCCGGCCGTGGAAGCCGCGGCTGGTTTCATGGGTCGTGGTCGCGATCTCGGCGACATCGGCAGGCAGCCTGCTCGGCATCGCCGCGGACAAGATGCTGTACGAGAGCTACGGCATCGGCGGCTGGCTGAAATGGGGCGCGCTGCTCGCCGCCGCGGTCGCTTCGCCCTTGCTCTGCGCCAATGCCGTCATGGCGGGCCGGCCGCTGCCGACGTTCCTCGACCTGCTGGGTCCCCGCGACTACAAGACGCGTCCCGGGGTCACGATCCTGCTGGCGCTGGCGCTGGCGATAACGGCGGTGATCGCAGCGGAAACCGCGCTCGGCTTCACCTTCGATCCGCGCTATCGCGATTTCCCCTATGCCTCGCTCACCATGGCGGTGATTCCGTTCATCGGATTGATGGTGCTGAACCGCCCGCAGGCGGGCGCGCGCCCGATCGCGGAAGCCGTATTCGCCGGCCTGCTCACGGTTGCCGCGATCTACATCGCGATCAACGAGGGCCGCGACAACTGGCAGTCGCTGTGGACCGTCACGATGTACCTGCTGCTTGCGCTTACGCTGTGGCGGGCGCGGGCCGCGCAAAGCCCAGGATGAGCAGGCCGATCGCGATACCCGACAGCGTGACGTTGTAGAGCACGAGACCGGTGCCGGCGACGATGATGCCGCCTGTCAGCAGCACGATCGACGGCCGCATCACGTGCAGCGCCGCGATGATCAGGGCGACGATGCCGAACACCGATTGCCTGAACAAGTAGGTCGCAAGCGAGCGCATCTGGCAGGCCATGCTCTGCACGCCGGCATCGCAGGCCAGCGCCACGGTCGACAATTCGATGGCGAGGTAACGCAGATACAGCGCGTATCCGACGGTGACGAAACCGACGACGAGCAGGAACTGCACCTGGTACGGCGTCAGCCGGAACGGGGATTTCTTCATGGGGCGAATATGCCGGGCTTCGGCCGGCGCGACAAGCCGCGGAAGCGCATGCCGCAGGGGATCAAAAGCGGCCCGCAAGCCATTGTGATGGCGATGATTTGCCGTTGGTGTGAAGGCGTTTGGTTGAACCGCACAGACGTTTCCACATCGTCATGGCCGGGCATAGCCGTCCGAAGGACGGCGTCGCTTCCGCTCGCCTATGCCCGGCCATCCACGACCTTTCTCGCGGGCACAAAGTACGTGGATGCCCGGGACAAGCCCGGGCATGACGATCTCGATACGTTGCGCAAGCGCAGTCACAGTGGAACGATCAGTTCTTCTTGCCGAAGAACGATGACCAGCCCGACGATGTCTCCGGCTTCTTGGGCTCCTCTGCGGCTGCCGCGCGCTTTTGCGGGGCGTTCTTCTTGCGGGACGCGGGCGGCGGCGCGGCCGGCTTGGCCGCTGGCGCCTCGTCGGCCTTCAGCGTCAGGCGCTGGCCGTCATAGACCGCCGTCTCGCAATCCCGGTCGTTCTCGGTCATGACCGCGCAGAGCTTGGCCGCCGCCGCGGCGTCGCTGAGCGGACCTGCCACGAGGCGCAATTGCATGCCGCGGCCGCCGCTGCCCTCGCGGATCACGATGATCGGTTGCAGCAACGCCAGCGGTGCGTTCGCGCGCGACTTCAACAACCCCTTCCACAGGGCGCGCAGGCCGGCGATCGAATTGGCGCCGCCGACGTCGACGCCGAATTCGGTGCGCTGGATTTTCGGCAACGCCGCGTCCGCCGTCTCCTTCTCGGGCGTGTCGCCGAACGGCGCCGCCGCGGCCACGATCGGGATGGCCTCTGCGGTAATGGCGCTCGCCGGCTTTGCCGGCTCGATCAGCTTGCCGGCGGCCGGATCCGGCGGCGCCATCATCGACTTGGATTCGACCAGCGGCGTTGCCGGCATGGCGGCCGGCCTGGTCGGCACTTCCTTGACCGCGGAAGTGCTGGCTGGCGCCGGCTCGGCGCTGGCGGTGGCGCTGGTCTTTTCGGGCTGCGCGGCCGGCTTGCTCGCGACCGGCTCGATGGCCGGGGCGGCGGGTTGCGCGGCAGGTTGCGCTTCGGCTGGAGCGGCCGCAGCCGCATTCTGCCGGGCGATGGCGCCGGTGACGGAGTCGAGCCCCTGTTCCAGCACCGTGACGCGCGTGTAGAGACGGTCGCGGTCGCCGTTCAAGGTCTCGACCGCGGAAGCCAGCCGCCGCGCCTCGTTCTGGCTGTCGCGCGCGACCGCCTGCAGGCGATTGGCCTGCTGTACCAGGTCGGCAGTGGCCGCCTGCTCGCGCCGCCAGCCAATCGAGGATTGGTTCGCCATCACGGCTCCCACCACGGCCACGACCGAGATGACGCCCCAGGAGGCGACGCGCCACAGGGTGCGGCGGCGGTCGCAATCGTCCTCGTCGGCGAACAGGGAGCTGAACAAGCCGCCGCTGTCTTCGGCCTCATAGCCGCCGCGATGATTGGAATCCCTGGCCAAACGTCGTTGGCCCTCCTCAAGGCCCCGCGAATCAACGGCAAAGATATCAGGAAATGCGGAACACCCCTGAATCCGCATGTCCCCGGAACGGCAAGCCGTCCCCGGGGGGGAGGCGAATCGCCTTTCCTTTGCGGGGGAAAACGCTCTAAGACGGCGGCGCTTGTCAGGGGAATTAAGGATTCGAATGACCGCCCGTTCCAGTCTCACCGTCGTGCTCGCCGCGGGCGAGGGCACGCGCATGCGCTCTGGCTTGCCCAAGGTGCTGCATCCCGTCGCCGGCCAGTCGCTGCTGGCGCATGTGCTCCACGCCGCGCCCCAGGGGCCGGGAACCGCGCTGGCCGTGGTGGTCGGCCCCGATCACGCCGCCGTCGAGGCCGAGGCGAAGAAACTGCGGCCGGATGCCTCCACCTTCGTGCAGCGCGAGCGGCTGGGAACCGCGCATGCCGTGCTGGCCGCGCGCGAGGCGATCGCGCGTGGCGCCGACGACCTCCTGATCGCGTTCGGCGACACCCCGCTGATCTCGGCCGAAACCTTTGCGCGGATGCGCGCGCCATTGGCGAAGGGCGCAGCGCTCGCCGTGCTCGGCTTCCGCGCCGCCGATCCGACCGGCTACGGCCGCCTCCTGATCGAGAATGGCAAGCTGGTTGCGATCCGCGAGCAGGCCGACGCCAGCACCGAAGAGCGCAGGATCACGCTGTGCAATGCCGGCGTGATGGCGTTCGACGGCCGCCGCGCGCTGCAAATTCTGTACAGGATCGGAAATGCCAACAGCAAGGGCGAGTATTATCTCGTCGATGCCGTCACCATCGTCAGGGATATGGGATTGGAGGCCGTCGTGATCGAAACCGGCGAGGACGAAGTGCGCGGCATCAACACGAGGGCGCAGCTGGCGGAAGCGGAGAACGTCATGCAGACGAAGCTGCGCAAGGCCGCGCTCGACGCCGGCGTCACCCTTATCGCGCCGGAGACGGTGTATCTTTCCGCCGACACCAAATTCGGCCGCGACGTCGTCATCGAGCCGTTCGTGGTGATCGGCCCCGGCGTTGCCATCGACGACGGCGCCGTCATCCATTCCTTCTCGCACATCGTGCAGGCCCAGATCGGCAAGAAGGCGTCGGTCGGACCCTATGCGCGGATCAGGCCCGGCACCTCGCTCGGCGACGGCGCGCGCATCGGCAATTTCGTGGAGACCAAGGCGGCCACGCTCGAGGCCGGCGTCAAGGTCAACCATCTCTCCTACATCGGCGATGCCCATGTTGGCGCCAATTCCAACATCGGCGCCGGCACCATCACCTGCAACTACGACGGCTTTTCCAAGCACAAGACCACGATCGGCGCCGGGGCCTTCATCGGCACCAACTCCTCGCTGGTCGCCCCCGTGAAGATCGGCAGCGGCGCCTATATCGGCTCGGGCTCGGTCATCACCAAGGACGTGCCGGACGATGCGATGGCCGTGGAGCGCAGCCCGCAGACCAACCGCGAGGGCGGCGCGACGCGCTATCGCGAGCTGAAGACGGGCGGGAAGAGGAAGGAAGGGAAGTGACGCCGCGCCCGAGAGGCCTCCCTCGGCCGTTCCAGGTGCGAGAAATCACTTCTGATGCGCGGACCCGAAAAATGCATGGGTACTGCATGGGTGCAGGGGCGCTTGTGGCAGCGTCCTGAAGTGCGTTCGCAGGAACGGTGGCCGCGCTTGCTCGTTTAGATCACCATTCTCCTCCTGCCCCACGAAAAGCCGATCTCCTGTCGAGGTCGGCTTTTTCGTATTTCGCCTGTTAACAAGTTCCCGATTTGGCGGTAGGTTCCATCACGTGCAATGGCGCACCCGATTGGGCTCAGGGGCAATGCCGATCCAGCGGCTGCTGAAGGACGGCAAGACAAATCCGAGCGAGTTTGAGAGACTCGAACGGGCCTTTGCGCTGGCGCTTAAATCCCTGCACCTGGTCGATCGCAACGACCCCGTTTGCGACATTGTTGCGCGGAAGGTCATCCAGATCGACGCCGCAGGCACGCGGGAGCCCGACGAGATCGCCAAGCTCGCCGCAAAGGAATTTGGCATTCCACAGTGAACGCAGGGTTTGCGGCGAAAGAGTAGGGCCGCCTCAGCTGGCGGCCTCACTGCATCAGCGGTAGCCCTTGCATTTGGTCTCTTCCTTGTATTCGCCGTTACGCGACCACTTGCGCTCGATTTTGCAGGGGCCACGGTAGAACTCCTGCTTGTAGTCGCGGTCGTAACTGTAGCTGCGTTCGTAGCGACGGTCATAGTCGCCCCACCGTCCCTTGCCACTCTCGTCCTTCCACGGATCGGCTGTGGCCGGCCCGGCGAGCAGGGTGATTGCGCAAAGTGCAGCAAATCCGTACCTCATTGCCTCTCCTCCCGTAGATGAGAGAGCAACGCCGGTCGGCCCGGAATGTTTCGGCTCCCGAATTCGTTGGCCCCAGATGATATGGCCTTGTGGGTTTGGCTGGTGGGCCCCGCCGCGTCCCTTGGCTACATCTTCTTCCTCGTGTGAAAAACTGAGACACCTACCCAAGATGCAGCCTGCCTGTGAGATTCCACTCTCCGGGCATCAGCGGCAGCTGACGGGCGGACGGGATCTCCAGCGCCAGCCTAGTTCTTCCATTGGGGATCGTCTTCGCGTTCGAGGGCTTCTGCCGTTTTCGTCCAATCGTTGGCAAGGTCGAGCCATGCGGCGGCGTCAAAGTCGTCTCGCGCCTTCTCCGCATTCAGGCGACATTGTTCCGCCCTTCTGCGGCAATGCTCAATAAGCTCTCTTTGCACAAGGACGGTGCCCTAAGTCGGAGGCTTCAGGCCGGGCGAATTAAGCCACTCGGTCACATGCAGGGCTGTTTCATCCTGCCGGGCTTTGCGTAGGACCGCATCCCGTGTCGGGCCGGGTGGAAGCTTTTCGGCTGCTGCGCGCAGCTTCTTTGCCTCGTCGGCAAGACGCTCTGCGAGAGTCCGAGTTTGCTTGAAACGGCGTCGCTTCTGCACGGCGCCTCTCCTTTCACGGAGGAAGGCGGGAGCGCAACCGGCGTTCTCATCACAGATAAAAGCCACGGGCCGGGCTGTGACGGGCACGAGCGTACGCCTGTAAATTCCAGAGCGTGAGTCATTTTTCAGGGATTGTCGGTAGCGCGTGATCTGTCGCCTGTTTGTAGCTCGTGAAGTGTCGTGTTTTTGGTGCCCCAGAACAAAGGGGGCACGATGGGCACGGCATCCATTCACGAGGGTGTACGACGGATGCGATTTT
>NZ_JBQTHN010000098.1:0-49914 GCF_052389815.1 Bradyrhizobium sp. | reverse complement strand
AGCACGGGAATGTCGAGGCTTGCGCCGAGCGCCAGCACCGTGCGCACGATGGCGGCAGCCGCGGCATCCTCCGGCAGGCGCTTCACAAAGGACTGGTCGAGCTTGATCTTGTCGAACGGAAAGGCGTGCAGCGTCGCCAGCGACGAATAGCCGGTGCCGAAATCGTCCATCGCCACCGAAATTCCCCTCGCCTTCAGCTTGCGCAGGATGTGCAGGCCGCGGGTCTGGTCCGACATCACCGTGGATTCGGTGACCTCCACCTCGAGCCGCTTCGGTGACAGCCCGGTCTCCAGCAGGATGGCGTGAATGGTCTCGGCGAGGTCGTCGCGGGCGAATTGCAGCGGCGAAAGGTTGACGGCGACCGTGCCGGGGATATGGCCCCCGGCGGCGTCACGGCAAGCGGTGCGCAGCGCCCATTCGCCCATGCCGACGATGGCCTCGGTTTCCTCCGCGAGCGGGATGAACTCGGCCGGCGAGATCATGCCGCGCTTCGGATGATGCCAGCGCATCAGCGCCTCAGTGCCGCAGATTCTGCCGTCGTGCAGCGTGGTCTGCAACTGGTAGTGCAGCAGCAGCTCGCCGCGCCCGGCAGCACCCTGCAGGTCGCGCGCCAGCGCGCGGCGGGCGCGGGCCTTGTCGTCCATTTCCTTGACATAGCGGGTGATCAGACCGCGCTGCTTGCTCTTGCCGCGGTGCATGGCGAGCTTGGCATTGCTCAGCGCATGGTCGCGATCCCGGGTGTCGATCGGGAAGATCGAGTAGCCGATCGAGGCGGTCAGGCTGACAGGCTGGTCCTGCACGGTGAACGGGGCGACGAACACCGCCGCGATGCGCTCGGCAAAGGCCTGCGCGTCCTGCGAATGGTTGCCGGACATCTGCAGGCCAAGGAATTCGTCGCCGCTTTGCCGCGCCAGAAACTCGCCCGCGCGAAGTGCGCCACGCATCCGGTTCGCAGCTTCGATCAGCAGCAGGTCGCCGGCAGCGTGGCCGAACAAATCGTTGACGTCCTTGAAGCCGTCGATGTCGATGGAGAAGGCGGCAAGCTTGTGCGCCTTCTCGTGCGCTTCGGCGGCGTCGAAGGCGAGCCGTTCGTTGAAGGCGATGCGGTTCGGCAGCCCCGTCATGCTGTCGTTGAACGCGAGCTGGTGGATGCGGTCGGCCGATTCCGTGCGCGAGCGCAGGTCGATGACATAGGTCGAGAAGCCCGAGCCCATCACCAGCAGCACCGCGACGATCACGGCGACGCCGAGCGTCGATGCCGGGATCAGCCAGTGCGGCACCGTTACAGCCATGTCCGGCGTGACGGTGGCGGAGGCGATCATTGTGTAGTGCAGGGTGCAGACCATGAAGGCGAGCACGATCGCCGCGCCATGGCGGCACCAGCGCGTCACCGGGCGGTTGGCGCGGTTGACGGCCAGCGCACTGAGGCCGAGGCCGAACAGGAAGGTCAGCACCAGCCCGTAGGCATTCCAGCTCACGGTGCCGGCGACATGCCAGCCGCGCACCGCGACGAAATGCATGGCGAGGATGCCGGCGCCCATCACGAGGCCGCCGGCTTCCGGCGCCAGCGTGAAATGCCGGCTGCCGATCGTAAAGCCGATCAGGCAGGAGACGATGGCGATGACGAGCACGATAGCGGTGGCGACCGGCTCGAAGCCGCTGATAAGCTGCGGATCGAGCGCAAGAATGGAGATGAAGATGGCGGCCCACAGCGCTGCGCCGGTGCCGACGGAGGCCATGAACAGCCAGCCCGTGCGGGTCACCCCTTCGGTGGCGCGGGCACGGGCGAAATGGCGCATGCCGACCCAGGTGCCGAACAGGCAGACGCTACCCGCCACCGCCACCAGCAGCTGGTGATAGATGAAGGCGTAGGAGCCGATCTCACGCATGACGCTTCCCCCCGCGGACGTGGAAAGCTACGCGGGCGCGGTTAAAAGGGTTGTGCGGCGGCCCGTTTGCAAGCTGAAATGACGCAGGGCTTTGCCTGTTAGCGTTGAAATTGATTGAATGCGGCGATGGCCCGGCCGCGCCGGTTGCGCTGTTGTCGGTTTGTTAACGCTGTCAGAGCGGGAAAACGCCCATGAAATATGCGCTCTACTACTGGCCGATGATCCAGGGACGCGGCGAATATGTCCGCCTGGCGCTGGAAGATGCCGGCGCCGCCTATGACGACGTCGCCCGCCGTGGCGATGGCATGGCGGCGATGATGCGGATGACGGAGGCGCGCAAGGGCACGCCGCCCTTTGCTCCGCCGTTCCTGAAAGCAGGCAAGCTCGTGATCGGGCAGACCGCCAATATCCTGCTCTATCTGGGCAGCCGCCATGGCCTGGCTCCGAAGGCGGAGGGCGGGAAGTTGTGGGTGCACCAGCTGCAGCTCACCATCGCCGACTTCGTGCTGGAGATCCACGACACCCACCATCCGCTCGGGCCTTCGCTTTACTATGAGGACCAGCGGCAGCCGGCGAAGAAGCGCACCGAGGAATTCTGGAAGGAGCGGGTGCCGAAATATCTCGGCTATTTCGAGGGGCTGATGGAGGAGGGCGGCGGGTCCTACATCACCGGGCGCAGGGCGACCTATGTCGACCTCTCGCTGTTCCAGATCGTCGCCGGATTGCGCTACGCGTTTCCGAAGCGCATGAAGGCGTTCGAGCGCGAGGTGCCGCGGCTCGTCGAGTTGCACGACCGCGTCGCCGCGCGGCCGAACATCAAGGCGTATCTGGCAAGCGAGCGGCGGATTCCCTTCAATGAGGAGGGGATATTCCGGAGGTACAAGGAGCTGGATGGTTAAGCGTCATTGCGAGGAGCGAAGCGACGAAGCAATCCATAGTTCCGCAAGCGGAGATATGGATTGCTTCGCTGCGCTCGCAATGACGGTGGTTATCACCGGCTCCGTCCATCCACCGGCGTCATCTTGATCTTCGACAGATCGACGCCGTCGAAGCAGCTGACGTTCACCGCCACCACTTCTGTGCCGTCGGGCTTGCTGCCGCGCGCGAACACCTCGACGCCGCAGTCGATGCAGATCTGGTGACGGATGGCGTGCTTGTTGAAGAGATATTCCTTCAGATTCTCCTCGCCGGCGCGGAGCTGAAAGCTCTTCGGCGATATGAAGGTGAAGTGCAGGCCCTTCTTGGTGCAGATCGAGCAGTTGCAGGCGGTGACCATGGCAAGGTCGCTGGTGCACTCGAACCGCACCTGGCCGCAATGGCATCCGCCGGTGAACGTCTTGCTGTCGGCCATCGTCTTTCCTCATCACACTCCGGGCGGCGGACGATAGCGCACACGCACCGGATAGTCAGCATGGCCGCATAGGCGGGCGGCCAGGGCAAGCTCTTCGAGGCCGCGGTGGAACTCGCGGCTACTCGTCCTTGCCGCGGGTGATCGCGATCGAGGCCTCGGTCTTGGTGCGCTGGCATTCCATGTTGAGGCGGCGGTAGCGCATGGTGACCTTGTCGCCGCGCAAGATGCCCATGCGCTTGAGGCAGCGCGAGGAACCGGTCATGGCGTCGTCCTTGGGGATGGTGAAGACCACCGCGGCCATGGATCCCACAAGGGTGAAGAATTCCGGCTTCGGCTTGCGCTCGCCCTTGGCGTAGAGCTCGATCGAATATTTGTCGCCGCGGCAGGCGACCGACAGCTCCTTGGCGAGCGGATGGCTCATGTAGACGGTGTTGCGGGCCTTGAAAGCGACCTTGAGCTTGTCGACGTTGTTGGTCAGCTCCTTCGCGCTGTCGTCGCAGCGGTCGGCGCGGGCGGGGGAGGCAGCCAATGTCGCCAGCAGCGCCAGCGCCGCGGCAAGAAAGATCGGTCGGCGAAACGGTCGTCGTGAAGTCATGTGATGATGCCCCTTTGGGCCTATTGAAGCGTCGGAAAAGGGTGGGCGCAAGCTGTTGATCTTGGCTACAACGGCGCAGCTTTTGTCAAGGCAAAGGGATGATTTGTGGCGTGCGAACTGTTATATTGTTTTCCGAAGGACACGATGTAAGCGTGAATCCAACAATGCTGGATGAAAAGAAAATACGAGATATCGCCCGGCAGGTCGCCACGGCAAATTTGACCAGCGCCAATATCTCGTCGGTCTCAAGCAGTGCCGCCGTTGATTCGGAGGGGCATGATGCGCTTCGAATTACGATTGTGATCACGCCCGGCGCCGAGACAAAGATCACGGGCGACGCGGCCTTGGATACCCTTGTCGGGATAAAGGAGCGCCTGCGCCGAGAAGGCGAGGAGCGTTTCCCGATCGTGGAATACGCAACCCAGGAAGAGCTTGAGGCAGGTGGCGATCCTTAATCCAGATCACCTGTTTGAGCAGGCTGACAAATTGATAACCCCTCAAATAGGACGTCCGCGTCAAGTGGACATCAGACGAGCGATCTTGGCAGCGTATTACGCAATCTTTCACGCAGCCGTCGCGGCGGCGGCCGATTAGTTTGTCGGAAGCTCCAATCGTGACGAAAGCAGGTATGGTCTGGCCTATCGCAGTGTGGATCATGGCTGGCTTCGGAAGTTGTGCGAGGAGGTCCAGAAGCCGACACCGTCTAGCAAGTTCAAACGCTACACTCCCGCCGCAGGATTTGGCCCAAATATCACTTCGTTCGCCGCGGCCGTCGAGGATTTGCAAGAAAAGCGGCATTCCGCCGATTACGATGTCATGATCCGTATGAACAGATCGGATGCTGTGCTCGCGATATCCAAGGCCCGAGCGGCCTGGGGCCGGTTCAACAGCGCCACTCAGCCAGAGCGACTGGCATTTCTAAGTCTCCTGCTATTTCAGCCGCGGGGCTAGAGATCACTCGAGGGGAAGCCCGGACGTTGCTTTAGGGTCCATATCCCTTCCTTTTGTGACAAAAATGCTTAGAACGGCTCTATCCCCGGGGCCGGCTTTCGGTCCGCTCCGGCCCCAAAACCCCGAGAAGCCGCCATGAACGCCCCGACCGCCTTTCCCGACCAGTCCAAGCCCGTACCGCCGTATAAGCACACCCCGCTGTTCCCGCTCGGCAAGGATGAGACGCCCTACAAGAAGATCACCGGCGAGGGCGTGCGGGTGGAAAAAGTGCTCGGCCGCGACATGGTCGTGGTGTCGCGCGAGGCGCTGCGGGCGCTGTCGGAAGCGGCCTTCGGCGAGATCAACCATTATCTGCGGCCGGGCCATCTGAAGCAGCTGCGCGCCATCCTCGACGACAAGGAAGCCAGCGACAACGACAAGTTCGTTGCCTTCGACTTCCTGAAGAACGCCAATATCGCGGCCGGCGGCGTGCTGCCGATGTGCCAGGACACCGGCACCGCGATCATCATGGGCAAGAAGGGCTGCAACGTCATCACCGACGGCGACGACGAGGCCGCGCTGTCGCAAGGCGCCCGCGATGCCTATCTGCGCCGCAATCTGCGCTACTCGCAGGTGGCGCCGCTGTCGATGTATGAGGAGAGGAACACGGCCAACAACATGCCGGCGCAGTGCGAGATCTATGCCGAGGGCGATGATGCCTACAAGTTCATGTTCATGGCCAAGGGCGGCGGGTCCGCCAACAAGAGCTTTCTGTTCCAGGCAACGCCCTCGGTGCTGACCAGGGATCGCATGCTGGCGTTCCTGAAGGAGAAGATCCTCACCCTCGGCACCGCGGCGTGCCCGCCCTATCATCTGGCGATCGTGATCGGCGGCACTTCGGCCGAGCTCTGCATGAAGACGGTGAAGCTCGCTTCCGCGCGATATCTCGATGCGCTGCCGACCCAGGGCTCGCCCGACGGCAACGCCTTCCGCGACGTCGAGATGGAGCAGGAGATCCACAAGATGACGCAGTCGCTCGGCGTCGGCGCGCAGTTCGGCGGAAAATACTTCTGCCACGACGTGCGCGTGATCCGCATGCCGCGCCATGGCGCATCGCTGCCGATCGGGCTTGGCGTGTCCTGCTCGGCCGACCGTCAGGTGCTCGGAAAGATCACCAAGGACGGCGTCTATCTCGAAGAGCTCGAGCACAACCCGGCACAATATCTCCCCGCCGTGGAGCAGACGCTGGGCGGCGAGGTGGTCAAGATCGACCTCAACAGGCCGATGCAGGAAATCCTGGCGACGCTGTCAAATCATCCGATCAAGACGCGGGTCTCGATGACCGGCACCATGATCGTCGCGCGCGACTCCGCGCATTCCAAGCTGCGCGAGCGGCTGGAGAAGGGCGAGTCGCTGCCGGATTATTTCAAGAACCATCCGGTCTATTACGCCGGTCCCGCCAAGACGCCGGAAGGCTACGCCTCCGGCGCGTTCGGCCCGACCACGGCGGGCCGCATGGATTCCTTCGTCGACCAGTTCCAGGCCGCCGGCGGCTCGATGGTGATGGTCGCGAAGGGCAATCGCGCGCCTGCGGTGCGCGAGGCCTGCAAGAAGTATGGCGGCTTCTATCTCGGCTCGATCGGCGGGGCTGCGGCGAACCTCGCCGAGCACTGCATCAAGAAGGTCGATGTGGTGGAATATACAGAGATCGGCATGGAAGCGATCTGGCGCATCGAGGTGGAGGATTTTCCGGCCTTCATCATCGTCGACGACAAGGGCAACGATTTCTTCAAGGAATTGAACCTGGGGTGATGCGTTCCCCGGATGCTGCGCAACATGACATGTTGCGCTGCTGATCCGGGGGCCATCGTGGGACATGGGTCCCGGCTCTGCGGCGCGTCACTGCGTGCCGCACCGCGTCCGGGACACGAGAGGTCTTACGGCATGGTCGAGTGGTTCGAGGACCTGAAGGTCGGCATGCGCTTCAAGAGCGAGGCGGTGACGGTGTCGAAGGACGACATCATCCGCTTCGCCAAAGAGTACGATCCGCAGCCGTTTCACCTCGACGAGGAGGCGGCGAAGAACTCGATTCTCGGGGGGCTTGCTGCCTCCGGATGGCACACGGCAGCGATTGCGATGCGGCTTGCCGCGAGCACCCGGCCATTCGGCCCCCATCCGTTGTTCGGCGCCGGCGTCGATGACCTGCGCTGGCTGAAGCCGGTGCGTCCCGGCGACACCATTCATCTCGAAGGAGAGCTGGTCGAGCTGGTGCCCTCGCGCTCCAAGCCGCACGGCGTCGCCCGCATCAAATGGACGGCCTATAACCAGCATGGCGAGGCGGTCTACACCTTCAATCCGATTGGGATTGTGCCGAGCCGGCCGAAGTGAACGCGGAAGCGTGCCGTAGGGCTATCGGCCTCGATGGGTTCAGCAAGGGCTGGGTCGCAGTGCGCCTTGAGGACGACCGGCAGGAAATCTCCTTTCATCGTGATGTCAGCGAAGCGCTGTCGCGCCCATTCGACAGGGCAGGGATCGACATTCCGATCGGGATGACCGACGATGGTGGACGCGACTGCGATCTGCTGGCGCGCGCGAAACTGCGGCCGCATACCTCCCGCGTATTCACCGGTGCGCGCCGCTGGTTGTGGCTTGAGCACGGCGATCCCGACAGCGCGAACAGGGAAGCGTTACGGCGCCGGCAGAAGCGGGTTTCGCGCCAGCTCTGGCACCTCGGCGCGAAGATCATGGAAGTCGATGCGTTCATACGCGCAAATATCGCTCTCGATATTCGCGAGGTTCATCCCGAACTGGTGTTTCTACGGCTGAATGGCTACCAGCCCTTGCCGTCGAAGAAATCCATTGGCGGCATTGGGCTGCGTCGCGCGCTGCTCAAGCGATCAGGCATGCAGGATATCGATCGCTGGCTGAGCGATCGACGGATCGGCTCCGGCGCAAAGATCGACGATGTGCTGGACGCCTGCGCCGTTGCAATTGCGGCCCGCAAACCTGCGGGCAGCGTCCCCGAGGGGGCGCCGCCCATTGATGCGCACGGCTTGCCGATGCGGATCTGGTTCTAGCCGGATTAGGCCCGCGTCCCCGTGAACGGGAAACTTCCCATCGGGCCGATGCCCATCTCGCCGGACATGCTGTCGCCGGAAACCGCGCCGGTGAAGGCGAGCGTGAGCGGCATCGGGTTGGTGATGGAGACCTTCCAGGCGACGTTGTCGCCGCTGACGGTGCCTTCGAAGATTTCCGTCGAATTGCCGTCGGCGCCCTGGGTGCCCGTGAGCGTACCGCCCGAAGCCTTGATCGACAGCGACGCCTTGCGCTCGCCCATCGGCGTGCTCATCGTCAGGTTCCAGTTTCCGTCCACGGCCATTTCACGTCTCCCCGAAGGTGTGTTTTCCAGTCGCGGGGTTATATCCCATTACATCCCGCAAGCCCAACGGTCTGTTCCGAAAAAATCGATGCGGCCTTCCCGCGCGTCGATTCGATACGCCATGAATCAGGCACGGGCGGCAGCGCGCAGGCGGTTGCCCACCAAGAGGCGGAAGGCGACGTATTGGATCGCAAACGCCGCGACCTTCGCGCCGATCAGCACGACCGTCACATAGAACGCCCACAGCTTCATGTCGCCGGTCATGGCGACGCCGATCGTGCCGGCGGCGAGCGCGAAGCACAGCGCGGCCCAAGCATAACCGGCGAAGGTGACGTATTCAGGAATGGTCTCGCTGACGATCGGCGGCATGTAGCGCAGCATCCAACCGCGCTTGAGCATGATGAGGCCGATCGCGGCATGGCCGATCGCGGGTTTTGCCAGCACGAAGCGCGGATCGTGGGTGAGGAGGGTGGCGCCGCCGAGCACGATGACGAGGCCGAGGCTCGCCCAGGTCATGTAGCCCAGCGTCTGGCCCTTGTAGCGCGACCAGATCACCTGGCCGACGGCGCCGACGATGGCGATGGCGGTTGCGAGGATGACGTTGTCGGTCGTGAGATAGATGACCAGGAAGACGATGGTGGAGAGGAAATCGGAGCCGAGCCGGCGGAATACGTCCTTCATCGTCTGTTTCCTCATACCCTGTGGAAAATGCCGCGCCGAGGCGGCTTGGATAGGTGGTCCGCGTCGGGAAAGCAAATCCGGCGCGGTATCTCTTCAGGTCATTGCGGGCGGGGCAGCGCGCTTGCGGGCGGCGTGCCGTATTTGGCCCGAAGGCGTTGCGGATACCATCTGGTGAAATAGATCGCGCAGTTGCGGGCGGCGAAGGCGACCAAGAGGCCGCCCCAGAACGGCAGCCACGGCACGTAGATCATCGCCGCGTTGCCGATCATCATCAGCGCCATCGCCGCGGTCCACGCCCAGGTGATCGCGTAGTTGGCGCGGATGAAGCCGGGCAGCCTTGCGGTCTCGGCGTCGGTGACCTCGAGCGCATATTGCAGCGTGAAGGGGTAGCGGATCAGGATCGAGAACAGCGACACCAGGAAGATGCCGGTATCGACCGCGAAGCGCACGACGGAATCGCCGAGCGCGGGATCGACCAGCGCAACGTAGAGGCCGACGGCGCCGAAGGTTGCGACCGATCCGGCGCCGAGCATCTTGACCGAGCGTCCGCGCCAGATGTCGAAGGCCATCACTGCAAGGCAGATCGCGGCCGAAGCGAACAGGCTGACGGCCGCCGATGCGATCAGCATCAGGGCGGCGAAGGCGCCGTAGGGGGCGAGGATCAGGAAGATCATCATGGCAGCCTCCTGGGCCAAATCTTTACATCGTAAAGATACCGTAGGTGCACCGGATAGAGTCGTCAAGCCAAATCTTTACAGTGTCAAAATAAGGTGATCTTTGGAAAAACTGACAGTCAGACCAGATCCTTATAGATCGGATGTGGAGGCGCGCTCTTTCCAATCAGTCATTCCGGGGCAGCCCGTGGGGCTGAACCCGGAATCTCGATCAATCACCTCTGGATTCCGGGTTCATCGCTGCGCGATGCCTCGGAATGACGAGGGTGAGGCGCCGTCAGTTCGCGCCGACCCAGTTACCATGAAAACCATCCGGCACGCGGTGGCCGAGATGTACCAGCGCCGCGGGGCCGCTCTCGATATCCTGCGCATTGAACACCGCAAGATCGCTGCGATTCTCGCGGGCGCGCCAGACCACCGCCAGCAGCCAGCCGTCGCCCTCGGCGGCATCCTTGCCGCGCTCGACGAACACGGGCTCGGAGATGGTGTCGCCTGCGGGCAGCAGGTAATTCGCGAGCCGCTTGCCGGCGCCGTCGACATGCACGATGCCGGAGAGGGCGCCGAACATGGGCAGATCCGGATTGGCGCAGGCGTACCAGCCGTGCGACGAGGCGAAGCCGGCCCTGCGGTCGTCGACGCGCGGGAATTCGCCGGTGAGGTCGTCGAGCCAGGTTTGCGTGAAGCGGTCGGTATTTCCGGCGAGATCGAAGGTCCAGCGGCAATAGCGGGCGCGCGATTTCACGGGGTCGGTCGGCGTCCCGTCGGGATGGTTGAACAGTGGCGCCTCTTCGTACTGCATGACGTCGGCGATGATGCGGTCGCCTTCCTCCCACGCATTCATGACGTGGAAAACGTAACAGCTCTCGGTGCGGAACCAGACGATGTCTTTCGCCGAACCGCTGCGCTTCAGCACGCCGACATAGGCGCCTTTCTCTGGCTCCCAGGCGTAAGGCGCCTGGCCGCGCATCGCCCGCTCCATGCTGCCGGTGATGGGCAGGATGGGAAAGAGCAGGTGGTTCCCGGTAACGATGAAGTCGTGCACCATGCTGGCATAGGGCGCCTCGAACCGCTCGAAGCGCTTCACCGTGCCGGACGAAGCGACCGCGCCGAAGGAGAGCGTCGGCGTCAGGGGGCCGCTCGCATTATAGCCGAAGAAGACGAGCTCGCCGGTCACCGGATCGACCTTGGGATGTGCGGTGAAGGGCCCCTTGATGGCGCCGTCATAGTCGCAATAGCCGCGCCGGCTCAGCGTATCAGGCTCGATCTCGGTCGGCATATGGCCTTCCTCCAGCGCGAGCAGCCGGCCGGCGTGGAAGATGATGTTGGTGTTGGCGACGCCGCCATCGTTGGTGATTTCGGCCGGGGTGCCCGGCAGCTTGCGGCCGAAACCGCCGAACAGCGCGCGGCCGGCGTCATGCTCGGCCTGCCATTTCGGGGTGCGGACCCAGCGGTTGCGATAGCTGGCGCGGCCGTTTTCGAGATGGAAGGCGTGCAGCATGCCGTCGCCGACGAACCAGTGCGCGCCGGGAGCGTCGAATTGCGGGTTGGGGCCGTTGCGATAGAGCGTGCCGTTCAGCTCGCGCGGCAACTCGCCTGATATCTTGAGGAAGGGCGCGTCGCATTCCATCGGGATCGGCGCCAGATTGGTACGCGCAGCGTTGGTCGTCACCTGATCGTGCATGGCCTACTCCCCGAGCTGTTTATCTTTACATCGTAAAGATATAAGTAGCCCGCCTGCCTGTCGCCGTCAAGCAAAATCTTTACACTGTCAAAATGGCGGCATATAAGAGTCGCATGTCAAAAAAACCAAGAGAAAACAAAGCGAGCCGCCCACGCAGCCGTAGCGCGGCGAGGCCTGCAGTGGCGAAGCAGGCGGTGCGGCGAACCCGCGCAGCGGCGGATACGCCTTATCACCACGGCGCCTTGCGCGAAGCATTGTTGAAGGCGGCGGAAAAATTGCTGGAGCGCGACGGGCTCGCGGGGCTGACGCTGCGCGCCGTGGCGCGCGAGGCGGGCGTCTCACATGCCGCGCCCACCCATCATTTCGGCGATCTCACCGGGCTCGTCAGCGAGCTTGCGGCCATCGGCTATCGTCAGTTCAACGAGGCGATGCGGGCGGCGAACGCCTCCGGCACGCCGCAGGAGAGGGGGATGGCGAGCGCGAAAGCCTATGTCGCCTATGCGCAGGCCCATCCCGGCATGTACGGGCTGATGTTCCGCACCGAACGGCTCGACATGGAGCGGCCTTCGCTGCATGAGGCCGCCAGCGCCGCGTTCGCCGGCCTTGCCCGCGGGGTCGGCGCCAGCCGCCACGAACATATCGAGGCGGAGGCGCTGTCGCTCGAACAGGCCGGGGCGATCGCGCGTGCCTGGTCGCTGGTCCATGGCTTCACCATGCTGCTGCTCGACGACCGCATGTCCGACATTTTGCGGCGGCTGCCAGCGGGCACCACGATGGAGCAGTTGTTCGAAGCGATGCTGAAAAGCCCCCCTCCGCGGCCGCCGGTTTAGCCGGCGTGAAGCGCCGGCGTATCAAGGCATAGCCGGCGCGAAGCGCCGGCGTTATCAAGGAAAGTCAGCGGTGCGCCAGCTCCACGCCGCGGCCGCTGTTGCCAAGGATCTTCACCGCGTCCTTGCCGCATTTGAAGTTTCGCGCGAGCTCGTCGGCCGCCTTGCGCGCCAGCTCGTTGGCGTCGGGATTGGCCTGCACGTCGACATAGGCGACATGGCAGACCGGGCCCGGCGCCAGCCGCGTCACCGCCAGCATCTGTTTTGCGATAGGACGGCCGTCCTTGTCCTGGTCTGCATTGTCGGCGATGTGCCAGCGCTGGATGATGGCATAGGGCCTGCCGTTGGCGGCGCGCCATTCCACCGTGTTGGTGGTCGAATTGAACGGGCCGAACCAGGTCTGTGCCGCCGGTTCCTTTGAAGCCCCGAGGCGATTGCGCCCGACCGAGACCGTCTCGCGCAAATCGTCCTCGGCAATCAGCACGATGAGCCCGATCTTGCCCGGGCAGACCCTAATGGTGCCGTCGTCGACGCCATTGCCCGCGCTCCTGACGCGGCAATCCTTCGGCGCGGTCGAGGTGTAGCTGGAGCCGATCGTTTCGGCGTTGGAGTGCAGGACCATGGCCGCGCTGGCGGTAACCAGCGTCAGCGCGGTGACCGCGATTGTGACAGTGGAGGGAATGTACTGCATCGGCCGGCCCGTCATTGGAACGTCTCGTAGGTTTTGACGTTCGCAATCTGGGGACGGTTCAATCGCAATGCGGGAAACACCTGACAGCGAAGCGGAATCGTACTAGAAGGGTTGCTTCGCGACATCGCCATCAGCGTTCATTCAGTCGGTCATGCCTGCCATTTCGTCGAACAAGCCGTATCGTATCGGCCGCTCCCGCACCGGGCTCGGCCTCTTCGCCACCAAGCCGATCAAGAAGGGCACCCGGATCATCCGCTATTTCGGGCCGCTTCTGGACTGCAACAAGGAAGAGGACGACGCGATCGAGAACAAGTATTTGTTCCAGCTGACCAACCGCTGGACCATCGACGGCTCGGTGCGCGAGAACGTCGCCCGCTACATCAACCATGCCTGCCGGCCGAACGCGGAATCCGACGTTCGCCCGCGCAAGCGCAAGGTTTTCATCCGCGCCATCAAGGACATCGAGCCTGGCGAGGAGATCAACTACGACTACGGCACCGATTACTTCAAGGAATACCTCAAGCCGATCGGCTGCCTGTGCGCCGCCTGCGAGAAGAAGCGCAAGAAGAAGCGGGCGGAGGCGAGGGCGGAGAAGCAGCGCCTGAAGGCCAAGGCCGAGAAGAAGGCGCGCAAGGAAGCCGAGAAGCTCGCCAGGGAACAGGAAAAGCAGGCGCGGAAAGCGCGCGAAGTGGCTGAGAAAACGCGCAAGCAGGCCGGCCGCAAGCAGCTCAACGGCACGCATCTGAACGCACACGGTGCGTACGATGTGCGGGCCGCAAAGTCCGACATCTCTCAGCGCGTCGGGCGCGGACAGGACGGGGCGCAGCGCGTCCTGGCGTAACCTCAGGCGCCGGGCTTGCGCAGCGAAGGCGGAAGCCCTGCTTCCCCGAAATCGATCGCCGAGCGCTGGACAATCCTGCCGCGCTCGTCGACGACGACGCGAAAGCGACGGTGCTCCGAGAAGAAGGTCAGGCGATGCCTGCCGGCGTCCTCGCCGGTGCCGCGTTCCGAAAGACTCGTGACCCGGCCGGCGCGCATTTGCCGCCGGAGCTGCGCCAGGGTCAGGTCGAGCCCTTCCGCGATCACGGAAGCCTCGACCTCGATCACGCCGTCGCCGAGCAGGACGGGTTTCATGCCGGTCTCCTTGCGGGTGAATAGGCGCATTCGGCAAGCGTGGTGGAGTCAAGCTCGCGCATGAAGGCTTCGCGGGCCGCGGCGAGCTTGGCCTTCAGGCGGCAGCGCGGCGTCAGCACGCAATGGCCGCCATCCGCGGAAAAACATTCCACGAGGCCTTGCCGCCGCTCCAGCGTGCGCACGACTTCGCCGAGCGTGATCGACTGCGCCGGCCGCGCCAGCGAAAGGCCGCCGCCGGCACCGCGCTGGGTGGCAATGAAGCCGCCATCGGCGAGGTCGCGCACGACTTTCGCCAGATGATGGCGGGAGATGCCGAACTCGGCGGCGATCTCGCCGGTCGCGAAGGAGCGCGTCGGCTCGCCGGCGAGCCGCATCAAGGCGCGCAGCGCAAAATCCGTGAAGGTGGTCAACCGCATGTCAGGCCTCGCGATTTGCCCTTGCAAACATCCTGTATCAAGTTAAATAGGTATTTAAGATGCCTATTTAGAATAGGCAACGGTACGAGAGGGAATAGTGTCCATCCCGCAGGCAGTCGCGTCGGGCCCTGAACGGCGCGAGGAGATCACGGCGCAGATCGTCGCCCAGACCGGAATCACCGAGGTCATGATCGAGCAGCTCGTCCGCGCCTTCTACACGAAGGTGAGGGCGGACGAAGCGCTTGGGCCGATTTTCGCGGCGCGGATCCGGGATTGGGAGCCGCATCTGCAGCAGATGTTCGCCTTCTGGTCGTCGGTCGCGCTGATGACCGGGCGCTACCACGGCACGCCGATGGTCAAGCATATGCGTCTTCCGGTCGATGCCAGCCATTTCGATCGCTGGCTCGCGCTGTTCGAGCAGACCGCGCGCGAGCTCTGTCGGCCGGAGGCGGTGGCGCATTTCATGGAGCGCGCGCAGCGTATCGCCTCGAGCCTCGAGATGGGCGTCGCCGGCACGCATGGCGTGATCCTCGGCAAGGGCGAGCGGTTTGGCCGCAACAAAGCGGCCGCCGCGGAGTAACGCGACGGCCGTCAGGGCTGTCGGGTGCGGATCGAGCTTACGCCGTCACGGTGCCGCCGCTCCTGCGCAGGCCGATATATTGCAGCTCGGCGAACACGCCGGTGGCGATCGCCTGCGCCACCACCATGGCCGTGCCCATCAGGTTCGGCGAGACGGCGCCCGAAAACAGCAGCGCAATGCTGCCGAGCGTCCAGGCGGCGTTGCCGACAATCACGATCAGCACCAGCGCCTTCATCGCGGTCTGCCGCGAGCCGAGCCAGCCGACGAACGCCGCATAGGCGATCAGGAACAGGCCGACTTCACGCAGGAACATCTCCGGCAGGTTGAACAGCGGGGCGAAGGCCCCGGCGCCGAAGGTGAAGCCGAGCGCGGCAACGCCGCTGAAGATTGCGTCGGCGATCAGGGCGCGGCGCAGGAACGAGGACGGATTGATCATGGCAGTTCTCCTTGTGCTCTCGGGGTGGGGACTTCGAGTTCAGGCGGTGAGATCGCGGAACCAGGCGCGCAGCCGGCGGGCGTGGGCGAACGGGCATAGGGTCCTTGCGGCGCGGGTCTCGGCAGCCGCGACCTGGGCGTAGACGTAAGCGCCGGTCGAATGCACCAGCGGCTGCGGCATGTTGAGGGACCGGGCCACCAGCCAGGTCGCCATGTTCAGCGCCCATTCGGCGATGGCGGCGGGCTGAAGCGGGTTGTGCTGCGGGGTCATTGTCGTCTCCTTGTGCCCCCGAAGATGACCGCCCTGCCGCGCGGATTCGACTACCTCGCACGTAATGGAATGCGCGAATTTCGCATGGTAGGTTTTCCACCATGAACGCATATGCATCTGCGGCGCGAGCCGAACCCGCAAGACCCATCCATATTGGCGAGCACCTGCGCGAATGGCGGCAGCGCCGTCACCTGAGCCAGCTCGACCTTGCCGGCGAAGCCGAGATTTCCGCGCGGCACCTGAGCTTCGTGGAGACCGGACGCTCGGCGCCGTCGCGCGAGATGGTGCTCAAACTGGCGGAGCGACTGGACGTGCCCCTGCGCGAACGCAACGTGCTCCTCGTCGCCGCCGGCTTTGCGCCGGCCTTCCCGCAGCGCGCGCTGGACGATCCCGCGCTGAAGTCGGCGCGCGAGGCGATCGACCTCGTCCTGAAGGCACACGAGCCGAACCCGGCGCTGGCCTATGACCGGCACTGGAATCTGGTCGCCGCCAACCGCATGCTGGCGCCGATCCTGCAAGGCGTTCCGCCAAAGCTGCTGAGCCCGCCGCTCAACATCCTGCGCCTCTCCTTCCACCCCGAGGGCCTGGCGCCGCGAACGGTCAATCTCGGTGAATGGGCCGCGCATCTGCTGGAACGGCTGCACCGCCAGTGCGAGGCGACCGCCGATCCCGAGCTGGTCCGGCTCTACAACGATCTGAAGAGCTACCCGCTGCCGGCGCGCTCGGCTCCGGTCTCCGCCGACAATGTCGCCATCCCCTTCAAGCTTCGTCACAATGGCGAAGTCCTGAGCTTCATCTCCACGACGATGGTGTTCGGCACCCCGGTCGACGTCACGCTGTCGGAGCTGGCGTTGGAGACGTTCTTCCCCGCGGATGAGCTGACCGCGCAGCGGTTGAAGCAGATGCAGCCGCGCGACTAGCCGGCGTTTACAGCGGCGCCGCCCTTTCGCATAATCTGCGCATGGATACGCCGGCAAAGCACACTCCCTCGCACGGCAATCCCGTCGGCGATCTCCTGCGCGCCTGGCGGGCGCGCCGCGCCATGAGCCAGGCCGATCTCGCGTTCGAGGCGGGGATCTCGATCGAGCATTTGAGCTTCGTCGGCACCGTGCTGACGCTCGGCACGCCGCAGGACATCACCCTGCAGGAGCTGCGCGTCGAGCTGTTCATGCCGGCGGACGCGGCAACCGAAGAGACGCTCGGCAGGCTGGGCCGTTGAGCCGCCGGCGTGCAGCCATGGACGATGCCGCTTTCGCGCCGCCTCAGGCACGGAAGGATACGCCATCACACGATCAGTTCGTGCGCGCCGTGGCTTGCAGCTTGGGACGGAGCGACATGGGCGTGAGCGGCGGCCGGTTCCTCCGGTTGCGAGAGCTCGGCAATAATCTGCTGGATGGCCGCCGGCCCGACCGGACCGGCGCCATGTTCGTGCGTGACCGAACCGGGGGCGGGGCCCGCCTCCGTCAATTCGACGGGATCGGCGTGGTTAGAAGGAGTCGCCGCGTTGTTGAAATGGAATGAACCGCCTTGCCCGGGCTCCACCCCGTTCTGCAAGATACTGGCGGCGGGTTCCTGCGCCGGAGCGGGTGCTGCTGTCTTTGTCTCCACGATTGCTGCGGGCCCATCGGGTCCGGCCCCGTGTCCATGCGCAATCCCCGGAGCCGAGGCAGGGCTTGAGCTTCCCGGCTCGATGGGGTCGGCGTGGTTGGAGGAAGCCGCCGCGTTGTTGAAATGGGAGCTGCCTTTCCCCGGCTCCTCGATCTGTGCGTGACTGCCGGCGTGTTGCTCTGCTGGTCCGCCGGGTTCGGCCCCGTGCCCGTGAGCAAGGCCCTGGGCCGAGGCGGGGTTTGCCCCTTCCGGCCCGCCCGGTTCGGCTTGGTGCGAAGCAGCAGAGCCGTTGTTGAAGTGGGATGAATGTCCTTGCCCCGGTACTACCTCTGCATGACCGGGATTCACGGCGGCGGTTTGGTGGCCATTGCCGGCGGCCGGCGGGCTCGATGCCGAATGAGGGTTGTTAGGACCGGTTCCTTCGAGGGCGGCTTGCGGCTCATGCTGCGGGTGAGGGTTTGCACCATTGCCCGGGGTTACGCCCTGCTCGGCAAGCTGCGCCGCGGCGACCGCGTTCGCCATAGCCGCAGGCTCGTTTGGGTCGGACGGAGGCATCGCGGCTGCATGGCTCGCCGCGGTTGCGCCGGCGGCCGGCCCCGCCTGCAACGTGAAGTGCTCCTCCACCGGCGCAGCGGCGGGATCGTGCCAAAGCTCGATTGGCGGTCCACTCACTAGCGCGGTGACCGCTTCGCCATCGCTGGCTGCCGTCGCGTAGGCCGAAGCTTCGCCGAAGCGGGCGATCCTGATGGAGCCGATCGAATCGACACCGCGATCGAAATCGAACTTGAAGCTCTCCTCGGTTGCCTGCAGCGTCCAGCTGCCGGCATGGGCGCTTACACCATCTTCAGACTCCGCGGACACCTCGGCAATGGCCGACGTCAGAACGACGATTTCGGCTGCCGCAATTGCCGCGAGCGCAGGATCGATGGCTTCGCCGGCGGTAACGACGGTCGTGGCGGTCGCCTCCTCGTGGATGAAATCCGACTCGGCAACGGACACGACGCCCTGCAGGTGGATCTCCAGCAGGGCCGGATCGCCGATGTCCAGGACCTCATCCGTCGGGTTGACGTAGACGATGGTTTCATTGCTTGCGCTGTCGTAGATCCAGGCGATGGTGCGCGGCGGCACCGACGTGCTTGCCGAAGTCAGGTGCAGGAACGCCAGCGCGCCAAAGGCCGCCAGGTTGATCTTGTCCGAACCCGACGCGAAATCGGTGATCCGGTCGAACCCGCTCGAGTTGGAATCGGCAACGGCCAGGTAGACGAACACGTCATCGCCGTTGCTGCCCGTCAGATCGTCAGCGCCATATCCGCCGATGATGGTATCGCTGCCGTTATTGCCGTTGATGTCATCGCGGCCGGATCCTCCGTACAACGTGTCGTCACCGCCATTGCCCTTGATCGTATCGTTGCCTGATCCGGAATACAGAACGTCATCCACGCCAGTGCCATTGACGGTGTCGTCACCCGCGCCCGCGTAGACTGTCTGAGGCTCATTGCCGCCTCCCGCGATGGTTTCGCCGTCGGGAGTCCCGTAAACGAACGGCGGGTCGCTTACGACCTCGGTCCCCAGGGCAAGGTGGTCGAAATCGTTCGGGTCCGCATCGCTGCTGCCGTGGATGACGATCGTCACCACCTGCGTGGTGCCGTCGATGGTGGTGACCGTGAATGTATCGGTCAACGTCTCACCGGGATCGAGCGCCTCCACCTCGGCATTAGCGTTGTCGAGCATGTAGGTCCACGCGCCGGCCGCGGTCATCATGAAGGTCCCGTAGCCCTTGCTGCTCGCCGTCGGCGAGGTGACGGCGATGAAGGCGTTGTCCTCGTTGTCCACGTCGGTGTCGGTGAGCGTGCCGGTCGCAACGGGCGTGCCCGGATCGGCGCCGGCCTCAACGACCGATCCGGAGGCGGTGCCGGAGATGACCGCCGCGTCATTGCTGCCGGTGATGGTGATCGTCACCGCTTGCGCGGTGCCGTCGACCGTGGTCACGATGAAGCTGTCGGTCAGGGTGCCGCCGACGTTGAGCGCCTGCACCTCGGGATTGCCGTTGTCGAGCGTGTAGGTCCAGACGCCGGCTGCCGTCATGGTGAAGGTGCCGTAGCCGTTGTTGCTCGCGGTCGGCGCGATGACGGCGATGAAGGCGTTCGCGGCATTGTCGGCGTCGGCGGCCGAAAGTGTGCCGGTCGCGACGGGCGTGCCCGGCGCGGTGCTGCCGGCCTCGAGCACCGAGCCGGCCGTGGTGCCGGAAATGATCGCCGCGTCGTTGCTGCCGGTGATGGTGATGGTGACGATCTGCGCCGTGCCGTCCACCGTGGTCACGATGAAGGTGTCGATCAGGGTGCCGCCGACATTGAGCGACTGCACCTCGGCGTTGCCGTTGTCGAGCGTGTAGGTCCACACGCCGGCTGCCGTCATGGTGAAGGTGCCGTAGCCGTTGTTGCCCGCGGTCGGCGAGATGACGGCGATGAAGGCGTTGTCCACATTGTCCACGTCGACGTCGGTGAGCGTGCCGGTCGCAACCGGCGTGCCTGGCGCGGTGCTGCCGGCCTCGAGCACCGAGCCGGAGGTGGTGCCGGAAATGATCGCCGCGTCGTTGCTGCCGGTAATGGTGATGGTGACGATCTGCGGCGTGCCGTCGACCGTGGTCACGATGAAGGTGTCGATCAGGGTGCCGCCGACGTTGAGCGCCTGCACCTCGGGATTGCCGTTGTCGAGCGTGTAAGTCCAGACGCCGGCCACCGTCATGGTGAAGGTGCCGTAGCCCTTCTGGCTTGGTGTCGGCGAGTTGACCGCCGTGAAGGTGTTGGCGGGATTGTCGACGTCGGTATCGGTGAGCGTTCCCGTGGCGGTCAGCGTGCCCGGCGCGGCGTTGGCGACGCCGCCTGCTTCCGTGACGCCGCCGCCGGTAACGCCGGTTATGATCGCGGCGTCGTTGCCGCCGTCGATGGTGACCGTAAAAATCTGGCTGGCCGCGAGCGTTCCGTCGGAAACCGTGATGATGAAGCTTTCGATCGTGGGCGCCGCCAGCGCGTTGATGGCATCGTCGTCGGGAACGTAGATGTAGGCGCCGGTCGCGCTGTCGAGGTAGAGCGTACCGTAGGGGCCGGTCTTCGAGGTATCGTAGGTAACCCCGTCCAGGACCGTGCTGCCCGCGGTGCCGCCGTCGATGCCGAAGGTGAGGGTGGCGCCCGGGCGGGGACTGCTGGCGACGAAATTTCCACTCGACGCGGCGAAATCATCGAACGCGCCCGTGTCGATCAGCATCGGTCCGCTCGCCGCATTCAGCGACGGAGGCTCGGGCGGCAGCGGTGGCGCAATGAGCGGGTAGAATATCGGGTTCGGAGCGAACTCCAGCGGCGGCAGCGACCCCGGCGTCGTCGGGCCACCGGGCTGAACCTCGTCGAGCTGTTGCGCTCCCGGCAGGTTGAAAATGTGGGGAGGGCTGGACGAGCCGTTCGGGCCATATCCCTTCGCGACATTGGCGAGCACGGCCTGCTGGGCGGCTTGCAGTTCCTCCATGCGGGCGGCGGAGTTCGCGACTTGGCTCACGCTGACGGAGGAGCCTCTGCCGGTGAGTACGATTGTCTGGCCGGGATCATTGACGACGATGTGCCGAGGGACATCCTCCTTGGTCCAGAGCTCGAACGCGCCGTATTCGAGATCCTTGTAAGCAATGTTGTCGTCGTCCAGGATTGTTTCGCCCGGATCCGCCGCCTTTGCATCGGGCATCGTTGCGAAGGTCAGCGCGGCGAGCGACAGCATGCCAAACCCGCCATGTCGCTGCGACAAGACGAGCGCCGCCAGCACCGTCCGGCTGTTGATCTCGAGCTTCTGATATATGTGGTGGAGATGGACCTTGATGGTGCCGTCGGAAACGTTCAGCTGTCGCGCGATTTCCTTGTTCGACAAGCCTTCGGCTACCAGGCGCATGATTTCGCGCTCCCGGTCCGTCAGCACCGTCAGCAACTCTTCGATGTTGGCGCCGCTTTCCTTCTCGGGTGACGCTAATTCCGGGGATAGCTCCGGCAGCAGGCTGATGCCCTCCATCACCAGCCTCAGGGAACGCAGCAAGGTTTCGGGGCTCGCGTACTTCGAGATCCCGCTACAGGCACCGTCTGCGATGGCCGACGCGAGATCGCCTTGTTCGAGCGATGAGGTGAAGAAGACCAGCCGGGTGGGAAGATTCTCGGCATTGGCGATGGCGAGAAATTCGGATGCCGTCACGTCGGGAAGCGAGTCGCCCAGAAGTGCGACATCGGGCGCCAAATTGCGAAGCGCTTCGACCGAGCGTCTTCCGCTGGTGCAGGATGCGACGATCTCGAAGTCCTGCTGCGCTGTGATTACCGATATCAACCCGTGCAGAACGATCGGATGTCGATCCGCGATCACCAGTCGGGTGCGTCGCATTTGGGGCGCAACAAACATTGGCTTGACCTCGCTGCCAAGCGTGGCGCCGCCTTGTTCTGGCTTGCCAAGCGCCAGTGGGCCCAAATCTTCTGGCGCCGGCTAGCCCCAGGGCTGCCCGCCGAAACGTCCGACTGAAATAACCCAGCATCTTCAGGGAGAAGACCTGATCAGCGCGACGTCAAGCAACTTTCCGCCGCAAACGTGTCCGGCCCCCCTCAAGAACTATCGAATTGCCGGGGAGCATGCGCCCATTTTGCGACCGCGCAAGCCCCCGGGAGCGGGAAATAAAGAGGTACTGGTCGACAACGGCTGTCAGCACTAAGCTATCGCGCATTGGACACTACCGCATTCGGCGTGGCGCAGCATCCGGTTGTTGCCGGGCTCAACCGGCGGACTGCTGTACGAACGGGACCTTCTCGCGAAGGAAGGGGATCATGTGCACGCGCAGGGATTTGCGTTGGTGGCCGGTCTTGTCTTCTTGCTGACCGGTTTTTTCCCTGGTTGCTCCGCAGCCCAGATCGGGCCGCAGCGGCCGGCCGTTCTGGAGCTTCCGTCGAAACCTATCGGCAAGGTCGTGGTCGCCACGGGCTCGGTCTCGATTGAACGCGCGAACGCGGTGGTCGTGCAGGCCAGTGTCGCCGGACAGGAGACGAAGGTCGGCGACCTCGTCTATCGGGGCGACGTGGTCAAGACCGGCGCCGATGGCCGGATCGGCATCAACTTTGCCGACGGCAGCTCGTTCAATCTGTCGAGCAACGCGCGTATGGCGCTGGACGAGTTCGTCTACGATCCAAACGGCAAATCGAACTCGACCCTGTTCAATTTGACGAACGGAACGATGACGTTCGTGGCCGGCGGTATTGCGAAGACGGGCGATATGAAGGTCGACACGCCGGTCGCAACCATGGGCATTCGAGGCACCACGCCACATGTCGAGATTTCGAACGACGGCTCGGTGAAGTTTTCGACGCTCATCGAGCAGGGCAAGGGCAAACTTGCGAGGGGTTCCGGTCCGGCCGCGGCGCAGCGCCCGGAGCAATTGGACCGCGAAAAGCTCAACTTGAGGATCTGCCGGGGCTGCTAGGTGATCTTCTCGGGCGCAAGCCGCGCCCGCGGACCGCGGCCGCCTTCGCAAGGTAGCAAAGGACTTCAGGACGCCTGAGCCTGAGCCTCGCGCCGCTCGAAGCTCATCGCCTGCATCACTTCGGCGAACGGTCCCTGGCGGTCGCTCAACGTCGCGGTGGTGAGCCCGGCGCCGCCGGCGCCGACACGGGTGCGCGAACGGATCAGAATCCATTCACCCTCCGGCTCGCGGAAGAAGTACAGGCTGATCTCGGGATTGATGAAGGTCCATTCGCGTATGTCGACGATCTGAGCGACGCCGCTGGAGAAATCCGCAGCCTGCACCGCCTGCAGCAGCGGCGTGTTGGCCTCGCCCTCGACCACGGGCACGTCGAGCCGCATCCACGCGGCAGCCGGGCCGGGTTTCTCCAGCGCGCCCTCGATCAGCCGCACCGAGACGTTCTGGAAGTATCTGCTCCAGCGCTGCGCGAAGCCGGGCGGCGGCGTGCCGCTCTCCGGCGGCGCATCGGCGGCCGACGTCCTGGCGAAGGGATCGGCGGGCGACTCGCTGCCTTGCGCGGTCAGCAGCGCCGTGCAGCGGCCGATCTCGGTCTCGCCGTCCATCAGGCGCACCTGCAACGTTTTTGCTTTTCGGCCGTCGCGCAGCATCTCGCTCGCCACGCGGAAGGCGCGCAGACCCGCAGGGCGCCAGAGGTCGAAAGTGAGCGGCGCACGGCAAAGCCCGACGTCTTCGCCAGCCGCTCCACCTCGCGCGTCATCAGCGCGGTGGTGGCGCTGTCTTGCAGCATGTCTGATGACCACGGTCCGCCGGCATGTTCGGTGGCGCGGAACAGGGGGCCTTCGGGCTTGAAAATGGCGGTCATGGGCGTCTCCGCTGGCAAATCGACGGCCGATCGCTACGGCCACCCGGCGAATCCCGCAATAACCGCGGAGGTTATGTTGGATGAGGCATGCCGCTTCCGGCCTTGTCCGGGACCCCGATCGGCTTATCTTCAGCGCTTGCGTGACAGCAGGAGAAGCCCAGGAGAACCTCATGAGCGACCTGAAGCCCCTGAAACTCGACATCGTCTCCGACGTGGTCTGCCCCTGGTGCTACATCGGCAAGCGCCGCATCGAGAATGCTTTGGCGCTGGTGCCCGACGTGCCCGTTGAAGTGCGCTGGCGGCCGTTCTTCCTCAATTCATGGGTACCGCGCGAGGGAATCAGCCGCGAGGAATACCTCACCGCCAAGTTCGGCTCGGTCGAGGCCTACAAGGGCATCGCCGGCCGCGTGGTGCAGGCCGCTGGCGAGGAGGGGCTCACGTACCGGCCCGAGCTCGTCAAGCGCCAGCCCAACACCATCGATTGCCATCGCCTTATCCATTGGGCCGACCAGCAGGGCAAGGCCGCCGAAATGAAGCAGCGGCTGATGGAGCTCTATTTCCGCGACGGCGGCGACCTCACCGACGCCGGCGTGCTGGTGCAGGCGGCCGCCGATGTCGGCCTCGACGCCGAGGATGTGAAGAGGCGCCTTGCCACCGACGAGGACGTGGAGCTGATCTCCTCCTGGGCGCAGGAAGCTTCCGACAAGGGCATTTCCGGCGTGCCGACCTTCGTGTTCGCGCAGAAATACGCGGTGTCCGGCGCGCAACCGGCCGAGCAGCTGGCGCGCGCCATCCGCCAGGTGTCGGCGGAAATCAACGCGCAGGCGGCGGAGTAGGACAACGCTATGGCCGGTGGAAAGCGAGTCTTGGGAAGCGACCTGAAAAGCGTCGATCGACATATCTTGCAGGAGCACGAATACGACGAAATTCCTGAGTTGACCGAGGAATGGTTTGCCATCGCGGAACATCGTCGAGATGGCAAATTGGTTCAGCGCGACGGTCGAACTGCTCAAATGTTCGAGCGCAAGAAGCCGTAGGCCTAAGCCCCCTTCAAATAGTAGTTCGCCTTCTTGCCGAGCGCGATGCGGCGCAGCGCCTTGCGCATCGCCATGGAGCTGCGCAGCGGCGTGATGGCCGTCGTGACGGTGCGGTAAAGCGCGAGCTTCAGCGCATCCAGCGCCGGCTGCCTGCCCGGCGCCTGCTGCGGCAGGCCGATGCCGCGCAGCCACGAATTGAAGAAGTGCAAATCGTTGTTGCGGCGGACCTCGCGCGTCTTCCAGGTGATCGCCATCGAGATCGAATAGCTGCCGGCGGTGCGCACCCAGTGCGGCCACTGATAGGGCACGTAGCAGCCTTCGCCCGCGAACAGATGGAATTCAGTCGCGCGTGGTGCACAGCGCTCGTCAAATTTCAGGTTACGGTGCTTGGTCATCGAACGCTCGATCTCGGCATCGTCGATGATGGCGCGGTCCGTGTTGTCGTAGATGGTGAAGAATTTTTCGCCGTGGATGTGGACGAAGAAATTGTCCTCGCTGTCGAGATGGAACGGCGTCGTCGAGTTCGGCGAGGAGACGAACAGGAAACCCTCGATCTGCTCGAAGCCGGCATCGGCCACGCTGTTGAAGCCGCGAGCGCGGGCGACCGACAGCAGGGTATCCTCCAGCAGCTGGCGGTATTCCGGCGAATTCTCCACGCGCTTGAGCACCATCCAGGCGCCGGCGGTCTCGATGCGCCGGACGATCTCGACCGGATCGAGATCGACCGCGGGGATCGCGTCCGGGTCCTGGCTGATCGCGACCTTGCCGGAATTGTATTCGATGAGGTCGCGCGGCAGCTCGGCGGCGAGCTGCGCGATACGCGGCAACGTCAGCAGCGGATGGCCGGAAAGCTTGTGGCGGATCGCGAACGGCCTCAGCGGAAAGTCGCGGCGCAGCGAGTCGTTGGAAGCGGTGATGACGGGCGCAATCGCCGTGGTCGTATTCATGTGGACTTCTCCTGACGGCTTTCCCGGCGTCGCCGGAGGAAATGAACGGCGCGGCGGGCCGGCTCGCGGATCGCCTGGCGCAGCGCAAGCGCGGCGCGGATCAGCGGCACGACGACGTCGTGGCGCTGCAAGGGAACGAGCACGTCGCCGATGGCAAGACGGGACCGCCAGATCGGATTGATCATGGGATGATCGGGCGCCGCGGTGGAATCGGCGAAGCGGATCAGCGGATCGGCGCAGAGGTGCCGCGTCAGCTCAAGCGTGAGCTGCACGCCCGGCGAATACTTTGCAAAGCGCTCGTCGACGCCGAGCTTGAAGAAGAAGGCGCGATCGCCGTGGCGCAGCACGACGCCGGCCGCAACCGGCGTGTCGCCGGCCCGGAGCGAAATGATCTCGCACTGGCCGCGAGCCGCCATCGCCACGGTGGCGCGGCGGATGAAAGCGGCGTCGCCCTGGTCCTGCGCAAGCGCCGTGCCGCGCCTGGCCTTCCAGCCGCTGGCTTCGAGCGCAAGGAATGTCTCGACCGCCGGCGCAACCTCGTCCGGCGTTCGCGCGACGTCGAATTGCACCGCGCCGTGGTCGGCGAGCCGGTTGCGCTGACGGCGCAGCTCCTTCAGCTTCTTCGCGCCCAGCGCTTCCTGCAACACTTCGTCGGCGTCGCGCGTGGCATCGAGCGCGGCGCGCAGATGCGATTGCAGCAGCCTGACGCGCAGGCCGTCGCGGCGCAGTTCCTCGCGAAAGGCCTTCATCGCAGGACCGTCGAGCGCGACTGCGCGCAGCAGCAAGGCATGGGCGCCGGCCGCGCGGGCCTGGCGCATCAGTTCGAGCGCGGCGGCCTCGGCCTGTTCGCGGTCGAGCAGCGGCGTGCACAGCGAGCCATAGGGGTCGGCGCTGACCAGCGCCGGCAGCGGAATTCCGTAAGCCCGCCACATCGGGACGACCGGCAACAGTCCGGTCAGCCTTGTATCGCTGAAGGCGCAGATCGCTGAAGCGTTGGTACGGCCACGCGCGGAGGCGTCTACCGCCATTTCCCAGTCGGGCAGGTAGTAGCCGTTCGGCTCGACCGTCCGCTCGGCAAGCCCGCGCCAGGCATCCGCACCAACGCTTGCGAGCGGCACCGGCGCGGCGCGCGTTGCCGCTTCATCCCGCATGGGTGCGCGGTGAACCAGAGTTGTATCGGCAATGTCGGCCACGTCCTCAAATCCCCGTGCGCGACGGGCGGACGCCGTTGACCCCTGTCGTCCGTCTTCCTCGCGCTGATGGAGGCCAAGCTAGCCGAAAAGGTTGGAGAAACCCGTTGGTCGCAGCATCGAAGTTGAGCGATAATGTTAACGCTTCATTAGGCATAAGCATGGACTACACGCTCAGTTGCCGCCCCGCAGTTTCCCGTCCGTTACGGTCAGGAACCGACGTGCGAAAGCTGCCGCATGTCCGTGACAGCTGGCGCAATTCCTGTCCCAGTATCCATGAAGATCGACTTCCGCTGCGTTTCCCGCGCCCGCGGCCGTGAGCGCGATCGCCATGATCAACAGCAATCTCATCATGCATCACCGGCCGGGAGACACGAAGTGGTCCCGCGCGGCCACGGTTTGGCCCGTCGTGAGGTCGGTTGCCTCGATCGAGATGTCGACCGGCTTTGCCGGCACCGCTCCCGGATCGACCTGCACCGATATCCGCACTTCGCGGGTCTGGTCTTGCCCGACGTCGATGGCCAGCTTGCCGTCCGGCCTGCGCGAAACGCCGGCGGCCTGAAGCTTCGCGCCCGGCAGGCCCGAGACCTCCAGCGCGAACGAGCGCTCCGCGCCCTTGTTGAGCAGGCGCAGCGAATAGTCGTTGCGCACGCCGCCATCCGCCAGCTGGACGAACAGGGGATTGCGCTCATGCAGCACGTTGACGTCGATCATGCTCCGGGTGAGCAGCGAGTACAGCATGATGCCGCCGACGATCGCCATGGCGGCGGCGTAGACGAGGGTGCGCGCGCGCGCCGGCCGGTAGATCGGCGCCTTGCCCTCGCGCCGCCGCTGCATGTTGACGTCGGTGTCGTAGCCGATCAGGCCGGTGGGGCGGTCGATCTGCTCCATGACGGTGTCGCAGGCGTCGATGCACAGGCCGCACTGGATGCAGCCGAGCTGAATGCCGTCGCGGATATCGACGCCGGTCGGGCAAACGTTGATGCACTGGTGGCAGTCGACGCAGTCGCCGGCCGTCTCGCCGTGGGCGCGCGCCTGCTCGGCCTTTTTGACCGACATGCGCGGTTCGCCGCGGTCGCCCCGGTAGGTGACGTTGAGCGCCCATTCGTCGGTGAGCGCCGCCTGGATGCGCGGCCACGGGCACATGTAGATGCAGACCTGCTCGCGGGCGTGGCCGGCGAAGATGTAGGTCGTGGCGGTCAGGATGCCGATCCAGAGATAGGCGATGAACGGGGCCTGGAAGGTCGCGAGGTCCTTCACCAGGGTCGGCGCGTCGGCGAAATAGAGCACCCATGCGCCGCCCGTCCACCAAGCGATCATGAGCCAGAGGAAATGCTTCAGCGCAACCTGCCGGACATGCGTGAACGTCCAGCCGCGCTTGTCGCTCATCATCCGCTCGCGCCGGTCGCCCTCCACCCAGCGCTCCACGGCATAGAACAGGTCGGTCCAGACCGTCTGCGGGCACATGTAGCCGCACCAGATGCGGCCGGCGACGGCGTTCATCAGGAACAGGGCCATAGCGGCGAGGATCAAGAGGCCCGTGAAATAATAGACCTCCTGCGGCCACAACTCGATGAAGAAGAAATAGAAGCGGCGGTGCGGGAAGTCGACGAGCACGGCCTGGCTCGGCAGGCCGGGCCCGCGATCCCAGCGGACGAACGGCAGCAGATAATAGACCCCGAGCGTGATGCAGAGGATCACCCACTTGATGCGGCGGAATCTGCCGTGCACCGCCTGCGGATAGACCTTGGCGCGAGGCGCATAGAGCGGGCCTTCGATGAAGGTATCGTTGCTCATGGACGGGATTCCTCGCGATGGGCGCCGTCAGGCGCGGGATTTCCGCGCCGCTCAGTTGAACGCGCAGCCGCCCCGCAGGCCCAGCTTCCTGAAGACCATAGCGGCCGGGCAGAACCCCGTGAACGACGCCTGCAACATGTTGACGCCGGCGAACGCCGTCAGCAGGTACCAGTAGGCGTTGACGTAGTAACCGAGCGCGAGGCCCAATAGGACGACGAAGCCTGCAAAGGCGAGAACTGCTTTATCGACATTCATGGATGTACTCCTTCAGTTGGCTAATCAGGAACGGGCCAGGCCGGATTCGGTCCAGGCGACGATGTTGCGCACGTCCATTGCTCCGGCGTGACGCGCGATTTCCCGGCCGCCTTGCATCAGCAGCAGGGTTGGAATGCCGCTGATGCGAAGGCGCGAGGACAGGGCAGGGGCGGCATCGGAGTTGAGTTTCAGCAGCCGGACTTTCGGCTCGAGCTGTTGCGCCGCGCGCTCGAACATCGGCGCCATCGCGCGGCACGGACCGCACCACGGTGCCCACACGTCGACGAGCAGGGGAATATCGCTGTTGGCGACGTGGCGTTCGAAGCCTCGCTCGTCGACTTCCAGGGGGTGTCCGGTGAAGATCGCCTGGTGGCAGGCGCCGCAGCGCGCGCCCTGCGCGGCGCGCTCGGCCGGCAGGCGGTTGATCCGCCCGCACTGCCCACAGACGATTTGCCGCATCTTGCTCATGTGCCGGTCCTGACTTCCTTGATCTTGGCGATGTTGAGCTTGTCGAGGAGGAAGCGCTCGTAGATCGGCTCGCTCTCGCCGCGCCGCATCTTGCGCAGGAAATACTTCTCGAACGCCACCTTGGCGTAGTGGACCCATTCGCCCTTGGATGACCAGTTGACGTTGCGCGGCGGGATCTGCGGCTGCGCCAGGAAGGCGACGCCGGAATCGCCGAAGTCGGCAAGGCAGATCGCGTTCCACGTCGGCTGGGCCGCCGGCGGCTTGCCGCGGAGCAGGGCGCCGATGTTGAGGGCGGTGGCCGTCACCATCGATTCGATCATGAAGCCGGTCTTCGGTACGCCGACGGGGACCGGCGTCGCGCCGAGCGGGGCGATCGCGACGCAAACGCCGACCGCGAACACGTTGGGGAATGCCGGATTGCGCTGATGCTCGTCGACGATGACGAAGCCGCGCGGATTGGTCAGCTTCTCGAGGCCGCGAACCGCACCGACGCCGCGGAAGGCCGGCAGCATCATCGAATAGGCGAACGGCAGTTCGTGCGTCTTGCGCACGGTGCCGTCGTCGGCGAGCTCCTCGACATGCATCTTGCCGTCTTCGACGGCCTTGACTCGCGCATTGGTGATCCACTTGACGTGCTTCTCGCGCATTTCGCTTTCGAGCAGGCCCTTGGTGTCGCCGACGCCGTCGAGGCCAAGATGCCCGATATAGGGCTCCGAGGTGACGAAGGTCATCGGCACGCGGTCGCGCAGCTTGCGGCGGCGCAGCTCGGTTTCCAGGATGAAGAGGAATTCGTAGGCCGGACCGAAGCAGGAGGCGCCCTGGACGGCGCCGATGATCACCGGTCCCGGATTGGCTGCGAGCTTGTCGAAGGCCTCACTTGCGTGCGCCGCATGGTCGACATGGCAGACCGACTGGGTGTGACCCTGCGGGCCCAGCCCCGGAATTTCGTCGAAGGCGAGCTCGGGTCCGGTCGCGACCACCAGATAATCGTAGTCGATGGAAGCACCGTCGGCGAGCTCGACGCGGTTCTCGGCAGGATGGACGCGCTGGGCGCCCTGCGTGAGCAGGCGAATTCCCTTGCGCTTCATGATATCGGCAAGATCGATTTCGATCTCGTCGCGCTTGCGCCAGCCGACCGCCACCCACGGATTCGACGGGACGAAATGATAGACCGCGCCCTGCGAGATCACGGTGAGGCGATCCTCCTTTCGCAGCTGCGGCAGCAATTCATAGGCCATCAGCGTTCCGCTCAGACCGGCTCCGATTACGACGACTTCCGCCATGGGCACACCTCCGTTGGTTGGCCGCGTCGCCGGTTCAGCTCCGGCCGTCGTGCAGCGCTTGACTATATATGCGAACTCTCGTATATACGCAAGTATGAAAATAAATAGCGAAATGATGGAGCGGGCGGCCGACCAGGCGAGCGATCTGCTCAAGGCGCTCTCCAACCGGCACCGGCTCCTGATCATCTGCCAGCTGATCGACGACGAACGCTCGGTCGGCGAACTGGCCGAATTCCTCGATCTGCGGGATTCCACCGTTTCCCAGCATCTGGCGCTCCTTCGCAAGGATGGCCTGGTATCGGCGCGGCGCGAGGCGCAGACGATCTTCTATTCGATTGCCAGCGAACCCGCGCGCGAGATCCTGAAGACGCTCTATCAGGTCTTCTGCGCGCCGAAGTCCGCAAGGACGAAGTGAAACTTATGAGCGTCCGCGCGGCGGTGCGTTGAGCGAGATCAACGACGCCTTCGCCATTGCCGGTGAAGTGAACAACAGGACACCGCGGCGCGGTGAAAGGTTCCCATGACTGCACGACCGATCGAGTTGTTGCGACCGTTGCTGGTCGTCTTGGCCGCTGCGCTGCCTGCCGGCCTCGCGGCGGCGGAGACGCTGACCGTTGAGCAGCGGTCGGTGGCCGACGAGAAAGCGGTTTTCGCGACCGTGGAAAGCATCAGCGTGGTCCCGGCGCGCGGACGCATCGGCGGCACGGTCGTCCAGCTCAACGTCAGGGAAGGCGACCGCGTCACCCGGGGCCAGGCGATCGCGTCGATCGGCGACGAGAAGCTGGGCCTGCAGATGAAGGCGCTGGACGCCCAGATCGAAGCCTTGCAGGCGCAGGCCAACCAGGCGCAGATCGATTTCACGCGCATCGAGGGGCTGGTCGAGCGCGGCACGCTGCCGCGCGTCAAGCTGGACGAGGCGCGCACCGCGCTCAACGTGGCGGAGAACGGGTTGCGCGCACGTACTGCCGAGCGGGCCGTCGTCAATCAGCAGCTCAGCGAAGGCCAGGTGCTGGCGCCGTCCGACGGGCGGGTGCTGAAGAAGCTGGTGACCGTCGGCTCCGTCGTCCTGCCGGGCGACCCCGTCGTCACCGTCGCGCAGCAGAACTTCAAGCTGCGCCTGCGGGTGCCCGAGCGGCACGCCCGCTTCCTGAAGACCGGCGATCGGATTCGCATCGATGGCGCCGAGCTCGGCAATGGCGCTTCCAGGTCCGGCGTCATCGATCTCGTCTACCCGCAGATCGAGGAAGGCCGGGTCATTGCGGACGCCACTGTCGAGGGGCTTGGCGAGTATTTCGTCGGCGATCGGCTGCGGGTGTGGGTTTCCGCCGGCTCCCGTCCGGCTTTCGTGATTCCCGCGAGCTATGTGAAGACCCGCTTCGGCATCGACTATGTCCGGCTCGTGCAGGCGGGCCGGACCATCGACGTCCCCGTGCAGCGCGGCCGCGAGCTGCCGGGTCCGTCGCTTCCGGACGGCCTCGAGATCCTGTCGGGCGTTCGCGCCGGCGACCAGCTGGTGCGGCCATGAACCTCGGCCTTTCCGGCCGGCTCACCAGGGCGACGATCGGCTCGCCTCTGACGCCGCTGTTCCTGCTTGCCGCGCTGGTCGTCGGCCTGATCGCGATCGTCGTCATTCCCCGCGAGGAGGAGCCGCAGATCAGCGTGCCGATGGTCGATATCCGCGTCAGGGCCGACGGGCTGCGCGGACCGGACGCGGTCGAGCTCGTCACCAAGCCGCTGGAGTCCATCGTCAAGGGCATCGACGGCGTCGAGCACGTCTACAGCCAGACCGAGGACGACCGGGTGATGGTCACCGCCCGCTTCCTGGTCGGCACCAAGTTCGAGGACGCGATCCTGCGCGTCCACGAGAAGATGCGCGCCAATCTCGATCGCATCCCGGTCGGCATCGCCGAGCCGTTGATCGTCGGCCGCGGCATCAACGACGTCGCGGTGACCGTGTTGACGCTGTCGCCGAAACCGGAAGCCGCAGAGCGCTGGGCCGACAAGGATCTGTACGAGCTGGCCGACAAGGTGCGATCGGAGCTGATGAAGGTCGACAATGTCGGCCTGACCTACATCTCCGGCGGCAGCCCGCAGCAGATCCGGGTCGAGCCGGATCCGGAGAAGCTGTCGCTGTTCGGCATCACGCTGCAACAACTGGTCGCCAAGGTGAAGGATGCCAATCGCTCGTTCCTGGCGGGCCAGGTCCGCGATGCCGGAACGGTGCGCAACGTTGCCGCGGGCCAGACGCTCGCAGGCATTCCCGACATCGGATTGCTGCTGATTACGACGCGGGACGGCCGCCCGGTCTACGTCAAGGACGTCGCGTCCGTCGTCATCGGCCCGAGCGCCACCGAGCACCGGGTCTGGAACGACGCGCGCGACGACAAGGGACAATGGACGCGCGTGCCGGCGGTCAGCCTCGCGCTCGCCAAGCGCGCCGGCGCCAACGCGGTCGTGGTCTCGGAGGACATCTCGCAACGCCTGGAAGGGCTGAAGCTCCGCCTCATCCCGGAGGACATCCAGGTCACGATCACCCGCGACTACGGCGAGACCGCCAACGAAAAGGCGAACGAGCTTTTGTTCCACCTCGGTCTCGCGACGATCTCGATCGTCGTGCTGATCGCGATCGCGATCGGCTGGCGCGAGGCCGTCGTGACCTTCGTCGTGATCCCGACGACGATCCTGCTGACCATGTTCGCCGCCAACCTGATGGGTTACACCATCAATCGCGTCAGCCTGTTTGCGCTGATCTTCTCGATCGGCATCCTGGTCGACGATGCCATCGTCGTGGTCGAGAACATCGCGCGGCACTGGGCCATGCGCGACGGCAGGCCGCGGCTGCAGGCCACCATCGAGGCGGTCGCGGAAGTCGGCAATCCCACCATCGTCGCGACGCTCACCGTCGTCGCGGCGCTGCTGCCGATGCTGTTCGTGTCCGGGTTGATGGGGCCGTACATGGCGCCGATCCCGGCGAACGCGTCGGCCGCGATGCTGTTCTCGTTCTTCGTCGCCGTTGTGGTGGCGCCGTGGCTGATGCTGCGACTGGCGCCGAAGGGCGAGCCGGCGGCTGCTCATGCCGGTCACGATCACGAGGAGGGCCTGCTCGGCGGCGTCTACCGGCGCATCGCCGGCCATGTCGTCCGCAGCAAGCGCTCGGCCTGGATCTTCCTGATCGGCGTCGGCATCGCCACGCTGCTGTCGATGGTCCTGTTCGCGACCAAGTCGGTGACGGTCAAGCTGCTGCCGTTCGACAACAAGTCCGAAATTGCGGTCGTGGTCGACCTCCCCGAGGGAGCCAGCCTCGAGGCGACGGAGCGCACGCTGTTCGCTGCGGCCGGGATCGCGCGCCAATTGCCGGAGGTGACCACGCTGCAATCCTATGCCGGCACCCCGGCGCCGTTCAATTTCAACGGCCTCGTTCGGCACTATTACCTGCGCGAGCGGCCGGAACTGGGCGAGCTGCAGATCAACCTGACCTCGCGAGGCGAGCGCAAGCGCGCCAGCCACGACATCGCGCTCGATCTCAGGCAAAGGCTCAAGGCGCTCGGCGCTCCCGCCGGCACCAGCATCAAGGTCGTCGAGGTGCCGCCGGGGCCGCCGGTTCTGGCGACGCTGCAGGCGGAAATCTACGGCCCGGATGCGGCGACGCGCCGCGCGGTCACCACTGAACTGAAGAAGCTGTTTGCCGAAGTGCCGTTCATCGTCGACATCGACGATTCGATCGGCGAAAGCCGGCCGCGGCTGCGCCTGTCGATCGACCAGGACCGGCTCGAGTTCTTCGGCGTCGAGCAGCGCGACGTCTACGATACGATCCAGGCACTGTTCGGCGGCATTTCGATCGGGTACTCGCACCGCGGAGAAGACCGCAATCCGATCGAGATCGCGGTGCGATTGCCCAAGCGCGGCCTTTCCTGGGACGAGGCGCTCGCCTCGACGCCGGTGCCGGCCAATACGCTGCCCGGAAGCAAGACCGTGGTCGAGCTGGGCCAGGTTGTGAAGGCGACCGTCGAGGACGGCTCGCCGGCGATCTTCCGCCGCGACGGCCGCTTCGCCGACATGGTGATGGCGGAGCTCGCCGGCCGCTTCGAGGCCCCGTTGTACGGCATGCTGGCGGTCGCCAACCGCATCGACGCCCACGATTGGGGCAAGCTGCCGAAGCCTGCGATCGGCCTGCATGGGCAGCCCGCGGACGAATCGCGCCCCACGCTGCTGTGGGACGGCGAATGGGAAATCACCTATGTCACCTTCCGCGACATGGGCGCAGCTTTCGGCGCGGCCATCCTCGGCATCTACGTGCTGGTGGTCGCCCAGTTCGGCAGCTTCCGCCTGCCGCTGGTGATCCTGACGCCGATCCCGCTGACCCTGATCGGAATCCTGATCGGCCACTGGCTGCTCGGGGCGCCATTCACCGCCACCTCGATGATCGGGTTCATCGCGCTGGCCGGCATCATCGTCCGCAACTCGATCCTGCTGGTCGACTTCATCCGCCACAGCGGCGCCGAAGGAAAGTCGCTGCGCGAGATCGTGCTTCAGGCCGGCGCCGTCCGCTTCAAGCCGATCCTGCTCACGGCACTGGCCGCCATGATCGGCGCCGCCACCATCCTGCTCGATCCGATCTTCCAGGGCCTTGCGATCTCGCTGTTGTTCGGCCTCGCCTCGTCGACGCTGCTGACCGTGCTGGTCATTCCCGCCATCTACGTCGCGCTGCGGGCACCTCCCGAAGCGCAGCTCCCTGCCGAACCCACCTGAAGAGGAAGCGATGAAGAAGAACTATTCCGAAGTCTGCGCCGACATCTCCGCCAACCTGAAGAAGCTGCGCACCGGCGTTCCCGACACGATGCAGGCATTCTCCGCGCTTGCCAAGGCGGCAACCCGCGACGGCGCGCTCGACAAGAAGACCAAGGAGCTGATCGCGCTCGCGCTCGGCGTCGCCGCGCATTGCGACGGCTGCATCGGTTTCCATGCCGAGGCGCTGGTTCGGCTCGGCGCCACGCGTCAGGAGATCGAGGAGACGCTCGGCATGGCCGTCTATATGGGCGGTGGTCCCTCGCTGATGTACGCCGCCGACGCCATCGCCGCGTTCGAGCAGTTCGAGAAGGCGTTGGTCCCCGCCTGAACGCCGCGCCTTACGCCGCGTGCTCGGCCGCCGGGACCTTGTCCTGGACGCCGAGGAACTGCTCCTCCAGCGCCGCGACCGGCATCGGCTTGCCGAAATAGTAGCCCTGGCCTTCCTCGCAGCCCATGGTCGCGAGCAGGTCTGCGGTAGCGCGGTTCTCGATGCCTTCGGCGATCACCGAAAGCCCGAGCTGTTTGCCGAGGGAGACGGTCGAGGAGACGATGGCGGCGTCGTCGGAGTCGGTGAGCAAGTCGCGCACGAAGGAGCGGTCGATCTTGAGGCCGTCGAGGGGGAATTTCTTCAGGTAGCTCAAGCTCGCATAGCCGGTGCCGAAATCGTCGAACACCAGGCGCACGCCGAGCTTCTGGATGCGCAGGAAGGTGTCGAGCACGCGCTGCTCGTCCTTGAGCAGGATGTCTTCCGTGACCTCCAGCTCGATCAGCTGCGGTGTCACGCCGGTCGCCGCCAGCACTTCCGCGACGGTCCTGGCGAGGTCGCCGGATTGCAGTTGCGACGGCGACAGGTTGATGCCGACACGCAAGGGATGACCGGCGAGCTCCCAGGCGCGCGCCTGCCGGCAGGCGGTCCGCAGCACCCAATCGGCAATGCGGTCCGAAATTCCGGATGTGTTGACCACGGCCATGAATTCGCCCGGCGGGATCAGGCCGCGCACCGGATGACGCCAGCGGATCAGCGCCTCGGCGCCGACCAGCTCGGTATCGCCGAGATGGACCTGCGGCTGATAGAACAGCTCGAACTCGCCGCGCTCGGCGGCGTGCGCAAGCTCGTGCTCCAGCGTGAGGCGCGCCTCCAGCTCCTGGCGGATCGAGTTCTCGAACGCCACATAGCCGCCGCGCTTGATCGCCTTGGCCCGATAGAAGGCGATATGACCGTTGCTGAGCAGCTCGTCGGCGGAACGGCCGCCGGCGGGAAATACTGCCGCACCGATGGAAACCTTGACGCGGTGAGGCCGCGAAGCCGCCAGCACCGGCTCGTCGAAGGCGCGGCGGATGCGCTGGGCGAAGGAAGCCACGCTTTCCGCCATGTCGGCGCAGCGGAAGGCGATTGCGAATTCATCGCCGGAGAGTCGTGCGACGAGAGCATTCGATCCGACATGCAGGTTCAGCCGCTCGGCTACCGAGCGCAGCACCAGATCGCCATTGGCATGGCCCAAGGTGTCGTTGATCTGCTGAAAGCCGTCGAGACCGGCGACAAGGAGCGCGACTTCGCCATGCTCCGCTTCGGCGCGCGCGATCATCGCCGCGAGCCTGGCATCGAGCGTGTAGCGGTTGGCGAGCCCCGTCAGCGCGTCGTGTTCGGCGAGATGGCGTATCTTTTCCTGCTCGCGCTTGCGCACCGAGATGTCGCGCAGGATCGCGCCATATTGATAGCCCTCGGTGCCTCGCCAGCCAAAGAGGCTCGCCTCGATGGGAAACTCCTCGCCGTTGCTGCGCCGGCCGTCGAACTCGATAACGTCGCCGGTCGAGCGCCGGCCGGCTTCGCGGATCGACAGCGCCGAGCCGGCGCCATTAGCGCAGATCATGTCGAACGGCTTGCCGATCATGTCCTCGGGCCGATAGCCGAAGATCGCGGCGGCGCCGGGGTTCCACACTGTGATGAAGTAATTGGAATCGACGCAGATCAGGCCGTCGCCGAGCGACTTCGCAATGCGCTGGAAGCGGCTCTCGGCGACACGGCCGAGCAGGGCGCGAATGTCGATCTCGTCGAGCGCGACGGCTGCGATATAGACCACGATCGCGATGTGGAACAACGCGGTGTCGAGCACGATCGGATAGTGGGCCTGCAGCACGAAGCCGGCACCCTCGACCACGAGCGCGGTGAACGCGAGGGCGACCGCGCGTGCGCCGGCGGAGAAGCGCCGCCAGGTCAGCATCGTCGCAAGCGCCAGCGCCAGCAGGCCGGCGAAGGTCACGGCCGCGGAGGTCCAGTGCAGCACGCGGTTCTGCAGGATCGATTCGGCCGCCACGGCCTGCAGCACCGGCCCTGCGACGATGCCGCCGTTCGGCGTCGAGAAGCGGTCGCCGAGCTCGAGCGCGGTGCCGCCGATGACGACCTTCTTGCCCTTGAGCCGGTTCAGCGTCGCCTCGTCGCCGCGCAGCACGTCGATGAACGAGACTCGCGGGATCGTCGCGGGGCGGATGCTGAAGTCGATCAGGAACGACGGGCTCTTGTCGTCGAACTGTCCGGCGAGAACCGCGCCCATCGAGGGCAGGAACTCGGCGTCCAGCTTCTGGCCGAAGCTGTAGCGCCGCACCAGCCCGTCAGGCTCGACCGCGACGTTGACGACCGCCGTCCATGCCTGGTCGCGGAACTGCGGCAGCGGACGGTTGAAATAGGTGCCGCCGTTGGTGCCGGGTTGCTTGAAGGCCGGCAGCACGGTCGATCCGCCGGCGCCGCGCAGCGCCTCGACGAAGGCGCGATCCGAAGCCGGATCGGACGGCGTGGAGAAGTCGACGTCGAAGGCGACGTCGCTGATCCCCGCGGCATCGAGCCGTTGCAAGAGTTCGGCGTGAAGCCGGCGCGGCCACGGCCAGATGCCGATCCGCTCGATCGAGGGGGCATCGATCGCGATCACGACGACGTCGCCGCTCGCCGCGCGCGACTGCCAGGCGAAGCGTAGATCGACCAGCACGTTGCGTAGCGCGCCCGGCCAGTTGGTCAGCAGCGCGATCGCCAGCATCGCGGCGACCAGCATGTGTGGCCGATAGTTCTTCACCTTGTGCCCCCGTCCCCGCAGCGGATTCAGTTCGCCGTGCGTCCTTTGTCAGCGATGACCGCGGCCGTTGCCGTTGCCGTTGTTGCCGTTGCCGTGGTTGCCGTTGTTTCCGTTGCCATGGTTGCCGTTATTGCCATTGCCCGTGCCGGAGCCCACGACGCTGGCAACGGTGGACGCCACGGACGAATTGCCGTTGCCGCCGCCGTTGCCGTTCCCACCGCCATTGCCGCCGGCCGAAGAGCCGCTGTTGCCACCATTGCCGTTGCCGTTGCCGTTGCCGTTGGCGTTGGCGTTATTGCCGCTGCCCGCGCCGGCTTCGCCGGAGCTCCAGACGGTGGTTTCGCGGCTGGCGACGCTACGCGCGCCGTGCACGGAGCCAGCATTGCGGGCGAGGCCGTGGGTCACGCGATGGACGTTGAGCCGCACCTCGCCAAGGGAGGAGGAAATCCGGGTGGCGGCATGGCGCGGGCCGCCGATGGATTGGCGCGGCTGCAGCGAGGCCGATGTCGGTTTGCCCGGCGCGGAAAGGCCGTTACGCGGCACCGGGACGCGCTCGATCGTGGAAGCGCGCGGCGGGCCGTGCTGGATCGGCTGCAACGCGCCCGCACCGCCAAGCGACAGGCCGGCATTGCCGTGCGCGAAAGCGGTGGCGTGCTGGCCCGGCATGACCTGCGCGATCTGGCCCGTCCTGAAGTCGGCAACCTGGACCTGGCCGCGAACGACGTCGACGGTGGCGCCGGAGGCATTCACGGTGACGCGGAACTGCGTGCCCTTGACGACGGCGGCGAGGTAGGGGGTCTCGACCTCGAAATGCTTGACGTTCTTTTTCTCGACCTCGAGCAGGATCGAGCCGGCCTGCTGCTTGATGGTGGTCGAGAGCCCTTCCTTCTTTTCGGCGGGCAGGCCGACCACCGAGTTCGGCGCGATCAGGATGCTCTCTTCACCGCGCACCAGGAGAACGCGGCCGTTGCGCCCCGTGCGGATGGTGTCGCCGGGCTTCAGCACCTCGTCCGCCTTCACCGAGGCCTGCTGCACGCCGGATGAGCCCATCCAGACCTCGCCGGACGATTTCTTCACCGACCAGGTGCCGTTGTCGGCGGCGAATGCGCTCGAGGCGATGACCAGCGCAAAGGCAGCAGTAACGGCGCGAGCAACTTCCTGGGTACGCATGACACTTCCCTCAGCTCGAAAATTCGAGCCTCAGGCTAGGAGGAAAGTTTCAAAATTGAGTGAGTTGAAGCTGCCGGTTAACGCGCGCGCCGTTAACCGTTCATTGACCATAAAAAAGCTATTAGAAATCATGGGGCTAAGGATGCATGAACGGAGCGCTGCGCTTCCTCCGTGGAACTACGGGGTCGCGTTCGCTCTTGTGCTCAGCCTGTTCGCAATTTCGGTATCTGCCCACGCCCAGCAGACCCCTGGCGTCGACGTTCGCCAGCTGGAACGCCGCTTCGACGCTCAGGAATCGGACCAGACCCCCGATGGCCGGCGCGGTGCGGCGGTGCCGCGCGTCGAACGATCGGAGACATCGGCCGACCCGACTCCGATCGTCGTATTGCGTAACGTTTCGTTAACCGGTGCGCGCGCAATCCCGCCCGCTCGACTTGCCGGCGCCTGGCAGCCCTTCATCGGCCGCAAGGTGTCGCAGGCCGATCTCGTCAGGATCGCCGCTGATATCGGCGAGGCCTACCGCGGCGCCGGCTTTCATCTCAGCCGCGCCATCGTGCCGCCGCAAGATATCGCGGGCGGCACGGTCCGCTTCGAGGTCATCGAGGCCGCGATTTCCGAGCTCGCATTGAAAGGCGAGGGCGCCGAACGGTTCGGCATCCGCGCGTTGCTCGATCCAGTGCTCGCCGAGCATCCGTCGCGGCTGGCGACGCTGGAGCGGCAGCTGATGCTGGTCAATGGCCGGCCCGGCGTGCGCATCACCGACACGCAGATCGAGGAGATCGGCACCGCGAGCGGACATTTCCGCCTCGTGCTCTCGGTCAAGACCTGGCACGTCTATGCGTTTCTCGGTGTCGACAATCTCGGCTCCTCCGCAGTCGGGCCGTGGCAGAGCTATGCGACCGCCGCCTACAATTCGATGCTGACGCCGGGCGATACGCTCGCGCTCAATCTCTCCACCACGCCCGGCGATCCGCGCCAGCTTCGTTTCGCGCGATTGTCCTACGACGCGCCGGTCGGTGTCGACGGCCTGCGGATCGGCGCTTCCGGCCTCTACAGCGAGGTGTGGCCCGGCGACTGGCGCAGGCTGTTTGCCGACAACACCAAGACCGAGGCGTTCGAGCTGCGCGCCAGCATCATTCCGCTGCAGTCGCAGAAGCAGACCTTGACGCTGACCTTGACGGCGGGCTTTTCCAACGTGGCCGAGCGCGATTTCTTCGGGCCGTTCTACAGCGATGCGATCCGCACCCTCAGCCTGAACGGCGACTATCGACTGCAGGACAATTTCCGCGGCACCAACTATCTCACCGTGAACTGGCGGCAGGGGCTCGACATCCTCGGCGCTTCCGGCAACAACGACCCTTGGGCGTCGGTATCGGGAGCCTCGCCGAGCTTCTCGGCGCTGAACTACTGGTTCACGCGCTACCAGACGCTCAGCGATTCCTGGTCGGTGAAGCTTGCCTCCGCGGGGCAGGTCGCCTCAGGGCCGATGTACCTGTCGCAGCAGTTCTATCTCGGCGGGCTCGCGTTCGGGCGCGGCTATGGCGCCGCGGAGATCAGCGGCGACAACGGCATCGCCGGCTCGCTCGAGCTGCGCTTCGACCACAAGCTGAACTACAAATACCTGACCGGCTTCCAGCTCTACAGCTTCGTCGACAGCGGTCTCGTCTGGTGGGACGGCCTTAGTCCCTCCGACGGCACCGCGCTGACCTCGGCGGGCGGCGGCGTGCGCCTGTTCCTCGGCCGCGACCTGCAGGCCGATCTCGGCGTCGCCGTCCCGCTCGGCTACCGCGCGCCGGACAATTTTGCGCGGCACCCGCGCTTCCTGTTCACGCTGTCGAATGCCTTCCGGCTCTGTCCGGAGCGCGCCACGACGCGCTGCCTCTAACGCGTCCTTTTCCCTAGGGGCCGCGAGGCCTGCGAGTTTGAAGCAACGGGCACGGCTTGTTCTCGCTCATGCGCCAATGATTCGGCGCCATCCAGATCGCCCACAACGCAAGCCATTCAGCAAATCGTTGGCATTAGTCGCCGAACCTCTTCCTGCAATTCAGGAATGGCGCCATCGTCGTTCGACAAGAACCTTAGCAGGGCATTCTGAAACAGCCCGTCGAACAGCGCGTAGAGCACACCAGCAGAGACCGCCGGGCGCTTGCCGCCGAGTTCAGCATAGCGCGAGGCGATCCGCCAGATCATGTTTTCGAGGCTCTTGTCGATTTCGACGACGTCCTTGCGGAAGGCGTCCTCGAACAGCGCCTGAGCGCGCAGATCATACCAGAGGCGGTGCATGCGTGCCTCTTTGCGGAGGGTTTCGGCGAGCTTGGCGAGAAATCCCTCCATCAGTTCCTCGCGACTTTGCGCACTGGCCGTGACCTGATCGTAGCGGGTCACACACTTGGCCTTATAGTGGCCGACGCAGCAGCAGATCAGATCCGTCTTGTCACGGAAGTAGTAGTGAAAGACCCCATGCGTAAACGCGGAATTCTGCGCGATTTCACGCAAGGAGGTGCGTGCGTAGCCGAGCTCGCCCAGCGTCTCTAGCGCGGCTTCGGCGAGTTCGAGCCGGCGCGCATTGAACTTCTCTTCCTTGAGCGCTTCGGTCGCGTCCAAAACGCGCTTCCTCGCACTCGCCATCTGTTGCGCCATCGACGTCCGTTCTTCGTCTTGCTCTGCCGTTGGGAAGCGAAGACGATTCGCGCCTCCTCCAATGCGGTCGACCTTAGCCACGCCAAAAATGTTTGACAATCGTCAAACAAAATCTTGACAATCGTAAAGATAAAACTAAACAACTGTCAAAACAAAATTTGACAGTCGTAAAGAAAATCGGCCAACGGAGGAGACGTCATGAGTGTGAAAACCCTTGCGGGTAAGAAAGCCCTGGTGACCGGCGGCGCGCGGGGTATCGGCGCGGCCATTGCACAAGCCCTGGCAAATGCGGGCGCGGCAATCATGATCGCCGATATCCTCGAGGACGTCGGCAAGGACACCGCCGCGACGATCGCGAAATCAGGCGCCAAGACCGGATTTGTGAAGCTCGACGTCACCGACGACCAGCAGTGGGAAAGGGCGGTCGCAACCACCGTTTCCACGCTCGGCGGCTACGACATCCTCGTCAACAATGCTGGGATCGAGATCACGTCGCTCGTCATCGATGTGCGCCCCGAGGATCTGCGTCGCATGTGCGACGTCAATATCGTCGGGGTCGGGCTAGGCATGAAGCACGCGTTCCGTGCGATGCGTCCCGGCGGCGCGGCAGGGGCCGGCGGCGCGATCGTCAACATTGCCTCCGTCGCCGCGACGATCGCCTTTCCGGCCATCGCCGGGTACTCGGGGACCAAGTCTGCAGTCGACCGCATGACGCGAGTTGCGGCCATGGAGGCCGGCAAGCTCGGCTACGGCGTGAGGGTCAACTGCCTCTATCCGGGTCTGGTGCCGACCGACATGGGCATGCAGCTCGCCGGCGACATCGTCAAGGTGGGGCTCGCGCCGGACCCCAATGCCGCGGTCGCGTCGGTCGTCGAGCAGACGCCGCTTGGCCGGCTCGGCGAGGTCAGCGACATCGCCGACGCCGCGGTTTTCCTCTGCTCCAATGAGGCACGCTTCATCACCGGAGCCGGACTGCCGGTCGACGGCGGTATGGGCATGTAGTGCCGCTCGTTTCGTCCTGACCGACGTTGCCGGGGAGGTGCAGTCGCCTCTCGGAGCGGAGACGCTTGGTCAGGTCCGGACAGCAGTTGAACTGCGATCAAAATCAAAACGCGAAATCATCAGGAGGATTCAACATGAGTGAGAAGCGCCCCGTCGTCGTCTATGGCGTGTCCGGGTACACCGGGCGGCTGGTCTGTGAATATCTGCGGGAATACAACGTTCCCTTCATCGCCGCCGGCCGCGATGCTTCGAAGGTCAAGGCCGTGGTCGAGAGGATCCCCGGCATCGAGACCGCCGACTACGAAGTCGTCCAGGTCGAGCACACCGTCGAGGCGCTGACCAAGCTGTTCAGGGGCGCGAAGGCGGTGAGCAACACGGTCGGCCCGTTCATCAAGTACGGCAGCGAAGTCGTGGAAGCCTGCCTGAATGCCGGCTGCCATTACAGCGATACGACCGGCGAACAGGACTGGGTGCTGAAGTGTCAGGAGACCTGGGGCAATCAATTTGCGGCAAAAAACCTGCTGCTCGCGCCGAACGTCGCGCAGATGTATACGACGGGGGAAATCGCCGCCAACATCTGTCTCGAACACCCCGGCCTCGACACGCTTGACATCCTGGTGTTCTGGAAGGGCTTTCCGACCTACGCCTCGACGCAGACGATCTTCACGATCCTGAAGGCAAACTGGTACTATCTCGAGCAGAACAAGTTTGTCGAATGGGACGTCACCACTCGGGCCGACGTCGTGGTTCCGGGCCAGCACGAAACCGCCATTGCCGTGCCATGGGGCGGTACCGCACATCCGGTCTGGTTCAGGAACGATCCGCGCGTTTCGAATTGTCGCGTGCTCGGCGGCGTTCTCGCGCGCCCCGTCATGGAGGGAGTGGTTCAGACCACTCAAATGGTGAAGGAGAAAATCAAGCCGCTGCCGCCTGATCAGCAGGAGAAGGCTCTCGCCGACATTGCCGCAACCGTTCAGGCGGCTATGCCGCCACGGGAGAATCCACGCATCAACACCTCGATCGATTCGGTCTACGCCTCCGGGCCGCTTGGCCGCGCGCACTGTGTGATCCACGGCAACTGCAACTACAAGCAGACCGGGATGCTGCAGGCCTATGCGGCTTTCTCACTGCTGCAGACCCCACCGAAGAAGGTCGGCTTCGCGTCGGGTTGCCAGGCGTTCGGTCACCGCGAATTGCTCGGCCAGCTGCGTAGCTTCGGCCTGGTGATGAACCCGATCCTGACCGTCCATAATTGACGGCTGCGCCGGCGCGGCATGGTCCGCGCCGGCCTCTTTCCGCGCGGAGACGGCCATGCGGCTGATCGACTATCTCGACAAAGGTGCATCGCTCGGCGCGGACGCGCCGTGCCTGACCATGGATGGCCGCGACCTGAGCTACGCCGACGTGCAGCGGCTGAGCTACCGGATCGCTCGCAGCCTGGTGCAGACCGATATCGCCGCCGGCGACAAGGTCGCCATCCTTTCGGGCAACGACCCTATTGCGTTCGCCTGCGTGTTCGGCATTTCGCGCGCGGGTGCGGTCTGGTGTCCGGTCAATCCGCGCAACGAGGCGGCGGAGAACCAGCTCATCCTCGATGACTTCGACTGCAGCCTGCTGCTGTTTCATTCCAGTTTCGCCGGCATGGTGGAGAAGATCCGCCCGAATCTGCCGAAGCTGCGGGCGCTGGTGTGCCTCGACGCTGCATTGCCGTTCGCCGTATCGTTCGACGCCTGGCTGTCCGATGACGTCGGATTTTTCCAGCGCGAGCCGGTCGATGACCTCGTCATGTTGCCGGGCACCGGCGGCACCACCGGGAAACCCAAGGGGGTGATGCTGTCGGGTCGGAATATCGAGACGATGACGGCGCTCACCTTGATGAGCTACCCGTTCAAGGGGCGTCCGACCTACCTCGCGCTGGCGCCGCTGACGCATGCCGCGGGCGTGTTGTGCTTCCCCGTGATGGCGCTCGGCGGGCGGATCGTCATCATGCATCACCCCGATATCGGCGAGTTCCTCGCCCTGATCGGGAGCCATCGCGTCACCCACACGTTTTTGCCGCCGACCGTGATCTACATGCTGCTCGATCATCCGCAGCTCGACAGCGCCGAGCTCGGAATTACGGTGACAGTGCACTCAATTGCCGCCGCCGCATCGGATCGCGCACAGGCATTCCGCGGAACTAGATCGGCTCGTAGGTTTCGGAGCTGCAGTTGTCGTCATCCTCGACGCGCCGGCGGTCGATGATGGCGCCGGCGTTGACGGTGAGGCGATAGGTCTGGGTGCCCAGCGGCTTGCCGATCACCGAGTTGAGGTCGGCCCGGACGCAGGCGGTCCAGTTCGTGCCGGCGGGTTCATGCCGCGGCGCGGAGACGCGCACGTGCGCCGGCTGCGACGCTGACGTGAAGACCCGCTCCAGATTGTCGCGCATCAGCTGCTTGACGTCGGGCGGCGGATCCGGCGGCGCCGGATCGGGCGCCTTGGCGCGCATGAATTCCGGCAGCGGCGCGCGCATGTCGGCGAACCCGCAACCCGAGAGCAGCAACGCCGCTCCTGCCATCGTCGCAAATCTTGTCAGGAACCGCCGCATCCCGCCCGTTCTGTCCCCATGCGGACTGCATATTTAAGCGATCTGCCGCCAATTTGCGCAACCTCCGGGCGTCACTGTCGATCAACAATTGCTGAAGGCTGCGACAAATTGGCTGCGCGCGGGGGTGCGTGACCTGGCGCACAGTTGAACCATTGCATGCTGCGCTATGACCAAATGACAGCCTGCAAAGCGGGAGGCCGCCCCATGTCATATCGCAAGCTCCTCAGAGCCATTATTCCTGCCACGATCCTTCTCACCGCCGCACCGGCATGGGCCGAGAGTCGCCTGGCGCTGGTGATCGGGCAATCCGCCTACAAATCGGTTACGGCGCTGCCCAATCCCGGCAACGACGCCAAGGCGATGACGCAGCTTCTCACCGCGTCCGGGTTCGAGGTGTCGTCGGCGTCCGATCTGACGCAGAGCGAGATGCGCGGCGCGTTCTCCGATTTCGCGGGCAAGGTCGCGGCCAAGGGATCCGACACGGTCGCGCTGGTGTTCTATGCCGGCCACGGCATCCAGGTCGACGGCGAGAATTTCCTGATCCCCACCGACGTCGATCCCAGGCGCGAGGCCGACATTCCGATGCAGGCGGTGCGGCTCAACGACGTGCTCAACACCTTCGCCTCGGTGCCGAGCCGGATGCGATTCTTCCTGCTGGATTCCTGCCGCAACAATCCGTTTCCCGCGGTGAGCAGGAGCACCGGCAGCGGGCTTGCGATCGTCGATGCCAAGGTCGGTGCGCCCGGCACCTTCGTGTCCTTCTCGACATCGCCCGGCGCGGTCGCCGAGGACGGCAGCGGCGCCAACAGCCCGTACACCACGGCGCTGCTCGAAGCGGCCAAGCAGCCGAACATTCCGATCGAGGAAACCTTCAAGCGCGTGCGGGTTGCCGTGAACAAGGCGACCGACGGCCGGCAGACGCCGTGGGATTCCTCGTCGCTGACGGAGGATTTCAAGTTCATCGGCGCCGCGGCGCCCGGCCCGAAGCTCGCCGCCGCGAAGAAGACCGTGCAGGAGTGGACGCGCGAGCTGAGAGGCAAGCCGGTCGAGGCCGCCAACGAGATCATGGTCGCCGACGGCAGCGACGAATCCTACGAAGCGTTCGCCGCCCTTTATGCGGGCACCACGCGCGGCCTGCAGGCCAGGGACTGGCTCGACCGCCATCGCCGCCTGGTGGCGTGGAATCGGGCCGTGCTGATCAACACGGCGGCCGGCTACAGCGCGTTCCTCGCGCAATATCCCGATAGCGATCTCACCATCACCGCGCGCAAGATGATCGAGCGGCTGCGCTACCGGCCGGAATTCGTCGCCGCGGTGGCCGCGCCAGTGCAGAACGCCTCGCTCAACACGTGCCCGTGCGGCCCGCAGCCCGCACCGCAGCTGCAGCCGACGCAGAAGAAGGTCGACGTCACCCCCACGAAGAAGGTCGAGCCCAAGCCGGCCAAGCGCGCCAGCAAGCCGAAGCCGACCCGCGAGCCCGAGGAAGTCGTCGTCGTCCGCCGTCCGCCGCCCACAGTGGTGTATCAGGCCGCGCCGCCGCCGCCCCCGGTCTCGATCGGGATCGGCATCGGCATCGGCGGCGGGTATCGCCGTGACCCCGGCTATGGCGGCGGTCATCCCGACGGCGGCGGCTATAGCGGCGGCAACTACCGCCGGTACTAGCAGAACGCCATTCCGACGCGCCGCTGGACGCTCCACACCGGACGGCAGCGGCGCGCGAACCGGTCGCGCTCGATCACGAGCGTGAACGTCGGCGGCAGGTCTACGGCTTGCGCGAAGTCGGCGGCCACGCCGGTCGACGACGTGTTGCGCACGGTACAGGGAATGCTGCCGCCGTCGATCGCGACAACCCCGCCCTTGAGCACCTTGAAGCGCGGTGCGGCGCGTTTCTCGATCATCGTCATGGTACGAAACTTTCACTCGAAGACACCGACGTTACGGTTGCCGAATTACGAACGGTTGAATCCGACCGCGGACCCGGCAGGCCTGCCCGTTCAGCTTTCGTTTACGATGATGCACGCGAGCCTGGCGACGATCACAGCATCGCAAACGCGCTTGAGACCATGGCCACCGGCTTGTTGTCGGCGGCGCCGGTCAGGGTGACGCGGCCGAAGCTCATGGTGCGGCCGAGGCGGACGATTCGCGCGTCCGCCAGCACGTCGCTGCCGGCGGCGGCGCGCATGAAATGCGTGGTCTGGTCCACCGTCGTCATTGGGCGATAGCCGCGGTTGGCGGCGAGGTTGGCGATCACCATCGCGGTGTCGGCGAAGGCCATCAGCGCCTGTCCGGAGATCACGCCGCCATGACGGCAGATCCGGTCCGAGAAGGGCAGGCGCAGCACCGCGCCGGGCTGCCAGTCGGCGCCGCCCGACGGCTCGAACTCGAATGCCTCGACGGAAAGGTTGAGGTCCTGGACCCAGGGCGCGAACACCTCGCCCAGGATGCGCCGTGCCTCAGCGATGCCGAATTCGGCCGTTTTTCGTTGCTGCATGTTCCCTCGCTGGAATGTGAGGCGCATTGTACGGGCGGACGGGCCGAAGGGAACAGCGCGCCCGCTTGAAAGTGCCCGGCCCAAGGCCGTATCTTGGCCGTCGAAAACGCGAGGAGTTCCCGATGAGGATGATTGGCGCTGTTGTGGTGGGCGCGGCGATGGCGCTGCTGGCTGGACCGGCGGGGGCGCAGATGTCTCCGCCGACGGTGAACCTGCTGGCGGACCAGCCGGGCAAGACGCCGGAAGAGAAGGAAGCGGACGCGATCAAGGACAAGGCTTACCGCGAATCGCTGAAGAAGATTCCTGACGCCAAGGCTTCCAACGATCCCTGGGGCAACGTGCGCAGCGAGGCGCCGAAGACGGCCGCGCCCGCCAAGCCGAAGACCAGGACCGGCAGCACCTCGAACTGACTCGGAAAGCCGCTTCCGCAGTCCTATATTAGGCTGTCGTTTCCTGGTCTGGAGCTTTCGGCATGGCGTTTCGCCCGCGCGATCTCGCAAGCCGCATGGCGGACCGCCGTCCCGCCGCGGACGGCTTCGTGCGCGAGACCTTCACGCTGCCGCGCGAGGCGGCGCGGCGGCGGGCGCGCGATTTCCTCGACCGCTATCCCAAGCAGGCCTATATGAGCTCGGTGGAGAGCTGGCGCGAGCTGCCGGACGGCGCGATCGAATTCACCATGCGGCGGCTGTCGAGTGCGGATTAGCGGTTGCCGGGCCGGCTGCGGCTACTCGACGTCGGGGGCCACCGGGCTCTTGTCCTCGGCCCGCGGCTGCGGTTCGGCCTGCGCCTTCAGGTCGGCCGCCTTCTCAACGAGGACCGCTGCCAGCTCTGGATTGGATGTGGCCCTGGCGAATTTGAGCAGGAATGCCGCCTGACGCTTTACGTAAAGTCGACCCACCACGATAGAGATTCCCCACGCCGGATTTGCTCTGGCTTGACGACGCCCGAACCGCCCGTTCGTTCCCGAAAATCTGTATCGAAGTGCACAAAGGCGAGAAGTTTCAGCGGCATCCCGCTGAAGGTGCCGGCCAGCCTGCGGCCGTCAAGCATCAACCACGCCCGGGGTATCTTGAGCGGCCGACATCGCAAGAGCTGCACCCGTATCCGTCTTGTCCGCCTTAGGCTAACGGGGAACCGGCGGCAGCCTCATTTTTCGCCCAGCAGCTTGCCGGTCTCGCGATGGATGAAGTGCGTCAGCGTGCAGGCCGGACAAGCGACTGACTTGTACTCATCGTCGGACTGCTCCGGCGGCACCTTGTCCAGCCAATGCTGCACCTTCATGCCGGTACGCGGGCATTTGAAGAGAATATGACGGCCCATCGCCGCAATTAGGGGTCGGGCGAGCCTCCGGGCAACTACGGATGATACCGGAGGTGGGCCGGCTGCCGCCGGTGCGGGCAGGGAATTGGCCGCCGGGCGGACGGGCCGGAAATCCCCAACCGGCAACCGGTCCGGCGTACCCGCGGTCGAGGGCCGCCCCGGGGCCGGCCGGCCAAGGCAGGGGAATCGGCCGTCCCTTGTTCATATAGTCGGAAGTTAAATTCAAATAATCAGAAAGAGTCTTGACAATTGCGCAAATCAGAACTATACGTCTCCCCAGCCCGTGCCACCGTGAGGGACGTTTCGCGATCGTCACGAAACGTGGTGCGGGTTGCGATGGGCCGCTTGCTGCGTCAGGTGCTTGCACCGGGCGAAACGC
>NZ_JBQTHN010000097.1:0-7933 GCF_052389815.1 Bradyrhizobium sp. | reverse complement strand
CCTCAACACGAGCTGGCAAAAGGCTCAGCTGTCCCCGGTCTCGTCCGGTCTTATAGGTGCGATTCGTCATGAGAAGAATCGTACATCGATCCAGAATCTAGCGAACAGAATTCTTGCCCAGTCTCTTCGCTTTGCCCAACCTACGGCTCTAGCGCTTGCGGTCGAGGAAGCCGCCCATCATCCGCTGTGGCTCGCCGGTGAGGAATGCCTTACCGAACTCGGCGATGCTGAGGTTGACGGATTCGGTCAGTGGCAGTTCTTCCCAGTGGCGGCACAGTTCCTTCTGGATGCGCAGCGCCTCGGGGCCGCATTCGAGCAGCGCCTGCACGGTATGCTCGACCGCATCGTCGAGGCCGTTTGGCGGCGCGACGGTATCGACGAGACCCCAGGCGAGCGCGGTCGGCGCGTCGATGTTTTCCGCGGTCAGCACCAGCCAGCGCGCGCGGCCGAAGCCGATCAGCCGCGGCAATAGCGCGGCATGAATCACGCTGGGGATGCCGACCTTGACTTCAGGCATGCCGAACTTCGCATCGTGCGCGGCAACTCGCACGTCGCAGGCGGCTGCGACTTCCAGCCCGCCGCCGAGGCACCAGCCGGGCAGTCGCGCGATGACGGGCGCAGGGAAGCGGCGGATCGCCTCGCAGAGATCGCGCAGGCGGGTGATGAAGGCTTCCGCCGATTTCCGGTCGAGCTCGGCCATCTCCCTGATGTCGGCGCCACCGATCATGCTCTTTTCGCTTTGCCCGGTGAGGACGACGGCGCGGATGCTCTTGTCGGCGGCAAGCTTTTCAAATCCTTCGCGCACGCCGTTGGTCACGGCGGAGCCGAGAATATTGAGCGAGCCGGCGTTGCAGACGGCAACGCGCACGACGCCTCTGAGGTCGCGGGTAATTCCGCAATGCGGATTGAGCATTTCCATGGCTTTTCTTGTGGCTCCTCCTTGCGTGCCGCCGAAGGGGCCACTTCCGTGGCAAGGGCTGTTCTTGTCAAGGCCGGGCAGGGAAATACCGGGTTGCAGACGTAGCTTAAGCCGACACCCGGTGGATGCGCTGCGACTGCGCTTCAACGGCCGCAACCTCCGCTGCCGCCAAACGCTCCAGCCGCACCGGGACGTGCTTGTGATACGGCGTGCCCGCAATGGGATCGCGGTTGCCGCTTTCTGTCAGTATGTTCACGCGTGGACCGTTGTTCAGGCGCTCGCCGTCGGCGGCCGGGTAGTCCTGGCCATACCCGTGCGGCAGCGCGAGTTGACCGCTGCGCATGCTGTCGTCTCGCTTGCAGCGCGCGACCAGGCGGCCGGCGGCCGATTGCACCGCGATCCAGTCGCCATCCTCTGCGCCGAGCGATTTCAGATCGGCGGCGTTGATGAGCAGCGCGCCATCGGGATCGTCGCGGCGCCAGGCCGGATCACGAAAGATCTGGTTGGCGTTGAACATGCGCCGCTGCCCCGCGGCGAGCACGAAGGGATAATCGCCCGATGGTGCTGCGGTCGCCGGATCGAGCCTGCCGAGCCATTCCAGCAGCGGCGCGATCGCAAGCCGGACCTTGCGGTCGGGGTGCGAGATCAGCGACCATACGTCGGCGTAATCGTGCTCGGTGAAGGCGGCGCCGTTGCGCGAGCCGACGATGGCAGCGAACAGCATTTCGCCGAGCATTTCGTCCGGCACGTCGCGTTCGGCGCTGAGTGCACGGCGCACCGCCTGCGGCGAGCGCTTGGCGCAGAGATGGGCGGCCTGCCACAGCGGCGCGGCGGCAGCGGTGCCATCGGGCAGGGTAGCGCCGAGCGTGTTGTAAAGGACAAGCGCGCCAAGCGCTGTCAGCTGCGGTTTCGCGCCCATCAGGTTGCGGAATTCGGCGGCGAAGGCGGCGCGGGAGCGGAATGCTGCTTCGCGGAGCGGCGCAAGCGCATTGTCGCCGGGCAACAGTCCGAGCGCGCGGGAGAGCCGCGTGTAGATTTCGGGCTCGGGCAGGGTGCCTTCGAGCGGAGCGATAACACCCGCCCGCACGTGGAAGTAATTCCTGGGGAATTCGAAGTTGAACAGCGTGAATTCGGTCTTCTCAAATTGCGAGGAGGCCGGCAGCACGTAATGCGCCAGCCGCGCCGTCTCGGTCATGGCGACGTCGACCACGACGAGGAGATCGAGTGCGCGCAGCGCTGTCTCCACTTGCGCCGTGTTCGATGCGGTATTGGCTGGATTGGAGCTGTCGACCCATACCGCGCGCAGGCGATCGGGGTGGTCGGCCAGCACCGCATCGGGGAACAGGTTGGGCGGCAGCAGGCCGCCGATCACCTCGGTGTCGGTCGCCGCAAAGCGCTGGTTCGGCGAATTGCCCCACAGCGGCACCAGCCAGCTGTGCAGTTGGTTGGTGCCCTTCCGGCCAAAACTGCCGGTCAGCATGATCAGCAGCTTTTCCAGCCAGGAATTGAGCGTCGAGTTGACGCCCTGCTGGATGCCGAGCTCGACGCGGACGGTCATCGCCTTTGCGGCTACGATCATGTCGACGCATTGCTCGATCTGTTCGAGCGGAATGTCGGCAATATCAGCCCATTGCTCGACCGGTATCTTCGAGAACGCGTCTCGGACCTCGGGATAGCCCGTCGTATGCTGCTCGATGAACGCATGATCGATCGCATCGCGCTGGACCAGCCGGGCGAGAATCGCGCCCAGCAGGAAAGCATCCGTGCCGGGTCGCACCGCCAGATGCAGGTCCGCGCGCTCCGCGGTTTCGGAGCGGCGAGGATCGATCACGATCATCTTCCGGTTCGGATCCTTGCGGATGTCGTTGAGATGGTCGCGCGCGTTGGGAAAGCCATGGGCGATCCAGGGATTGGCGCCGATCACGAACAGGAGGTCGCAATGATGGACGTCCTCGGCGGTGTGGCAGGTCTGGCTGCCGAACATGTGGCCGTTGACCCAGAAATCGCCGGTCTTCTCCTGCGACAGCGCGTTGAAGACGTGGCGTGAGCCGAGCGCGCGGAGCAGCGCCATGGCGTAGGCGCCGCCGGCGTGGTTGCCCTGGCCGCCGCCGCCATAGAGAGCAAGGCTTTTGCCGCCATGGCGATCCACCACGTCGCGTAGTTTTGCCGCGATCTCCGCAATCGCGGTGTCCCAGTTAATGGCGTCGAACCCGCCGTCAGGGCGGCGGCGCAGCGGGGTAGTCAGCCGATCGCGGTGATGGGCGTAGTAGGGGATGCGCGCGGCCTTGTTGCAGAGGTAGCCCTGCGATTTGGGATTATCGCGGTCGCCGCGCACCTTGGCGATGCGGTCGTCTTCGACCAGCACCTCGAGGCCGCAATTGACGTAGCAGAGGTTGCAGGCAGTCTTGCGCCAGTCGGGGCTCGGCATGGCCAGCTCTTCCATCGTTGCACCGTACTATTATATATTATCAGCATCATATAATCAATGCAGGAGAGCGACCATGACGACTGGCAGCGCCCGACGAGCGCTGGAACTTCCGGACCTGTTCGCCCCGCATTTGCGGCGGGAGCGGGTGGTGGACTGGCAGGCGCCGGGGCCCGCCCGGGCGGCGATGCCGATGTCGGGGATGGAGGCGATGCAGGCGATTCGCGACGGCATCCTGCCGCCGCCTCCGATGGCCAAACTGATCGGCTTCCGCATGGCGACGGTGGAGCCGGGGCGCATCGTGATGGAACTCGACGCCGAGGAGAGCCTGGAAAATACCATCGGCCTCCTGCATGGCGCGACCGCCGCGGCGCTGCTGGATACCGCCATGGGCTGCGCGATCTCGACCATGCTGCCGGCCGGGCAGGCTTCGGTGACGCCCGATCTCAAGTTGACCTATTTGCGGCCGTTGTCCGTGAAGTCCGGGACGATTCAGGCCGACGGGCGGCTGATCAAGCTGGGCCGCCAGACCAGCTACACCGAAGGCTCGGTCCGCGACGGGGCGGGCAATCTCGCAGTGCACGCGACTGCGACCTTTTCCATGATCGGGGAAGTGCAAAAGAGCAAATAGAGGCAGCACTTTGCGCCAGATCATGCTATTATATGACCATGGACATGTAATGGACCGGCCATGCGCTACACCAAGGAACACAAGCAGGAGACTCACGCCCGCATCGTGCGCAAGGCTTCGGTGCGGCTGCGCGAGAAGGGCGCGCATGGCATCGGAGTGGCCGACCTGATGAAGGAGGCGGGGCTGACCCACGGCGGGTTCTACGCCCATTTCGGCTCCCGCGAGGCGCTTGTCGTCGAGGCGTTCAGCTACGCGATGGAGCGCTCCACCGAGCGCTGGCGCAAGATGGCCGAAGCGACGCCGCCGGAAAAACGCTTTGCGGCGATCGTGGAGAACTACCTGTCGGCGTTGCATCGCGACGATCCCGGCCATGGCTGCGCCATCACGGCACTGGGCCCGGATATCGCCCGCGAGAGCGCCCGGACGCGAAAAGCCTTTGCCGCCAAGCTCGGCGAGATGATCGAGATGATGGCCGATCAGCTGCCGGATCTGCCGCGCAAGGCCGCACGGGCGCGGGCGATCGCGGCGCTCTCCACCATGGCCGGCGCGCTGGTGCTGTCGCGGGTCGCGGGCACGGGCGAGTTTTCCGAAGAGATATTGAGCGCCGGCCGGGAAGCCGCGCTGGCGGTCGCGTCGAGGGTGTCGGCAAGGAAGCCGCGTGCGAAAGCGAACTAAGGCCGCCCGCGGCAAAGCGCAAATCCACTCCTGAATTGCAGGCGCGGCGGTGGGCGACGGCGAGCGCCAACGGTGCTTTGCAGTGGGTTGCCCCTGAACTCCCGTGTGATAATCACGGCCGATCATTCGGACGAGGTCGTCCGTGAAGCCGGACTGCCCTGATGAAGATCGGATTCCTCTCCTTCGGCCATTGGACGCCTTCGCCGCAATCACAGACGCGGTCGGCCGCCGACACCCTGCTGCAATCCATTGAGCTGGCCGTTGCCGCCGAGCAATTGGGCGCGGATGGCGCCTATTTTCGGGTCCATCACTTCGCGCGCCAGCTTGCCTCGCCGTTTCCCCTGCTGGCTGCCGTCGGCGCGAAGACCAGCCGTATCGAGATCGGAACGGCTGTCATCGACATGCGCTACGAGAATCCGCTTTACATGGTGGAGGATGCCGGCGCTGCCGATCTCATTGCGGGCCGCCGCCTGCAGCTCGGCATCAGCAGGGGATCGCCGGAGCAGGTGATCGACGGCTGGAGATATTTTGGCTTTCAGCCCGCCGAGGGCGAAAGCGACGCCGACATGGGACGGCGCCACGCGGAGGTGTTTTTGGACCTGTTGCGCGGCCAGGGATTTGCACAACCCAACCCTCGCCCCATGTTTCCAAATCCGCCGGGGCCGCTGCGGCTCGAGCCGCATTCGGCAGGCCTTCGCGACCGGATCTGGTGGGGCGCAGGTTCGAATGCCACGGCAGTCTGGGCGGCAGAGCTCGGCATGAACCTGCAGAGTTCGACGCTCAAGAGCGACGAGACGGGTGAGGCCTTTCACATACAGCAGGCCGCCCAGATCCGGGCATACCGCGCCGCGTGGAAGGAGGCGGGCCATGTCCGCGAGCCGCGCGTTTCGGTCAGCCGCAGTATCTTTGCGCTCGTGAACGACCAGGATCGCGCCTATTTCGGCCGCGGCGGCGAAGAGGAGGACCAGATCGGATTCCTCGACGAAAGGACACGGGCGATCTTCGGCCGCAGCTACGCTGCCGAGCCGGACAAGCTCGTCGAGCAACTAAAGGCGGATGAAGCGATCGCCGAAGCCGACACCGTTCTCCTGACCGTGCCGAACCAGCTCGGCGTCCCGTACAATGCGCATGTGATCGAAGCTATTCTCACTCATGTCGCACCCGCGCTCGGCTGGCGCTAGGCTGCCTTGAAGCCTCCACATTGCCGATGGACAAGCGCCGGATATTTGCGCTGCTTTGGTGGGTAATGGATAGCAGGGGGACCAGGACGGGTCGGGTATTTGTCGGGGCGGTCGCTGGCTTTCTGCTGCTGGCCGCACCGGCGGCCGCCGAGTCGCCGGCCGAACTGGTCTCCAGTTTCCGCCTCAAGCACGGCGAGGTCCGCGTCGTGCGCGACGCCACCCTCGACCGCATCGCGCTGGAGCAGGCGCGCGCGATGGCGGCGAAGGATAATCTTAGCCATGACGCCCTCGGTCCCTTCAACAAGCGGGTCGCGCCGGCGCGTGCCGGGCGCGCCGCCGAGAACATCGCCTATGGCTACGACAGTTTCGAGAAGACATTGGGTCAGTGGATCGACTCCTCCGGACACCGCAGGAACCTGATGTTGCACAAGGCTTCCCGCGTCGGGATTGCGAGCGCGAAGAATGCCAGCGGCAAGCGCACCTACTGGGCCATGGTGATCGCCGGCGATTACGAGCCCAAGCCGGGCAAGGGGAAGGGCAAGAAAGACAAGGAGCCGGTCGTTGCCGTGAAACGCGAGGCCGCGCCTTCAGGCCGGGCCAAGTCCAGCAACTGCACCATCAAGGTGCTCAGTCTTTGCATCTGAGGCGGAGCGCTGCGTTAGCCGAGCAGAACCAGATAAACGAGCGTCCCGCTCACAGCCGCCGAGATCGCCCAAATCGCGAGATTGAAACCCTTGTCGGCGGGCTCAATACGCATCGAACGACCCCTTTCTGAAGCCTCAACTTGAGAGGCCGATTCAGTCCGCCAGACCAAAGATCGGCGGCTGCGCCGTCTATCAACGTGCGCATTTCAGTGCGTGAAACGAGAAAAGTCGCCAGGAGGCACGGGGCTCATGCGGAGGGCACGAGATTCTTCGCCCACTCTGCCGCAAGGTCCTTGATCCGCTCGTATCTCAGGGTCGCCGGTTTGCCATTTCGGACGATGGTCGCCTTCTTGCGCTCACCGAGAGGTAAGGTCATCGCTCTCGCTACCGCCGAGCGTAACCTCATGGAGCCGTGATTGGTGAGGGTCACCAGCTCTTCGGGGTCAAAAGCCATTTTGCGGGCTCACGCTTTCTAGCCGGCTCAACAAGCCAGCTCATACGCCCCGAATGCCCAATTGGGAATTTAGTCGAGTTCGGTTAAGGCTTGGTTGCCCGCGCGTCAGCCGCCGCTGCAGTTTTCGGCGTTACCTCACCGCGCGCTGAAGGAGAGGCCGGCGCGTTCCTGGAGACGCTTGCGCAATTCGCGACCCATCAGCGCGCCCGGCGTCCAGATGCCGCCATCTCCTTGCACGTCACGCACGAGGCAGAGCGCGCTCTCCGCGATCATCCTGCTGGTCGAGCCGTAGCCCGGATCGCGGTCGCCTGTGACTGTAGCCTCGACCCGTCGGCCATCCGGCAACTCGCCAAGGAAGAGGATGTCGTAGAACCCCTTCTCGCGCTCCTCCCGAGTCGGACCTGCGCCGGGCTTGAGACCGCCGGTCCCGAGCAAGGAAACCACCGTGGCGAACGCCTCCGTCGCCACGCGAGGAATGTCCCCAACGCCCGGCGCGACCATCATCTCGTCGTAAACGAAGTCCGTGCCGTAGGGATGACCCAGCAGGAAATTCGTGCGGTGCACGTTCTTGGTGTTGATCGGCGCCATGGGGAACGGCACCAGCATAGCGCTCATGCTGGGATCGTATTCGGGGATGAGGCCCGACGGCTGAGACGGCCCGGTGAACCCCGGCGTCAGCGCGAAGGGGTCGGTGAGCAGCCGGACCAGGGCCGGGTCGCGCGCTGCGGCGGCCAACGTCGCCTGAGCGCTCGCCGCGGTGCCGCCGGACATGCCGCCCCTTATCTTGCGCAGCCGGGCTTTCACCCGCCGCGCCGGGCGTCCGAATTTCTCGTGTGCCTTCTCCTGCAACGTGAACACCCCGAGATCGAACGGGATGGAGTCGAAGCCGCAGGAAAAGACGATGCGCGCGCCTGTCCGTTTCGCCTCTTCGTGATAGGCGTCGATCATGCGCCGCATCCAGGCCGGCTCGCCGCACAGATCAACATAGGCCGTGCCCGTGGCAG
>NZ_JBQTHN010000096.1:0-135939 GCF_052389815.1 Bradyrhizobium sp. | reverse complement strand
GTAGAAATCCATTCGCAGTCCGACGCCATAGCGCCGAAAATATTCTGTTGCCGTCATTGCGCAAGCAGTGCAGAGAATGAACTTTCTACGAGTTGACAGGCCTTCCGAATACTTGCCCAGCCTCTTCCGCTTTGCCCACCCTACGATTCTTCGTTCCTCGCAATGACGGTGCGCGTCCTACTGCTTCTCGATCCCGGCGTCCGCGATCAGCTTCTCCCACACCTTGAGCTGATCCTTCAAGAACGCATCGAACTGCTCCGGCGTGCCGGAGAAGGCCTCCATGCCGCGCTCGGCGAGCTGCGCCTTGATTTCCGGCCGCTCGACGATCTTGCGGATCTCCGCATTGAGCCTCGTCACGACGTCCTTCGGCATGTTGGCCGGGCCGAAATAGCCCTGCCAGGAGGTGATGTCGAAGCCCTTCACCGTCTCGTCCATGGTCGGCAGTTCCGGCAACAGCGCCGACTTCTGCTTGGTGGTCACCGCGAGCGCCTTCAAGGCGCCGGCCTTGACGTGCGGAAGGCCCGTCAGCACGTCGATGAACATCATCGTGGTGCGGCCGGCCATCAGGTCGGTCAGCGCCGGCGGCGAGCTCTTGTAGGGCACGTGCAGGAGATCGATGCCGGCAAGGCGCGCAAACGTCGCGCCGGAGACGATCGCCGCCGAGCTGCCCGAGGCGTAGGAATATTTGCCCGGATCCTTCTTGGCGAGTGCGATCAGCTCGGCGACCGACTTGGCCGGCACTTCAGGGTTGATCACCAGCATGAATGGCAGGTCGCCGGTGCGCGCGATCGGCGTGAAATCCTTGATCGGGTCGTAGCTCATGACCTTGAGCAGGTATGGATTGGCCGAATGCGGGGTGTTCGTGCTCACCATCAGCGTGTAGCCGTCGGGCGCGGAGCGCGCGACGAAACTCGCCGCGAGCGAACCGCTGGCGCCCGCCTTGTTCTCGATCACGGTGCCGACGCCGAGCGCGGTGCCGAGCTCCCTGGCGATGATGCGTGTCGTTGTGTCGGTGCCGCTGCCGGCGGCGAACGGCACCACCAGCGTGATGTTGCGGTTCGGAAAGGGAGCCTGCGCAGAGGCGGCAGCCGACAGCAGTATCAGCGCCGCAGCAATTGCGCCGCACGAAATATTCTTGATTGATTGGATCATCTTCAGGCGTCTCCCGGAGCGTTTCTTGGGCAGGTTGGCCGGCAAGCTAGCCGGTCCGGCCGTAAAGCGGAAGCCCGGCAGCGCCGCGCCGTGTCAGCCCTGCGCCGATGCCCGCCGCGAGGCGATCACGACGCCCGCCAGCACCAGTGCATAGCCGATCAGGTGAAACGCCTGCAGCCGCTCGCCGAGCAGCAGGATCGCCATCGCCGAGCCGAATACCGGCACCAGATGGAAGAACGGCGCCGCCCGGTTCGGTCCGATCAGCGCCACGCCGCGGTTGTAGAAGAGGTAGGCGAGCGTGGAGGGGAAGACGAGGACGTAGGCCAGCGTCGCCAGCGTCAGCGCATCGGGCTGCAAGGTTGCGCCGGATGAGAACTCCCACAGCGAGAACGGGATCAGCATCATGGCGCCGCAGCAGGTGGTGAAGGAAATGAACGACAATTGATGTGTCCGCGGCCGGCGCGGGATCAGTGCCGAGTACAGCCCGAACGACACCAGCGAGCTCGCGAACATGACGTCGCCCCTGTTGAACGAGATGCTTGCCAGCGCCGAAAGATCGCCGCGCAGGACGATGGTGAGCACGCCGGCCAGCGAGATCGCGATGCCTGCGGCCTGCGCGCCCGTCAACCGCACGCCGAACAGGGTCAGCGACCATAGCGCGACGAACAGCGGCCCGGCGGACTGGATCAGCAATGCATTCAGCGCCTGGGTGTACTGCATGGCCCAGTAGGAGATGGCGTTGTTGTAGGCAAAGCCGGTGGCCGACAGCAGCAGCATCAGCGGCAGCCGCGCGCGCAATGCCGGCCAGTCGCGCTTCAGGTGCGGAAGAGCGAAGGGGAGCAGGATGAGGAACACGCCGAACCAGCGGATCGTGGTCAGCGTGAGCGGCGGCACATGACTGCCGACATGGCGCGCCAGCACGATGTTGCCGGCCCAGAACAGCGAGGTCAGGCCGAGCAGCAGATAGGGCTGGTTGTTGAGCCAGCTTGCGGGATTGGCAGCCGGCGTGGGCGCTGGATCGGTCATCGTCTCGCCGCCGAGTAGGGCCGGATTTTCGCCGCACGGCAAGGCCCTCGCGTGCAGGGCTACAATGTCGGGATTTGGTCTGGGCAATGCCGGGTGAGCCGTCACTCGCGCGGGCGCCTGACGGCGCTGCCTTCGGCGGCCGCGCGCTGCAACTTGAGCCGCTCTGCGAACTCGTGACGGCGCCTGCGCCGTTCGCTGATCGGCCGCCACGGCGGAGGCGGGATGAGGGCTTTGACCGCAGCGGGCGCGGGGGCAAGCCGGGGCACGGGCCGGTCGACATCCTTCGACCACGCGCGATACCAGGCGACCGCGACCATGATCGCAAGACCGCCGGCGCCGACGGCAAGCTGCATCGGCACGCTGTCGGAGAAGGTGATCAGGATGAAATGCGCCACGAAGGACAGATACACGCCGACGCAGAACACCTCGAGCGAGTGCTGCCCGCACTTGATCAGCGGCGCAAAGCCCGACCACTCCAGTCCGCGCCACTCCTTGGGCATGAAGTGGACCACCAGCACGATGAGCGCGGCGAGGTGCGCCACCCGGTAGGGCGCGAGATAGGTCTTGTCGTTGGGGATGAACGCCGCGCGGAGCGCGTCCGGGAACAGCGCCCGGAGCGCGGGGACGGGCCCCGACAGGGTCATGGCAAACGCAAAGACCAGGAAGGCGATGCACAGCCACAAGGCCCAGCGCGCATGCGCGATCGCCTCGAGCCTTCTGGCGCCGCCGAGCACGAGCCAGGCACCGAGCATGAACAGGAACTGCCAGGTGAAGGGATCGAAGTACCAGACGCCGGTCGGATAGGAGGTGAGATCCCAGTGATAGTGGCGCGCCGCGATGTAGAGCACGAAGGAGGCGAGCATGACGGCATCGGGCTGACGCAGCATCAGCCAGAGCACGAACGGAAACGACGCCATCAGCACGATATAGAGCGGCAGCACGTCGAGGTTGACCGGCTTGAATCTCAGCACGATGGCCTGGGTCAATATCTCCACGGGCTGATCCATCAGGCCGGCGACGTTGAACTGGTGCATCAGCGATGGAATGTCGAAGCCTTGCGCGGCATAGTGGATCGATGCGGTGTAGAACAGGAACAGCAGCAGTTGCGCCACGTAGATCTGCCACACCCGCTTCCACAGCCGCGTGGCGCCGACGATGAAGCCGCGTTCGAGCATCATCCGCGCATAGACGAGCGTTGCCGTGTAGCCGGAGATGAACACGAACAAATCGGCGCCGTCGGAGAAGCCGTAGTTGCGGATCGTCAGCCAGGCGAGCAGGCTGTGCGGAATATGGCCGAAGAAGATCAGCCAGTTCGCCAGCCCGCGAAACAGGTCGAGGCGCAGGTCACGTCCCTGATCGGGAAGGCTGGCGCGGATCTTCATGCGCTGACCCGGCACGGGTTCGTGCGTTGGCTGCTGGCGAGATGCAATGCGTGCTCCCGGATTGCCCCGTTGGCGGATGAATACTTATATTTCCACCTGCCGCTGCGGCTGTTGACCTGGATCAACCGGCCGGGATGCGCGCAGCATGGCTGGAATGCGGCAGCAAAGCCGGGGAGGGCACGGATGGCCGTCGATCTCTTGAACGTCAGGGGGCTGAAGGAAATCGATCCCGACGGGCCGGTCGTCATGGTCAATCTGATGCGCTTCCGCGAGCGCTCGCTCGACGGCGACGGCTCCGGCTGGGACGCCTATTTGCGCTACAGCGCGCTCACCGTGCCCATGATCAAGGCCCGCGGCGGCACGCTGCTGTGGACCGGCGATGCCAAGGCGGTGGCGCTGGGCGAGCCGGAAGGCAACCGCTGGGACTACCTCGCGCTGGTCTATTACCCCAGCGTCGCCGCCTTCATCGACATGATGACCTCGGCCGACTACGAGACGCGCTGCGATCCGCATCGCCGCAACGGCTGCGAGGCGCATGTCATCATCTGTACGAAGGAAGCGTACAGCAAGTTCAAGGTGGGTTGATCGAGCCACACACTCGATGTCGTCCCGGCCCTTCGCCGGGACGGCATGTGGACTGACGACATGTGGACTGACTCCAAGCGACGGGGTCAGTCGTGCGGGTTGATCATCTTCGTGGCCATGAACTCGGCGACCGCGGCCGAATAGGCTTGCAGTCCCTCGAAGTTGAAGTGCATGTCGCCGTTGCCCCAGTAGAATTCTTCGGAGTGCGGTCCGAACCGCTGCTTCAACGTCGCGGTGGCATCGAAGAAGAAGAAGCCGTTGGCGGAGCATGCTTCCCGTACCGTGGAGCTGACGAGGTCGTTCCACACGCGCCCACCGGCATCCGGCTTCAGATGCTGAAGGTGCGGATGGAAGACGCACAGCACCTTCGTCCCGTCCCGGGTGTGATCCTTCAGCACGCCGGCCAGCTCCTGCAGATTCCGGCGGAACACGGCGCGGGCATCGGCGTATTTGCCCCCGACGTCGGCGCTCTGGTCCCTGGAATAGTCGAACAGGCCGAAGGCGCCGCCCTGATTTTCCCTGATCACCGCCGGCATGTGCACGGAAGTCAGCCAGAGCTTGGAAACGAACCGCGTCAAATAGAGCGCGTGCCGGCGCACCTGCATCAAGCCGGCGCTGCATTCGTGGCCGACGGGTGAAACCTTGACGCCGACATTGTTGCCCGTTTCGTCGCGGACGATCAGCCTGCGATACCGCACGAAGTCGTCATACAAGTCGGTTTCATCCACATCCAGGACAATGTATTCCGGACGCACCACGGGCAGCAGCTTCTTCGCCTGCGGCACGAAGATGGACGGGGAGTAGGAGGTATAGCCCGCATTGTGGGTCTTCAGGCAAACTCCTCGTTCCTTCTTGAAATAGTTCGCGACGTGCCAGGGCAGTGTGTTCCTTTCGTCAAAGCCCTCCATGAAGGAATCGCCAAGGAACAGCACGGATACCGAACGCTGGCAGCCGCTCAGCAGCTCGGAATCGTCGATGACCCGCACGCCGTTCGCATCGAAAGACCTCTCGTAGGTGAATCCGGTCGTGTCGCCGTAGATGCATAATTGCTGCTTGTTCGTGGCAGGCACGTGGTTCAGGACGTTCGACTCCCAGCTCAAGTCGACGTTGGCGAGTTCGAGGTCGTAGAGCGGTCCGAAGTGCTGCTGTGCGCGCAGGCCGGCTTCGAAAATGGCCAGCCAGACGGCGAGCAGCAGCAGGGCCTGTCCGGCAAAGCGCAGCGGCCGCTCCAGAATCGCCGTCAGCAGGCTACGGCCCCGCGCGACAGGCTTGGCGGATCGAAGATCTGCGAGAGCCATCCCCTACCTCAGCGAAACTGAACTGCTCCGGCGTCCGCCGTTGTGCGGATCGTGGTGCGCGGCTGCCGGAGCCAAAATCGAATATGAACAAACGATCGGTGATACCTACGGCTGGTTAGGCGCAAGGTTTCGTTGCGCCTGACCTTGCAAAAGGTAGGGAAGTTTTGCCGAAGGCGCAATGTGCCAAAGGCAATGGGCGGCTTCCAAAACGAACGGAATGCGTAGGGCGGATTAGATTAGCCGAAGGCGTAATCCGCCGCGCGGATGGCGGATTACGCAGCGCTAATCCGCCCTACAAGAACCTTTCAGAACTTCCGCACCATCTCCGGCGTGATCTCGCCGAGCGAGCGGATGCCCATCAGCGCCAGGTCGCGGTCGATTTCGTCGCGCAGCAGCGTGATGGCGCGCTCGACGGCCGGCTGGCCGCCGGCCACGGCCGCATAGAGGAGCGGCCGGCCGACGAACACGAAATGCGCGCCCAGCGCCAGGGCCTTGATTACGTCGGTGCCGCGGCGGATGCCGCCGTCGACCATCACGGTCATGCCCTTCGCTTGCGCCGCAATCTCCGGCAGCGTGCGCAGGCCGGCAAGAGTGTAGTCGAGCTGGCGGCCGCCGTGGTTGGAGATGAGGACGCCATCGACGCCGCTCTCGCGCGCGATCCGCGCATCCTCGGGCGCGATCAGGCCCTTGACTACCAGTCTGCCCTTCCAGCGCTTGCGGATCAGCTCGACATGCTTCCAGGCCAGCTGGTCGCGCGCGCCGATATTGCGCATCAGGTTCTTCGACAGCACCGGCGGTCCTGCCGAAGCGTCCATGTTCTCGAAGCGCGGCATGCCGTGGTTGAGATAGGTGCGCGCGAAGACGTTGAACAGCCAGCGCGGATGGGTCGCGACGTCCCACGCAACGCGCGGCGTGATCTTCATCGGGGTCTGGAAGCCATTGCGGATGTTGTTCTCGCGGTTCGGCGGCACCGGCACGTCGGCGGTGACGACGAAGGTGTCGAAACCTGCGGCCGCAACGCGATCGACCATCGGCTCGATCCGCTCCGGCACGCCCGCAAGATAGGCCTGGTACCAGGCGTGCGGATTTTCCTTGATGACGTCTTCCAGCCTGATCAGCGACGCCGCGCTCAGGATCATCGGCACGTTGAGCGCGGCTGCGGCGCGCGCGTAGACGATGTCGCCGCGATAGGCGCACAGCGCGGACGAGCCCATCGGCGGAATGCCGAACGGGGAGGCATAGCTCCTGCCGAACAGCATCGTGGTCTGGTTGCGCCCCGAGACGTCGTTCAGCACGCGCGGCACGAAGCCGTATTCGTCGAGCGCCTTGCGGTTGTCGCGCACCGCCGCGTCATGCTCTGCGCCGCCCGCGACGTAGCCGTAGAGGAATTTCGGCATGATCCGCCGCGCCGCCGGCTCGAAATCGTCGAGGCACAGATAGCGCCGCAGGTGGCGCGGCACGGCGCTCGCGGGGCGGATCATGGTCGGCGAGGGGGACGTCGGCGTGGCGGTTTTGTCGAGCACGTTCTTGTTTTCCGTTCTTGGGCGCCTCAGCGCCGCGGCGGCGGCGGATTTGACTTGTTGATGGACGCGCTGAGCTCGTTCAGCATCTTGCGGGTGTCCGAGATCAGCGCGCCGGATTTCTTGTGGAAGCTTTCCACCAGCTCGCGGAAGGAGATCACGGTCGGCAGCAGTTCGCCGCCGTATTTGTCGCTGCCGAGCGTCTTCAGGAAGTCGTAGGTCTTGCCGAAGCCGTTGTCGACGGAGACGACGGCGGATTCTGCGGAGGCCATCACGCTGCTGATGCGGTCGCTCGAGCCGGCAAGGCTGGTGGTGAACGACTCGAGACCGAGCAGCGTGTCCTTCACGGCCGCCTCGTTCTCGATGATGACCCTGTCGACGTTGCGCAGCGCGACGCGGATTTTCTCCTGCGTGCTCAGCGTGCCCTCCCTGTCGGCGGTGAGGGTGGGGATGCCCTCTGCATCGAGCGGCGGCGGGGTGCCCTCGACGGTGCCGCCGGTGAAGGAGATCGCGGCAATGCCGGTCAGGCCCTGGAATTCGAGGCCGACCTGGGTGTCGGCGCGCAGCGGCGTATTGGGGTCGATCAGCGCCAGCGCGACGACGCGGCGCGGATGGTCGAGCTTCAGCGAGCGCACCTCGCCGACCCGCACGCCGGCGAAATTGACGCTGGAGCCGCGGCGCAGCCCCGAGGCCGAGCCCTCGAATACGACGTGGAACGGCACCAGCTGCTTGGTGCGGGCAAAGCGCTGATAGCCGATCGTGCCGCCGAGCGAAGCGCCGACGATCGCCAGCGCAATCGTCCCGATCATCACATTCCTGGAGCGGAACTTCATGGCCTGCCCTGCTAACCGGCTCCAGACATAGCGGATTTGCGGCCCCAAGTCATCGCCGGGTCACCCGGTCCGGACGGCCGTTTGCGGCTTCCGCGAGGCCACGAACACCCCGGTCAGCACCAGCGCAAAACCGACGAAGTGGAACAGTTGCGGGTGCTCGCCGAGGAAGAGAATCGACATCACGGTCCCGAAAACCGGAACGAGATGGAAGAACGGCGCGGCGCGGTTGGCGCCGATCAGGGCCACGCCGCGGTTGAAGCAGAGATAGGCCAGCGTGGAGGGGAACACCGCGACATAGAACAGCGTCAGCAGGTTGGGGCCGTTCAGCTCCATCACGGGCCGTGTGTACAGCTCCCAGAAGAAGAGCGGGATCAGGCACGCTGCGCCGCAGCCGAAGGTGAAGGCGACGAACGACAGCGGATGGATCGCCGGGCGTTTCGCCGTCAGCACCGAATAGAGCCCGAAGATCAGCAGGGCCAGCACGAAGATGAGGTCGCCGCGGTTGAAGTCGATGTCCTTCAGACTGGTCAGATCGCCGCGCAGCATGATGACGAGCACGCCGGTGAGCGACAGCAGGATGCCGACCGCCTGCGCCGCCGTCAGCCGCGTTCCGAACAGCGCCAGCGACCACATTGCCACGAACAGCGGCGCGGCCGGTTGCAGCAGCAGCGTGTTGATCGCCTGGGTGTGCTCGAGCGACCAGTATTGCATGGTGTTGAAGGCGCCGATGCCGGTGATCGACAGCACGATCATGATGCCGAGCCTGCCGCGGATCGCCTTCCAGTCCTGCACCAGATATTTCCACGACAGCGGCAGGACGATCAGGAAGGCGAAGGACCAGCGCAGGAACGACAGCGTCACCGGCGGAACGTGGCCTGCCGCGAGTTTGCCGACCACGGCATTGCCAGCCCAGCACAGCGCGGTGATGGAGAGCAGCAAATACGGCTGGTTGGCGATCCAGCGCAGCGGCGAGGCGTTCGCGCTTGTTTCGGTGGCAGACATTCGGGGCCCGGTTCATGCCGGAGCAAGCCCGCCCGGCTGTGATGCCGGGCCGGAATCCTCGCCCGGCCCTCGCCAGAGATACGGATTTTCCGGGTCCATCAATGGGGCAGACGCATTGTGTGTATGCGCCCGGGATGTTTTGGTTCGTCATTCCGGGGCGGTGCGTAGCACCGAACCCGGAATCTCGATATTCCGGGTTCGCCCGCGCGTTGCGCGTGCGCCCCGGAATGACGGCTACCCATCACGCCGTCAGCGCGTGCGTCACGGCCCCCGCCGCAAGCGCGGCGTCGTTGGGATCGATCTCGATCTGCAGGCCGCGCTGGCCGCCGTTGACGAACACGGTGGTGTGGGCCAGTGCCGTCCGGTCGATGGCGACGGGAACCTTCTTCCTCTGCCCGAACGGGCTGATGCCGCCGACATGATAGCCGGTGATGCGCTCGGCGTCGGAGGGCTGCATCATCCTGGCCGCCTTGGCGTCCATCGCGGCGGCGAGCTTCTTCATGCTCACCTCGCTGTCGGCGGGCACCACGACGCAGACCGGGCTGCCGTCGACCTCCACCATCAGCGTCTTGAGCACGCGGTTCGGCTCGACGTCGAGCGCTTCGGCCGCCTGCAGGCCGATATGCTCGGCGGTCGAATCGTAAACATAGGTGTGAAGCTTGAAAGCGATGCCGAGCTTGCGCAGCGCTTGCGTCGCGGGCGTCGTCTTGGGCATTGCAAAGGCCCCCCACCGGTCGCTGAAATACCGGCCATCCGGCATGATTCCGCTAATCGGCGGCGCAATCAACGCTTCCTTTGTCGCGCGCCCAAGGGAGGCCTTGACCAGGCGGTGGGCCGGCCTCCGCCCGTCAGCGGATTTTTAGGGGATATCAATGGCTTGATGACCATTTGGTAAACCCCGGAAGCCCTGTTCTTGCTTGCCTAGACAGCCCGCTTCCTTTATCCGGAGGGATGCCCGGCGACCGCCCTTCGGGGACGCGTTTTGCCGGGTGCGCGACGCACCTTCCGGACAAGACGGGGACCTCTTGTCAGGCAACCGCGCCTCAATCTCTGAAGCCTGAAGGATCGGACTTACGAAATGGCCAATGTTGTCGTCGTCGGCGCCCAGTGGGGCGACGAAGGGAAGGGCAAGATCGTCGACTGGTTATCGGAACAGGCCGACATCGTCGTGCGCTTCCAGGGCGGCCACAATGCCGGCCATACGCTGGTCATCAACGGCTCCACCTACAAGCTCGCGCTGTTGCCCTCCGGCGTGCTGCGGCCCTCGAAGCTCGCCGTGATCGGCAATGGCGTGGTGTTCGACCCCGCCGCCTTTCTCGACGAAGTGGCGCGGCTGAGGGGGCAGGGCGTCGCCGTCGGCCCGGAAAACCTGCGCGTCGCCGAGAACGTCACACTGATCCTGCCGCTGCACCGCGAGCTCGATGCCTTGCGCGAATCCGCGAACGCGGCGACCGCCATCGGCACCACTCGCCGCGGCATCGGTCCCGCCTATGAGGACAAGGTCGGCCGTAGAGCCATCCGCCTGATGGACCTCGCCGACCCCCAAACGCTGCCGCACAAGGTCGACCGCCTGCTGGCGCATCACAACGCGCTGCGCCGCGGCCTTAACCTGCCGGAATTCGATGGCGGCGCCATCGTCAAGGAGCTCGTTGCGATGGCGCCGCAGCTGCTGCCCTACGCCGATACGGTGTGGCGCCTGCTCGACCTCAAGCGGAGAGAGGGCAAGCGCATCCTGTTCGAGGGCGCGCAGGGGGCGCTGCTCGACGTCGATCACGGCACCTATCCCTACGTCACCTCGTCCAACACCGTGGCGGCGCAGGCCGCGACCGGCGCGGGCCTAGGCCCCGGCGCGGTCGGCTACGTGCTCGGCATCTGCAAGGCCTACACGACAAGGGTCGGCGCGGGCCCGTTCCCGACCGAGCAGGACAACGAGATCGGCCGCAAGATCGGCGAGCGGGGACGTGAGTTCGGCACCAACACCGGCCGGCCGCGCCGCTGCGGCTGGTTCGACGCGGCGCTGGTGCGCCAGACCGTCCGCACCTGCGGCATCACGGGGCTGGCGCTGACCAAGCTCGACATCCTCGACGGCTTCGACAGCATCAAGGTCTGCACCGGCTATCGGCTGGACGGCAAGGAAATCGACCATCTGCCGGCCGGCGAGGGCGCGCAGGCCAGGGTCGAGCCGATCTATGAGACCATCGAGGGCTGGAAGGAGCCTACCGCCAATGCCCGTTCCTGGGCGGATCTGCCGGCCCAGGCCATTAAATATGTTCGCAGGGTCGAGGAATTGGTGGGATGCCCGATCGCTCTGCTTTCCACCAGCCCCGAACGCGAGGATACTATCTTGGTCCAAAACCCCTTTGAGGCTTAACGGGATGTTACCGGAAAGCCCGCATTGAAGAGAGCATGGCTGATTACTACCCGCTGATCGCACGCGCCATTGCCGGTCTGGACCCCAGCGCTCCCGGCGAGAGCCGCCGTGCGCTCTATGAGCGGGCCCGCGCCGCGCTGATCCAGCAGCTGCGCAGCGTCGATCCGCCGCTCAGCGAGTCCGAGATCACCCGCGAGCGGCTGTCGCTTGAGGAGGCCGTCCGCAAGGTCGAATCGGAAGCCGCCCAGCGCGCCCGCGACGCCCGCGGCGGCGGTTCCAGCGCCCGCGATTCCTTCCGCCGCGCCAATCCCCGGCCCGCCGATTCCGCCCCGCCGCCCCCCGGCCCCGCGGTGCGGCCCCGTCCGCCGTCGCCGCCGCCCGCCGCGCGCGGGCCTGAGGGCGATCGCCCGCGGCCGCCGCGCGCCGATGGCCCGCCGCCGGTTGCCCCGCGCCCGCAGCCGCCGCAGCAGCCGCAGGTGCCGATGGCCGACCCGCAGCTGCCGCCACGCGGCGACCGGCCGACCCGTCGCAGCTTCGAGAACACCCCGCCGCCGCAGGCTCCGCGCGTGCCCGGCTTCCGCGATATCGCGGCCGACGCCGACGATCTCGGCCGCGCCGCCGCGCAGGCCAATCGCAATGCGCGCAAGACCTACGCCAACGTGCCTTCGCCCTCGCCCGAGTTCGACCGGCTCGAACCCAACATGGAGAACCGCGGCGCCGATCCGGACCAGCCCCATGCCTGGGGCGAGGAATCCGTAGACGAGGCGGACCGCTACAACCCGCAAGGCTCGATGCCGACGCCGCCGACTCGCGCGCGCATCGGCTCGAGCGGCGAGCGCGAGCCGAAGCGGCCGCGCATGGCGGCGGCGTTTCCCTTCAAGAGCGCAATCGCTGTCGGCGTAGTGCTGATCCTGGTCGGCGCCGGCATCCTGTGGGGCAAGGCGCTCGTCACCACCGTCACCGGCCTGCTCAAGTCGCAGCCCGCGGTGGTGGAAGCGCCGAAGGATCCGAGCGCGCCGGTCACGCGGCCGAAGATTCCGGATCGCGTCGGCCAGCCCTCGGACAACGTCGCCCCCGTGGCGCAGCGCGTCGTGCTCTATGACGAGGATCCCTCCGATCCCAAGGGCAAGCAGTTCGTCGGATCGGTGATCTGGCGCACCGAGCCGATCAAGGCCTCGGGCAACCAGAAGGCCGATATCGCCGTGCGCGCCGACATCGACATCCCCGACCGCAAATTCAAGATGACGATATCGTTCCGCCGCAACACCGACACCTCGCTGCCGGCGAGTCACACCGCGGAATTGACCTTCATCCTGCCGCAGGATTTCTCCGGCGGCGGCGTCGGCAACGTGCCGGGAATCCTGATGAAGTCGAACGAGCAGGCGCGCGGCACGCCGCTGTCGGCGCTCGCGGTGAAGGTCACCGACGGCTTCTTCCTGGTGGGCCTGTCCAACGTCGACACCGAGCGCACCCGCAACCTGCAACTCCTGAAGGAGCGCTCCTGGTTCGACGTGCCTCTGGTGTACACCAACCAGCGCCGCGCCATCATCGCCATCGAAAAGGGCGCCCCCGGCGAGCGCGCCTTCAACGAGGCGTTCGCGGCGTGGGGGGAGTGAGGGTGGCTTCGGGCCCTGCACGCGCCGGAGTCAAGCCTGTCGGAATCCGCAAAACCATCGTATGACAGGGCCGTCTTGGTTGCGTGAGGGGCCGGCATGAAGCGTTATCTGATTTTCGCGGCGGTGGGTCCGTTCGTCGGCGGACTGTTGCTGCTGCTGGTGACGACCTACCAGTCCGGCTATTTTGCCGAAACCAGCGCCGCCGAGATCGGCAAGCTGCTCGTCATCTTCGCCAAGACGCTGCAATATTCCTATCTGTTCGGCCTCGTGCCGGCGCTGATGATGGGCGCGATCGACGACATCCTCTATCACGTCAGGCGGATCAGACCGGTCCTGCGCGTGCTGATCGTGGGCCTCGCAGGGTTCACCGCGGCGGTGCTTTACAGCGCGCGCGGACCGGGTAGCGGGCTGACCCCGAACTTCCTTTATGGCCTGGTCGGGCTAGTGCCGGCGACGCTGTCGGCCTGGCTGTCGCACAAATATGCCGACGAGCAGAAGCCGGCGAAGGCGTAAGGTCTCTCACCGTTCTGTAGGATGGGTAGAGCGGGAAGCGAACCCATCCTACGATTCGCAGTGACAGCGGTGCCGTGCCCACAAACCTCATCCTGAGGAGCGCGCAGCGCGCGCGTCTCGAAGGATGGCTGCGGGTGGCGGTCGGGCCGCATGGTTCTCCCGGCGATGCGCAGCATCGTCCGGAGACGGCGCTCCGCGCCTCCTCACCATGAGGAGCGACAGCTACGCATTCTCCTTCTCGATCGCCTCGATCACGCCCGCGGTGACGTCCGCCGTGCGAGCCTTGCCGCCGAGGTCGGGCGTGTGCAGGCGCGGGTCCGCCGTCGCACGCTCGATCGCCTTCATCAGTCGGCTTGCTGCGGCGGCTTCGCCGAGATGCTCCAGCATCATCACCTGTGACCAGAACGTGCCGATCGGGTTGGCGATGCCCTTGCCCATGATGTCGAAGGCCGAGCCGTGGATCGGCTCGAACATCGAGGGGAAGGCGCGCTCCGGATTGAGGTTCGCCGTCGGCGCGATGCCGAGCGAGCCGGCCAATGCTGCCGCGAGATCGGACAGGATGTCGGCGTGCAGATTGGTGGCGACCACCGTGTCGATCGACTGCGGCTTCGTCACCATGCGCATGGTCATGGCGTCGACCAGCATCTTGTCCCAGGTCACGTCGGGGAATTCCTTGGCTACTGATACCGCGATCTCGTCCCACATCACCATGGCATGGCGCTGCGCGTTCGACTTGGTGACGACGGTCAGCAGCTTTCGCGGGCGCGAGCGGGCAAGCTTGAAGGCAAAGCGCATGATGCGCTCGACGCCGGCGCGGGTGAACATCGCGACATCGGTTGCGACCTCCAGCGGTGAGCCCTGGTGCGCCCGGCCGCCGACCCCGGCATATTCGCCTTCCGAATTCTCGCGCACGATCACCCAGTCGAGCTCGCCGCCGTTGACGTGGCGCAGCGGCGAGGTGATGCCCGGCAGCACGCGGGTCGGGCGCACATTGGCGTACTGGTCGAACGGCTGGCAGATCGCGAGCCGCAGGCCCCACAGCGTGATGTGGTCGGGAATCTCGGGGTGGCCGGCCGAGCCGAACAGGATCGCATCGTGCTTTTTGATCAGCTCGCGGCCGTTCTCCGGCATCATGCGACCGTGCTTCTTGTAGTACTCGCCGCCCCAGTCGAAATGATCGACCTTGAAGCCGAAGCTGCCTTCGCGCTTCGCCAGCGCCTGCAGCACCTCGACGCCGGCGGAGATCACCTCGGTGCCGATGCCGTCGCCGGGAATGGCTGCGATGGAATAGGTTTTCATTGTTCTTCCTTGATTGCCCTTGATGCCTGCGACCTCGTAGGATGGGTAGAGCGCAAGCGAAACCCATCAACTTCATTCGCATGTTCGCGATGGGTTTCGCTGCGCTCGACCCGTCCTACGAAAATTTCTAGTTCGCCTTGACGCCGGCGGCCTTGATCACCGCGTCCCAGCGCTTCACTTCCGACGCGATCTGCGACTTCAGCGCATCGGGGGTCGCAAGGTTTGTCGCCACCGGCTCGGTGCCGAGATCGGCAAAGCGCCCGATCACCTTCGGGTCCTTCAGCGCCGCCTGCAGCGCGGCGACGAGCTTGTCGGTCGCTTGCTTCGGCAGCCCCTTCGGCGCCCACATCGCGTGCCAGGCGGAGACCTCGAAGCCGGGAATCGCGCCGCTGTCCAGCGTCGGCAGGTTCGGCACCGAGGAGACCTTGGCCTTGGTGGTGACGGCGTAGCCCTTGATGCGGCCTTCCTTGATCTGGTTGGTCGTGTTGGTGGTCTGGTCGCACATCACGTCGAACTGGCCGCCGAGCAGGTCGTTCATCGCCGGCCCCGTGCCGCGATAACCGACGCCGGTCATCTCGATCTTCAGCTCCCGCATCAGCACCAGCGTGCACAGATGCGAGGCCGAGCCGATGCCGGCGTGGCCGTAGGTGACCTTGCCTTTCTCGCCGCGGATCCAGTCGATCAGCTCCTTGACGTCCTTGGCCGCCACCGCCGTCTTGGACACCAGCGTCATCGGCACGTCGGTGATGCGGCCGATATGGTCGAAGTCGTTGACCGGATTGTATTTGAGGCTGTCGTACAGCGCTGGCGCGGTGGCATGCGCAATGTGCCAGATCGCGACGGTGTAGCCGTCGGGCGCCGCCTTCGACACGCGGGCCATGCCGATGGTGCCGCCGGCGCCGCCGACGTTCTCGACGATGACGCTCTGGCCGAGGGTCTTGCCCATGGATTCGGCGATCAGGCGCGCCACGGTGTCGGTCGGCCCGCCCGCCGCGGCCGGCACCACCAATGTGATCGACTTGGCCGGATACGCCGTTTGCGCGCTCGCCGGCGCAATCGCCGCCGCCAGCGCCATGATGCCTGCCGAAAGCGCAAGCTTGATCGTGGCCATTGGGCACCTCCCTGAATGTTGATTGGTTCGCGCCGCAGTCTAGGGCAGGGCGCCCGCGGCGACAATTGCCGGTCGATTATACAAATTTATGATATAATACCAGCTAACGAGGAAGGTCCATGGAACTGCACCAGCTCCGCTGCTTTGTCGCGGTTGCCGAGGAGCTGCATTTCGGCAAGGCCGCGCGCCGGCTCGAGATGCTGCCCTCGGCGCTCGGCCGCCAGGTGCGCCTCCTGGAGGAAGGTCTCGGCACGCAGCTGTTGCTGCGCACCACGCGCCACGTGATGCTGTCGCAGGACGGCGCCATGTTCCTCGAACACGCTCGCGCGCTTTTGGAAAAGGCCGACGCGCTGGCTCGCCAGTTTCGCGACCGCGGCCGCCGCCGCTCGCAGGTGCTGCGGATCGGCGCCATCGATACCGCAGCCGCCGGGCTTATTCCCGACCTGCTCTACGATTTCCGCAAGCACCATGCCGGCGTCACCATCCAGCTGGTCGAGGACAAGACCATCCGCCTGCTGCCGAAACTGCTGTCCGGCCGGCTCGACCTCGCCTTCGTCCGCCCGCCGGAGAAGGTCGACAGGCAAATCGAGTTGCAGACCCTGTTCCACGAAACGCCCGTCGTCGCCGTACCATCCAAGCACAAGCTCGCCTCGCGCAGCCGCCTGTTCGTGGAGACGCTCGCCGATCAGCCGCTGATCGTGCCCGAGCGCCGCTCGCGCCCGCACAGCCATGACCTCACCATGAAACTGTTCGAGCGCGCCGGCCTGCGCCCGGTCATTTCGCAGATCGCCGAGGAGAAGCAGACCATCGTCAACCTCGTCGCCGCAAAAGTCGGGCTCGCCATCGTGCCGCGCTGGACCTCGCGCCTGAAAGTCGCAGGCGTGCGCTTCGTGCCGCTGGTGGTGAGGCAGGCCGAGGATCTGCGCCTCTTGCCGCTCGCCGCCGCGCGCCTTGCCGGCGCGCATGATCCGCTGTGCGAAGCCATGCTCGCCGTGCTGCGCCTGCGCCTGCCGCGATACGCGGCGGGGGCGTGAAGAACCTCGGGAATCGCGGGTGGCGCCCGCGCGGCGCCATGACGCAACTTGTGGCCTGCGATCGCGTTACCATGTCATGATCATGCAGGACGACGACATCATCGCGCCGCGGAAAAGCCGCACAGGGCAAACCTCGCAAGCGGGCTTTTCGCGTAGCGAGGCGCGCGGGCCCGTGATCGATCAGGAGGGGCGGGAGATCCCGGCGGAAAACCTGCGCCCGCAATTTCAGGACTTTCGCTTCGAGTTCGGCGGGACGGCCTTCGCACCGTTGACCCGCGAGCAGCGCCTGGCGCGGCTGGAGGCGTTGGCAAAGCTGCTGGACGTCGCCTTCATCCTGCCGGGCACCAACATCCGCTACGGCATCGACGGGCTGATCGGCCTGATCCCCGTCGTCGGCGACATCATCACGACGGCGATTTCACTGTGGCTGGTGCGCGAGGCGCGTGCGCTCGGCGCGCCGTGGCATGTGACGGCGCGGATGCTGGGCAATGTGGCGCTGGATGGTGTGGTGGGGTTGGTGCCGGTAGCGGGCGACGCCTTCGACGTCATGTTCCGCGCCAACGTGAGAAACGTGCGGCTGCTCCGCCGGTGGTTGGAGAAGCGGCCGCGAATTTAGGCGTCGAGAACTCTCGGGTGTCAGGCAGCGTCCTGTTTGTCGGCCTCCGCCTTGCGCGGGCGGCGCGGCAGCGGGAAGGCTTCGCTCTCATAGAGCGAGCGGATGCCGCTCTGGTCGAAGCGGGCTTCCTCGACCTGCAAATAGGCGCCGTTCAGCGAATCCGCCGGCAACTCTTCGATCGCGAAACGGACGGCTTCCGCTGCGGTGCCGAAACGGCGATACGCAAAGCCGGCCCGCTTCTTCTTGCGGATGGCGGCGGGAAACAGTTCGGCGGAAGTGTTGAAGTTGAACGGACGCAAAGGACGCATGGTCGGGGACCTCTTGATCTTCCTGGCGCTAGCTAGCTTGGGGATTTCGGGTAGCGGTATTCCGCGACCGGCGGCGCCGTGCCCATCATTTTCGGCCCCTAATATAGGCTTCTTTGACAGAAATGCGACCCCTATTGCGCTGCAACAGGAGAGATGATGAATCCGCGCATGGCTCGCGCGAAAACGGAATAAATCAAGCTATTTCATATACTTATGTGACTTAAATCTTGCGGAGCAGCTTCAGGACGACCAGTACGACCAGAATGACGCCGATCAGGCCCATGCCGGAATGGCCGTAGCCATAGCCGTAGCCGCCAATGCGGCCGCTCAGCCCCACCATCAGGGCGACAACGAGAATGACGATCAGGATCGTCGACACCATGGCACTTCCCCCACAACGAGTCGGCAGGCGCATCCAACCACGCTGCCGCGAGCAAAGAAAAGCACATTCATTCGCGGAAACAAGGGCCGGGTGTCCGTCCCGCCGACATTGCGCGGAGCGCAGGCGGAGGCCGTCTATCTCTCGGCATGCTGCCGCGCCATGGATCGTCGGCTATTTCATCGCCGCATCGATCGGCACCACCTTCAGCGGCGAGGCGTAGGGCTCGATGCGCAGCGATTCCGTCGAGATCAGGCCGATCCTGTGCAGCGGCGCCTGCTCGAGATCGCCGCTCGCCGCCTTGCGCACGGCATATTTCCAGACGCTGAGCGAGCCCCTGGCGACCAGCGCCTTGGCCACCCCGCCGGCGTTGCCGTCCATTGCCTTGAGCTCGTCATCGGTCAGTCCGATCACGATCTCGTCCTTGGCGGTGATGACCTTGAACAACGACACCCTGTCGGCGGCAAGCGCTTCCTGAACCATCATGCTCCCCATCAGGCAGGCGAGGGCGAGGCCCAGGCCGGCGCGTTTCAATATCTGCATTATGAGACGTCCTCTTTCGGGCACGGGGCGAGCCCGAAAACGCAAAACATGACCCCGCGCGACCGGTCCTTGGTCGCGCGGGGTTCGAGACGCGTTCGAGCGCCGTGCGATTTATTTCGCGGGCGAAGATCTATCCGCCGCGCCGTACCGCCTCGCGCACGTCGGACGGCGTCATGCCGTAAAGGCGGCGGAAGGTGCGGTTGAAATAGGACACGTCGCTGAATCCGCAATCGTAGGCGATGGCGCTGATGGTGCGTCCGAGGTAGCGACGGTCGGCCAACATGTCGTGGGCGCGGGCAAGCCGCCGGCTGCGCACGAAATCGGAGAAGCTCATTCCCTCGCTCTCGAACAGCTTGCGCACGTAACGCGGCGTAATGCCCTGGCTGAGCGCAACTGTCTCGGCCGACAATTCCTGTCGGTCCAGGTTCGCATTCACTTCGGCCTTGATGGCCCGCAGCCTTGCGGCCCCCAGGCCGCGTCCCTGCGCGACCTCGGCGGCGTCGCGCGTCGCGCCGACGGCAAGTGCGACGAGGTCGTGGATATGCGTCACGATCGACTGACGCAGGTCCGGAGCGGACAGTGCAGCTTCGTCGCGCAGACACCCGAGATAGCCAACGAGAAGTCGAACGGCGTCGGGATTGCCGGCTATCGCGGGCGTCACCGTTGCGTCGAGGCCGACGATCAGGGAATTCAGGACTGCGGCTGGAATGGCTAGACTGACGAATCTGGACATGGACCGAACGACAGTCAAACTCGGTTCGTCGGATCGAATCAACCAGCCGGTGTCCTGCGCCAGCCTCACCTCTTGATTGCGCTGGGCGATCGTGGCTTCGCCATGCGTCGGCATGACGAGAATGAAGTCACCGTTGCCGTCCGCGATCTGGGCGCGACTGCGCGTCAGGCGGTTCGGCGTCGTCGTGATCGCGGCGATGCCCAGATTGGGCAGGCTGCGCAATTCGGCGACGCATCGAAATGGCTGCTGCGGCAGCGGCTCCATGTCGACCTTCATGATCTTCCGGCCGCACAGTTCCCGCCACTGCGTCACCCTGTCCCGTTCCGGAAAGTCATCGGTGGCGAAGCGGTGCAGGCTGGAATCCGTTTTGTCGGCAGCGGCCGTCATGCGTCACCCTCAATCATCCGAGCGGAAGTCCGTTTCGTTTCGATGCGCGGACCGTGCCCCCTCATCGTCGCCGCTTCCCATCTCTGTCGCTCTTTGGCAACAACCGGTTCGAAAGCAAAGGGATTTCCCCTCAGTCCAGAGTCCGTTCCTCCCGGTCCAAGATTGCGGTGGGTGGTGTCGCTATTCCTCGCTGAAGCGGCACGAGCCGGAGGAAGGGATATCTCAATGAAGCAGATGGTGACGGCGATTTTGACTGTGGCATGCGTTCTCGCACTGGGGCCGGCCGCCAATGCGGCCGACGTGACGCAGCCCGCCTACAAGGCCGCGTCGGCACCGGTTGCGAACTGGAGCGGCATCTACGCTGGCATCCACGCCGGCTGGGGCAGAACCTCGGGCAATCCCGGCACCGCCAGCTTGAGCACAACCGGCTACGCCTTACCAGTCCTTGAAACGCAGAACCTGGACCTCAGGAGCAACGGTTCGCTGTTTGGCGGTCAGCTCGGGCTCAATTGGCAGGTCAACCCGAGCTGGGTCATCGGTGTCGAAGGCGACATCACCGGCACCGGGCTTAAGGGTTCGGCCACGGGAGCTCCGATGTGCGGGCCGCCGTACTGCGTCTTCGTCACTACCGTTTTCGGCGCCAGCCAGCACATGGCGCAGGATATCAACTGGCTGGCTTCGCTGCGCGGTCGCCTCGGCTATAGTTGGGGCCCAAGCATGGTCTACCTCACAGGCGGCGCGGCCTGGGCCAACATCAACTACAGTGCCAACTCGGCCGATGCCGTGTGGATTTGCAACGGTGGTGGCGGCGGCGGCGCCGGTTGCGCTTATCCGGCCTCCTTGAACAGCACGAAGGCGGGCTGGGCACTCGGCGCCGGCTATGAGGCGATGATCGCGGCAAACTGGAGCCTGCGGGCCGAGTATCTCTACTACAGCTTCGGGGGAGGAGCGACGACGTCGGTAGACGGAACTCCGGCGGCGGCCTGCCAGGTCGCAACCTGCAGCGCGACGTATACCTTCTGGGGCGCCGACATTCACACGGCGCGCGTCGGCGTGAATTACCGGTTCTGATCGATCGACGGTGCAATTGCAGAAGCCCCGGGCCATTGGTCCGGGGCTTTCCTGCTTTCATCAATCGAGCTGCAAGCAGAGTTATTTCGGCTGCAGCTTCAGCGCCGCCGAGTTGATGCAGTAGCGCAGGCCCGTCGGCCCGGGCCCGTCGTTGAAGACATGGCCGAGATGGCCGTCGCATTTCGAGCACAGCACCTCGGTGCGGATCATGCCGTGGCTGACATCCCGCTCCTCGTCGACGTGGCTCTCGATCGCGGGCTTCGAAAAGCTCGGCCAGCCGCAGCCGGAATCGAACTTGGCGTCGGACTCGAACAACGTCTGGCCGCAGCCGGCGCAGGTGTATGTGCCCTTGCGGTGCTCATGCTCGTATTCGCCCGTGAACGGCCGCTCGGTCGCCTTCTCGCGCAGCACCGCGTACTGCATCGGCGTCAGCTCCTTGCGCCACTCGGCCTCGCTCTTGTGGACCTTGGACTTGGTGTCGGACATGGCTCCTCCTCGGAATTGGGTCGTCATTGCGAGCGAAGCGAAGCAATCCAGTGTGAGAAAAGCAGAATGGATTGCTTCGTCGCTCCGCTCCTCGCAATGACGAGAAGCAATGCCTTAGTTGGTGGCCTTGGCTTTGCCCACCAGCGTCGGCTTTGTAATGTAGTTGTCCGCGAAGATCTTCCTCAGGGCCTCGACCTTCGGAATGTCGTTGAAGACGATATAGGGCTGGTTCGGGTGCAGCGTCAGATAGTCCTGGTGATAGTCCTCCGCGGCATAGAACGCGTCGAGCTTTTCGATCTTGGTCACGATCGGCTTGCCGTACACCTTCGCCGCATTGAGCTGGGCGATATAGGCCTCCGCCACCTGCTTCTGCTCGTCATTGCCCGGGAAGATCGCCGAGCGGTATTGCGGGCCGACGTCGGGGCCTTGGCGGTTGAGCTGGGTCGGATCGTGCACGACCGAGAAGAAGATCTGCAAAATCTTGCCGTAGGAAATCTTCTTCGGATCGTACTTGATCTCGACGGCTTCGGCGTGAGCCGTCCTGCCGCCCGACACGAGATTGTAGTTGGCGCGCTCCCTGGTGTCGCCCGAGTAGCCGGAGACCGCGTTGATGACACCGGCGGTGTGCTGGAACACGCCCTGCACGCCCCAGAAGCAGCCGCCGGCAAGCACGGCGGTCTGGATGCCCTCGTCCTTGGCGTCGAGGGTTGGGGCAGGGATGATCACGGCTTCTTCGGCTGCGCGCGACGGCGCGATCGCAAAGGCGACAAACGCCAGCGCGCCGATAGCGGCGGCGCAGAGCGTAAGACGGCTGAACTGGCTCCGGGACATGGTTTCCTCATACGGCGCGGGGTTGGAGGGCAGTCTAGAGCGGGGGCCACGCTTCGCAATCGTTTCGCGGTCCCCCGGAACACCCGAAGATACGCCGCCGAGGGTCTCCCGTTACGAAGCGGGGTCACACGAGTTCGTGAACAAAAGGCAACGAAATCCAAGATGTTAGCGGACGGGGAACCCCGCTTGACCACCGCCGGCCAGATGCGCAATTGCGCGTTTGAGGTCTGGTCCTACCGACCATCCCGGAACCACGGAGGGAGATGGTAGGTGTTTCACACCACCACGCTCAGCCTTTTCGCCGCGCGCGTGATCCCCGTGTAGAGCCATCTCGCCCGGCTGTCCTGGAAGGCAAAGCTCTCGTCGAACAGCACGACGTCGTCCCATTGCGAGCCCTGCGACTTGTGCACGGTCAGCACATAGCCGTAGTCGAACTCGTCATAGGGTTTGCGCTGCTCCCACGGGATGCCCTCGATGCCGCCCTCGAAGCACTCGCCGCGCACGGAAACCTTGGTCACCTTGTGACCGAAATCCTCGTCCGGCGAGACGCGCATGGTGACGATTTTCGATTTCGACTGCGCGCGCGACTTCACCCGCCACAGCCCGCCGTTGAACAGCCCCTTCTTGCGGTTGTTGCGCAGGCAGACCAGCTTGTCGCCGGCGACCGGCAGCGGCTCCTCGATGTTCTGCTTCTGGCGGATGCGCATGTTGTAGGCGCGGCGGGTGTTGTTGCGCCCGACCAGCACCTGATCGGTCTTCATCACCCGCTCCGGGTCGAGCTCCTTGCGCGAGACGACGTCGCTCTCGCCATAGCGGCCGATCTCGAGCTCGCGGCCTTCGCGGATGTCCATCGACATCCGCACGATCGGATCGTCCTGCGCCTGGCGGTGCACCTCGGTCAGCATCGCGTCAGGCTCGGCGCCGGTGAAGAAACCGCCGCCGGCGATCGGCGGCAATTGCGCGGGATCGCCGAGCACGAGGAGGGGGCAGTCGAACGACAACAGGTCGCGGCCGAGCTCGGCGTCCACCATCGAGCATTCGTCGATCACGATAAGCTTGGCCTTCGAGGCCGGCGCATCGTCCCACAATTCGAAGCTCGGCTGCTCCACGCCGGATTCGCGGGCGCGGTAGATCAGCGAGTGGATGGTCGAGGCGCCTTCGCAGCCCTTGTTGCGCATGACGAGGGCCGCCTTGCCGGTGAAGGCGGCGAATTTCACCTCGCCGTCGACGCCTTCGGCAACGTGCCGCGCCAGCGTGGTCTTGCCGGTTCCGGCATAGCCGAACAGGCGGAACACTTGCGGCGTATTATTCTTGCCCGGCTTGGCCTTGAGCCAATCGGCAACGGCCTTGAGCGCGGAATCCTGATGCGGCGTGAAGCTGGTCATGGGCTGATGCGAGGGGTGAGGTGCAGCAGTTCAGGCCGCGACTCGGGGTAACCTCAACCTAACCATTGCGACCGCCGGCGCAAGCTGCGCCGCGCGGGAAAAATTTCAGCAATTTCAGCGCGCTGTACAATCGTTCCACCGCTTGATCTACCGCAACGCAATCGGGCCGGCCCGCACCTAAACTAGAAGGCATCTAAATTGAAGAGCCGGGGCACGGGCTGGGCCCGTTCGAGAAAATGCCGCTGTCGCGACGCGCACTGTTGTCTGCCTTCTTTCCGTCCGCGCCCGGCAGTGGCAAAGCCGCGCCGCGCGCGGACGAGCGGCAGCACCTCGGATTAGTGGCGACGGTCTCCACCTCGAACATCTGCGTCGAGCGGCAAGGCATCGCCTGCCGCCGCTGCGCGGAAGTCTGCGATCATTCCGCCATTCGAATCCTCGCCCGCGCGAAGCTGGGCGCCGTCATCGATGCCGCGGCCTGCATTGGCTGCGGCGATTGTGTTCCGGTCTGCCCCGTCGAGGCGATCGCGATCGTGCCTCGCGAGCGGGTCGAGTTCGTCTCCGAAGTTGCAAGGCTGGTCGCCGGTCATGGCTAAATCCCAGAACATCTGCGGCGTCGCCGTCTATCTCGCGCCGGACGCCGGAGCGGACCTCACGGCCCGGATCATGGCGCTGCCCGGCGTCGAGCTACAGGCCGCATCCGGCGAAAATCGGCTTGCGGCGACCGTCGTCGATACCCCGTCATCCATGGCGATCGACCAGATCGCGGCGATCCACCGCATGCCCGGCGTCGTCGCCGCCTCGCTGATCTTCCACGCGGTCGACGAGCCGGACGGCGAGACCGAGGCCAGTCACGACAATACTTGCGAAGACAATGCGGCGTGCTGTGCACGTGCCGGCCGGAATGGCGGCGCCAGCGTGCCGACCCAGCAACCAGAGATTCGTTGAGCGGAGAGCGACGATGGACAAGCAATTGACCGATACTAATGAACTTCAGACCACCCGTCGCGAGGCGCTGAAGGCAGCGGCTGCGGTTGCCGCCGCTTCGACGATCGGGGCGACGCTGCCGGACGCTGCGCTGGCGCAGGCCGGCAAGACCGACGGCATCAGGTGGGACAAGGGTGTTTGCCGCTTTTGCGGCACCGGCTGCGGCGTCATCGTCGGCACCAAGAACGGCAAGGTGGTCGCGACCCAGGGCGATCCCGATGCGCCGGTCAACCGCGGCCTCAACTGCATCAAGGGTTACTTCCTGTCGAAGATCATGTACGGCGAGGACCGGCTGACCCAGCCGCTGCTGCGCATGAAGAACGGCAAGTTCGACAAGAACGGCGAGTTTACCCCGATCTCCTGGGACGAGGCCTTCAAGATCATGGCCGAGAAGTGGAAGGCCGCGTTGAAGGCGAGCGGACCTTCGGCGGTCGGCATGTTCGGCTCGGGCCAGTGGACGATCTGGGAAGGCTATGCCGCTGCCAAACTCTACAAGGCCGGCTTCCGCACCAACAATCTCGATCCGAATGCGCGCCATTGCATGGCATCCGCCGTTGCCGGTTTCATGCGTACCTTCGGCATCGACGAGCCGATGGGCTGCTATGACGACCTCGAACAGGCCGACGCGTTCGTGCTTTGGGGCTCCAACATGGCGGAGATGCACCCGATTCTGTGGTCGCGTCTCACCGACCGCCGCCTGACGCATGAGGGCTGCGAGGTGCACGTGCTCTCCACCTTCGAGCACCGCTCGTTCGAGCTGGCCGACAATCCGATGATCTTCACGCCGCACGGCGATCTGGCGATTCTCAACTACATCCAGAACTACATCGTGAACACCGGGGCGGTGAACAAGGAGTTCGTTGCCAAGCACATCGAGTTCGCATCGACCGTGACCGATATCGGCTATGGCCTGCGCCCGACGCATGCGCTCGAGGCGAAGGCGGTCAACGCCTCGCACAAGGCCGGCAAGGACGGCGCGCTCGATCCGGCCGGAATGAAGGACAAGATCGGCTTCGACGAGTACAAGAGGCTGCTCGAGCCCTATACGCTCGACTACGCCCACAAGGCCTCCGGTGTGCCCAAGGAGAATCTCGAGCGGCTCGCCAAGCTCTACGCCGATCCGAAGAAGAAGATCATCTCCTACTGGACGATGGGCTTCAACCAGCACACGCGCGGCACGTGGGTCAACAACATGATCTACAACGTGCACCTGCTGACCGGAAAGATTTCGGAACCCGGCAACGGCCCGTTCTCGCTGACCGGCCAGCCGTCGGCCTGCGGCACCGCGCGCGAGGTCGGCACGTTCGCGCATCGCCTGCCGGCCGACATGGTCGTCACCAATCCGAAGCACCGTGCCGAGACCGAAAAGATCTGGCAGCTCCCGGAAGGCACGCTGCCCGGCAATGTCGGCTACCACGCCGTGGTGCAGCACCGCATGCTGAAGGACGGCAAGCTGACCGCCTATTGGGTCCAGTGCACCAACAACATGCAGACGGCCCCGAACATGAACGAGGAGGGCTATCCCGGCTATCGCAATCCGGCCGCCTTCGTCGTGGTTTCCGATCCCTATCCGACCGTCACGGCGCTGGCCGCGGATCTCATCCTGCCGACGGCGATGTGGATGGAGAAGGAAGGCGCCTATGGCAACGCCGAGCGGCGCACGCAGTTCTGGCGCCAGCAGGTCAAGGCGCCCGGCGAAGCGCGCTCCGACCTGTGGCAGCTGATGGAATTCTCAAAACACTTCAAGCTTGAAGAGGTGTGGCCTGAAGAGCTGATCGCCAAGAAGCCGGAATGGCGCGGCAAGACCCTGTTCGACGTGCTCTATGCCAACGGCGAGGTGAACAAGTTTCCGATCACCGAATGCCAGAAGGGTTTTGACAACTCCGAGAGCGCCGCCTTCGGCTTTTACGTGCAGAAGGGCCTGTTCGAGGAATACGCGAAGTTCGGCCGCGGTCACGCGCACGATCTTGCCGACTTCGAGCAATATCACCAGGCGCGCGGCCTGCGCTGGCCGGTCGTCAACAACAAGGAAACGCTGTGGCGCTTCCGCGAAGGCTACGATCCCTATGTGAAGCCGGGCGAGGGCTTCTCCTTCTACGGCAAGCCGGACAAGAAGGCGCGCATCATCTTCTGCCCGGTCGAGCCTGCGGCAGAAGTGCCCGACAAGGAGTTTGACCTGTGGCTGTGCACGGGCCGCGTGCTCGAGCACTGGCATTCCGGCTCGATGACGCGGCGCGTGCCCGAGCTGCATCGCTCCGTGCCGGCGGCGACGCTGTTCATGCATCCGGACGACGCGGCCGAGCGCAAGCTGCTGCGCGGCCAGTCGGTCAAGATCCAGACCAAGCGCGGCGAAGTTGTCACGCGGGTGGAGACCAAGGGACGCAACAAGCCGCCCCGCGGGCTCGTCTACTTCCCGTTCTTCGACGAGAGCCAGCTCGCCAACAAGCTCACGCTTGATGCGACCTGTCCGATCTCGAAGGAAACGGACTTCAAGAAGTGCGCCTGCCGCGTGGTTTCCGCCTGACCTGATGGAATGAACCATGGCGGATTCGGGTGCAGGCATTCCGGGCGATCCGCGGCGCCGCAAGGCACTGCAGGATATGGCACGTTTCGGCGGCGGCGCAGCCGTCGCCGCGACGATGCTGACCGCATTCGGCGTGTCCTCGCGCGCCAAGCCGGCGCAGACGTTGCGGCCGCCGGGCGCATTGCCTGAAAAGGAATTCCTTTCCGCATGCGTCCGCTGCGGTCTCTGCGTCCGCGACTGTCCTTACGACACCTTGAATCTCGCGGACTGGGCGGACGGTCTGGCCGTGGGAACGCCGTTCTTCGTGGCGCGCAACGTGCCCTGCGAAATGTGCGACAACATTCCATGCGTCAAGGCGTGCCCGACCGGCGCGCTCGATCATTCGCTTGTCGACATTGCGAAGGCGAAGATGGGCGTCGCCGTGATCACCAGCCGCGAAACCTGCCTCAATCTGCAGGGACTGCGCTGCGACGTCTGCTACCGGGTGTGCCCCGCGATCGACAAGGCGATCACGCTGGAGACCTCGCACAACGCCCGCACCGCCAGGCACGCCATTTTCGAGCCTGTCGTTCACGCCGAATACTGCACCGGCTGCGGCAAGTGCGAGAAGTCCTGCGTGCTGAACGAGGCTGCGATCAAGGTGCTGCCGATCGAGATCGCCGCGCTGAAGCAGGATGAGCACTATCGGCGCGGCTGGGATGAAAAGAAGAAGGCGGGCGGGGCTCTGGTCGATGCGCCGCTCAAGCTGCCGGTGCGCAGGCCCGAAGCGGGAGGCGCGCAATGACCGCCAACGCCAGGCCATATCTCGAGGCACGCGCGCAGAAGGGCCTTTGGGCATCGACGCGTTTTCTGCTGCTGCGCCGGGTCAGCCAGCTGTTCTTCCTGGCGCTGTTCCTGTCGGGGCCCCTGTTCGGCATCTGGATCGCGAAGGGCACCTTGGCCTCGTCGATGACGCTCGGCGTGCTGCCGCTGAACGATCCCTTCATCTTCCTGCAGTCGCTGGCGGCGCGGCACTGGCCCGAGGGCGTCGCGATCCTCGGCACGGCCATCGTTTTCGGCTCGTACCTGCTGTTGGGCGGCCGCAGCTATTGCGCCTGGGTCTGCCCGGTCAATCCGGTGACCGATCTTGCGGCCTGGCTGAGGCGGCGGCTCGGGATCACGTTCACGGCCAAGATCCGGCCGGAGTTGCGGCTCTATTTCGTCGGTGCGGTTCTCGTGGCCTCGGCCGTGTCCGGCTCGGTTGCCTGGGAGCTGATTAATCCGGTCACCGCGCTGCATCGCGCGCTCGTGTTCGGCCTCTGGTTCGGGGCCGGCGGGACGGTGGCGATCTTCCTGTTCGATCTTCTCGTGGCCAGGCAGGGCTGGTGCGGCCACCTCTGCCCCGTCGGCGCGTTCTACGGCCAGATCGGCAAGATCGCGCTGCTGCGCGTGGCGGCCGACAATCGCGCCGCCTGCAATGACTGCATGGATTGCTTCGCCGTCTGTCCGGAGCCGCACGTCATCAGCCCGGCGCTGAACGGCGAGCGCCTGGGCCTCGGTCCCGTCATCACGTCGGGCGACTGCACGCTTTGCGGAGCCTGCATCGACGTCTGCTCCAAGCGCGTATTCAATCTGAGCCTGCGCACCCGCAACGGCGCAGCGTCCGCCGATTCCGCGATCGTGCCAGCTTCGGCTGTGCGCGCCGCCTCACCCCGTCGCAGTCCTGAAAGGGTCGTCCCATGACGCGTGTCCGATTCATTCCACTGGTTGCGGCCTTGGCCGTAGTTCTTGCAGCTCCCCTTGCCGCCGTCGGGCCGCAGGCCCAGGAGGCCAAGGCGCCAAAAGGTTTGCGTGAAGCACCGCTGACCGACACGTCGGCTGCCCCCGACGTCGGCAAGCAAACGGTGCCGGCCGGCGGCTTCGACCGCGCCTATCGCCAGCAGCCGCCGCTGATTCCCCACAAGGTCGAAGGCTATCAGATCACCGGCGACAACAATGCCTGCATGGGCTGCCATGACTGGCCCGGCAATACGCGCGTCAACGCGCCGAAGATCTCGGAAACGCACTACGTCGACCGGCAGGGCGTGCGGCTCGATAAGGTCGCCGGCACGCGCTACTTCTGCCAGCAGTGCCATGTGCCGCAGGTCGACGCCAAGCCGCTGGTCGGCAACATCTTCAAGAACGCGACGCAGGCAAAGTGAGGCGACAATGGCCGATACCGACACTGTCGCTGCTCCGGCAGCCCCGCGGCCGGGCCTCGTAACGAGGCTCTGGCGCTGGTTCTTCTCACCCACGGCGCGCTTCGCCTGGGGCCTGATCATCGTCGTCGGCTTTGGTGCTGGCGTCGTCTTCTGGGGCGGCTTCAACTGGGCGATGGAGGCGACGAACACCGAGGCGTTCTGCATCTCCTGTCACGAGATGAAGGACAACGTCTACGCGGAGTATCGCAACACGCCGCACTATTCGAATCGCACCGGCGTGCGTGCGAGCTGCCCGGATTGCCATGTGCCAAAGGATTGGACCCATAAGGTCGTGCGCAAGATCCAGGCGTCGAACGAGCTGTATCACAAGGTGCTCGGTTCGATCGACACGCCGGAGAAGTTCTCCGCGCACCGGCTCGACCTCGCCAAGAACGTCTGGCGCGCCATGAAGACTACGGATTCGCGCGAATGCCGCAACTGCCACAAGTTCGACCACATGGAATATGCCGCGCAGGAGCCGCGGGCCTCGAAACTCCATCAGACGGCGTTCGCTCAGGGCAAGACCTGCATCGATTGCCATCAGGGCATCGCGCACAAGCTTCCACCGAAGGCGCAGGAGGCCTACCGCGACATGCTGGATCACATCGACGAAGTCGGGCCGCTGCAGAAGCTGATCGATTTCCTGCAGGATGCCAATGTGGCCCGCGCCAAGGCTGCGCGATAGGGCCGAAGGGGCTCCATGCCGAGCTCCGGAAAGCGGCGCGCTATGACCCGCATGGCGCGCCGGCATTTCTCTCCTCTCATGCAATTGCCACAGTCGCGTTTGCCCTTGCAGTCAAAGTGTCGTCCTCAAGTGCATCGTCTCCGCTGTGTGGGCGCCGGATTTTCCTGAAAGGGCGCGGGCGGGCCGACAGTTCACGAGCTTGTCGCGACTGAATCGCATCCTGATCGTTCGTGAGATTGTTCTGTTCATTTTCGATCCGCTATGTGGAAGCGTGCACGCGCCGCATTGGAAAATATGGAGAGCCATTTCATTGACCAATGCGCGAGACCGTCAGATGATTGGCTCCGCAGATTGTGCTGCCGAGGGTTTGCCGCATGAGGACGAGCGATACGCCATTGGTTGGGGAAACGCGCAGGCGCGTGACCCGTCGCTGCATCTCGGCGGCGACCGGAGCCTGTCGCTGACTACGACGCATTAACCCCGAAGAACGCAAATCAGACAGGAGCGCCGAAGTTTCGGCGAACGCATAGTCATGTCTCAAGCCTACATCATTGAAATCGAAAGTAGGACGGCGGGCATCGTCGCAAGGGAAGAGAGGGGATTTAGATTCTTCTCCTCCGAACGCGCCTTCGACAGCCTCGAGGGTCGACAATTCCGTTCGGCTCGCGATGCGGAACGCGCCGCAAGGGCCCTGCTCCGCGAACGAGGCCATCAATTCGCCCGGCGCCTCGTAGCCGCGCTCTGACCAACGAAAGGAAAGGATTGATGATCACGCGACGGACAACGCTGGGACGTTTCTGGTCGCGGCGCTTGCGACCTCGCCACTGCTCCTGATTCCAAGGGCTGTCAACGTTTCCGACATCATTTGGAAATGGACGCCTGGCTCCTGATCAACCCTACCACAAACTGAGGAACAAGCATGAGCTTCTACAAGGACTTCAACGACAAAGTCGCGATCGAGAAATGGAATGCCGAACGCCGCGCGGCGTACGAGACAATCGAGCTAAAGCAGCTATCACCAACGGTGGGTGCGGAAATCAGGGGCGTCGACCTTTCGAAGGATTTGCCGGGCAAGCAATTTGCCGAAATCCGGCGTGCGATCGACGAGAACCTCGCGGTCATATTCCGGGACCAGAAGCTGTCGCCGGAGGATCAGAAGCGTTTCGGCCGTCGTTTTGGCAAGTCGCTGCATCGGCATGAGCTTGCGGCGTCGCGCTTTCACAATGATACTCCGTTCGATCCGGAATTCCTGGCGTGGAAGACCGGCAGGGATTCGCGATTCACTCCCGGCGATGGCTGGCACCCGGACGTGTCCTGCGATCCGAGCCCGATTGCCTATTCGTTGTTGCGCGTGACCAAGACGCCGCCGATCGGAGGGGACACGGCTTTCGCCAACATGTATCTGGCTTACGAATTCCTTTCGGATCCGGTCAAGCACTTGCTCGATGGACTGACGGCGATCCATGATGGTGCGTTCGCTTGGACGGCGGGGTATGGGGCAAAGCCCGATCCGGGCAAGACATACCCGAAGACCGAACACCCGGTGGTCGCCACGCATCCGCGCACCGGGCGGAAGTTTCTCTATGTGAACGCCTCGTTCACGACACACATCGTGCAGCTTACTCGGCGGGAGAGCGACGCCGTTCTCCAGTTGCTGTTCCGCCATGTCGAGAGCCAGCTGGCACTGCAGGCCCGGGTGCACTGGCAGCCGAATTCGCTCCTGGTGTGGGACAACTGGGCGAGCCAGCATCATGCGGTGTGGGACTATTATCCCGAAGAGCGTTGGGGCGATCGCGTCTCGGTCGTGACCGGCGAGGCCCCCAAGGCCCGGCTTGATCTCGGCGCAGCGGCGGAATAGGCGGCCGATCAACGAGGCGCGCAAGTGCCGGCGTTCCGCTGCGGCGTACAGCCGAGTCGGAACGCCAGCATGCGCGCACCTCGGAGCTTTCTTTCGTGTGGCGAAATTTCTGGAGGCTGGACTCGATCCGCTCCGGGATTAGACTGTTGTCAACAACAACAGGCTCGTCGCGGGAGAGAAACGTCATGAAGTTCGGCATTTTCTACGAGCTGCAGCTGCCGAGGCCATGGCAGGACGGCGATGAGCTCAGGCTGTACCAGAATGCCCTGACGCAGCTCGAGACCGCGGACCTTTTGGGATACGACTACGCCTGGGTGGTCGAGCATCACTTCCTCGAGGAATATTCGCATTCGCCGGCGCCGGAATCCTTCCTGGCTGCCGCGAGCCAGCGCACGAAGCAGATCAGGCTCGGCCACGGCATCTTCCAGCTCACCACCAACCATCCGGCGCGCGTCGCCGAGCGCGTCGCGGTGCTGGATCTCCTCTCCAGCGGCCGCTGCGAGTTCGGCATGGGCGAGAGCGCGTCCATCACCGAGCTGACGCCGTTCGGGCGCGACATGGAGACCAAGCGCGAGGTGTTCGAGGAGGCTGTCTCAGCGATCTTCCCGATGTTCACCAAGGTCGGCACCGAGCATCACGGCAAGCACTTCGACATCCCCTTGCGCAATGTCGTGCCGAAACCGGTGCAGAAGCCGCACCCGCCGCTATGGATGGCCTGCTCGCAGCTGCCGACCATCGAGCGCGCGGGCGAGAACGGCTTTGGCGCGCTCGGCTTCCAGTTCGTCAGCGCGGATGCCGCGCATGCCTGGGTGCACGCCTATTACAACGCGATCACCAAGCGGCTGAAGAAGCTCGCCGACTACGAGATCAATCCGAACATGGCGCTGGTGTCGTTCTTCATGTGCGCGGAGACGGACGAGGAGGCGCGGCGGCGCGCCGACGGCGCCACCTTCTTCCAGTTCGCGCTGCGCTATTACGGCCAGTCGCAGAACCGCCAGCGTCCGGCGCCCGGCACCGTCAACATGTGGGGCGAGTACAACAAGTGGAAGCGCGAAAACCCGGAGGCTCAGGAGGCGGCGCTGCGCGGCGGCCTGATCGGTTCGCCGGAAACGATCGTTAAGAAGCTGCGGCGCTTCCGCACCTCGCATATCGACCAGGTGATCCTGCTCAACCAGGCCGGCAGGAACAGCCACGAGCATATCTGCGAGTCGCTGGAACTGTTCGCGATGGTGGTGATGCCGGAATTCCGGCACGATCCCGAGCACGCGGCCTGGAAGAAGGGCGTGCTCGACGGCTCGATCCAGCTCGAGGAAATCGATACCGAGGCCTTCAAGGACCGCTACGGCAAGCTCGCGGTCAACGTGGCGCCGGCGAAAGTGGCGGCGGGCTGACCGTTTTTCGGGCGGGCGGAACCTCACGGCCGCGTGCTGAAAAGAATTTCGCTGCGCGCGATCCACTCACGGAAACAAACCCTGCGCCGCGCGCTGCAACGGCAGTGCGCGCATTGTTATTTTTCGCAAGCGCTCGACAGCTTCGTCGCGTCGCACCATCATCCTGACATCGCTTGATCGCGCAACGTCGCGATCGTCAGGAGAAAGCAATGAAGCGTCGGGACTTCCTCAAACTGTCTGTGGGCGCCGCAACTGCGGGCGCTCTTTTGCCGCAGGCGCGCGCCAACGCACCCGTGAAGGAAATTCGTGTCGGCTACCAGAAGACCGGCGTACTGGTCATCGCGCGCCAGCAGGCGATCCTGGAAAAAAAGTTCGCCGCCAGGCAGGTCGGCATCAAATGGATCGAGTTTACGTCAGGGCCGCCGTTGCTGGAGGCCATGAGCGTGGGCAGCGTCGACCTGGGCGCGGTCGGCGATACGCCACCGATCTTCGCGCAGGCCGCCAATGCCAATATCGTCTATGTCGCGGGATCGCGGATCACCAACGGGCAGGGCATTCTGGTCCCTGAAAATTCCGGCATTCGGACCATTGCCGATCTGAAGGGCAAGCGCGTCGGCTTCACCAAAGGCAGCAGCGCACACAACGTGGTGATCGCGACGCTGGAAAAGGCCGGGCTGACCTTGGGCGACATCACGCCCGTCCATCTGACGCCGCCCGATGCGGTGCCGGCATTTGCCAACGGCAGCATCGATGCATGGGCGGTCTGGGACCCCTATTTCGCGATCGGGGAAAAACGCCAGAACGGCCGCATTCTGGTCAACGCCCACGAAGTCGCCAAGACCAATTCGTTCTATCTCGCCAACCGCGACTTTGCGATCACCCATGTGCGGGAAACCCGCGAAGTCATCGACGGACTCGCGGAGGCCGCGCGCTGGGCCGAGACCAATCGGGCCAAAGTCGCAACCGCGCTCGCAGCCGTTACCGGCGTGCCGCTCGAAGTGCAGACTGTCGCGGCCAACCGCGCCTCATTCCTGATCGGACCGATTACCGACGAGATCGTCACGACGCAGCAGGCGGTCGCAGACCGCTTCCACAAGCTCGGGCTGATCCCGAAACCCGTTGTCGTGCGGGATGCGGTCTGGAGGCCGGTGCAAACCTGACCTGACCGTCTCGTCACTCACCCAGGTATCTCAGGAGAACTGCATGCGTTGTCTTCAACGAGTGATGGCGGCTGCCATCCTGTCTGCGGTCACGGTCGCCTCGACCGTTGGCGCTTCCTTTGGTTAGAAACACGAACGGAGATCATGATGTATCGTCGTCAATTCATTCAGCTGGCCCTCGTTTCAGGGGTCGCTATCACGCTGCCGTCGCTTGCGCGCGCCGAGGACAAACCGAAGGAGGTCCGCATCGGAACACAAAAGGGCGGCTTCTTTCCTGCAGTGCGGCAGCGCCGCACCGTCGAGAGCGTATTCGGGCCGCTCGGCATCGAAGTGAAGTGGGTCGACTTCCAGTTCGGTCCGCCGCTGCTCGAGGCCATCAATGTCGGGAGCGTCGACTTCGGCTTTGTCGGCGATTCTCCGCCGATCTTTGCCCAGGCTGCGAACGCGCGGATTCGGTATGTGGCCGCCGTAAAGTCGGAGGGCAACACGCAGGCGATCATCGTACCGAAGGAGTCGGCGATCAAGACGCTTGCCGACCTCAAGGGCAAGCGGATCGCCTTCGGCAAGGGATCTAGTGCGCACAATTTGCTGGTCGCAGCACTGGAGAAGGCCGGCGTCCCCTGGACTGACATCACGCCCACGCCGTTGGCGCCTGCGGATGCGACTGCAGCCTTCGTCAAGGGCTCTATCGACGCCTGGTCGATATGGGATCCCTATCTTTCGCTCGCCGAACTGAAGGAGGGCGCCCGAGTGATAGCGTTCGACAAGGACATCCACAAGCCGAACGCATTCTACATCGCTGGCACCGAGTTCGTCGAAAAGTATCCGTCCGTTGTGGCCCGGCTCAACTCGGTGTTCGCCTCGGAAGGAGCCTGGGCCGAGTCCCACCACGAGGCGGTTGCGAAAGCGCAGGCCGAAGCGACGGGCGTCGACATCCAGGCCGTCAGGCGCTTTGTCAACCGTTCCAACTACCGGGTCGTTCCGATCGACGCCGACGTGATCAGGAGCCAGCAGGCGATCGCCGATCGTTTCGCTCGCCTCAACTTGATTCCCAGGCAGATCAACGTCGCCGACATCGTGTGGAAGTGGAGCCCGGGCACCTGACGGATCACTTGCACTTCTGAAAGTCTCGAACGACGGGGATCTGTATCAATGAGCGTCGACGTACACACTTCCACGAAAGTCCTCTGGTTCCTTCCGACCCATGGTGACGGGCACTATCTCGGCACCACGGTGGGCGGACGGGAGGTTGACTTCAATTACCTGCGGCAAGTTGCACAGGCCGCCGATCGGCTTGGTTACTATGGCGTGTTGATCCCGACGGGGCGTAGCTGCGAGGATTCCTGGATCGTTGCTTCCGCGGTCGCGTCGTACACCGAGCGACTCCGCTATCTCGTCGCGGTGCGACCGGGCCTGCAATCGCCGAGCGTTGCCGCGCGGATGACTGCGACGCTCGACCGGCTGACAAATGGCCGGCTGCTGGTCAACGTCGTGACTGGCGGTGATCCCGTCGAGAACAAGGGCGATGGCATCTTCCTGGAGCATGCCGCGCGCTATCAGGTGACGCGTGAATTCCTGACTGTCTACAACGCACTCCTGGAAGGAAACACCGTCAACTTCGAAGGCAGGCACATCCGCGTCGAAGGCGGCAGCTTGCTGTTTCGGCCGGCGCAGTCGCCGAGACCACCCCTGTTCTTTGGCGGATCGTCGGATGCAGGGATAGACGTCGCGGTCGATACAGTCGAGAAATACCTGACCTGGGGCGAACCTCCGGCGCAGGTCGCAGAGAAGATCAGCCGGGTGAGGGAAGTTGCCGCGAGCCGCGGTCGGAGTCTCTCCTTCGGCATCCGGCTCCATGTAATCGTCAGGGAGACCAATGAGGAAGCCTGGAAGGCTGCGGGCGATCTGATCAAATACGTCACCGACGACACTATCGCGGCTGCGCAGAACGTCTTTTCGCGCATGGACTCGGTCGGCCAGCAGCGCATGTCGCAGTTGCATGGCGGGCGACGCGACAAGCTCGAGATCAGTCCGAACCTCTGGGCCGGCGTCGGCCTCGTGCGTGGCGGCGCCGGCACGGCACTCGTTGGCGATCCCCCAACCGTCGCGGCGCGCATCAGGGAATATCAGGACATCGGCATCGATACCTTCGTCCTGTCCGGCTATCCGCACCTGGAGGAAGCCTATCGCTTCGCCGAACTGGTGTTCCCGCGGCTGTCGCTGTCGCAGCCCGGCAATGTCACGCCGATCCGCGTCAATACCGGCCCGTTCGGCGAAACCATCGCCAACGAGCGCCGTCCTCTGGTGAAGGCGTCGCAATCATGAGCCTTGTTGAAAGTCTCCCCCGCGTCCGACGGCTGCGTCTGCCGCGTGCCGATGGGCTCATCCCGTGGATTGTGCCGCTCGCGATCATCCTGATCTGGCAAGTGGCGAGCGTCACCGGCTTCGTGCCGACGCGCGTGCTGCCGGCACCGACTGACGTAGCGCTTGCGGGGTGGAAACTGCTGCTGTCGGGCGAACTCGTCCGCAACATCTGGGTCAGCTTCTGGCGGGCCAGCGTCGGCTTCCTGATCGGCGGCAGCATCGGATTCAGTTTCGGGCTGGCGAACGGCTTGTCTCAATTGTCTGCAAGACTGACCGACACCACACTGCAGATGGTGCGCAACATCCCGCACCTGGCGCTAATTCCGCTGGTCATCCTTTGGTTCGGCATCGACGAGTCGGCAAAGCTGTTCCTGGTGGCGCTCGGCGTGTTCTTCCCGATCTACCTCAACACACTTCATGGCATCCGCACCGTCGACCCGCAGTTGATCGAGATGGGGCGCATCTACGGCATGACCGATGGCGATCTGTTCCGCAGGGTGATTTTCCCGGGCGCGCTGCCCTCGATCTTCGTCGGCCTGCGCTTTGCACTCGGCATCATGTGGCTGACCCTGATCGTGGCAGAGACCATCGCGGCATCGTCCGGGCTCGGCTACATGGCGATGCAGGCGCGCGAATTCATGCTTATCGACGTCGTCGTGCTTTCCATCCTGATCTACGCGCTGCTGGGGAAACTCGCTGACAGCGCCTCGCGTGCGCTGGAACGGCTGACGCTGTCCTGGCACCCCGCCTTCCAGAAACATTGAGGAACAGATGCAAGAGGCCCTTCGTATTCTTCCCGCCGAGGCCGAACTGGTGATGCAGCCCGACTTCATCGAGCAGGCCCGGCAGGCCAAGCGCGGTCCGGAAAGCCACTCCCGCGGGCTGCCGCTGACCATCCGCTCCTTGCGCAAATCCTTCGGCGACAATGAAGTGCTGCGAAGTGTCGATCTGCACATCTCGGGGGGGCAGTTTGTGGCCATCGTCGGCCAGAGCGGCTGCGGCAAGAGCACGTTGCTGCGGCTGATCGCGGGGCTGGAGACCACCACCGGCGGCACCATCAGCTTCGGCGAGGAAGCGCGCGCCGCCGATATCAGGGTGATGTTCCAGGAGCCGCGGCTACTGCCCTGGGCACGGGTGCTCGGCAATGTCGAGGTCGGTCTCGGGCGCGAGCGCCATTCCCCCGACGCGCAGGCGCGCGCCGTGCATGCGCTCGACGAAGTCGGTCTCAGCGACAAGCGCGGCCAGTGGCCGGCAACGCTCTCCGGCGGCCAGAAGCAGCGCGTGGCGCTGGCGCGTGCGCTGGTCAGCCAGCCGCGGGTGCTGGCGTTCGACGAGCCGCTCGGCGCGCTCGATGCGCTGACCCGCATTTCGATGCAGCAGCTGCTTGAGCGGGTCTGGCGCGATCAGGGCTTCACTGCGATCCTCGTCACCCACGACGTCGCCGAAGCCGTGGCGCTGGCCGACCGTGTACTCGTCATCGAGGATGGCGAGATTGCCCATGATGTCGCCGTCGACATTCCGCGGCCGCGCCGACGCGGCTCGGCCGATCTTGCGGCGCTGGAAGGCTCGATCCTGCGGCAATTGCTCAAGTCAACCGACGACGCAGCATAGGAGGCGGCATGAACTCCACCGTCCGCGACATCAGCATCATCAGCGAGGTTTCCGCCGATGATTTCCGCAACGCTATGCGGCGGCTCACCGGCGGTATCAGCGTGATCACGGCCGGGCGGGGCAAGGACATCAGCGGCATGACGGTGACGTCGGTATTGTCGCTCTCCGTCGAGCCGCCGGCGCTGATCGTCAGCGTCAACCGAGCCGCTTCGTCGTGGCCGTTGATCCGCCGTTACGGCTTCTTCGGCGTCAACCTTCTCAACGCCGACCAGCTCGACATCGCCGAGCGCTTCACTGGCAAGGGCGGGCTGAAAGGCGCCGCGCGCTTTGCCGGGGCCAACTGGTTCACCCGGGCCTCCGGAGTGCCGCTGCTGTCGGGCGCGCTCGCCGCGATCGATTGCGAGGTAGAGGAAGTGGTCGAGCGCCATTCCCACGCCATCATCATCGGCCGCGTCCTGGATGTGCAGCTGTCGCCGCGCTGCGCGGCGTTGGCCTATTGGCAGGGGCAATATGTCGCGATCGATCGTGACGAGGATGCCGCCAAACTGGCTGAGGTCAGCGTTCCGGCCGGGCGTTCCCGGCGGTAGGGCTGGTCATTTCGAACCTCAGGGGCTAGAAGGCGTTCAGCGCGATGTCAGGCGCGCAATGCCAGCCCTTCGCAGGTTCGATGAAACGTCTTGCCACCTGGGCCTTCTACGCCGTCGGCGCGCTCGCGATCGCCTATCTCGCGCTCTATGCCTATGTGGCCTTCACCGGGCGCGATTTCACGCCCGGCGATCCCATTCATATTTTCCGCAAGCCTGACGCGCCGAGCTATTCGTGAGCAGTATCCCGGCATAACAGCCTCCTGGCCTTGTGCTGGGCTTCTTGCAATGACGGGGCTTACCCCGCCACTGCCGCGCGGTGATAGTCGCCGGCGCCGGCCGGCGTGATAGGAATGCCGCCATCGGCATATTCGTTGAGCTTGTTGCGCAGGGTGCGGATCGAGATGCCGAGGATGTTGGCGGCATGGGTCCGGTTGCCGAGGCAATGCTTCAGCGTCTCCAGGATCAGGTCGCGCTCGACGTCGGCCACGGTGCGGCCGACGAGGGCGCGCGTCACCTGCTCGGCGGCGAGCGTAGCGTGGGCCACGGCCGGCGCGGTCTTCGCGAGATCGAGGCGGTCGCCGTCCGGCGTGATGATGGCGTCAGACCCGATCTCGTCGCCCTGTGCCATCAGCACCGCGCGATGGATGGTGTTTTCCAGCTCGCGGACGTTGCCCTGCCAGCGGTTGGCGGTCAGCACGCGCTTGGCTTCCGCCGAGAGCGGACGCAGCGGCACGCCGTTGGCCTCGGCATACTTCTTGGCAAAGTGCTGCGCCAGCTCGAGGATGTCGGCGGGGCGCTCGCGCAGCGGCGGGATCTTCAGGTTGACGACGTTGAGGCGGAACAGCAAGTCCTCGCGGAAGGTGCCTTCGCGCACGGCGTCCTGCAGGTTGCGGTTGGAGGTCGCGATGATGCGGATGTCGACTGGTACCGGCTTGGTGCCGCCGACGCGGTCGATCACGCGCTCCTGGATGGCCCGCAGCAGCTTCGATTGCAGCCGCACGTCCATCTCGGAGATTTCGTCGAGCAGGAGCGTGCCGCCGGTCGCCTCCTCGAACTTGCCGATGCGGCGGGCGATTGCGCCCGTGAACGCGCCCTTCTCATGGCCGAACAGCTCGGATTCCAGCAGATGCTCGGGGATCGCGGCGCAGTTGATCGAGATGAAGGGCCGCTTTGCCCGCGCCGAGCGGGAGTGCACGTAGCGTGCCAGCACTTCCTTGCCTGTTCCGGATTCGCCGGTGATCATCACCGAGGCATCGGAGCCTGCGATCTGCTGCGCCAGCTTGATCACCTTGCCCATCGCTTCGTCGCGCCAGACGAGGTCGCGGGAGTCGTTGGCGACGGCGGCGAGCACGGCGGCGATCAGCTCGGGATCGGGCGGCAGCGGGATGTATTCCTTTGCGCCGGCGTGGATTGCGGCGACCGCGGCGCGGGCGTCGCTGGTGATGCCGCAGGCCACGATCGGTACGTGGATGTGCTCGGCTTCCAGCCGCATCACGAGATCGCGGATGTCGAGCGCGACATCGACCATCAGGAGGTCGGCGCCCTTGCCGCCGCGCAGCACGTTCATCGCCTGCTCGTTGCCTTCGGCATGGGTCACCGAGGCGCCGTTTTCCATCGCGATCTTGGTGGCGGTGGTGAGCTGGCCCTTCAGTGTACCAACGATGAGAAGCCGCATGATAGTCTCCTGTTCTTATTCCCTTCGCGCCATGAAGCGCGCTTGTTGTGCTCCGGGACGCCCTAGCTGCGGTCCGCCTTGATGATTTCCGTCATGGTCACGCCGAGCTTGTCCTCGACCAGCACGACTTCGCCACGAGCCACCAGGCGGTTGTTGACGTAGATGTCGATGGACTCACCGACCCTCCGATCGAGCTCGAGCACGGTGCCGGGCCCGAGCTTGAGCAGCTCGCCGACGTCCATCTTGGAGCGGCCGAGAACGGCCGAAACCTGAACCGGCACGTCGAACACCGCCTCGAGGTCGGCGGCGATGCGCGAGGCGTTCTCGTCCTCGTTGTAACCGATGTCGTCGGTCGGCGGCGCGTCGGCGGCGTTGAGGTCCGGAAGCGGGACGTTGGTGTCGGTGTCACTCATGGCTCATCCTCACGGCCCCTCGGCCTCGTTGCGGGACGCCATGTAGCGCCCGACAAGTTCGCTTATCTTGGCTTCGATCGCGGCGCGGTCCAGCACCACGCCGCCGTCGGCCCATTCGATCCGGCAGTCGCCGGTGGCAATGGTCGGCTCCGCCAGGATCACCAGGCGGCCTTCGAAGCCGGCATGGGCAGCGAGCCGCTCGATCTGCGTCTTCGCAGGCTCGTAAAGGCTGTCATTGATGCGCACCACCAGATGCGGCGTCGACACCAGGTGCGAAAAGCAGTCGGAGACCAGCGCGGTGATCTCGCCGAGCGGCTCGCGCGCGATCAACTCGGCGCAAAGCTTGCGGGCGACCGCGACCGCGACGTCGACGGCTTCGGTCTCCATCCGGCTCTCGATGCCGGCAAAGCGCGAGGCGATGCCCTTGATGGCTATGCCGATCTCTTCCAGCGCAAGCGCGACGCGGCGATCGCTCTCCACCTTGGCCTCGCGCTGGGCTGCGTCGTAGCCGGCCCGATAGGCGCGCGCCTCGGCTTCCGCGACTTTTGCCGCGATCTCGGCAGCGGTCGCGGCCTTCTCCTTCTTGTCGGGAGCGCCGAAGTCGACGTCGAACAGGAATTTTGCGGGAGCCGACATCAGTACACCAGCTCCTCGTCGGCGCGGTTCTTGGTGAGCGTGATCTCGCCCTTGGCGGCGAGATCCTTGGCGAGGTTGACCAGCAACGCCTGCGCCTCGTCGACGTCGCGCAGCCGCACCGGACCCATTGCGGCCATGTCGTCGAGCAGCATCTTGCCGGCGCGCGAGGACATGTTGCCGAGGAAGAAGCCGCGCACTTCCTCGTTGGCGCTCTTCAGCGCGACGGCGAGCTTTTCCTTGTCGACATTGCGCATCAGGGTCTGGGCCGAGGCGGAATCCAGCTTGATCAGGTCGTCGAAGGTGAACATCAGCGCCTTGATGCGCTCGGCCGCCTCGCGGTTGTCTTCCTCCAGCGAGGTGATGAAGCGGGTTTCGGTCTGGCGGTCGAAGTTGTTGAAGATTTCCGCCATTACCTCGTGGGCATCGCGGCGGCGGGTCTGCGAAAGGTTGGACATGAATTCGCTTCGCAGCGTCTGCTCGACGCGCTCGATCACTTCCTTCTGCACCGCCTCCATCTTCAGCATGCGGTTGACGACGTCGAGCGCCATGTCCTCAGGGAGAATGGCGAGCACGCGCGCCGCGTGCTCCGGCTTCAGCTTCGACAGCACCACGGCGATGGTCTGCGGGTACTCGTTCTTCAGGTAGTTGGCGAGCACCTCTTCCTGCACGTTGGAGAGCTTCTCCCACATGTTGCGGCCGGCTGGGCCGCGGATTTCGTCCATGATGCCGGTGACGCGTTCGCTCGGCAGGTACTGCTGCAGCAGCCGTTCGGTGGCGTCGAAATTGCCCATCAGCGCGCCGGAGGCCGACATGCGCGAGACGAATTCGAGGAGCAGGTCCTCGACCGTCTCGGCCTCGACGGTGCCGAGCGTCGACATGTGGATCGACAGCTCGCGCACCTCGTCGTCATCGAGCAGGCTCCACACCCTGCCGCCGTATTGCTCGCCGAGCGCCAGCATCAGGATGGCGGCGCGCTTCGGTCCGCTCAAGGGCTTTGCCTTGGGACGGTTGCTCTGACGGCTCGCCAGCGAGGAGATGACAGTGGTGATGTCGGCGGCGTTGGAGGTTTGCGGTACGGCCATGTCGGATCACGCGGGCTGGGCTTCTTCGCTGAGCCATTGACGGACAATGGAAGCGGTTTCGTTGGGATTGCGTTCGGCGAGTTCGCCGACGCGGTGAACGGCCTGGGCGTGGACCTGGCCCTGCACCTGGGCAACGTCGATCAGCGAGGCTGCCGTGGAGCCCGGCGGCAGCAGCGGCTGGCCCGGCGCGCCGCCGGCCTCGCCGGCCCTGGCGCCATCGGCAAGTGCCATCGTGCCGGCCTCGGTCAGCGCCGGGATGGCTTCGGCTGCGAGGATACGTTTGACCAGCGGACGGATCACCATGAACAACACGACGAGGCCGAGCAGCATCATCACGCCGAGCTCGATGACGTACATGACATCGTCCTTGGTGAACTGGAACATGCCGAGCAGGCCGGCCGGCTCCACCACGGCAGGAACGCTGGGCGGTTCGGCAAAGCGCAGGTTGACGACTTCCACCTGGTCGCCGCGCTTCTGGTCGAAGCCGATCGCCGAGCGCACCAGCGATGCGATGCGGTCGAGCTGTTCTTTGGTGCGGTCCTGGTAGACCATCTCGCCCTTGTCGTTCTTGGCATAAATGCCGTCGACCAGCACCGCGACCGAGACGCGGTTGACCCTTCCGGCCTCGGTCACCTCGGTCTTGGTGGTGCGCGAGATTTCGTAGTTGTTGGTCTCTTCGCTCTTCTTGCTCTGCTCGCGCGCGGCTGCCGTGCCGTCGTTGCGCTGCTGGCCGGGTAGCTCGTTGTTGACGGTGACCTGCCCGTTATTCTCGGCGGTGGCGGAGGATTCCTCCCGCGTCTGGCTGGAGCGCAGCACCCGGCCCTCGGGGTCGAATTTGTCGGAGGTCTGCGTCACCTTGTTGTAGTCGAAATCGGCGGAGAGCTGGACGCGGGCGCGGCCCTGGCCGACCACGGAGGAGACGATGTCCTCGACCTGCTTGCGCATCCGCTTCTCGAAGGCGTTGCGGCGGTCGTCGCCGATGGCGTTTTCGGCTTCCGACGTGGCGCCGTCGGCCAGCAGTTGGCCGCCCTCGTCGACGATCGAGACCCGCTGCGGCTTCAGCCCGTTGACGGCGGACGCCACCACGTGGCGGATGGCCCGGATCTGCTGCGGCTCCAGCGCGCCACGGACGCGGACCACGATGGAGGCCGACGGCTCCGGCTTCTCACGGGAGAACAGCGGCCGCTCCGGCAGCACGAGGTGGACGCGGGCGGCCTGGATGCGGTCGATGGCGCGGATGGTGCGGGCAAGCTCGCCCTCCAGCGCGCGCATGTGGTTGATGTTCTGGACGAAGCTGGTGGTGCCCAGCGCGTCCGACTTGTCGAAGATCTCGTAGCCGACGCCGCCGCCCTTGGGCAGGTTGTTCTCGGCCAGCTTCATGCGCAGGCGCGTCACCTTGTCCTTGGGGACCATGATGACGGCGCCCTCGTTGCGCAGCTCGAAGGGAATCGCCTGGCGCTCGAGATCCTTGATGATGGCCGAGGAGTCGTCCACCGACAGGTCGGTAAAGAGGGTGGTCATCTGCGGCGTCGTGACGCGCATGATGACGAAGGCGAAGAATCCGATCAGCGCGGCGGTCACCGCGACCATCGCCGCCAGCCGCGCCGCGCCCAGTCCTCTCAGGAAAGCAACCAGACTTTGCACCAAGGCCCCCAGGGATTCGGCCCGAACCGGCCGAGGTGGGCAATTATTGCCTAGGGTATGGTTTCCAACTGGTTAACGGGGGTTAACGGGGAGCAACGAAATCCAAAAAATGAGAAAAACCGGCTTCGCAAGACGAAGCCGGTTTTCATCAAATGCCACGATGGGAGAGCTTTACTGGCGGTACTGCTGGATACGGGTGGTGCGCAGGCCGGCCAGACCATGCTGATCGATCGAGAACTGCCAGGAGAGGAATTCGTCGACCGTCAGCGTGTAGCGGCTGCAGGCTTCCTCGAGGGAAAGCAGGCCGCCGCGGACCGCAGCGACGACTTCGGCCTTGCGGCGAATGACCCACCGCTTGGTGCCGGGTGCAGGAAGATCCGCGATGGTCAACGGACTGCCGTCAGGCCCGATGACGTATTTGACCCTCGGGCGATGGGGTTCTGTCATGGCGTACTCACAAACTCTCAACCACTGAACTCACAATGAGAAAACTACGCCGCCCCGCTTAAAATTTGCCTAAGCCCAAGGCTTCAATGAGAATCTCCTTCGAAATACCGAAAGACCCGCCTGCCGGATCAACGGCTTGCGGGCCAGTCTGGTTAATCTGGGTTAAGAAGTTCTAACCGAACGTTAACAAGCTCAGCTTGTGCTTGAGCTTGGGCGCACCACGCGCTTGATCTGGTCGGTGGTGTAAGTCTGGCCGCCGATCGAGAGCAGCGGCGGGGACGCCGTGAGGTCGACCGAATCAACCACGCCCTGAACCTCGGTCGAGATTGCCACGCTGTTGCCTGAAGAATCCTTACCCGTGGCGGTGAGGGTGTAGGTGCCCGCGGGCCATTGCGTACCGTCATTGCCCTTGCCGTCCCAGACGAAGCTGGCATTGCCCTGCTGCAGGGAATAGTTGCCGGAATAGACGGACTGGCCGGCCGAGTTGGTGATGGTGACGGTGGCGTTGGTGTCCTTGGGCGCATTCAGGTTCCAGGTCGCCGAGCCGTCGAACTTGGCCTTGCTGCCGTCCACCGCCACGGTATTGCCGACATAGACCAGCGCCTGGGTCGACTGCGCGCTCTTCTCGATCGCGATCAGCGAGGCGAGCTGCTCGTTCTGCCTCATTTGCTGCTCGATGCCGGCGAATTGCACGAGCTGGGCGGTGAACTGGTTGGTGTCGAGCGGCTCGAGCGGGTTCTGGTGCTGCAGCTGGGTGGTTAGCAGCGTCAGGAAGGTCTGGAAATTGCTCGCGATCGTCGCCGTGTTGTTCGACGAGGAATTATTGCCCGCATTTGTCGAGGTGTTGCTGGAGGTCGCGGAGACCACCGTGGTCGGCATGGTTGCGTCGATGGCCATGGCGTACTCCTTAAACCCTGATGTCCACGCCGCCGCTCGCGCCCAGCATGCGGCCGTAGCTGCCGGCGACGGCCGCAGGCACGGTTTCCTCGTCGGTGACGATCAGGCGCTGGGCGTTGGGATTGGAATGGTTGCCGTTCTGCCCCGAGGACGACTGGTCGCGCAGCGAGAATTGCAGGCCACCGTCGCCGGTGGAAAGGCCGGCATCGTTCAGCGCGCGCTGCAATTGCGGTGCGTCCTGGCGCAGCATCGACAGCGTCTCCGGCTTCTCGACCGTGAGATGCGAGGTCACCTGGCCATGGCGGTCGACGTCGATGCGCACATCGATGCGGCCGAGCTCGGCCGGGTCGAGCCGGATCTCGAAACGGCTCTTGCCGCTGCGCACGGACGCTGCAATTTCCATCGCCAGGCCCGAGAGCGGCACGGCGGCCGATTGCGTTGCCGCGGTTACGGTGAAGGAAGACTGTGTCGGGCCGGCCGTGGCCTGGATCAGCGGCAGGAAGGAGGCCGCGGCCTGCAGCGTGCCGGTTTGCGCATTCGACTGGCTGGACGCGGCATCAAGGCTTGCCGGATTGAGGTGGGTCGCCGTGGTCGAAGCGGCCTGGATGCCGGCCGATTCCGGCTTCGCCTGCTCGGCGTGGCCGGTCATGACATTCGGTTTTGCCACCGCTGGCTGCCCGGTGCCGGGGGCGACGGCGGCCGTGCCGGTGCTCGCTGCGTCGGGCGAAATCGTCGAAGCCTCGGGCGCGTCCGCAGATGCTGCGGCATCGCCGGCTAGGGTCGAGGCCTTGGCCCCGACCGTGATCTTCGGCGCCGCCGGCCGCGTCGCCGCAACCGTCAATCCGATCGCTTGTGCCGTCGTGGCGTCGCTGGATTGCGTGCCTTGCCCGGCCGTGGCGATCGCTTCGCCGGCTCTTGCCTTCGCATCGGCCTTCACCTCGGTCGCCGCTGCCTTGTTCGCTGCGTCGGTAGCGACGGCAGCAACCGCCGGCGTGCCGGCGGCTTCGGCCACCGCGTTGCTGGCGGCGATGGCCGCGGCCGCAATCGTCAGCGGTCCGGCGCCGGCGCCTGCGGTCGTGGCAGGGGCGGTTGACGGCGCGGCGGGGGCCTGCACGTCGGCCGCAATGGCGACGGTGATCGCGGTGGCGATCGCATCGGCGACCTCGGTGCCGTCCTGATCGGTGGCGGCCTGCGTTTCCGTGGGATCGGTTGCTTCCGCCTCGTCGGCAGCGGTCTTGTCGGCCTGCTTCATCTCGTCGCTCTTGCCGGCCGACTTCGTCTTGGCGCGCCTGGCCTGGCCTGCGTCCGTTGACGGGTCGGCGCCGGCCCGATCGGCGGCAGCGACGTCGCGCTTGTCGGCATCGTTGCGCTCGGGCTTGTCCGCGTTGGCATCGCGCGATTGAGCCCTGTCGGCGGCGGCGTCGTCCCGCCGGGCAGGGGCGGCACGCTTGCCGGCAGCCGACGGCTGCGGCGCAGGCGAAGGGTCCTGCGCGCGATCCTGGGTGCGGTCATTATGATTGGCCGCGGCGGTCGTGTTGCTGTCGACCAGCGAGGCGAAATTGTCGCTGACCGGCGACGGGTCGGCCTTTGCCCGCAGCTGGGCCTGGAACGACGGACTTGCGGCGATATCGGACGTGACGCTGACCACGGGCGGCCTCTCGGATAGGAACTCGTCCCTATGGTCAGCAAGGACCGGGCCAGCCGCGACCGCGGATCAAATTACAGCATTATCAAATACTTATGGAGCGGACGCCGCATGAGCCGCAGCCCGGAAGCGACCGCCTTTTCTGCCCGGCGGCAAGATTTGCCGTGGCCTTTGGAGCCTGTCCAATGTCTGCGCCCCCGTGATTGCTTCACGCAATCTCGGCCTATATTAGAGTGTGTCCGCCGGACCGTCCGGCGAGGCAAACGTTCCCTGAAGCCAAGGCCAAGGCCTTTCATCTCAAGGGCTTGAGCCGCGATATCGCGGGGCGCGCGCCCTTTGCGCGACCGCATCGACCGACCGGAGCCATGCGCAACAGTCTCGATCTCGAAGGCCGTCCCGAAGACACCCGTGTCGTGGTCGCCATGTCCGGCGGCGTCGATTCGTCGGTGACGGCTGCGTTGCTCAAGTCGCAGGGCTACGACGTCGTCGGCATCACGCTGCAGCTCTACGATCACGGCGCGGCCACCCATCGCAAGGGCGCCTGCTGCGCCGGGCGCGACATCCATGACGCCCGCAATGTCGCGGCCTCCATCGGCGTTCCGCATTACGTGCTGGATTACGAGAGCCGCTTCCGCGAGTCCGTGATCGACAATTTCGCCGAGAGCTATGCGCATGGCGAAACGCCGGTGCCGTGCATCGAGTGCAATCGCACGGTGAAGTTCCGCGACCTCCTGGAGACCGCGCGCGAGCTCGGCGCGGCTGCGCTCGCCACCGGCCACTATGTCGCTTCGCGCCGCCTGCCGGACGGATCGTGCGCGCTGCATTGTGCCGCGGACAGCGATCGCGACCAGAGCTATTTCCTGTTCGCCACCACGCGCGAACAACTCGATTTCCTGCGCTTCCCGCTCGGCGACATGAGCAAGCCCGAGGTGCGCGAGCTCGCGCGCCGTTTTGGCCTCGAGGTCGCCGACAAGCAGGACAGCCAGGACATCTGCTTCGTGCCGACCGGCCGCTACACCGACATCATCGGCCGGCTGCGCCCGAACGCGATGGAGCCCGGCGACATCGTCGACCTTTCCGGCCGCGTGCTCGGCCGCCATCACGGCATCGCGAATTTCACCGTCGGCCAGCGCAAGGGCCTCGGCATTGCTTCCGGCTCGCCGCTTTATGTCGTGCGGCTCGATGTCGACAGCCGCCGCGTCGTGGTCGGTCCGCGCGAGGCGTTGCGCATGGATCGTATCGTGCTGCGCGACGTCAACTGGATCGGCGACGGCGCGCTCGATTCCGCGCTCGGCGAGGGCATGGAGATGTTCGTCCGCGTGCGTTCGACGCGGCCGCCGCAGCCGGCGTTCTTGCGCGCCGGCAAGGACGGCTACGAGGTCGAGCTGGTCGCGGGCGAGGAGGGCGTTTCGCCCGGCCAGGCCTGTGTGTTCTACGACGCGCCCTCGGGGCAGGCCCGCGTGCTTGGCGGCGGCTTCATCAGAAGCGCGTCGGCGAAAATCGCCGAACGCGAAATGGCCGCGCCGCTGGTCGAAGCCGTGCGCGGGTAATCAAAACGCGCATGATCCCGTAAAGTGGGTACCGGTTTTCGGACCAGATCATGCGCCAACAGTAGAGTTCAGGGCAGGGGATGGGGGACATCAATCTCACGGGCGTGACCAAGGCGTATGACCGCTGGGCGCCGATCTACGATCTGGTGTTCGGCAAGGTGTTCGACGAGGGCCGCCGCTCCACCATCGCGGAGGCCGACCGCATCGGCGGGCGCGTGCTCGACGTCGGCGTCGGCACCGGGCTGTCGCTGTCGGACTATTCGCGCAGCACCAGGCTCTGCGGCGTCGATATTTCCGAGGGCATGCTGCGCAAGGCCAAGCAGCGCGTGCGCGAGTTCGGCCTGACCAATGTCGAGACGCTGGCGGTGATGGACGCCAAGCAGCTCGCCTTCGCCGACGCTTCGTTCGATGCGGTGGTGGCGCAATACGTCATCACGGCGGTGCCGGATCCCGAAGCGACCCTGGACGACTTCATCCGCGTGCTGAAGCCCGGCGGCGAGCTCATCCTGGTCAATCACATCGGCGCCGAAAGCGGCCCGCGCCGCGCCTTCGAGCTCGCCTTCGCGCCGTTGGCGCGCCGGCTCGGCTGGCGCCCGGAATTCCCGTGGGAGCGGATGGTCAATTGGGCCAGAAAACACGGCGGCGTAACGCTGACGGAGCGCCGCCCGATGCCGCCGATGGGCCACTTCTCGCTGATCCGCTACCGCAAATCGTGATCCCTTGCGGCGGGAACATCGAATGGCTCAGGCCGTTTTGTTCCCATGCGGATGAAACACGTGCTTCTCGCCTTGATGGTGGTGCCGGTTTCGGCCGGTTCCGTGCTCGCCCAGGCGCCGCCGTCTCCGACGACGCCGGCACAGCGGACCGCTCCGCCCGCACCCGATCGGCCGGCGAACTGCGCGCCCATGGACAAGGACGCGCATCCCGGCGTAGCGCCCGAAGGCCAGACGACGGGCCAGGCTCGCGAGCCGCTCAGCGACAAGCTAGCCAGATCCGACGGCGTGCTTTGCCCGCCGGCCGGCATCGACCCGGAAATGCGCGCGCCGACGCCGGACGCCGGCAAGACGCCCGTGATTCCACCGCCCGGCAGCCCCGGCGGCGATCCCTCGGTGCGTCCGAAATAAGCCGGAGTTGCAGATACTTGCGCGGAAGGGCGGGTTTGCTTGACAGGCAAGCGACCCACTCCTTATATGCCGCGCGTTCGCGAGATACGGCCGATTTCGGCCGCCGCCGAACGCGCGTGGCGGGGTAGCTCAGCTGGTTAGAGCACGGGAATCATAATCCTGGGGTCGGGGGTTCGAGTCCCTCCCCCGCTACCACGGGCCACTTTTGTCCAGCCCGGACACATAGGTAACAGAACGTACCTGGGACATGGGTGACAACCTCGTGCCGAACGGGTTGTCGGGGGTTGCAGGGTCACTCCACGCCTTCATGGCGCGGTCCATTATTGCTCGGCCCGCCCGGAAGACACATCCCGCGCGCACGCGCAAACGCTGATTCACGACATAAGCTCAAGCTCCGACTTGAGCGCGACCAGGAAGCGAGCGGCCTCGCCGCCGGTCACGATGCGATGGTCGAAGGTGAGCGACAACGGCAGCATGCGCCTCACCGCTGGCTGGCCCCGATACGCGACTGCCCGCTGCGAAATCCGCCCTGCTCCGACAATTGCCACCTGCGGCGGTACGATTACCAGATTGGCAAACCGGCCTCCAATCATCCCGAAATTCGACAGCGTAATGGTTGCGCCGCGCAGCTCTTCGGGGGGTATCGAGCGCGCGATTGAGTCGGCCCGCAAGCGGTCGAGGCCGGCCCGCAAGTTCGCGACGCTGCGCTCAGCGATATTGCGCAACACGGGAACGATGAGGCCGCCCTCGGTGTCGACGGCGATGCCTAAATCGATGCGCGCGATCAGGCGCCGTTCTTCCGTGCTGGAATTATACCAGGCATTGAGAACAGGTTCTGCCTTGCAGGCGACGGCGATGGCCCGCACCAGGCGGATCGTCACGTCCTCACCCGTCGGCCAATCGTCGATGTCGGCTTCATCGGTCACGGTGGCGGGGACAACTTCCGCGTGGGCTGCCGTCATGCGTTGGGCCATCGCGCGCCGCATCCCTCGCAGGGGCTCGGGGCGGCCGGTTTGGGACATGCTCTTCGCGGCCCGTTCGACATCGGCCCGTGTGATGGTGCCGCCGGGCCCCGTGGCCACGACGCTCTCAAGATCGACATCGAGCTTGCGTGCGAGTGAGCGTACGGCCGGAAACACCTGAGGCTGCTGTCCGGCCGGCCGCTCGGAGGAGGGGCCTGCCGCGAGCGAATGATCGGCGCTGCCGAGCTCGCCGACAATTGTGCCGGTGTCCTGCTCGGCGCTTTCGGCAAATTCGACGAGCGGCGTTCCGACCTTCACGATGTCGCCCTTGGCGCCAAACACGTGCGCAATGCGTCCGCTCGACGGCGATGGTATCTCAACGACTGCCTTGTCGGTCTCGACGGAAACGAGCGGCTGATCGGTGACGACGTGGTCGCCTTCGTTGACATACCAGGCGACGATCTCCGCCTCTTCAAGACCCTCTCCCAGATCCGGCAGCATGAAGTGACTCATCGGACGAAGTCCATCGAGAACTAGCTGAACTGGCACACCTTGCGCGCCCCCGCGACGATGCGTTCCACCGAAGGCATGTAGAATTGCTCGAGGCGTGCCATCGGGATGATCGTGTCGTAGCCGGTGATGCGGGTCACGGGCGCGAGCAGCGAGGAAAGACCGCGTTCGGCGACAAGGGCTGCGATCTCGGCTCCGAATCCGCCGGTGCGGGCCGCCTCGTGCACGATGACGCAACGCCCGGTCTTTGCGATCGAGCCGAGCAGGGTGCTTTCATCATAAGGCTTGAGCGTGGCAAGATCGATGACCTCGGCGGCGATGCCTTCGGCGGAGAGCGCATCGGCCGCGGCCATGGTCTCCTTGACTGCCGCTCCCCAACTGATCAGCGTGAGGTCGCGACCTTCCCGCAGGACAAAGGCACGATCCAGCGGCAAGGCTGCACCGTCATCCTGCAACTCGCCCCTTGCCGCACGGTACAAGCGCGTCGGCTCCAGAAACACCACCGGATCGGGATCGCGGATCGCGGCGAGGAGAAGTCGATAGGCGCGCTCCGGCGAAGAGGGGATGACAACGCGCAGGCCGGGAATATGGGCGAGCATCGCCTCGGTGCTTTCGGAATGATGCTCGGGCGCGCGAATGCCGGCCCCATGCGGCGTACGCAGGACCATCGGACAGGTGAGCCGCCCTTGGGTGCGGTTCCGGATGCGGGACGCATGGTTCACCAGCTGATCCAGGCAGGGATAGATAAACCCCATGAACTGGATCTCGCCGACGGGCTTCAGCCCCTGCGCTGCCATGCCCACGCAGAGCCCGCTGATCAGGAGTTCGGCAAGCGGCGTATCAAGGACGCGCTCAGCTCCAAAGCGTTTTTGCAATCCCGCAGTTGCGCGGAAGACGCCTCCGTTGATGCCGACGTCTTCACCCAGTACGACGACGTCGGGATCGTCCTCCATTGCGCGTCCCAGCGCCAGATTGATGGCATCCACCAGCGTTACCTCAGGCATCATGCTCTCCCGCGAGCTCACCGCGCTGGGCCGCATAGACCTCCGGCAAATCGGCGTAGAGGTGATCGAACATGGTTTCAGGCCGGCGCGGTGCTGTTGCCAGGTAACGCTCGACGGCCGTCTCGATGCGCTCATGACACTCGGAGGCGAGCCGCTCCTCATCTGCCTTGCCCCACATTTTTCGAGCAACGAGATGAGCCCTCAAGCGCGCAATCGGCTCTTCCTTCCAACGCGCCTGGACTTCTTCAGCCGAACGATAGCGTGATGCGTCATCGGATGTTGTATGGTCGCCGAGGCGGTAGGTGACCGCCTCGATGAAACGGGGGCCTTTGCCCTCACGCGCAGCAGCGATGGCCTCTTCGGCTGCGGCGTGCATCGCCACCACGTCACTGCCATCGACCTGCTCGCCGGTGAATCCCGCAGCGATGGCCTTCTGAGCCAGCGTTTCGCAACTGGTCTGCAGTCGCAAGGGTACCGAAATCGCCCATTGATTGTTGGCGGCGACGAACACGACGGGCAATTTGTGCACGCCGGCAAAATTCATCGCTTCGTAGACGTCGCCTTTCGAGGTGGCGCCATCGCCGAACAGGCACACGGCGACACGTGGCTCCTTGCGCAGCTTCAAGGCATAGGCGACGCCGGCGGCATGAGGCGCCTGAGACCCCACGGGAACGCAGAACGGAAAATCGTGAGCCGGTCCGGAGAAACAATTGCCGCGTTCGTCCCCGCCCCAAAACAGCAGGATCTCTTCAAGCTTGACCCCGCGCCAAATCAGCGCGCCATTGTCGCGATAGGACGGTAACAACACGTCTTCTTCCCGCATCGCACTGGCCATCCCAACCGATACCGCCTCCTGGCCGAGCGAAACGGCGAAAGTCCCAAGCCGGCCGGTGCGCTGCAACGCAACAGCCTTGTTGTCAAACAGGCGCAGCAGCACCATGGCCCGGTAGAGCGAGATGAGCAGGTCGGCGTTGGAGGCGAAGGCGGGGAGCGGCCGGATTATCGAGCCGTTTGGCGCGAGGTAGTTGCGATGGCGCACCTCAAAACGCGCGATGACGGGCAGATCTTGATTTAACCTGCGGCTAGCCACGCGCTCACTCCCGGAGCGATTGTGCCCTCTGTAATTGTTCAGTTGGTGATTGTGACGAGACGATGCAAGAGACTACGGTGGGTTCCCCTGACGCGCACCCGGTTGTTGCTGCACTGCAGTTTGCCGGGATCGATCCACACGATCGTGGTGGCGACGCAGCGATGGCGGTATAGGAGATCATGGCAAATGGTCAGGTCGTCCTGGTAACGACTGAGCCGCCAGGCGGCGGCCCATCGGTTCGCTCGGTCTTTTTCGTGGCGGAAGGAGATCCGGCCAAGGCGGCAGCCATCATCGCGGCCATGATGGCCCCGAATGAAAGAGTTGAGGCGTGGGGACCACTTCCGGAAGTTGCCGTCAAGGCACTCGGATTGAAACCTGGTGACTTCACGCACGGGTGACCGGCGTCCGGCGATACGAAAACATTACTTCCGCAACAATAGTGGGTATCGCGATGTAGCGCTCCCCCGCTACCAAATCTGCGATTCTGCGCCAACCGGCGATTTCGAACTCTTGGTGGAGCTTTGGATTTGACATCCGCGCCACGAGTTCGCGGCTACGTGGGGTCGCAACTGTAAGGTCCAATCCACCAGTCAGGAGAGCCAGCGCTTGCGCCGCTTGTAGCGCTTCACGTCGCGATAGGACTTGCGCAAGCCGGTCTCGTTCAGGCCCAGGTAGAACTCGCGAATGTCGGAGTTCGAACGCAGCGTTTCGGCGCTGCCCTCCAGAACGATGCGGCCGGTCTCCATGACGTAGCCATGATCGGCAACCTCCAGCGCCATGGTGGCATTCTGTTCGACCAGCAGCACGGAGAGCTTCTCCTCGCTCACCAGACGGCGCACGATGCCGAAGATTTCCTCGACCAGCATCGGCGCCAGGCCGAGCGAGGGCTCGTCCAGCAGGATGACTTTCGGCTCCGACATGAGTGCGCGACCTATGGCCAGCATCTGCTGCTCGCCGCCCGAGAGGTATCCCGACAGCTGTGCGCGCCGGCTCTTCAGCACCGGGAAATAGGCATAGACGCGCTCGATCCCGCTGCGCAGCTTCGCCGCGCTACGCTGCAGATGCGCGCCGGCGACAAGGTTCTCCTCGGTGGTGAGATGCTCGAATACGCGCCGGCCCTCGAAGACCTGCGAGATGCCGAGCTTCGTCACGTCGAAAGCCGGCATGCCGTCGATGCGGTTGCCGTCCAGTGTGATGGTGCCCTTGGTGACCGCGCCGCGCTCGGTGCGCAGCACGCCGGACACCGCCTTCAGCGTGGTGGTCTTGCCGGCACCGTTGCCGCCGAGCAGCGCCGTGATGGAGCCCGGCTTCGCCTCCAGCGACACACCTTTCAGCACCAGGATGATGTTGTCGTAGACCACCTCGATGTTGTTGATCGAGAGCATGCCGATGTCCTTAGCTGCTTCGCAGAGCGAGATGACCTTCTTCGAATCGTCATCTCGCTCTAGCCATTTGTCTCAGCATGATCTTTTCGGAAAACCGCTTCACACTTTTCCGGATCATGCTTCAGCCCGGATGTAGCGCAGCGAAATCCGGGAGCGCCGCCCCCGGATTTCATGACCGATGCGAAGCATCGGCGTTCTTGCGAACAGCGGCCTCGGCCGCTCATGTCATCCGGGCTACGGCGTCCCGATTCCTGCCTTAGTGCGTGGCCGCGAGATGCCTGTTGATCACGTCGCGGTAGGCTTGGAACCACTCTCCGTTCTTGACGAGTTTGCCGCCCTTGACGCTCCACACCTGCACCCAGCCGCCGCCTTCGTGGTCAGCCGGGGTGACCTCCATCGGTGGAACCATGCCACCCAGCGTGAAGCCCTTGATCGACTCCATGCCCTTCTTGACGTCCTCGCTCGTCGGCTTGGCGCCACCCTTGGCCTTGATGGCGTTGCGCGCGGCCTCCGCGTGGATCGCCGCGATCATGACGCCGCGATTGTAGAACACGCTGATCTCCTGCGCGGATGGCGCGGGCTTGCCCTGGGCCTGGTACATCGCGTTGATGTCCTTGATCACCTGGAAGTCCCCGCCTACGCCGGCGAACTGGATGGTGTGGTAGCCCTCGGCCACGCCGTAGCCGCCGGCCGCCTTGATGTCGGCTTCCGAAGCGCCCCATACCAACGAGATCACCTTGCTCATGGGAAAGCCCTTGCCCTTGAGCTCCTTGATCGACACCGACGGGGAACGGCCGAACAGGTGCGCGATGACGAAGTCGGGCCGGAAGCGGCCGGTGATATCGAGAACCTGGGCGGCCATTTCGACGCCCGGTGCGGGCACGGCGAAGGTCCTCAGCTCGAAACCCTCGCTCTTCGCCAGATCCTCGAGAATGACGAGCGGCTCCTTGCCCGCCGGATTGTCATAGAACAGATAGGCGATCTTCTTGCCCTTGAGGCTGCCGCCCAATTCCTTCTTCGCGAAGGCGACGGCCGCCGCGCCCTGTGACCAGTAGCTCGCCGCGATCGGGAAGACGTAGGGAAATTTCTTGCCGTCGGCGGCGGCGGCAGTGCCGAAGCCTGGCGACGTGCCGAGCATCTTGTCCTCCTCCAGCTTCTTGGTCAGCGCAGCCGTCTGCGGCGTGCCATAGAGGCTCTCCAGCACTGCGCCTTCCAGCTTGAAGCGCTCGTGCGCTTCCATCGCGGGCGGCACCTTGTATTCGTGGTCGATCTCAACCACGCGGATCTTGTAGCCTTCGACTCCGCCCTTGCTGTTCAGGAGCGCGATATAGTCGTGATAGCCGGGGCAAAGGAAAATGCCGACCGTCTGGGTCGCTCCGGTGCGGTCGCACTGCAGGCCGAACACCAGCTCCTTTTGCTGTGCGAAAGCGACATCGGTCGCCAGCGCCACGGCTCCCGCGGCAAGAGCCGCGCCGAGCCAACGTCGGGTATGCTTCATGGCTTCCTCCTCCAGGTCTAGTTGTTGCAGTTGCTCAGTACGAAAACGGCCAGACACGAAAGTAGTTGCGGATGTTGCGCCACAGCCGGTTCAGGCCTTCCGGCTCCATGACCAGGAAAAAGATGATCAGTCCGCCGAACAGCACAAGCCGGGTGCTGGCGATCACGCTCGACATCTCGCCGGGACTGAAGAAGAGGCCGGCGAGCGGCTCCATGGTGAGGCGCAACACGATCGGCAGCATGGTGACGAAGACGGCGCCGAGGATGGAGCCCAGAACCGAGCCGAGCCCGCCAATGATGATCATCGCCAAGTAGTCGATCGACACCACGATCTGAAACTGCTCGTAGTTGGCGATGCCAAGGTAGTACGTGTAGAGGACACCGCACACGCCCGCGTAGAACGACGAGATGGCGAACGATAGAAGCTTGTAGCGGTAGATGTCGATGCCGATGATCTCGGCGGCGATGTCCTGGTCGCGGATCGCGACAAAGGCGCGACCGATGCGGCTGCGCGCCAGGTTGAGCGTGGCGACGATGGCCACGCCTGCGAAGAACAGCAGGAAGAAGTAAAGCTGCCCCTGCGTTCTCAGCTCATGCCCGAATAAGCTCGGCCGCGGCACCTGGATCGAGGCCTGCGCGCCGCCGGAAATGGCCGGGGTGTGATTGATGATCCATTCGATGATGAGCTGGCCCGCCAGTGTGGCGATGGCGAGATAGAGCCCCTTGATGCGGAGGCTCGGAATGCCGACGATCGCCCCGATCAGTGCCGCCATCAGGCCGCCGGCCGGCAGCGTAATCCAGAACGGCAACCCGAGCTTCACCGCCAGGTTTGCCGCGGTGTAGGCGCCCACCGACATGAAGGCCGCGTGCCCGACCGAGATCTGGCCGGTGTAGCCGGTGAGGATGTTGAGCCCCAGCGCGCCGACGACGGCGATCAGCGACAGGTTGATGATCGATAGATAGTACTCGTGCAGCGACAACGGCACGATCACCGTGAACAGCACGACGATCGCCAGGATCGTCCAGCGCGCGATCGGCAGCGGATAGAGCGCCATGTCGGCGGCATAGCTGGTCTTGAAGACGCCGGACTCGCGATGCAGCATGGTTCAAACCCGTTCGATCCGCTGTGTGCCGAAAATGCCGTAAGGTCTGAACATCAACGCGATGATCATCACCACGTATGGCGCGAAATCCTTGGTGCCGCCGCCGACGTAGGGGTCGAGGTAGCCGGCGGCGAGGCTCTCCACGACGCCGATGATGACGCCGCCCACCACCGCCCCGACGATCGAATCGAGACCGCCCAGGATCACCACCGGGAACACCTTGAGGCCGATCAGCGCCAGATGCACGTCGACGCCCAGCATGCTTCCCCAAATCACGCCGCCCAGCGCCGAGACGATGCCGGCCATCGCCCAAGCCAGCGCAAAGTAGCGCTCGACGTTGATGCCCATCGCCATCGCCCCCTGCTGGTTGTCCGCGACCGCGCGCATGGCAATGCCCATGCGGCTCTTTAGGAAGAACCAGGAGAAGGTGCCGAGCAACGCGAAGGTGACGATGACGCCCGCGATCTGGATCGGCGGAAGGGTCGCCGGCCCGAGGGAAACGGGCGTATCCCCGATCGGCAGCGGCAGCGCGCGCGTTTCTCCGCCCGCGGTTATCGGCGGCAGGCCGCGCAGCATGGCACCAAGCCCGATTGTGGCCATGATCACGGCGATGATCGGCCGTCCGAGCAGCGGCCGCAAGACGATGCGCTCGAGCGCGAAGCTGAACGCCACCATGACTGCGACTGCGATCGCGACCGCTGCGATGGCGGGCATGCCCTGGACGCCGGCGGCGATGGCGGCGATGAAACCCGCCAGCATGACGAACTCGCCCTGCGCGAAGTTGATCGCGTCGGTTGCCTTGTAGACCAGCACAAAACCGAGTGCGATCAGCGAATACATCAGCCCGATCGAAAGGCCGCTTACGACCAGCGAAAACGCGAATTGAGCCTCATCCCACATGGGAACGTCTCCATTCGTGCGCCACTGTGCGTGCCATCTTCATGCCGCCTTCTGCCGGGTGCCGGCGACCGGATCGACGTCATGCACAAGCAGGGTCGAGGCGAGTTTGCTCTTGCGGCCGTCCTCAAAGGTGATGTCCATGGTGAGCTGCGCCTGTGTGCCGCCGTCGTAGAATGCGCTGATCACGGGTGCATACTTTTCGGCAATGAAGCCGCGGCGCACCTTGCGCGTTCTCGTAATCTCGGCGTCGTCGGCGTCCAGTTCCTTGTTGAGCAGCGCAATGCGCCTGACCTTGAGCGCGTCCGGCAGGGTAGCGTTGATCTTGCGAACCTCGCCAAGGATCAGTGCCGCGACGTCTGGCTTGCCGGTCAGATCGATGTAGCTGGTGTAGGGCATCCCGCGCTGCTCGGCCCATTTTCCGACGGTGGTCATGTCGATCGCGATCATTGCCGCAACTAACGGTTGCTGGTCGCCGAACGCCACGACTTCGCGTATGAACGGGCTGAATTTCAGCTTGTTCTCGATGAAGGCCGGCGCAAATGGCGTGCCGTCCGAAAGCTTGCCGACATCATTGGCCCGATCGATGATGGCAAGATGGCCGCGCGGGTCGATGAAACCCGCATCCCCCATCTTCAGCCAGCCATCGGGCGTGAGCGTGTCGCGGGTAGCTTCGTCCTGCTTGTAGTAGCCCTTGAACACGCCCGGTCCGCGGACCTGCACCTCGCCACGATCGCCGATGCGCAGCTCGGTGCCCGGCAACATGCGTCCCACCGTGTTTGGATCGGCTTCGCCGTCGGTCTGCCAGGCGACCAGCGCGCTTGCTTCCGTGGCGCCATAGATCTGCTTCAGATTGACGCCAAAGGAGCGGAAGAAGCGGAACGTGTCGGGGCCCAGCGGTGCGCCGCCCGTCAGGCACCAGCGCGCGCGGCGCAGGCCGAGCTGGTCACGCACCGGACCGTAGACGACGAACTCGCCGATGCGATAGGCGACCCTGACGCCGAACGGGATCGCCTTGTTGTCCTCCTTCAGCAACTCACGCCGCACGGCGATATCGCGAAAATAGGTGTAGGCTTTCCGCTTGAGCCAGGACGCGTCGGCCGCCCGCACTTCCAGTGCGGTCAACATGTTCTCCCAGATGCGCGGCGGCCCGAGCAGGGCGTTGGGACCCAGCTCGCGCAGGTCGCGCTGAACGGTCTCCGGGCCTTCCGGACAGTTGCACGTCGCCACGGCCACAAGGCTGGCGCTGAGCGAGAAGATGGAATCGCCCACCCATGCCATCGGCAGGTAGCATAACCAGTTGTCGCCGCGATTGACCTGTTCGACCGAGACAAAGCTTTCCGAGACGGCGATCAGGTTGCCATGCGAAAGCAGCGCTCCCTTGGAGCGGCCGGTCGTGCCGGAAGTGTAAGCTATCAGGGCTACGTCCTCCGCGCCGCCCTTGGCCAGCTCCGTCGCGTAGTGCCCGGGGTTGGCCTCGTGAAAGGCGCGGCCCTGCTCCTCCAGCTCCGCAAACGACTTGAGCATGGGATTGCAATAACCGCTCATGCCCAGCGGGTCCTCGAAGATGATCAGCCGGAGTTTTGGCAGCCGTTCGCGCACGGACAGCACCTTGTCGACCTGCTCCTGGTCCTCGGCCACCACGACGGATACCTCGGCATGGTCGAGCACATAGACCAGCTCGCTCGCAATCGAGTCCTGATAGAGGGGTATGGCCATACCCCCAATGGCCTGGCTGGCAAGTTGCGCCCAGTAAAGCCGCGGCCGGTTGTCGCCCAACACCGACAGCTTGTCGCCGCGGCCGAACCCGTTTGCCGCAAGCCCCAGCGCGAGGGCCTGCACGTGCGCCTGGCAGTCGCGCCAGCTGTAGGTCTTCCAGATGCCGCGGTCCTTCTCACGCATACCCGGCCGACGCGGATGCGCGAGCGCATTGCGTGCGAGCAGCTTGGGCAGCGTGTTGGTGGCACCCTGTTCGACCAGCGTCATGCCTTGCCTCTCTTCGCCGTCCCGAGGTAGGCCGCGATCACCGCCGGGTTGCCTTGCACCATTGCCGGCGAACCTTCCGCGATCTTACGGCCGCGATCCAGCACCACCACATGGTCGGAGATGTCCATCACCACGCCCATGTCGTGCTCGATCAGCACCACCGTCACGCCGCGCTCCTGGTTCACGTCCAGCACGTAGCGCGCCATGTCCTCCTTCTCGTCCTGGTTCATGCCGCCCATCGGCTCGTCCAACAGCAGCACCTTGGGATCCTGCGCCAGGGCGCGCCCGAGCTCGACGCGTTTGCGCAGGCCGTAGGCCAGCGCTGCCGTGGGCTGTTTGCGCAGATCCTGCAGCTTCAGAAACTCGATGATCTCCTCGCACGCATCGCGGTGGGCGATATCTTCGCGCTGCGCGAGGCCCCAGTACACCACGCTGGAAAACACGCCAGAGCGCATGCGCACATGCCGGCCCAGCATCAGGTTGTCGAGCACGCTCAAGCCGCTGAACAGGGCGATGTTCTGGAAAGTTCGCGCGACGCCGAGCGCCGCCACCGCGCTCGGGCGCCTGGAGGTGATGTCCTGTCCATCGAGCGTGATACGCCCTGTGTCGGGTTTGTAGAAGCCCGATATCATGTTCAAGAGCGAGGTCTTTCCGGCGCCGTTGGGCCCGATGATCGACAGAATCCCTCCCTTGGGGATGTCGATTGAGACCCCGTCGACGGCAGTAACGCCGCCGAAGCGCTTCGATACACCCTCGACGGACATCTGGACCGCCGCCGCCGTGATGCGCTCGGTATCCTCAATAATGTTCATGTGCGGCCCCGGCGGTCAGAGCCGACATCAGGCCGGAAGTCGTCGTCGGCGGAGGCGGATGAACCCGCCTCCAAGCGCGCGAACGGACAAAGAGGTGATCGGCCATTGCGACGTAACCCTCCCCGATATCCTGGCGATTTTTTCTATTATTCATTGTGCGCGGGCCGTCCTTCTGGGATCAGCCTGCCGCCAGTGTTGAGCCCATGTTAGTGCAGCCGCCAACCCGACGCCATGGCCACCGTTGCGGCGAGATGTCCGAACCGCATCGCGGTTCATGCGGGGTATCTTCAGCTTCCTGCGCTCACCGATCCCCGGTCGATCGCGAACACGCGGTCGAGCAGGCCGTGGGCATGCGTCATGCTCGATTCGGAGAGAACGACCGACAGCCCCGACTTGCGCAGCCCCGAGATCACCTCGGCCAGGCGCCGTGCCAGCACCGGCGCCACGCCCTCGAACGGCTCGTCGAGCAGGAGAAGCTTGCGCCCGGCCATCAGCGCCCGGCCCAGCGCCACCAGCTTCTGCTGGCCTCCCGAGAGCTGCAATGCCTTCCGGGCGCGCAGCGCCGTCAGCTCGGGGATGGTCTCGTAGATGCGCGCCAGCCTCGCCTCGGGTTCTGGTGCGTCGGCGGCCCATGCCGGCAGTAGAATGTTCTCCTCCGCCGTGAGGCCCGGCACGAGCCGGCGATCCTCCGGCATGTAGCCGATCCCGAGCTCCGCGCGGCGGTGGATCGGCAGGCCGGATAGCTCCCGGCTCTCGAAGTCGAGCGTTCCCGATGCCGGCGGCAGCAGTCCCATAATGGTGCGCAACAGGGTGGTCTTGCCCGCGCCATTGCGGCCGATCAGGCCCACGAACTCGCCGGTGCCGACGTTGAGGTCGACCGCGCGCAGGATCGCGACCGCTCCGATGGAGACAGACACACCCTCAAGCCGCAGCATGGGGTTCCTCGTCGCCTATCACGTAGCGGCGAACGCTGTCCGCGCGCAGCACGGTGTCGGGTGTGCCGTCCGCGATGATGCCGCCGTCGTAGAACGCCACCACGCGCCCGGCGAAGCGGGCGACGATGTCCATGTCGTGCTCGACGAAAATCACGGTCACACCCGCCGCGCGCGCCGCGCCCATCACGACGTCCATAATGGCGAACTTCTCGTCAGCGGAGACGCCGCTCGTGGGCTCGTCGAGAAGGAGCAGCCTGGAGCGGCTGGACAGCGCCATCGCGACGTCGAGAAGCTTGCGGATCCCCTCAGGCAGCAAGCCGGCCTGCTGGTGCGCGTAAGGCTCGAGCGCGAACCGCGCAAGCGCCGCTTCGGTTGCCGCCTGCGGATCGCTTGCACCGGCGATGCTCTCGGCAATCAGCAGGTTGTCGCGCACATCGAGCGTCTGGAACAGCTGCGGAACCTGGAACGAGCGCGAGATCCCGAGCTTGGTGATCTGGCGCGGGCTCGAGCCGACTATGTTGCGTCGATCGAACATGATGCGTCCGCTGTCGGGTTTGAGATAGCCAGTCACCATGTTCAGGAAGGTGGTCTTGCCGGCCCCGTTGGCGCCGATCAAGCTGACGACGGTATCGGCGTCGAACGCAAGGCTGATGTTGGCGGCGGCCGTGACGGCGCCGAAACTCTTCTTCAGTCCTTCCGCGGACAGGACGGCATTCATGCGGATCTCCGCCACCGCTCGGCGAGCGACCACAGGCCGGCCGGCTGGAACATGATGATGGCAAGCATGGCAAGCCCAAGCGACATCTGCCACACATTGGGAGCGTATTGGCTCGCCATCGTGCGCAGCGCCTCGAAGATGGCCGCCGCCACGAACGGGGCCATGATGCTCTGCGTCCCGCCGAGGATGGCGATGAACACGAACTCACCCGAGGTGGTCCAATAGGCTGTCTCGGGATCGACATGACCGACGGCCAGTGCGGCCAGCGCGCCGCCCAATCCTGCCAGGGCGCCCGCGATCAGGTAATTGACGTACACGACCCGGTAGGGTGATGCGCCGAGATAGGAGACGCGCAGCTCGTTGTCGCGCACGGCAGAGGCAAGTCGCCCCCAGTGTCCGCCGAGCAGCCGGTGCACCAAAAGTGCGGCAACGACTGCGCAAGCGGACCCGGCGATCAGGAACACGCGACGCTCCATTCCGGATGCGAATGCCATGCCGAAGAATGTCCGCGCATGCAGGTTGAACCCGTCCGTGCTTCCCAGAGCGGCACTCTTCACCAAAAGGCCGTACAGGATCATCGAGAGCGCGAGCGACAACATGGCGAAGAAGATGTCGCGATAGCGGGCGAGCAGCAGGCCGAGCAGGGCGGCGATCAGGCCGCCGGCCGCAGCCGCGGCGAGCAGCATCACGGCCGCGTCGGCAATGTGCCATTGGTGCGAGAGCAGGGCTGCCGCATAGGCGCCGATGCCGAAGTACAGCCCCTGCCCAAACGACACCAGGCCGGTGCGCATCAGGACGACAAGTCCCAGCACCACGACGCCCTTGGCGAGCGCGAGCATGGCCATGAACACGAGCCATTGCGGTGCCAGGAGGGCGAGCGCGCTCAGGAGAGCGAACGCAACGGCGGCGGTGGCAAGAGCCTTCATATCTTCCGCGCCTCCTGCGCCGCGAACAGTCCCTTCGGGCGCGCGATCAGCACGATCGCCATCACGGCATAGATCGAGAACAGCTCGGCCTCCGGCCAGTAGCGCACCGTCGCCGAGCGTACGAGGCCGACAAGCAGTGCGCCGAGCGCCGCTCCGCCGAGACTGCCGAGCCCGCCGATCACGACGACGGCGAAAGCGAGCACGATGACTTCAACGCCGATACCCGGCGTGACGGCCACCGTAGGTGCCGTCAACGCGCCGCCGAGCGCGGCCAGCGTCGCGCCGACGGTGAAGGTCGCAAGATAGAAGCGGCTCACGTTGATGCCCATCGCCATGCTCATCTCGCGGTCATGGATGACGGCGAGCAGGAGCTTGCCCTGCCGCGTGCGGTAGAGCGCCCACACAAGCGCGAGCCCCGTCACGACCGCCATGCCGATCAGCAGCAGGTTGTAGACGGGGTAGGCGAGGCCGCCGAGGGAGAAGTTGCCCGGCAGGGCGTACGGCTCGGGCAGCAGCAGCGAATCGACGCCCCACACGAGCTTGATCACGTCCTCCATGATGAGGAAGACCGCATAGGTGATCAGCACCAGGACCACCTCGTCCTTGCCGTACATCCACTGCAGGAGCCCGCGCTCGAGCAGCGGGCCTGCGAGGCCGCCGACGACAATGGCGGCAAGCAGCAGCATGCCGAAGCTGCCTGCCGCCGGCAGTCCGCCGTTAAGCCACGCGCCGGCGAGCGAGCACGCCGCGTAGGCGCCGAGTGCATAGAGGCTGCCGTGCGCAACGTTGAGGATGCGCATGACGCCATAGATCAGCGTCAGCCCGGCCGACATCAGGAACAGCCAGGACCCATACGCGATGCCATCGAAGGCTACAGGCAGGATATTGCTCATCGGGGGCGGAGTGGCGGCGGCTCGAACAAGCCGCCGCCTCCAAGGCTATTTCTTCAGACCGGTCTTGATCCAGGCCTCGCTCTTCACGCCATCCGGCGGGTTCACCTTGTCGGCGGGATAGCGGACGACATCGACCATCTTGAGCTGACCACCCTCGACCTTGGTGGTGCCGACCGCGGCATCCATGATCGCCTGGTGTCCCTTGCCAAGTGACATCTTCACCGTTCCGCCGGGCCCCTCGAAGGTGAGGTTCTCGAGCGCGGCAATGATCTTGTCTTGATCGGGGGCCGCGCCGCCGGTGCCCTTCGCCTTCTCGTAGGCGGCCTTCACGCCGAGAATTGCCTGGGCCATCTTGAAGGAGGCATAGTTCGGCGGCACCTGGTACCGGTCCTGGTAGTTTGTCTTCAGCCAGCGCGCCAGTACGGTATCGGGCGCGAATGGTCCGAAGGGGCCGCGAGCTCCCAGGATGGTTCCGTCAGGAATACGCGTGCCGAGCCTGTTGATCGCCGGTTCGCCCGCCGAGAGGATCACCTTGTGCTTTTCGAACAGGCCGCGCGGTGCGCCTTGCAGCACAAGCCCCTCGAGATCGCCGCCCCACATGCTGGAATGGATCACCTCTGCGCCACTACCGAGCAACGTCGTGATCTCGGCGCCGAACTGACCGGCAAAGAGCTTCGGCATCTGTGAGGTCTTCAGCTCGATACCGGGCTTCAGGGTCTTCATCGAATTCTCGAAGTCCGCCCATGAGTCCTGGCCCCAGGCGTAGTTCTGGTTGATGCCCGCAATCGACTTTACGTTGGGATTTCGTTCCACCAGGTAGAGCGCGACGGACACGTTGTCCATCGTGCCCGTGGGGCCGGTGCGGAACACATATTTGTAGCTCGCGTCCTCGAAGATACGCGGCGTACCGCAGTCGAACAGGATCGTGAGCTTCTTCAGCTCCTCGGCCACCGGCGCGATCGCCAGGCAATCGCCGCTCGAGATGTAGCCGATGACAATATCGACCCTCGGCGCAAGGTTACGAAATTCGGCCACCTGCTTCTGCGGACCGCCGGCCTCGTCGATGATGACGAGCTCGATCGGGGTGCCGCCGAATCCCTTCTGCGTGTGCGGCGCGGGCACGGTGCCGGCGTTGAGCATCTCGGCGGTGAGCTCGGCCGCGTTGCGGGCCGGGACGCCAAAGGGGCCGGCCGCCGGGCCGGAGAGCAGCGTCACGATGCCGACCTTGATCGGCTGCTGTGCCAGGGATGCAGGGACAGTGAGCAGCATGACGAAGGCGGCGACGGCCGCGCGCAGGCCGAAGCTGAGTGAGTTTCGCATCTGATTCCTCCTCCACGTCGTCGGTTGTTGCCTACTACAGGCCTCGCGCCCGCTCCCTGAGCGTGAACTTCTGCACCTTGCCGGTTGCAGTCGTCGGCAGCGGCCCGAACACCACGACTTCGGCGCCGCGCCGCTCGCCGTGGATCGCTGCGATCCGATCCGGATAGATCTCGGCCGAGCGCGGCAGGAACGAAACGGGCGTGAGCGGGGAGAAGTTTGCCTCGTTGCGGCCGAGGCCGGAAAACGCCCCGTTGCCGGTGCCGTTGCGCGACCGTGGATTGGATTTCGCCGCACGCTTCTTGCGTGCCGGTCTGGAGCTCGTTCGCTTCGGCCGTGCCGCGCGCTTGCCTTGCGCTGATCGTGCCATCGCAGCTCCTCCCGCGGCGCCCGCGCCTTTGAAGGGTCGGGCGCCGTCCGATCCGGTTCTCCTTGGACCGGGCGCTGGCATATGCCGCATCGCGCCCCCATTGCCGGCAATGCGACATTGTTGATCGGAGTTGGCGCCTTGGCAAGTTTGGCCTGCCGCTCAATTGCTGCGGCACGGCATAATTCGGGGCAAGAAGACAGGACTTGCAAACCGGCGTGACATTCCTCAGGCTTAGCATCGTCCGCGAACGGTCAGGCAGGGGCGTGCGCGGGACCGGCGTTGCAATATGCTCAACCACATGAGGCGGAAAAGCCGCCCGCGTTTTCAGCAGGAGGAGACACCATGAGAATTGTCAGTGTTGCGGCGGCCGCGCTGCTTGCCGGCATGATGACCAGTGTTTCGGGCGGGGCTTTAGCCCAGGAGCGTACCGTCAAGATCACCGGCTTCGGCGCCAAGTCCGGCGTCGTCCGCGTGTTCGGCGTCAACAGCGAGGCGGCGATGAAGGCGGCCGCCGAGGAAATCAACAAGGCGGGCGGCGTCACCCTGGGCGACGGCACGAAAGCAAAGCTTTCGGTCGAATTCCTCGACGATCGCTGCAATGCCGAGGAGGGAATCTCCGTCATTCGCCGCATCGCTTCGTCGGATGCCTTCGTGGCGATCGGGCCGACCTGCTCGAACGTTGCCGAGTCGCTGTTCGGAATCCTGCAGAAGAAGGTCGGCGATGCCTCCGACAGCGGCCTGCAATTTCCGGTGTTTGCGGACGTCGCGGCCAAGGGCGGCCTCGCTGCGATTTCCGAATGGGCGTTTCGCAACGTCCCGAGCGAGTTCCAGATGTACAAGTCGCTGTTCGCGTGGCTGAAGCAGGAGCACCCCAATCTGAAGACGATCTACGGCGGCGTCGAAAAGGACTTTGCGCATTCCAACGCCACCTACGGCGTGATGAAGAAGCAGGCCGAGGAGAACGGCTTCCAGTTGCTGGGGTCCGGCGAGTGGCTGCTGAATGACACGAACTTCTCGACGCAGGTCCGCGAAATGCGCCGCGCCAATCCGGAGATCGTCGCCATTTCCGCCCACCCGTTCACGACCTGCGGGGTGCTGCGCGAGATGGATCGCCAGGGCGTGAAGCCGAAACTCCTGATCGGCCTGACCAGCTCCTCCAGCATCGAGACGCTGCAGGGCTGCGGCAAGCAGGCGGAGGGCATCATCATACCGACCAGCTTTGCGCCTGTCACCCCGGAGGCGAAAGCCGCCGCCGACAACGTCACCAAGCAAGGCGGCAGCATGGATCTGCACAGCGCGGCGGCCTACGAGATCATGTTCATCCTCAAGGACGTGATCGAAAGCCAGAAGATCATGGCAAAGCCCGATACTGTGCAAGCCGATCGTACCAAGATGCGCCAGGGGCTTGCCGCGTTGAAGGAAACGAAGGGGCTGCTCGGCAAGGTCGGGCGCACCAACGACCGCGAGGCGATCAAGCCGTATCTCTACGTGCACGCGAAGGACGGCAGCTGGAAGGTTCTCCACAAGCCTTCCTCGTGATCGCCGTCGACAAGCGGCGGGCCGGGCTGGCCCGCCGCTTCCCTTGACCCTGTAGTGTGGGGGCACCGCAGTGGACCTGCTTGACCTGATCGATGCCGTGCAGTCCGTCGCCGACGGGTTGCTGTTCGGCTCCACCTATGCGCTGCTCGGAATAGGCTTCACGCTCATCTTCGGTGTGATGCACAAGATCAACCTTTCCTATGCCGCCGCGTCGATCGGCGCCGCTTACGGCAGCCTGCTGCTCGTCAGCGGCTTCACCGGCGCGCCGGCGATCGTCGTCTTCATGGCCGCGGCGCTGTGCGGCGGGGTGATCGGCGCGCTCGTCTATTTCATAGGCTTCAAGTTCATCCCGGTCGCCAACCCGCTGGCCACCTTGATGTCGACCGTCGGCCTGTTGCTGCTGATCGACGAGATCATCGTGCACACCACCGAGGGCGTGCCGCTCGCCTATCCGGCGCTGTATTCCGACGTGGTGGTGCGGTTTGGCTCGTTCATGTTGCGCGGCGACCTGATGTTCGTGTTCGTGCTTGGTTGCGCCTGCATGGTGCTGTTCCTGCTGCTGCTCTACCGGACCAGGCTCGGCATCGCCACGCGCGCCGTCTCGCAGCAGCCGATCGCCTCGCAGCTCTGCGGCATCAGCATCCTGCAGGTGAACGTTCTGACCTTCGTGGTCACCGGCATGCTGGGCGGCATCGCCGGCGCCATGAGCGGCGCGGCGATCGGCATGCTGTCTCCGCTGCTGGCGCAGCCGCTCACCGTCAAGGGCCTGATCGTCACCGTGATCGGCGGCCTCGGCAGCATACCCGGGGCGATCATCGCCGGCCTGATCGTCGGCGGGCTGGAGAGCCTGTTCCAGTTCCTGCGCGGCGTGACCGAACGGGACCTCTACATCATGATGCTCCTGTTCGCCTTCCTCGTATTCCGGCCGGGAGGCATTTTCGCCAAGGCGCCCGGGCGCGACTGAGAGGGGAGCGGCATGGATTTCTATCTCGGTCTCGCACAGGTCATAGGCGTCCATACGCTGCTGGGCCTGTCGGCCTATTGCGTCCTGCTCACCGGCCAGGTGAGCCTGGCGCAGGCGGCCTTCTTCGCCGTCGGCGCCTATGTCGCGGCGATCCTCACCGTCATCTTCAAGTGGCATCTAATTTCCGCGCTCGGTGTTTCCGCCGCCGTCTCCGGCCTGACCGCCTGCGCCGTCGGATTCCCGGCGCTGCGCGTCAAAGGATTGATGCTGGTGGTCGCCACGCTCGCTTTCGGCGAGGCCGTGCGCCTGTTCTTCTTCAATTTCACCTACCAGATCCAGGCGGGCGAATTGAAGATCGGCCCGCACGGCGCCGAAGGCTTTCGCCAGATCCGCTACTTCCCGGAGCATGGCTGGACCACCTTCGACGTCCTCGTGTTCATCTGGCTGATGGTGGCGATCGTGATGGCATGCCTGTGGTGGCTCGATCAATCGCGTGCCGGCGCCGTGATGCGCGCGGTCGGCGAAGACGAGGTGGCGGCGCTCAGCTCCGGCATCAACGTCACGGCGGTGAAGGTGTCGGCGATGACCATCGGCGGTGTCATCGCCGGAATCGGCGGCGGCATCTTCGCGCACTACACGACGCATATCGAGCACGTGCAGTTCGGCGTCATTCTCGCGACCTTCGCCATCGCCTATCCGATTCTGGGCGGGCTTTCGAACGTGTTCGGCACGCTGCTCGCCGTCGTCTTCATCCAGGGCTTCCTGATCGAGGGCCTGCGCTTCCTCGGCGACTGGCGCAATCTGCTGTTCGGAGCGCTGATCGTGCTGGCAATGAACCTGCGGCCGCGCGGCTTTCTCGACGCCAGCGGCATCGCCTCCGTGAAACGCATGCTGCTTGCGCGCAAGGAGGGCTCCGGTGCTTGACCTTCAGGGTATCGCCAAGCATTTCGGCGGCGTCCACGCGGTGGACGGCGTCGACCTGACCGTGAAGCGCGGCGAGATCCTCGGCCTGATCGGGCCGAACGGCTCCGGCAAGAGCACGATCGTCAACCTGGTTACCGGCCTGTTTCCATTGACCTCGGGCCGGATTCTCTTCAACGGCGACGATATCTCGGACCTGCCGTCCCATGCGCGGGTTGGCCTTGGCATTGCACGGACATTTCAGAATATCCGGCTGTTCGGGCAATTGTCGGTCTGGCAGAACCTCTGGGTCGCGCAGAATTCCCGCCAGCAGCGCCAGGAAATGTTCTTCAAGCGCTGGTTCGGCGGCTCCGCGGGCGTGCAGGCGGAAATCGAGCGGACGCTCGAATTCTTCGACCTGGCGCACAAGCGCCACGACCTCGCCGCCAACCTCTCCTTTGGCGAGCAGCGGCGGCTGGAATTCGCCCGCGCCATTTCTGCAAGGCCGGACCTTCTGCTGCTCGACGAGCCGGCGGCGGGCATGAATGCCGAGGAAGTCGATCAGCTCGATGCCCGCATCCGCAAGATGCGCGATGACGGCTTTACGGTCCTGTTGATCGAGCATCACGTCGAGCTGGTCATGTCGGTCGCCGACCGCATCGCCGTTCTCAACTTCGGCCGCAAGATCGCCGAAGGGCCGCCGGCTGCCGTGCAGGACGATGCTGCCGTGCGCGAAGCCTATCTCGGCACGCAGTGAGGTGAACCATGCTGGAAGTGTCGGACCTCGTCACGACTTACGGCAAGATCGAAGCGCTCAAGGGCGTGTCGCTGCAGGCCGAGGGCGGGAAGATCACCTGCCTGCTCGGACCGAACGGCGCCGGCAAGACCACCCTGATGATGAGCATCGCCGGAATTCTCAGGCCCCGGCGCGGCTCGATCAGGCTTGAAGGCGCCGAGCTGGTCGGGCTGTCGCCCGCGAAGATCGTCTCGCGCGGCGTCGCGCTGGTGCCGGAGAACCGGCTGGTCTTCCCGGAGATGTCGGTGCGCGAGAACCTGCTGGCGGGGGCATATCAGCGCCGGGACAAGGGCGAGATCGCCGCCGACATGGAGCAGATGTACGGGCGCTTTCCGCGACTGAAGGAGCGGAGGGAACAGCTCGCCGGCACGCTGTCCGGAGGCGAACAGCAGATGCTGGCGGTCGCCCGCGCGTTGATGTCGCGCCCGCGCGTGCTGTTGATGGACGAGCCCTCGCTCGGACTCGCGCCGCTCATCGTGGCAGAAATCTTCGATATCGTCGCTGCGCTCAATCGCGACGGCACCACCATCCTGCTGGTGGAGCAGAATGCACACATGGCCCTGAAGGTGGCGCACCAGTTTTTCCTGATGGAGCAGGGCCGCGTCACCTTCCAGGGCACGCCCGGTCAGCTGGCGGAAGACGAGGTGATCCAGCGGGCCTATCTCGGCACCCGCCGCGCCGCCGGCTGAGCCGGCAGGTCGGGGACCGATGATCGATTTCATCCAGAATACGATCGACGGCGCGATGATCGGCTCGTCCTACGGGCTGCTCGCGCTGGGCTTCACCGTGATCTTCGGCGTCATGCGGCGTCTCAACCTGTCCTACGGGCCATCGGTCATGATCGGCGCCTATTTCGGCACCGTGCTCTATCTGGACTTCGGCGCCGGGCCGTTCGCGGTCGCCGCCGCGGTCGTGGCCGGAGCGGTGATCTCCGGCGTCTACGTGGAGCGGCTCTGCTTCGCACCGATGAAGGCCGGCGCCGGGATCGCGTCGATGGTGTCGAGTTTTGCGATCTGGATGCAACTGGAGCAGGCGGCGGTTCTGGTCCTGCCGCGTCACACCTACCCGTTTCCGCCGCTGGCGACCGGCCCCGCGCTCGAGATCGGTCCATTTCTGGTTCGCCCCGACCACCTGATCATGGCGGCGGGCGCTGTTCTGCTCGCCGCGGTCGTACAACTCGCGCTCTATCGCACGCGCTTCGGCCTTGGCCTCCGCGCGGTGATCGCCAACCCGATTGCGGCGAATCTGGTCGGCGTGGACGTGCGGCGATCGGTCATGCTGGCGTTCGCCGCGGCGTCGGCCATCGGCGGCGTGGCCGGCTTTCTCGTGCTGGCGGTCGACCAGCAGGTGACGCCGATGTTCGGCATGTGGGTAACGCTCAAGGGCCTGATCGCGATGATGATCGGCGGCCTCGGATCGATACCCGGCGCGCTGCTCGGCGGATTGCTGCTCGGCATCGTCGAGGTGCACAGCCACTGGCTGTTCGGCCCGCAGGTGCGCGACCTGTTCGCCTATTTCGTGCTGTTCGCTTTCCTCGTCGCGCGTCCGGGCGGCTTGCTCGGCCGCACGGCCGACGTCGAGCTGTCGTACAGGGCGTGACCGATGGACGATTACCTGGTCAGCGTATTGTCCAACATCGGGGTCATTTCGTTCGTCGCGCTGTCCGCATATATCCTGCTGCTCACCGGGGAAATCTCCTTCGGGCAGCAGGCGTTCTTTGCGATCGGCGCCTATGCGGCCGGCATGGCAACCGCGATGTGGGGCTGGCCGCTGGCGCTGGGTATTGCCTTTGGCGCGGCGGCGGGCGCCGCCTGCGCCGTGTCGCTGGGCATCCCGACGCTGCGGCTTCACGGGCTTCAGTTCGCGATCGCGACGCTTGCGTTCGCCGAGATGGTGCGAATCCTGTTCGAGCTGTTGCGCTATCAGGTCGACGTCGACGGCGAACGAGTTGGACCCGACGGCACCGACGGCTTCCGCAACATTCGCTACATCTTCGATCACAACATCGAGATTTTCGATTTCATGATGCTGATCTACGCGATGCTGGCGGTCACGCTCGCCGGCTTCATGTTGCTCGAACGCTCGCGGCTTGGCGTCATTTTCCGCATGATCGGCGAGGATGCGACGCTCGCCTCGCTGCAGGGGATCGCGGTCGCCCGATACAAGGTTCTCGCGGCCGGCATCGCCGGTGCGCTCGCGGCGGTCGGCGGCGGCCTCTACGCCCATCTGACCACCTATGTAGAGCCGCGAAGCTTTGATGTCATGCTCGGGGTCCATTCCCTTGCCTATGGTCTGATCGGCGGGCTCGGCACTGCACTTGGACCGCTGCTCGGGGTCGTGATCGACGTCGGCCTCCTCGAGTCGGTGCGACTGTTTGCGGGCTACCGCATGATCATCTTCGGTGGTCTGGTCGCGTTGCTGCTGATTGTTCGTCCGCGCGGCCTGCTCGATGAGCGGCTGGTGCACGGAATCGGCCGATTGTTCCGGAACGCGGTTTCCGGAGCGCCGCGAACCGGACGAGGACCGCGATGAGAGCGATCGTTTGCCTGGCTGTCGCCGTGGCGGCGCTGCTGGCCTTGTACCCGCAAGCCGCGCTCGGCCAGGTGCGCGCCAAGGCTGCCGTGACCTGCGTCGCGGCCGGCGAGGTGCTGGAGTACGACTGCACGATCAAGCTTGCGAATGCGCGCTCCGGCGAGCCGCTCTCCGGGCTTACCGTTTCCGTCGGAGCGGACATGCCTTCCATGCCCGGCCTGCACAATTTGCGCCCGGTCAAGGCGACCGAGCAGGCGGAGAAGGGCGTCTACAAGGTGCGCCTCGAGCTCGAGATGCACGGCGACTGGGCGGTACAGATCGATCTGAGCGGCGCGGTGCGCGACCGCGTGATTGCGACGCTGCGCTTCGAAGACGTGGAAGTCAAAGACGTCAAACCGCCCTCCGGCCGGCGCTAAGCATTGAAGCGCGGCCGCCTCGATGCCTTGAACGACTCAGGGCCTCGGGCTCGTCAGTCCGCCGAGAACCCGAACGGGACGCTCGACGTCCTGAAATCGTCGGGAAGAAGCTCACGGCCGATCGGGAGCGCCGAGCGTGCCGCACATTTCGGGCGGTGACAGACGCGGCATGCGACGCCGATCGGCGTCGCCTCGTCGGCGCGCGGCCTCTGTCCGTCGCGGGTATAGATCAGCTGGCCGGCATGCTCGGCAGCGCAACCGATGGCGATGGCGCGCTCCACGCGGATTGCCCCGAACGAGCCGCCGCCGGCGGTGACGGTGCGGGCGATCGAGAAGAACTGCTGTCCGTCGGGCAATTCCAGCCACTGCGTGACGATCTGGCGCGGCGTCCTGAACACCCCGTGCACCGACCACAGCGGGCAGGCGCCGCCGTGCTTGGCAAACGGGAATCCGGCGCCGTCGAGCAGCTTGGAAATGTTGCCGGCCGGATCGACCCGGATCAGGAAGAACGGGACCTTCTCCAGACCCGGCCTCTGCAACGTGGTGACGCGATGGGCGGTCTGCTCGAAGCTGGTGCCGAACTGACGCGCCAGCGCCTCCAGGTCGTAGCGGCGTGCGTCGACGGCTTTCGCGAACATGGAATACGGCATGATCAGCGCGCCGGCGGCGTAGGCTGCGAGCGCCCGCCGCGCCAGCAATTCGGCGCTCTTGCTCGTGAACTTGCCGGCCTGCAGCGCCGCGCCGATCTCGTCCTCCATTTCGAGATAGGCAAGTTGCTTGGCCAGCTGGAAATTGAGGCTCGCGTTGTCGAGCGAGTCCTCGAGCAGCAATTGCCTGCGATGCAGGTCCAGTCGCCTGGTCGACCCGAGCATGACGCTCGGCGGCAGGTACCGGACTTGAAGGTCGTGGCGACCGCGAAGCCGTTCGATCAATCCGTTCGGCCCGGCAGGTACCTGCACGATGCGCTCGGCTGCATCGTCGAGGTTGGAAAAGTTGTTGCGGCGCGCCGCGAGAAATCGCCTGACTTCTGCAACGGGATCGTTGGCGTCGAGGCTCAGCTCGTTCGACGCTGCGCCCGCGGGCGCCGGCGCGCTGCGCTCCGCAAGCGCCAGCTGTTCCTCGCGATAGGCCGTATAAAGGCGAAGGAATGCTTCGGTCATTCCCGGGTAGCTTACGGCGAGGTCGCTGATTTCGAGCGCGGGGATATCGATGTCGGAAAACATCGGTTCCTTCAGGATCGACTGCATCCGCGCCGTGTGATCCGCCCCGCGATCGCCGGCGAGATCGGCCAGGTCGATCTTGTAGGTGCGGGCAAGGCGCAGCAGCATGTCCGCCGTCACCGGGCGCTGATTGCGCTCCAGAAGCGCAACGTAAGGGGCGGAAATCTCGAGATCGGCCGCCATGTCCGCCTGGGTCAGGCCGAGATCGCGCCGAAGCCGTCGCAGTCGTGGTCCCATGAAGACCGAACGGGTGCTGGAGGTAACCATATCGAATTCCTGCGTTCTGTAATGGTATTACAACAATACATCATTTTCTTGTAAAGTGTGACAAGTTTTCTGCGGAATGGCTAGCGACCGGCGTTATAGCCCTTACAAACACTCCCAAGATTGTCGTTACCGAAGGGAACACGGACATGAACTTCCAACCGCGCGGAATCAGCGACCGGGCCATCCAGGGACCGGCTTCCTACCAGAGCGAGATTGAGGCCGCCGAAGCGCTCCTCAAGACCAAGGAGACCTGGAACGGCGTCACCGCCGAGGCCGTGGCGCGCATGCGCCTGCAGAACCGCTTCAAGACCGGCCTCGACATCGCCCGTTACACCGCGGCGCTGATGCGCGCCGACATGGCGCGCTACGACGCGGACAGCACGAAGTACACCCAGTCGCTGGGCTGCTGGCACGGCTTCATCGCCCAGCAGAAGCTGATTTCGGTCAAGAAGCACTTCGGCAATACCGATCGCCGCTATCTATACCTCTCCGGCTGGATGATCGCCGCGCTGCGCTCCGAGTTCGGACCGCTGCCCGACCAGTCGATGCACGAGAAGACCTCGGTGCCGGCCCTGATCGAGGAGCTCTACACCTTCCTGCGTCAGGCCGACTCGCGTGAGCTCAACGATATCTTCCGCAGCCTCGACGCCGCCCGCAAGGAAGGCGACAAGGCGAAGGAAAAGGCGTTGATCGAGAAGATCGACAACTTCCAGACCCACGTCGTGCCGGTCGTCGCCGACATCGACGCCGGCTTCGGCAACGCGGAAGCGACCTACCTGCTCGCCAAGAAGATGATCGAGGCGGGTGCCTGCGCCCTGCAGATCGAGAACCAGGTCTCCGACGAGAAGCAGTGCGGCCACCAGGACGGCAAGGTCACCGTGCCGCACGAGGTGTTCCTGGCGAAGATCCGCGCCTGCCGTCACGCGTTCCTCGAGCTCGGCGTCGAGGACGGCATCATCGTGACCCGCACCGACTCGCTCGGCGCCGGCCTGACGCAGCAGATCGCCGTGAGCCACGAGCCCGGCGACCTCGGCGACCAGTACAACAGCTTCCTCGATTGCGAGGAAGTGACGGCCGCCAACGCCCGCAATGGCGATGTCATCATCAACCAGAACGGCAAGATGATGCGTCCGAAGCGGCTCGCCAGCAACCTCTACCAGTTCCGCCCCGGCACCGGCGCAGACCGCTGCGTGCTCGACTGCATCACCTCGCTGCAGAACGGCGCCGACCTGCTGTGGATCGAGACCGAGAAGCCGCATATCGAGCAGATCGCCCAGATGGTCGATCGCATCCGCGAGGTGATCCCGAACGCGAAGCTGTGCTACAACAACTCGCCGTCCTTCAACTGGACGCTCAACTTCCGCTGGCAGGTCTATGACGCGATGAAGGAAGCCGGCAAGGATGTCAGCAAGTACAACCGTGCCGAGCTGATGAAGGCGGAGTACGACGACACGCCGCTGGCGATCGAAGCCGACGAGCGCATCCGCACCTTCCAGGCCGATTCGGCCAAGCGTGCCGGCATCTTCCATCATCTGATCACGTTGCCGACCTATCACACGGCGGCACTGTCGACCGACAATCTTGCGAGGGAGTATTTCGGCGAGCAGGGCATGCTGGGTTACGTGAAGAACGTCCAGCGCGCCGAGATCCGTCAGGGCATCGCCTGTGCCAAGCACCAGAACATGGCCGGCTCCGACATCGGCGACGACCACAAGGAATACTTCGCGGGCGAAGCCGCTCTCAAGGCGGGCGGTGCGCACAACACGATGAACCAGTTCGGCTAACCGACGTCGATCGGGCAGCCTGCAAGTCTGGCCTTCAATTGCAGCGGGGCGATTTCAACGACAGCGATGTCGTCGAAATCGCCCCGCAAGTGTTTGCGGAAGACGCTCGACGCAAAGCCTATCCGGCCGGCGTCCCGTCAGCCTGCCGCGCCTGAACGGCCTCCTGCCTCGGCGGCAACGTAAATCGAAAAACCGCGCCCCGAGGCTCATTTGCACTTGCCCAGAGCCGGCCGCCGTGCGCCTCGATGATCGATCGGCAGATCGCCAGACCCATCCCCAGACCATCGGGTTTGGTGGTGTAGAAGGCCTCGAAAACGCGGTGTGCACTTGCCGGGTCCAGGCCAGGACCTGAATCCCTGATGGCAACGAGCACTCCGCCTGCGGCATCCGTCTGCGTGCCGATGAGCAGTTCGCGCGTCTCCTCGCCGAGATCGCTCATCGCCTCGGCTGCATTCATCAGCAGATTGAGGATCACCTGCTGCAGCTGAACGCGATCGCCGTCCAGGGACGGCAAGCCAGCCGCAAGGTCCGTCTGCAGCGCGACACCGTGCTTCAGCATCTCGCTCCGGGTCAGGGCGATGACGTCGAGGATCGCTTCGTTCAAGTCGAAGCGGCTGCCGCCGGGCGGCGCCTTCTTGATGAGGGTGCGGACGCGGCTCATCACTTCGCCGGCCCGTCTGCCGCTCTCGACGATCTGGCCGAGGGCCTGGCGGACCTCTTCGAGATCGGGCGGGTTGGCGCTCAGCAGGCGCAAGGCTGCCTGAGCGTTGATAACAGCAGCGCCGATCGGCTGGTTGAGCTCGTGCGCGATCGAGGCCGTGAGCTGACCCATGGTCGTCACGCGGTTGACGTGCGCCAGCTCCGCCTGCGCTTCGCGCAAGGCCTGCTCCGCTTGTTTTCGTTCCGTGATGTGCCTCCCGACGCCGCGGTAGCCGGCGAAGCGCCCGTCTTCGTCGAACACCGGCATTCCCGAGACCGATACGTAACGCTTGCTACCGTCGGGCATGGGTCGCGCGAGCTCGAAGTCGCGGAACGGCAGGTGAGCGTCAAGCGTCTCCCGATGCTTGCGCCAGGCCTCTTCATCGGGCTCCAGATAGGACACTTCCCACCGGGTTTTGCCGAGTTCGGAACCCCGGTCCGGTGCATCGACGACGCACTCGGCGAACTCCTGGCGAGTAAAGCGATGTTGCGCGTCGCTTTCCCAGTACACATCGAACGAGAATTGCACGAGCGTGCGAAAGCGCTCCTCGCTTTCGCGCAAGGCTGCTTCCGCCTGTTTGCGCACCGTGACGTCACGGACCATGGATATGCTCAGTGTGCGGCCACCATCCTGGAAACGTCGCAGGCGAACCTCAACGGGGAAAACCGTTCCATCCGCTCGTCGGTAGCGAGTCTCAATTGTGAGAAATTCGCCCTTTTTCAGGCTCTCATTGAGACCCTTCACAGTCGATTCGTTGAGATCGGCATCGATGTCGAAGCGGGTCTTCCCGATCAGCTGTTCGCGGTCGTATCCCAGGATTTCGCAGGCCCGGTGGTTCGCATCGACAATGGCTTCATCCTCGTCGTGGACGATGTACGCATCGGCTGCAAAATCCACAAACGTGCGGAAGCTGTATTCCGCATCGTGGCCGAACCGATATGATTGCTCCAACGGGCGCACTCCGCCGTACTCCGGTGGTCGCTATCGGACTGACTTGTCGGCCCTGGCTGTCACGATCGTCCGCTCGAGCAGGCCGACCTTCGGCAGCCATTCTGCCATAGCCGGCGCGGCATGGCATGCATTTCCGGCATTTGCGGTGGATGCAGAACATGCCGCGGCAAGCAGGGGCCGGGCACATCCTGCAGACCCGCCGAAGGACGTCCTTCGTGCTCGCGTATACATACGCTGGCGGTGCAAGCTTGGCGTGCCCGCCCGCGCCCGAGCAGGCGAACGGCGATCCGTCGCAGCGGAGCAAGCCGGCCGCTTTACCCGGAACAATGCAATTGGATATAGTCGATGCCGTCATGTTTGCGTCGCAAGCCCCGCTGCGGGGCTCGCCCGTGTGCGGAAGGACTGCAAGGTGACCCCGCTCAAGTTGTCAGCCGGTGCGGCCGCGAGCGTAGAAGAGCCGATTGTCTTCGTGGTCGACGACGACGCGCCGACCCGGCAGGCCCTTGCGAGGCTTTTCTATTCCGTACGGTTGCGGGTCGAGGTTTTTGCGTCGGCCCAGGAATTCCTGAAGAGCGGGCGTCCGGACGTCCCAAGCTGCCTCGTGCTCGACGTCAGGCTGCCCGGAGTAAGCGGGCTCGACTTCCAGGCCGAGCTGATGAACGCCGACATCAGGATTCCGGTCGTGTTCATCACCGGGCACGGCGATGTCCCGATGACGGTGCGGGCGATGAAGGCCGGCGCCGTCGATTTCCTGATCAAGCCGTTTCGCGATCAGGATCTCCTCGATGCGGTAGCCTCGGCGATCCAGCGGGATCAGGCGCGACGCGACGCGGAGAAGAGGATCGCCGACATGAAGACGTGCTTCGCCTCACTGACATCGCGCGAGCGCGAGATCATGGCCCTGGTCGCCGGCGGACTTTTGAGCAAGCAGATTGCCGCGCAAATCGACGTCAGCGAGATTACGGTCAAAGTGCATCGCAGTCATCTCATGAAGAAGATGGGCGCAAGATCGGTAGCCGACCTCGTCAGGATGGCGGAAGCGCTAGGAATAACTTCGGGCGCCCGCCGCTGAACCGGGCGTCGCAGCATGACGGCTCACGGTCCCAAAGACAGCATGCACGCGAATGCGAAAGAAACCGCTGCACTCGAAACCTAGGTATAGTTCCGCTGCGGCAGATTAGATCGTAGCTTTCCTCATTCGATGGCCGGCCAATGGTCGAAGCAATCCCAAGGGAAGGTCGGTCGCGTGCAGGGCCCGGTAATCTCGATCATTGACGACGATGCCTCGATACGCGGGGCGGTGGAACGGCTGTTGACGTCGATGGGGTTTGCGGTGCGGGCCTACCCTTCCGCAATCGAGTTCCTCGGCTCGCCGCGGCTGAAGGACACGCTCTGCATCGTTGCCGATGTCGAAATGCCGGGCATGAGCGGGCTCGAGCTGCAGGACCATCTGGTCGCGAACGGCTTCAACATCCCCGTCATCTTCATCACGGCGTTTCCCGAGGAGCGAATTCGCGAACGTGCCATGAAACGGGGCGCAGTCTGTTTCCTGAGCAAACCGTTCGATGAGACGCAGTTGCTGGAATGTGTGCAACGGACCTTGGCGTCCGACGGCGCAGCGGGACGATAACCGCGCGGGCGACTGGATTGCTCAAAGCCCGTACGCTTTGAAAACCGACCCGGCGGAGGGCGCGCGGCAATTCGCGCGCCAGCCTCAAACGATGTTTGTCTGAGAAATGGTTTCGCCAGCCGTCAGCCGGTCCTGGGCAGGCCAGCTCAACAACGCGCTTCTGCGGTGGCTGGTGTAGCAGCTGGAATCGCAATATGCGAACCGCGTGCCGATTTCCCGTACATAGCCCGTGCCGATGGGCGTGCAGCACATCACGCACCGCGAAGGCGAGATCGGCGTCCTTTCGTTGACCAGCACGAATCTGATCTGGCGCCTGGCCATCAGGCAGCTCGAAATCGATGGATCCACCGGTTGTCGCCCTCCCGGCGGGCCTTGAAGCGATCAACGCACTTCTTGGAACAGAGGGCGGACCGCCAGGAGTAGTACCTGATCAAGCCAAACCTTCCCTGACACACCGCGCAGCGATTTTCGACTCCGTTCCGGACATTCTGCTCACCGTCGCACATTCTTGCCTCCGTGTAGCGTTCGTCCCTTCGAGCGCAGCTCGCCGGGGCGAGGCTGCGGAGTGCAGCCAGACTAGCGGGTTGAGATCAAAGCTCAATTATACGGAGGGCTAGGAGCCGTATCGAAAGGAATTGGCAACCTATACCAAGGTTGCAATGTCCCGGTCTTCGCTGGCAGCACCGGTTTGATGCTGGTGGCGATGCTCGCCATGGCGCGGCCGGCTGCATCTATACCTAGGTATATGCCTCCCAACCAAAGTAAGGTCCGAAGCATACTTCCGTGCAATGGCCGCCGGGTCGTCCGGCCGTTACGCTTTCCATTCAGGGACGAAACGGCAGCTCTCGCTTGCAGTGGAGATTGATATGTCGAAGCCGCGCCTGCGACTGGTCCATTCCTCGAACGACACGGAGCCGGCAGCGCTGATTTGGCAACGCGGCCGCGGTTTGCGTCCCCTGGTCCTGCAGGGGGAGGGGCATGCGGGGCCATCCGCGTCCGAAGAGATATGGGAAGCCGGCCTTGAACTGGTCCATCTCGGCCTTCTGACCTCCTGTCGCAATTACTTGGCCTTTGTGCAGGCGACCATCGCGGTTCTCGATCTCTGCACGAACCCTGAAGAGGCGATCGCCTTCGGCTCCGCAGAGCGAGCGAGACGGCACTAGCGATCGCCTATCGTTCGTTTCCGTTTCGCATTTTGCAGATCGACCGTACTCATCCCGAAGAGAATTGAAGCGCCTGATGTTGTTGAACCCGCAGTCGAAGATCGCCGTGTTCATCGAGGGCGCCAATCTCTACGCGACCGCAAGGGCGCTCGGTTTCGACGTCGACTACAAGAAGCTGCTCAAGGAGCTGCAAGGCCGCGGCACTCTGGTGCGCGTGTTCTATTACACCGCCATCGTCGAGGACCAGGAGTTTTCCTCGCTTCGGCCGCTGGTCGACTGGCTCGATTACAACGGCTACACCGCCGTCACCAAGGTGACAAAGGAGTACGTCGACGCCTCGGGGCGCCGCAAGGTCAAGGCGGACATGGACATCGAGCTTGCGGTCGGTGCGATGGAAATCGCGCCCCATGTCGACGAGATCATGCTGTTCACCGGCGACGGCGATTTTCGCTCGCTGGTGGAAGCGCTGCAACGCCGCGGCGTACGGGTGACGGTGGTGTCCACCATCGCCTGCCAGCCGCCGATGATCGCCGACGAGCTGCGCCGTCAGGCCGACATTTTTCTCGATCTGGCGGAGTTGCGCGCCAGCGTAGGTCGCGATCCGTCGGAGCGGTTGGCCTCACGGCGTGCTCCGCCGTCGAGTGTCGTCTAGAGAAAAGCGTGCCCTCGGCTCGACCCGAGGGATCATGCTCAAACCAGTAGAGTTCGAGAGAGCCGCCATTGCATCGGCGGCAGGTGGGTGATTTCTCCTCCCGGTCATACCACCCCGGCCCGCGTTCGCCGCATCCTGATGCGGGCCGGCTCTCGCCCGATTCTCGTGCTCTACCAAACCGCAAGAGCAGCAAGCTGCTGCTGGCTGCACGATCGCGCCCGGCGGCGGTGGTCTCCGATGTGCCATCCCGTCAGATTTCCTGTATCTGTCTGGGAAACACCATGCCGACTCGAGGAGCAAACCTGCACATGACCGGCAAAGGGCGCCTGCTCAGGGACAAGATGGCCGAATCCGGCCTCGTCCACATCATGGCGGCGCACAGCCCGCTGTCCGCGCGGCTGGCGCAGGAGGCGGGATTCGACGGCATCTGGGCGTCAGGCTTCGAGCTCTCGGCGCTCTACGGTCTTGCCGATGTCAGCCTGATTTCGATGACGCAGCATCTCGAGATGATGCGCGCCATGGCCGAGCGTGTCGACCTGCCGGTCGTCGCCGACATCGACACCGGCTTCGGCAACGCCATCAACGTGATCCACGCCGTCAGGCAATACGAGCGGGCAGGGGCCGCCGCCGTCGTGATCGAGGACAAGTCGTTTCCGAAGGTGACCAGCCTCGTCGCCGGCGGCCGCCAGGAGCTGCTGCGGATCGAGGAGTTCCAGGGCAAGATCGAGGCCGCCTGCCAGGCGCGGACGGATGCCGGTTTCCTGGTGATCGCGCGCGATGAAGCGCTGATCGCCGGCCTCGGGGAGCCGGAAGCGCTGAAGCGGGCCGCGGCCTATGAGGAGGCCGGGGCGGACATGATCCTGATTCATTCCAAACAGAGGACGCCCGATGAGGTGGAGAGCTTCGTGCGCGCCTTCAAGGGTAGGGCGCCGATCGTCATCGTCCCGACCGCCTATCCCGAGATGACCGCGGCGCGTATTCGCGCGCTCGGAAAAATCCGGATGGTGATCTACGGCAACCACGCCATCCGCGCCGCGGTCACGGCGATGCAGGATGTCTTCGCCGCCATCCTGAAGGACGGCGGCATCCAGAATGTCGACAAGGAGATCGTCCCGGTCGGGGAAATCTTCCGCCTGCAGGACATGGACCGGGTGAAGATCGACGAGAAGCGTTACCTGCGATGAACAAGCAAGGCGCAGTCATCGTCCTCGCGAATTGGGTTGCACCGCTCTTCCGGCAGCACAGCAAGGGAGTGTTTCAGTGAAAGCCGTCTACACCGAGCTGCATCGCAGCCACGATCCGCGATTCTTCCTGGTTCGCGGCGTGGTCAAGCGCACCACCGAGCAGCCTGAGCGCGCCGACCGCCTGCTGGCCGGGCTTGCCGCCGGCAAGCACGAATTGATCGCACCGACCGGGTTCGGGCAGGGGCCGCGGGCGCGCGTGCACAGTCCGGAGTATCTCGACTTTCTTGCCACCGCCTGGGACGCCTGGTCGGCGCTTGGCGACGCCGGGCCCGAGATGATCGCCAATGTGCATCCCGTGCGGCATGCGGCGACCTATCCGACGCACATCGTCGGCCGGCTCGGCTGGCACACCGCCGACACCGGCTGCCCGATCGGGCCGGGCACCTTCGCCGCGGCTTGCGCAGCCACCGATGTCGCAGCGACCGCGGCGCAGCTGGTGCTGGACGGCGAGGACGCCGTCTACGCGCTGTGCCGTCCGCCCGGTCATCACGCCTTCCGCGACGTGGCCGGCGGCTTCTGCTTTCTCAACAACAGCGCGGTTGCCGCCGCCCATCTGCGCCTGCGCCACGAGCGCGTCGCGATCCTCGACGTCGACGTCCACCATGGCAACGGCACGCAGGGCATCTTCTACGAACGCGCCGACGTCCTCACCGTCTCGATCCATGCCGATCCCGCCTTCTACTATCCCTATGTCTGGGGCTACGCCCACGAGCGCGGCGCGGGCGAAGGGCTGGGGGCCAATCTCAACATCCCGTTGCCCCTCGGCACCGGCGACGACGGCTATCTCTTAGCGTTCGAGGCGGCGGCGAGGACCATCCACGCCTTCGCGCCCGGCGCGCTGGTGGTCGCGCTTGGCCTCGATGCGTCCGAGCACGATCCGCTCAAGGGATTGGCGGTCACCACCGACGGCTTCCGCCGCATCGGTGCTGCGCTGGCACGGCTCGGCCTGCCGACGGTGCTGGTGCAGGAAGGCGGCTATCTCTCGGATATTCTCGGCGCCAACCTGACGGCCGTGCTCGCCGGACTCGAGGCGGCGCGGTGATGATCGAGGCTCGCTCCCAGCGCCTTCCGTGCGACGGACACGAAAGCCTTTGCGGCCGGCGACAGCGTTCGGCCTTGGCGACGCAATAGCGACACCGGCCGCGAGATGGCCGGCCGCGCCAGCGGCTTTGCAATCAGCGTTGGAAACTGATCGGTCGGCAGCATCGTGGCGGGCAGGATGGCAAGCCCCAGCCCCTGCGCCGTCATGGCGAGCGCGGTGTTGATCAGCGTGACTTCATAGGTCGGGGAGAGGCGCTTGCCCTGCTGCGCCAGCGCCAGGTCGATCTGCATGCGGATTCGCGTTTCGCGCCGCATCGCGATGGTCGGCTGCCCGGCCAGGTCGTCCCATGTCAGCGAACGCCGTGCGGCGAACTCGGTGGTTCGCCGGCCGATGGCGCTGAGCCGCCCGCTGATCAGCGTTTCGATGGTTAGCCCCGCGATCTCGCCTTCGACGCTGCCGATGGCGAATTCCGCATCTGAAGCGATCATGCGCGGCACCAGGTCGTCGGCCGCCACATCGCGCATGTCGATCTCGATGTCGGGATGGGCGGTGCGGAATTTCGCCAGCACCCGCGGCAGCAGCGCCGATGCGGCGCCGGCGGACGCCAGGAACGCTACGCGCCCGGCACGCGCCTCGGCGAGGTCGCGCATGCGCCGCGACAACGCCTGCGCATCGTTCAGCATTCGCTCGGCCGCGTGGAAGGCTTCGTCGGCCGCCGGCGTCGGCTGCACGGCGCGCGTCGAGCGGTCGAACAGTCTCACGCCGAGCTGGGCTTCGAGCTGCTGGATCAGCAGGCTTGCCGCCGACTGCGTGATGGCGAGCTCGCGCGCGGCGCGCGTGATGCTGCGCGTGCGATACACGGCGGCGAAGGCCCGCAGCTGCCGCAAGGTTACATTCATATGAAAAGCTCATGAATTGATGAGTTCTTTCAGTCTAATCTCATAAACGATCCTTCTCTAGAATGCATCATGCACCGCAACGGCGGGCAGAAGGCTTTAGGGGAAGCGATGAAGACCCAGGTATTGATCGTGGGCGCGGGGCCCGTGGGACTGACGGCCGCCATGGATCTCGCATCGCGCGGCATCGATGTCGTGGTCGCCGAAATCCGCCATGCCGGCGACCCGCCCAGCGTCAAGTGCAACCACGTCTCGTCGCGCTCGATGGAAATTTTTCGACGGCTCGGCGTCGCCGCCAGGCTGCGCGAGGCCGGACTGCCCGCGGATTTTCCCAACGACTGCTCCTATCGCACCACGGCGACCGGCATCGAACTCTGCCGCATCGATATCCCTGGCCGCGCCACCCGCTACAGCGCAACCGGCGGACCCGATACCTGGTGGCCGACACCGGAGCCGCCGCACCGCATCAACCAGGTCTATCTCGAGCCGATCCTGTTCGACCATGCCGCTGCGCAACCGCGCATCGCAATTCTGCCGCGCACGGAAATCGTCGACATCGCGCTGCACGACCATGGGGTTGTGGCGCAGGCCCGCAACCTCGACGACGGAACCTCGTTCCGCATCGAGGCCGCCTTCCTGATCGGGTGCGACGGCAGCCGTTCGATGGTGCGCAAGTCGATCGGCGCGACCCTGTCGGGCACGCCAGTGATCCAGCGCGTGCAATCTACCTATATCGAGGCGCCGCAACTGAGGGAATTGATGTTGCCGCACAAGCCGGCCTGGATGGTGCTCTCGCTCAACCCGCGTCGCTCCGGCACCACGGTTGCCATCGACGGCCATGACCGCTGGCTGATCCACAATCATCTGAAGTCGGATGAACCGGACTTCGACTCGGTGGATCGCGACTGGGCCATCCGCGCCATCCTCGGCGTCGACGAGAATTTCCAGTATACGATTCTCAGCGAGGAGGACTGGGTCGGCCGCCGCCTGGTCGCCGACCGCTTCCGCGATCGCAGGGTGTTCATCTGCGGCGATGCCGCGCATCTGTGGATGCCCTATGCCGGCTACGGCATGAATGCGGGGATCGCCGACGCCGTCGATCTGTGCTGGCAACTGGCCGCCCATCTCAACGGCTGGGCGCCGGCCTCGATCCTCGACGCTTACGAAGCCGAGCGCCAGCCGATCACCGAGCAGGTGTCGCGTTTTGCCATGGACCATGCGCTCGCCATGATGGCGCAGCGTAGCGGGGTCTCGGCCGAGATCGAGGACGATACGCCGCGTGGCCACGCTGCGCGCGCCTCGCTCGCCAAGGCGGCATACGATCTCAATGTCCAGCAATATTGCTGCGCCGGCCTCAACTTCGGCTACTACTACGACGCCTCGCCGATCATCGCCTATGACGGCGAAACACCGCCGCCCTATACGATGGGAAGCTTCACGCCGTCGACCGTTCCCGGCGCGCGTGCTCCGCATCTGTTCCTGCGCGACGGGCGCTCGCTCTACGATGCGTTCGGGCCGGGCTATACGCTTCTGCGGTTCGATCGCGCGATCGACGTTGCTCCGCTGCGTGCCGCCGCCGAACGGCGCGGCATGCCGCTCGCGTCGGTCGATATCGCGGCCGATGAAGCCGACAATGCCTTTGCCGAGAAGCTCGTGCTGGTGCGGCCGGACCAGCACATCGCCTGGCGAGGAAAGGTCGCGCCTGACGATCCTGACGCGTTGATTTCGCGCATCATCGGTGCGGCGCATGGCGCGGCAATCGCAAGGCCGGGCGTCATGCTGCCGGCCTGACGTCGCCGGCATCCGCCGCAACGAAAAGAATGCACACAGGGGAGGAAGACATGTTTCACATCGCAAGGCGGAGCGTTCTGGCTGCGCTCGTCGGCGCTGTACTCGCCATGCTGCCGCAAGCTGGCCACGCGGCCTTTCCGGAGCAGCTGATCAAAGTCATCGTCACCTTCCCGCCGGGTGGCAGCGCCGACATCGTCATCCGCGCGCTCGAGCCGGCGGTTGCGGCAGAGCTCAAGCAGAGCCTCGTGATCGAAAACCGGGCCGGCGCCGGCGGCAATATCGGCATGGCCGCGGTCGCCCAGGCCAAGCCTGATGGCTACACGCTTGGCGTTGCGCCCGCCGGCGCGCTGACGGTGAATCCGCATCTGAGCCAGGGAATGCCGTTCGATCCCAAGGATCTCGCGCCCATCACGCTGCTGGCGGAAATCCCGTTCGTGCTCGTGGCGTCCGGCGACGTACCGGTGCGCAACGTGGCGGAGACGGCGGCGCTCGCCAAGGCAAAGCCGGGCAAGCTGTCGATCGGTCATGGCGGCAACGCGACCGCGATGCATCTCACCGCTGCCCTGTTCACGCAGAAGGCCGGCGTCGCCATGGAACTCGTCCCGTATCGCGGCACGGCGCCGGCCACCGTCGACGTGCTGGCAGGCCACGTTCCCTTTGCGGTGCTGGATATCCCGGCATCGAGGCAGTTGATCCTCGAAGGCAAGCTCAAAGCCATCGGCGTGTCCGCCGCACGCCGGCTGCCGTCCTTGCCCGACGTGCCGACGCTGGCCGAGAGCGGCCTTGCCGGTTTCGAATCAGTCGGCTGGTTCGGCCTCGTCGCGCCCGCCGGCACGCCGGCCGAAATCGTCGCCAGGCTGAACGACGCCTTCGTCAAGGCGTTGAAGGATCCTTCGGTGGTCGAGAAGATCCGTACCCTCGGCGCCGAGCCCGCGCCGATGTCGCCCGAGCAGTTCGCGCGCTTCATCGCAAGCGAAAGCGAAAAATGGGGCAGGCTGGTCAAGGAGGCCGGAATCAAGGGGAATTAGGATCGACGCGCCGCGAGAATGAGCTGCGTTGGCCGAACCGCGCAGCAGCGTCCTTACGGCCCCTTCATCGCCTGCGAGAACGTCAGCACGCGAATTTAACCTGCACTGTGCGCCGTCACCAGACAATCCATGAAGCCGGCGAACTCGGCGGTGGCCACCAGACTCCCTTCTGCGCCCAGCGCCAGAAGCGCGTATGGACCGTCACGGATCGCGCGATGATGGACCAATACCGCTGATTTGCCCGACGTGTCAAGTCTTATTCCGGATTACCGAAGAAGCCGGCCGACGACGCAATGCTACTTTGCATGGGGTTGTTTTCCATATTTTGAGTTGAGGTCGCAATCTCCGAGAGCCGTGGCGGGCCTGCGCTCTCCCGCCTGCAATCCCGTCGACAAGCTGCGGCAAGTCGCCTTGCCGGCGGGCGCGGTCCGCATCGTTGTGGCGCAAGGCATCCAACTCGCGTAGGCTTCGCGCAGGCGGGCCCGCTAGCCCACCTGCTGCTTGTTAACAGGAGAAAACAAACAAGAGGGAGGAGCAAGTGATGCGATATACTTCGTTCGTCGCCGCGGCCCTGGTTGCCGCGGCCACCGCTACCCTGGGGCTTGCGGGTGCAGCGCACGCGCAGCAGGCCCGAACGCTTAAAGTGCAGTCGGCCGTGCCGCCGTCGTCCACGGCGCAGGATGCCTTGAAGTTCTTCGCCGAGCGGGTGGACAAGCTGACGGCGGGTCAGCTCAAGATCGAGGCCCTGCCGGGCGGCGCCATCGTTCCGCCGTTCGAGATTCTCGACGCAGCGCACAAGAAGGTGATCGACGGCGCCTGGGGCATCTCCTACTGGTGGTTCGGCAAGAACAAGGCTGCGACCCTGTTCGCCAATACCCCGGCCGGCATCGCCGGCATGGATCCCGTCGACTTCGTCGGCTGGGTCTATGAGGGCGGCGGCCTCGCCCTCTGGAACGAGTTCTACCAGAAGGAGCTCAAGCTCAACCTGGTTGCATTCCCCAGCATGCCGCCGAGCCCGCAGGCGCTCGGCTGGTTCAAGCGCCCGATCAAGGACCTCAACGACTTCCGCGGCATGAAGTGCCGACAGACGGGCATCGTCGCCGAGCTCTATTCCAAGATGGGCATGGCGGTGGTCAACATGCCCGGTGGTGAAATCCTGCCCGCCGCCGAGCGTGGCACCATCGACTGTGCCGAGTGGGTCGGCGGCATCGAGGACCAGCGGCTCGGGCTGCACACCGTGTGGAAGTACCACTACACGCCGGGCATGCACGAGAGCGCGTCGGTGGCCGAGATGGCCTTCAACAAGGAAGTGTGGGACAGCCTGCCGGACCAGAACAGGGAAGCGATCAAGTCGGCGCTTTCGGAAACGTTCCTGCGCTGGTGGGCGAGCTATCAGCGGCAGAACGCGGATGCGATCGCCGAATTCGCGGACAAGCACAATGTGAAGCTGCTGACTACGCCGCCCGAGATCAACCAGGCCTTCCTCAAGACCTGGGACGAGTTCGCGGCCGCCGAGTCGGCCAAGAACCCCTTCTTCAAGAAGGTCTACGACTCCCAGAGGGCCTATGCCGCCAAGGTGGTGCCGGCCAAGCGCTTCATGTTCCCGCCTTACGCGTTCCAGGCGGACTACTACTATCCGCCGAAGGAGAAGTAGCGCCGGAGAACAGGGATCGAGGGGCGGCGGCAGCGCCGCCCCTTTTTGCTACCTCACCGCATGCGGCAGCCACAGCGCGATTTGCGGCCACAGCAGCAGCAGGATGAGGGCAAAGACCTGGATCACCATGTAGTCGGCCATGCCCTTGTAGATCGTCGACAGGCTCCAGCTCGGCACCACGTTGCGCAGATAATAGGCCGACATGGCGACGGGCGGACTTAAGTAAGCGGTCTGCATGTTGACGGCGGTGAGCGTGCCGAACCAGATCAGCAGGTCGAGCTTGCCGAGGCCGAGCTGCAGCTTTTCCACCACCGGCAGGGCGATCGGCAGGAACACCAGGATGATGACAGGCCATTCGAACGGCCAGCCGAGGATGAAGAAGATCGCCATGATGAGGGCGAGCTTCCACCAGTCGCTCAAGGGGACCGCGAGCAGGTAGCTGGTGATCAGATTGGCCGAGCCGAGCTTGGTGAAGACGGCGCCGAACACGGTCGAGGCCACCGCCAGGAACAGCACCATGGCTGATGTCACCATGGTGCCGATGCCCGCATTGGTGAGCGACTTCACGCTGAGCCGGCCGTAGACGAACGCCAGGATGGTGGCGCCGAATGCCCCGCAGGAGGCGGCCTCGGTCGGCGTGGCGAGGCCCCCGACGATGGTGCCGAGCGTAAAGCCGATCAGCGCGCTGAGCGGCGCGATGCCAAGCACGACGGCACGGAAATAGGCGTTGCGGACATAGGCCAACGCCGCCAGCAGCGCCGGCGCCAGCGCTGCAACCGACACGCTGATCCTGCCGACCGTCACCGGGACGGGCGGGACGCCAACGAGGTCGAGCAGCACGCCGGCGAGCAGATAGACGATCGCCATGAGACAGAGCAGCGCCAGGACCAGCACCGGCATTCCCACCCTTTCGGTGGTCATCTCCTTGTAGGCGGTCTGGCGCTCCTCCATGGTCATGGCCGGGCCGAGCTTGGGGTTCATGAAGCTCCGGGTCAGTGTGTAGGCGATGTAGCAGCCGGCAAGCAGGAAGCCCGGACCGAGCGCCGCCGAGTAGAGCAGGTTGACGGGAACGCCCATCACCGGGCCCATCACCACCAGCATGACGCTGGGCGGGACGAGAATCCCGAGCGTGCCGCCGGCGGCGATCGCCCCCGAGGACAGCCGGGCGTCGTAACCGGTCTTGATCATCATCGGCGCTGCCATGATGCCGAGCACGGTGACCGCCGCACCGACGATGCCGGTCGCCATGGCAAAGATCGTCGCCGTCAGGATAACCGCCAGATAGAGCGAGCCGCGCACCGGTGCGAGCAGGCTGCGCATGGCGCCGAACAGGCGCTCCATCAATCCGGCCTGCTCCGTCATGTAACCCATGAAGATGAACAGCGGCACGGCCGGAAAGATCTCGTCCTTCATCGTGCCCCAGATCTGCAGGTAGCTGAGGTTGAAGGTCTGCTCCCAACCCAGGCCGAAGCCACCGAACACGATTGCGAGAAACAGCAGCGTGAAGGAAATCGGGAAACCGATGAAGATGACGGCGACCATGCCGACCAGCATGACGAGACCGAGAAACTCCGAAAAGCCCATGCTCAGACCTCGATCTTCTCGTGCTTGGTCAGGAACTCGCCGGTGCGCCATGCCCACAGGCTCTTCATCAGCTCCGAGATGCCCTGCAGCGCCAGCATGAAGGCGGTGAGCGGGATGACCCCGCGCAGCGGCCAGATTATCGGCGTCCAGGCCCCGGAGCTCGAGCGTTCGTCGATCGACACCGAGTAGAGGAAGTCGTCGATCGAGATGTAGAACAGCACGGCCATCGTCGGCAGGAAGAACACGATGAAGGCGAGGCTGTCGATCATGCCCTTGGTCCGGTCCGAAAACCCCTCCCACAGCATGTCGGTGCGCACATGGGCGCCCTTGAGCAGCGCCAGCGCCGATCCCAGCATGAACAGCGCGGCATACGACATGGTCGTCACATCGAGCGCCCAGATGGTGGGGCTCCTGAGCAAGTAGCGGGCGAAGACCTCGTAAACGTTTGCGAGCACCAGGGGGATGATGAAGAGCACGAACAAGTAGCCGGTCAGCGTCGTGAACCTGTCGATGGTCCGGATGACCGCCAGGAAGGGCCGTGGCGGCATGGGCTTTGGCAGGGAGGTGCTGGTCATTTGCAGTATCCAGAGGCGGTCTGCGGGAAGATTGGCGGGCTTGGCGTCGGCTCTTTCGGCGTGAAGTCTCGCTTGCCGGCTGCGGTCGCCGGCAGCGGCCGTCCGATCCGGTTCTATTTTGACCGGGCGGCCGGGCATGTGCCAGACCGCGCAACATTGCCGGCTTCGCGGCATTGTTGATCGTTGGCGGCGCCTTGGCAAGGCTGACCGGCTCGACTGGCAGGATCCGGTGGCTCCGATATCTGCGCGACGGCCGCGGGTTGAGATCGTCCGCGCTCTTCACCGCGCCGTTTGGTCCCGCGAGCGGCGCATCCGCTCGCCTGGCTTTCGATCACATTGCAGTTGCGAACGGTCGATCGGGCGGAACCGTCCTTCGGCGACAGGCTTATCGACGTACTCAGGTGCGGAGGCTTTCCACATGGCCGTCGACTTCAACCACACCATCCTCTCGACCCGCGACAGCAAGGCCTCGGCCGATTTCCTCGCCGGGATATTGGGATTGCCGCCGCCGCGGCGCTGGGGACCGTTCTACATGGTCACCACCGCCAACGACGCCAACCTCGACTACATGAACATCGACGGCGAGATCGCCCGCCAGCACTATGCTTTCCTGGTCGGCGATGCCGAGTTCGACGCGATCTTCAGCCGCATTCGCGAGCGGAAGCTGACCTGGTGGGCCGATCCCGGCCGCAAAAAGCCCGGCGAGATCAACGACCACGACGGCGGGCGCGGTCTCTATTTCGAGGACCCGAACGGTCACCTGCTCGAAATCATCACGCGCCCCTATGGCAGCGGCGGCTGGAATCCGTGAGGGCTGTGGCCGGAGGTGCGTTCACGTTGACTCGCTCTTTGGACCGAAACGTTCGAGCAGATTGACCGGGAGCGGAAAGACCACGGTCGAGGACCGCTCGCCGGCGATGTCGTGCAGTGCCGCGAAATATCGCAACTGCATCGCCTCCGGCTGCTGAGCGAGGATCCGGCCGGCTTCGACCAGCTTCTCGGCCGCCTGCTGTTCGCCCACCGCGTTGATCACCTTGGCGCGCCGCAGCCTTTCTGCCTCGGCCTGCTTGGCGATGGCGCGCACCATGGTTTCATTGAGATCGATGTCCTTGATCTCGACGGCGGTGACCTTGATGCCCCACACGTCGGTCTGCTGGTCGAGGGTCTCCTGTATGTCGGCGTTGAGCCTGTCCCGCTCGGCGAGCATCTCGTCCAGCTCGTGCTTGCCGAGCACCGAGCGCAGGGTGGTCTGAGCCAGCTGGCTGGTCGCGGCCATGTAATCGCCGACCTTGATGATCGCGCGCTCGGGATCGACGATGCGGAAGTAGAGAACGGCGTTCACCTTGACCGAAACGTTGTCGCGCGAAATGACGTCCTGCGGCGGCACGACCTGCACCGTCACCCTGAGGTCGACCTTCACTAACTGCTGCACGACGGGAATGAGGATGATGAGCCCCGGTCCCTTCACGGCGGTGAAGCGGCCCAGCGTGAACACCACGCCGCGCTCGTATTCGCGCAGGATGCGGATGGCGGAAGCCAGAAATATGATGATGAGCACCGCGAACGCGGCATAGGTCAGATAATCAAGCATCATGACGGACCTCTCTCGTCGGTCAGCGCGGAAGGCGCCGTACCACCAGCGTCAAATCGTTGATGTTGGCTACCTCGACCACATCTCCCGGTTTGAAGGCTTCGATGCCGCGGGCCTTCCAGCGCTCACCTTGCGCGAAGACGTGACCTTCGTTTTCGGACCAGTCGAGAACCTCGGCAGGGACGCCGTTCATGGCTGCCGCGCCAACCCGTATCGGTCCCTTGCGGGCGCGCCAGACCGAGCCGAGCACGACGAGCATGAGGCCGGCGAACATTGCAGTCGCCAATCCGACCACCGTCCATGACAGCCGGTAGCCCGGCGCTTCGAACTTGAAGAGCATCACCGCGCCGAGCGCAAAGGCGACCAGTCCGCCGACGCCGAGGACGATGGTCGGGTTGAAGGCCTCGATGGTCAGAAGCGCGATGCCGATCAGGATCAGGGCGAGGCCGGCATAGTTGATCGGCAGCAGATTGAGCGCATAGAGGGCCAGCAGCAGGCAGATCGTGCCGACGATTCCCGGCGCCACAGCACCGGGGGAGGTGAATTCGAAGATCAGGCCGTAGATGCCGATCAGCAGCAGAATCAGCGCGACGTTCGGATTGGTGATGACGGCCAGGAATCGCGAAACCCATCCGGGATCGATCGCTTCGACGGTGGCGCCCTTTGTCGCCAGGTGTCGCCTTTCGCCGGCGATCTCCACCGCGCGACCATCGACTTGCCTCAACAGGTCGGCCGCGTCCCGGGCGACGATCTCGATGACGCGCTCCTGCAGCGCGGCGTTGGCGGAGAGGCTGGCGGCCTCTCGGACGGCCTTCTCGGCCCAGTCGGCATTGCGGCCGCGCAGTTCGGCGAGGCTGCGGATGAAGGCGACGGCATCGTTCGTCGCCTTCTCGGCCATGGTGTTCTTCGGCCTTTCCTTCGTTTCCTTGTCGTTCTTGTCGGGGGTGCCGCCCGGAAGTCCCGGCATGGGATTGCCAATCTGCACCGGCGTTGCGGCACCAAGATTGGTGCCGGGCGCCATCGCCGCGACATGGGTGGCGTAAAGAATGTAGGTCCCGGCGCTGGCTGCATGGGCGCCCGATGGTGCAACATAGCCGATGACCGGAACGGGGGACGCCAGCAAGTCGGCTATGATCTCGCGCATGCTGGTGACCAGTCCGCCTGGCGTGTTGAGACGAAGAACCACAACGGCGGCGCGGCGCTCGGCGGCCTTGGCCAGGCCGTCCTTGACGTAGCCGGCCGCCGCCGGTCCGATCGCACCGTCGATCGAGATGGTCAGGACAAGGCTGCCGTTCTCCCCCGCACCGGCCGGAAGGGGAGAGAGAGCCGGGGCGACGGCTACGATCGCCGCAACGATGGCCGCAACGATGGCCGCCTGTATGGTCCGCACGGCAAGGCCTCCCTTGCAATTGGATATGGGCTGCAAGTTGCAAATCTCAATGCCCGCCCGGCTCCGGCTGTGGTCTGGGTGCGCCGTTGTGCGGTGCGATTGCTCGCGGCGTGGTGAGACCGCCGCTCGCCGCCATTTTCGCCAATGCGGGGTGCAAAGGAGCGCTGCACCGGACCGGTGCGGAATCGCGCGTCCGGATACGACAGCAGCTTTGTCCAATCGACGCCTGCCGCGCCGCAGATTGACGGTTGGCGGTCGATAGGACTATAGAATACTAATTAGTACGAGACGGTACTATTACATAACACGTCCGTACCCCAGGGAGGAATGGATCATGCTTCGACAAGCCCCTCTTGCAGGTACAGCGCTGCTCGCGCTGGCTCTCTTTGCCCTGAATCCGCCGGGCCGCGCTCTGGCCGCCGACGACGTCAAGGTCGGCGTGCTGCTGCCCCTGTCAGGACCGGTCGCGCCGATCGGACAGAATAACCGGCGCGGCCACGCGCTTGCGATCGACGAAGTCAACGCAGCCGGCGGCGTCAAGTCGCTCGGCGGCGCCAAGCTCGTGATCGTCGATGGCGACACGCAGGGCAACCCGAAGGTCGGAATCCAGGAAGCCGAGAAGCTGGTGACGCAGGGCGTCGCCGCCATTCTCGGCGCCTACCAGTCCAATGTGACGTTCCCGAGCACGCAGGTCGCGGAGAAGGCGGCGGTCCCCTATATCGACCCGGTTGCCATCGCCGACACGATCACCGAAGGCCGGAACTTCAAATATACATTCAAGGTGGCGCCGAAGGCGTCATGGTACGCGCGCGACCAGCTGAAGTTCATCAAGTGGGTCGGCGAAAAATCCGGAAAACCGATCAAGCGCGTCGTCCTCATGTATGAAGACACGCTGTTCGGGCAATCCACCTCGAAGGGTCAGGAAGCTTCCGCCAAGGAGCTTGGCATGGAGGTGGTCGAGAAGATCGCCTATCCGGCGGAAAGCCCGGACATGACGCCGACCATCTCGCGAATCAAGCAGATCGCGCCCGATGCGCTGGTTCTGGTGTCCTATATCGCCGACGCCGTGCTGATCACGAAGACCATGAAGGAGCTCGGCGTCAACGTTCCCATCATGGGTACCTCGGCCGGTCACATCGATCCCGCCTACATCACCAACCTCGGCCCGCTCGCTGAAAACAGCTTCACCGTCGGCGAATGGAATCCGGACCTGAAAAAGAAAGGCGCCGCGGAAATCGCCGCGCGCTTCCAGGCCAAGTTCGGCGTGCCGATGAACGGCCACGCCGCGGAGACCTACATGTCCACCATGGTGCTGGTGGATGCGCTGGAGCGCGCGGGATCGGCGGATCGCGCCAAGCTGCGCGAGGCGCTGACCAAGACCAACATCTGCGGCGAACGCAATATCCTGCCCTATAATTGCATCCGCTTCGAAGCGTCGGGGCAGAGTCCGGAAGGCCAACTCGTCATGCTCCAGGTCCAGAACGGCAAGTTCGTGTCGGTTTGGCCGCCCGAGGTCGCCGCGGCGTCGCCGGTCTATCCGGTTCCGGCCTGGAAATAGGGCTGATCCACGATCCGGCGCGCCGTTCACCGCGGCGTGTCGGGTTCCTGCCGAGCGGCCGGGCCGCAGAACGGGTAACCGCGTGAATTCCATCGTCCTGGGACAAACCATCGTCAGCGGCCTGCTGCTCGGCGGCATTTTCGCCCTCGTCGCCGTGGGGCTGACGCTGATCTTCGGCGTCATGCGCATCCTGAATTTCGCGCATGGCGACTTCCTCATGCTCGGCATGTATTTCGCGTTCCTGCTGTCGGTTCTGTTCGGCATCGATCCCTATGTATCGGCGCTGCTGTCGCTGCCGGTGTTCTTCGCGCTGGGTTGGGCGATTCAGTCTCTCCTGATCCGGCCGGTGCTGCAGGCGCCGGAAAGCATCCAGATTCTGCTCACCGTCGGGCTGTCGCTGCTGCTGCAGAACCTTGCGCTGTTCCTGTTCAGTCCCGATTTCCAGAGCCTGCGTGTCTCCTACGGCGGCAACACGGCCACGATTTTCGGCGTATCCGTCAGCTATGTACGAGTCGTCGCCAGCATCGTGGCGGTTGCCGCCAGTGCCGGGCTCTTTCTCTTCCTGCGCGGAACCGACGTCGGCAAGGCGCTGCGCGCCTGCGCCGAGGAGCGGCTCGGCGCGATGGCGGTCGGGCTCTACGTCGATCGCATGTACAACGTCGCGTTCGGCCTCGGCATCGCCTGCGTCGGGCTCGCGGGCGTGCTGATGACGCCCTTCTTCTATATCGCCCCGCAGGTCGGGCTGCCCTTTACCCTGACCGCCTTCGTCGTCGCCGTGCTCGGCGGGCTCGGCAGCCTGCCGGGCGCCCTGATCGGAGGTTTCGTGATCGGGCTGATCGAAAGTCTCGGCGAGCTGTTCATGCCGTCGCCTTCCATGAAGCAGATCGCGACGTTTTCGGTGTTTTTGGTGATCCTGCTGCTGCGGCCGCAGGGCCTGTTCGGCGGCAAGTTGACCTGAGGGCCTACCATGAAGCGAGCCGCTGTCGCAGCAATGGTCCTGTTCCTGCTGACGCTCCCGCTCTTCGCCGGGAGCGATGCGGTCGCGCGCGTCATGCCGCGCGGCCTGAGCGGCTCGGCGCTGCTCAACGTCTTCCTGCTGATCTTCCTGTTCGGCTTTCTCGCGCAGAGCTGGAACATCCTCGGCGGATTTGCCGGCCAGCTCTCGCTCGGGCACGCCGCGTTCTTCGGTCTCGGCGCCTACAGCTCGACGCTGCTTTATACCGAGTTCGGCGTCTCGCCCTGGCTCGGCATGCCCGTCGGCATGGCGGTGGCGGGCTCATTCGGTCTGGCGATCGGCTTCGTCAGCTTCCACTATCGCCTCGTCGGTCCGTTCTTCACGCTCGCGACCATCGCCTTTGCGGAGCTGATCCGGCTCACCGCGCTGCATCTGAAGTTCACCGGCGGCTCGATGGGCATCCTCATTCCCCTGCAGGGCGACAGCTTCTGGCACTTCCAGTTCACCGGCAAGGCCCCGTACTACTACATCGCGCTGGCCATGCTTGCCGCGGTCACGGCGCTGATCTGGTGGATGTCGCGTTCGCGCATCGGCCATTATCTTCACGCCATCCGCCAGGATGAGGATGCCGCCGAGGCGATCGGCATCGATACCCGTCGCTACAAGCTGATCGCCGCAACGCTCAGCGCGGCGCTGACCGGGGCCGGGGGAACGCTCTACGCGCAATATACCCAGTACATCGTGCCCGACGACGTCTTTGCCGTCGGCATGTCGGTCGAGATCATCCTGCGCGCCATCGTCGGCGGATCGGCCACCGTGTTCGGACCGGTGGTCGGCTCGTTCATCCTGACTCCGGTCGCAGAGGCGACGCGCGTGCTGTTCTCGGGCGGCGGCTCGGGCGCTGCGATCGTCAAGCTGTTTGCATCTGACGCCTCGCTCGAGGCCAAGCTGTCGGGCTATTTCAAGTTCCTGGCCGCGGGCGGCGGGGGCGGGGGCGCGTTGATGCTGTACGGCGCCATCCTGATCTTCACCTGCCTCGCCATGCCGGCGGGTGCGATACCGTGGCTGCGCAGGAGGTATCGCGCATGACCCGGCTTCTCGATGCATCCGGCGTCACTGTCGCCTTCGGCGGACTGACCGCGGTCAACGCAGTCAGCTGCCACGTCGACGAGGGCGAGATCGTTGGCCTGATCGGCCCGAACGGCGCCGGCAAGACGACGTTCTTCAACGCGATTTCCGGCTTTCGCCAGCCTGACCGCGGCACGGTGACCTTCAAGGGCCGGAACATTCTGGGCCTGCGCTCTCACAAGATCAGCCGCATGGGCATGAGCCGCACTTTCCAGATCGTGAAACCGTTTCCGGAGATGACCGTGCTCGACAACGTCATGGTCGGTGCTTTCAGCGTTCATGCTTCCCCGGCACGCGCACGCGAGGCCGCACTGCAGGCGCTGGAGGCCGTTCGGTTCGCCGGCTGGGCGCACCGGCTGGCCTCGGATCTTCCGGTAGCCGGCCGCAAGAGGCTGGAAGTCGCCAAGGTGATGGCGTGCGATCCGAAACTCATCCTGCTCGACGAGGTGATGGCCGGGCTCACTCCTTCCGAGCACAACGAGATGATCGATGCGGTGCGCAACATCCGCAACTCCGGCATTACCGTCATGATCATCGAGCATGTCATGCCGGTCATCATGAATCTGTGCGACCGCATCTATGTCCTGCATCACGGCGATCTCATCTGCGAGGGTGCGCCCGCCGCCGTGGTCCGCGATCCCGAGGTGGTGCGGGCCTATCTGGGCGAGGATTTTGCGCTATGACCGCCGTCCTGGAAGTGCGAGGTCTGTCTGCCGGCTACGACGGCGTTGCGGTCGTGCGCGGCGTCGACCTCGCGGTCGAGGCCGGAGGCATCGCCACCATCGTCGGCGCCAACGGTGCCGGCAAGACCACGATCATGCGCGCCCTGTCCGGCGTGCTGCGGCCGGTCGAGGGCGCCATCCTCTTCGAAGGCGAACCGATCGAGGCGTTGCCGCCCCATGAGATCGTCGCGCGCGGCCTCGTCATGGTGCCGGAGGGCCGCAGGTTGTTTCCTTCGTTGAGCGTTCTGGAAAATCTCGAGCTCGGCGCGTACCAGCCGCATTGCCGCGGCCGTCGCAGGGAAAACATGCAGCGAATGTTCGAGCTGTTTCCGCGGCTTGCCGAACGGCGCGGGCAGCGTGCCGGGACGCTGTCCGGCGGCGAGCAGCAAATGGTCGCGATTGCCCGCGCGCTGATGAGCATGCCGAAGGTCCTGATGCTCGACGAGCCTTCGCTCGGGCTCGCGCCGGTGATCGTCGCCACGCTGTTCGAGATCGTCAAGGGCATCAATGCCGCGGGGACGACAGTGGTGCTGGTCGAGCAGAATGTGAAGCATGCGCTGGCGATCTCGGCGCAGGCCTGGGTTCTCGAAAACGGATCGATCGTGCTGGGCGGAAGCGGTCCCGCGCTGCTGACGGACGACAAGACGCGCCGCGCCTATCTCGGGATGTAGCCATCGCCTGCGTATTTCCTCCAGCCGCCTCACGACAGATCATGCTCCTCGCAACCAACGAACCGACTCCCGCAACGCGCACCCGTCGCATCGACGCCGGCGACGGCGTTTGCCTCGGCATGCTGGAGAAGCCGGCAGGCCGCATCGGCGCGAGCGGGCCGCCGGTTCTCCTCGTCCACGGCGCCACCCTCGGCGCGGCGCTGTTCGACATCGGGCTGCCGGGCTATTCGCTGATGTCCGAGTTCTCCCGGCGCGGCCGGCCGGTCTATGCCGTCGATATCAGGGGATACGGAAGCTCTTTGTCCGGTGCGACAATGGACGCGCCGCCGGCGGACAACCCGCCTTTCGCCCGGCTGGACGACGCCGTGTCGGACGTCGGAGCAGCATCGGCCTTTGTCCGCGAGCGCAGCGGCAGCGCGAGTGTCGACCTGGTCGGATTTTCCTGGGGCTCCGTCGTCGCCGCGGCGTTTGCCGGCCGGCGCCCCGAGCGGGTTCGGCGCCTCGTTCTCTATGCGCCGCTGTTCGGCGAAAGGAACGATCTGTGGCGCGCCCGCATCGGCGATCCCGGCGATCCCTCGCGGATATCCCCGGATATCGGATGCTATCGCCTGATCTCGCGCGACGACATCCGCAAGCGATGGGATGCCGACATCGGATCGGACGATCCGGACCGGCTGCGCGCCCCCGAGATGCCGGATGCGGTATTCGATGCCCTGGCCGGGCTCGATCCGCTGACCGGTACCCGTTCGCCGCCGGCGTTCCGTTCGCCTGCGGGCGCGCTCGCCGACTTGATCCAGATCTTCAACGGCAAGCCGCTCTACGACCCGGCGCGGATTTCCACGCCCACGTTGCTGGTCCGGGGGGCGGACGATACGACCTCCACGGATGCCGATTCGAAGAACCTGCTGCGGTTGATTGCCTCCGCCTCGAAGGACTATCAGGTGATAACGCCCGGTTCGCATTTTCTTTGTGTCGAACGGAATCGACAGGAGTTGTATGACCGGATTGCCGCCTTTTTTGAAAGACCGATGCCTTGAGAACGCAAGCCAGCAGGAAGAAGCCCGCCGAACGCTCCGCCGTGTCGCGGGGCAAGCCGCTGACCGTATGGCAGCCGGAAGCCGAGATCGCGCATGATCTGGTGCTGGCCGCGATCCTGAAGGACAACCCCATTCCGGTCGCCTACCGGCTGAACTACGTCGCCAATTTCTATGTCGGTCCGCTGATCAAGAAGATGGAGCGGCAATACCGGATGTCGCGCCCGGAATGGGTCGTACTTTTCTGTCTGAACCAGCAGCCGAACCTGAACGCGCAGAAGATCAGCCAGGTCACCGGCCGTCCCAAGACCAGCATCTCGACCGCGGTCAAGCAGCTGCAACGCAAGAAGCTGATCGTGCGCCACGCCGACAGCGCCGACGCCCGCCGCCAGGTGCTGCGCACCACGGAGGCCGGCCAGAGGATCTACAGGGCCATCCTGCAGAGCTTCGTGGCGCGCGAGGCCGACATGCTGGCCTGCCTGCGCCGCAGCGAGCAGGAATTGCTGATGGACCTGCTCGACAAGATGATCAAGAAGGGCAGCCACTGGGCGCGGATCTACTGAGCGGCGCGCCCGCGCTGCTATCCGCACCTCAATAATGCGGATCGTACATCTGCGCTTCGATGAATCCCGACAAGTCGTTCGGCGGCGGGCCGTCGGCGAGGCCGTTCTGATAGGCGACGCTCGCCACTGCCGTTGCGATCTTCGCCGAGACCTCGCGGATGCGCGGCAGCGCCGGATAGAGGCTTCCCTGACCGAGATCGTCTGTTTTGACGCAGTCGGCGAGCGTGTGCGCGGCAGTCATGAACATCTCGTCGGTGACCAGCCGCGCGCTGCTCGCGATGGCGCCGAGCCCGACGCCCGGGAAGATGTAGGAATTATTGCCCTGCCGCGGCACAAAGGTCGTTCCGCTCAGCTTTACCGGATCGTACGGACTGCCGCAGGCGAACAGGGCGCGTCCCTCGGTGTAGCGATAGGCGTCTTCCGCCGAGCATTCAGCCTTCGAGGTGGGATTGGACAGCGCAAACACGATCGGCCGCTCGTTGAGCCCGGCCATGAGACGAAGCACCTCGGGGGTGAAGGCGCCGCCGACCGCGGCCACCCCGACGATCGCCGTCGGCTTCAGCGTTTCGATCGCGGTCGCAAAATCGGAGATCGTGGCGTGATCGTGGGCGTAGCGCAGCTTGTGGCCGGAAAGGCCGTCGCGGCCGCGCACCACGAGCCCGCGGGAGTCCACCAGCCAGTTGCGCTGCAACGCTTCTTGCTCCGTGGCGCCCTCGGCCATCATTGCGGAAACCACGAGGTCCGCGATTCCCGTAGCGGCCTCGCCGGCGCCGAGGAACAGCAGCTTCTGGTCCTTCAACTTGCCGCCGCTGACGCGCAGCGCCGAGAACAGGCCGGCGAGCGCGACCGCCGCCGTGCCCTGGATGTCGTCGTTGAAGACGCAGGTCTTCTGGCGATATTTGTGCAGCAGGCGGAAGGCGGAGTGGTTGGCGAAATCCTCGAACTGGATCAGCACGCCCGGAAAGGTCGCGCGCGCCGCCGTCATGAATTCGTCGACGAATTCGTCATAGGCAGCGCCCGTCAGGCGCTTCTGCCGCAGCCCGAGATAGTAGGGATCGCGCAGCAATTCCTCGTTGTTGGTGCCGACATCAAGGACAACGGGCAGGCACAGTTCGGGATGCACGCCGGCGCAGGCCGAATACAGCGACAACTTGCCGACCGGAATGCCCATGCCATTGGCGCCGAGATCGCCGAGGCCGAGGATGCGCTCGCCGTCGGTGACGACGATGAGCTTGGCGGGATAGGGCCAGTTCTTCAGCACTTCGGCGATATGGCCGCGCTCATTGGCGGAAATGAACATGCCGCGCGGCCGCTGGAAGATCAGGCCGTACTTCTGGCAGGCCAGCCCGACCGTCGGCGTGTAGATGATCGGCTGGATCTCGTCGATGTTGTCGCAGACGATGCGGAAGAACAGCGCCTCGTTGCGGTCGTGCAAGGCGTTGAGCGCGACGTACTTCTCCAGATCGGTCGGCAGGTTGCGCATGTTGGTCAGCACGCGATCGGCCTGCGCCTGCATCGTCAGCACGCAAGGCGGCAGCAGCCCACGCAATCCGAGTTGCTCGCGCTCGCTAGCGGAGAAAGCGGTGCCCTTGTTGAGAAGGGGATCGCGGAGCAGGGTCATGCCGTGAAGCAACGTCATGCCCTGGAATGGCGCCGGCTGTTTGCCGGTCTTGTCAGGCTGGTGCACGCGTTCCCCCACACGATACTTCGAGATGACGATAGTCACACCCGTTCGCGGCCGAAGGCAAGACGAAATGCCGTTTTGCGGCGATGCGGGAAGATGGTCAATCCTGCAGGAAAAGCCGGCGCGGAAGCTTGTAGGATTTTACCCACTCCTCCCATACGACGTCGGTTGGAAGGAAGGCTTCCTGCACGACGACCCACGACGCGCCGCTGCGACGCAGCAGCGCGAGGACCAGGTCGCTGTCGAGATCGGCAATATAGTCCCTGGCATATCGCGTCCTGCGATAGTCGATCCGCCCGCCGGCTTCGGCGCGTGGATGCACTTCCGCAAATGCCCAGTCGCCGAATACGGCCAGCCGCTCGACTTCGAAGATGACCTTGATGCCGAGCCGCCGCTCGACCGGCACGCGTACGACGTCGAGGATCGCCTTACGCTCGGGCGAGCCGCGCGGAACGAGGACGATCGACTGGGCTTCGGCGTGCGTGGCCGGAAAGACGGCTGCCGACGTCAGAATGGCAAGTATCGTGCGTCGGGACAACATGACGGCGCGTTCCGGGACATGGCGCTGACGGCTATCCATACGCAACCATGGCGCGCGGCTCCTTGATACGAATCAACCGGCGGCAAATGAGGGCTTTGCTCACGCCGGCACCTTCAGCGTCAACTGCGCGCGGAATGGAATGCTGTAGCTGCCGACCAGCGCGGTGCCGTCGATGTCGGCGGTGCCCTCGGCATAGCTGCCGGTGAAGCCGCAGGTCACCTCGCGGCCTCCGAACACGAGGTTGAGGCCGGGCGCTTCGGTGTGCTGGTGCACGATCATCTCGCCGCGCCACTTGCCGCGGCTGAAGGAATAGGAGCCGGTGTAATAGAAGAGGCTGTCGCCGCCCATGATGACCCCGCCGCGCAGCACCGCGATGCCGGTGGCGCGGCCCTGCTTGAGGCCCGTCATCTCGATGCCGAGCGTGTAAAGCCCGTCCCGCACGGACTCGCCGTCGGCGCCCGCGGAGCTGTCCGGTCTTTCCGCAACTCTCACGATTGCATCCCTTCTTGCGGCGGATACGGCATTACAGCCGCTTCCACGGCCGGCCGCAACGGATGTGCCGTCGCGATGCCACGGTTGCGTTCACGTCCCGGCGGTCGCCGCGGTTTCGAGCAGGGCCAGCAGGCCGCGGAGGATTTCGAGCGGCGGCGGCGGGCAGCCGGCGATGTGCAGGTCGACCGGCACCACCGCCGACACGCCGCCGGCGACGGCATAGCTACCGGCAAAGCAGCCGCCGTCGCGGGCGCAGTCGCCGACCGCGACCACCCATTTCGGGTTGGGCGTGGCGGCATAGGTCCGCTCCAGCGCCATGCGCATGTTTTTGGTCACGGGACCGGTGACCAGCAGCACGTCGGCATGGCGGGGCGAGGCGACGAAGCGCAGGCCGAACCGCTCGAGATCGTAATAGGCGTTGCCGAGCGCGTGGATCTCGAGCTCGCAGCCGTTGCAGGAGCCGGCATCGACCTCGCGGATCGACAGCGAGCGGCCGAGCCGCCGCCGCGCGACGTTCGCAACCGCCGCGCCGATTTCCGCCAGCGCCGCGTCGTCGACGGAGGGCGCGGGCTCGGTGAGCGACATCTGCGCGAGACTCTGGAACAGCAGCTTGCGCATCAGAGATCGTGCCCCGAATAGGAACAATTGAATGACTTGTTGCAGAGCGGGAAGTCGGCAACGATGTTGTCCTCGATCGCGGCCTCCAGCAGCGGCCACTGGAACCAGGAGGGATCGCGCAGATGGCAGCGCGCGACGCGGTTGCCTGCATCGAGCCGCAGCCAGACGAGGATGTCGCCGCGGAATCCTTCGACCAGCGCCATGCCCTCGCAAGGCATGCTCGCGGCGGGCAGATCTATCCGCAGCGCGCCTTGCGGCATGTGGTCGAGCAGCTGCGCGACCAGCGACAGGCTCTGCTCGATTTCGCGGATGCGGATCCAGACCCGTGCGTTCACGTCGCCGGCTTCGAGCACGGGCACCTCGAAGGCGAGCTTGTCGTAGGGCGCGTAGGCGAGATTCTTGCGGACATCGAAGCTGCGGTTGCAGGCGCGGCCGATATACCCGCCGGGCGCATATTGCCGGGCGAGGTCCGGCTTCACCGTTCCAGTGGTCACGGTGCGGTCCTGCAGCGAGGCGGTGTTGTCGTAGAGTTCGACCAATGCCGGGAACAGCGCCTTGATGTCGGCGATCAGCGTGCGGATCGCGGCCATACCGCTGCTGGCGATATCCGTCGTCACGCCGCCGGGCACGATGCGGTCGCGCATCAGGCGGTGGCCGAACGCGGCATGCGCGGCGCGCAGCACCTTTTCGCGCAGCACGGCGCAATGGGCCTGGATCAGCGCGAAGGAGGCGTCGTTGCAGATGGCGCCGAAGTCGCCGAGATGATTGGCGATGCGCTCCATTTCCGCCATCAGCGCCCGCAATTGCGACGCGCGGGGCGGCGCCTCGACGCCGAGCGCGGCTTCGACCGCGCGCGCAAAGGCGAAACCGTAAGCCACTGTGCTGTCGCCGGAGGTGCGCGCGGCGAGCCTGCTTGCTGCTTCCAGCGTCGCACCGGCCATCAAGCCTTCGATGCCCTTGTGCACGTAGCCGAGCCGCTGCTCCAGCCGCACCACCGTCTCGCCGTTGGCGGTGAAGCGGAAGTGGCCAGGCTCGATGATGCCTGCGTGCACCGGGCCGACCGGAATCTGGTGCAGCCCGTCGCCTTCGATCGGCAGGAAGGCGTAGGCCTTGTCGATCGGTGCGGGCTCGGGCGTCGTGGCAAGCGGATGCCGGACGTCCCAATTGCCGTGATCGAGCCAGCCGCGCCGGTCGGGAAGGCCGACCGGGTCCAGCCCGAACAGGTCGCGCAGGCTACGCTCGAGGCGCAGCGCGGGCGGATGATGCAGGGCGACCGACGGATAACGCCGGTCCTCGCAAGCGAGGCTGAGGGCGGCGATACACTCGTCGGCCTCATCGCGCAGCGCCATGTGGACGCTGTCCGCCTCGCCCCACAGCCCGAGCAGCTGCCATTGCCCGGAGGCCAATCCCGCAATCGCCTCGTTCCACATTTCCGCCGTGGCGGCGATGCGCGGCCATGGGCGATGGTTCGCTGCGATGTCGCCCCTGCGCAGGATTTCGTTGAGGCCCGCCATCATCAGCTACCCCAGAATCTCGGCGACGTGGCGGAACCAGTTCACCAGCGTTGCCGGCAAGTAGACGCCTGCGATCAGCACGAGGCCGAAATGCACGACCATCGGCACGTAGGAGGCATCCGACGGCGCGATGCTGCCGGTCGGCTCGCCGAAGGCAAGGCCGTTGAGATGCTGGAACAGCGCGCCGAGCGCCAGCAGGATGCCGAGCACCAGGGGAATGGCGAGCAGCGGCTCCCGTGCGAACGTGGAGCTCACCACCAGAAATTCGCTCATGAATACGCCGAACGGCGGCAGGCCGGCGATCGCGACCACGCCGATCACGAGACTCCAGCCGAGCCAAGGATGCGTCTGCGTCAAGCCGCGGATGTCGGCGATCTTTTGCGTGCCCTTGATCTGCGCGATGTGGCCGACGGCAAAGAAGATCCCCGACTTGGTCAGACTGTGCATCGCCATATGCAGGAGGCCCGCGAAATTCGCCACCGGCCCGCCCATGCCGAAGGCGAAGGTGATGATGCCCATGTGCTCGATCGAGGAATAGGCGAACATCCGCTTGATGTCGCGCCGGCGGTACAGCATGAAGGCGGCGAACAGCAGCGAGACGAGGCCGAGCGTCACCATCAGCGGGCCTGGCGCGATGGCGCCGGGGTTGGCGGCGAGCAGGATCTTGAAGCGCAGCACCGCGTAGAGTGCGACGTTGAGCAGCAGGCCCGACAGCACGGCCGAGATCGGCGTCGGGCCCTCGGCATGCGCATCGGGCAGCCAGGCGTGCAGCGGCGCCAGCCCAACCTTGGTGCCGTAGCCGAGCAGCAGGAAGATGAAGGCGAGGTTGATCATGGCCGGATCGAAGTCCGCGGCCCTGGTGACGAGCACCGTCCACACCATGCCGTTGAGGCCTTCGCCGACCACCGGCAGCGCGGCCATGTAGACGAGGATGGTGCCGAACAGCGCAAGGCCGATGCCGACGCTGCCGAGGATGAAGTATTTCCACGCCGCTTCCAGTGCCTCGTGGGTGCGGTAGATGCCGACCATCAGCACGGTGGTGAGCGTCGCAAGCTCGATGCCCACCCACATCAGGCCGATGTTGTTGGCGGTGAGCGCGAGGTTCATGCCGCCGATCATCACCTGATACATGGCGTGATAGAAGCGCAGGTAAGTAGGCGTCAGCCGTCCGCTCTCGAGCTCGTGCCCGATATAGCTCGCCGAGAACACGCTGGTGGTGAAGCCGACGAACGCGTTCAGCACGATGAAGACGATGTTGAGATCGTCGACGAAGAGATACGGACCGTGCCCGCCGTGGTCGCCGAAGAACAGCGAAACCGAGGCGAGCAAGGTCAGGCCCGAAGCCAGCACGTTGAGGCGCGAGGAGATGCGGTAGCCGGGAAGCGCCGCAAAGACCGCGGCCGCGACCAGCGGGATGACGAGGACGGCGATGACGCCGGTCGAGGCGGCGATGATCATCGGCGCTCTCCGCGAAACCGGTCGAGCGCCTGCACGTCGACGGTGTCGAAGCGCTCGCGGATGCGGAACAGGAACACGCCGATCACGAAGAAGGCGATCAGCACCGAGAAGGCGACGCTGATCTCGACCACCAGCGGCATGCCGCGCGCGCCGGCTGCCGCAAGGACGAGGCCGTTTTCCAGCGACATGAAGCCGACCACCTGGCTCACGGCGTTGCGCCGGCTCACCATCATCAGCAGGCCGAGCAGCACCACGGAAAGCGCAAAGGCGAGATCCTCTCGCGCCAGCCGATCGGCACCCGGCGTCAGCTTGAGCATCACCGTCATCGACAGCGCGACCAGCCCCATGCCGACCAGCATGGTGGTGCCGGAGCCGATCACGGTCTCGATTTCGCGGTGGATGCCGAGGCGTTGGATGATCCGGTGCAGGCCGACCGGCACGACGATCGCCTTGAACACCAGCGCGATGAAGGCGGTGATGTAGAGATGCGGCGCGTGCTGGACATAGGCCTGCCAGGCGACCGATGCCGACAGCAGCACCGCCTGCAGCGCAAAGGCGTTGAGCAGCGCATAGAGACGGTGCTGCGTGATCATCAGGAAGCTGATGAGCACGAGGCCGCCGGCCAGGAGATGCGCAACGTCGAAGGTGAGCCCGTGTCCCATCTACAGGCTCCTCGATACGAACAACAGCAGCGTGCCGAGCAGGCCGAGCATCAGGGCGCCGCCGACGAAGTCCGGCAGGCGGAACACGCGCATCTTGGCGATGGCGGTCTCGAACACGGCCAGCAGGAAGCCCAGCACGCCGAGCTTTGCGAGATAGAAGCCGAAGCCGGCGAGGTGGCCCGCCGTCGAGCCTTGGGGCTCGGCCAGCGTCCAGGGCAGGAAGATGCAGCCGATCAGCGAGAGATAGAGCAGGAGCTTCACTGCCGCCGCAAGCTCGATCATGGCGAGATGGCGGCCGGAATATTCCAGCACCATCGCCTCGTGCACCATGGTGAGTTCGAGATGCGTCGCCGGGTTGTCGACGGGAATGCGGCCATTCTCGGCGATCGCCACGATGATGAGGCCGACCAGCGCCAGTCCGAGCGAGACGCGCAGACCCACCTCGGTCGAGGACAGGAGGTCGGCGACCGCCGACAGCTGCGTCGAGCGCGCGACCAGCGCCATCGTGAAGACTACGAGGAGCATCGCGGGCTCGGCGAGCGAGGATATCATCACTTCGCGGCTCGAGCCGATGCCGCCGAAGGCGGTGCCTACATCCATGCCGGCGAGCGCGAGGAAGAAACGGGCGCTGGCCAGCAGCGCGATGATGGCGATGAGGTCGGCGGACCAGCTGAACAACAGCCCCGTCGCGAAGGTCGGCACCAGCGCGGCGGCGACCCAGGTGGTGGCAAAGATCACATAGGGCGCGACGCGGAATATCCACGAGGCGTTATCCGCAACCACGACCTCCTTCTTCAGCAGCCGCAGGATGTCGCGATAGGGCTGCACGACCGGCGGGCCGCGGCGGCGGAGCAGCCGCGCCTTCACCTTGCGCACGAAGCCGGTCAGCAGCGGGGCTGCCGCGAGCACCAGCAGCATCTGCATCAGCTGAACGAGGAGGGCGGAAATCAGCTCCATATCGCAAGCACCAGCAACAGCGCGACCAGCGAGAAGAAGACGAGACTGAGATATCGCCTGATCGTGAGGAACTGCAGATGATTGAGTTGCAGCGACGCGAATTCGACGGCGCCGGCAACGGGCTGGTACAGCCAGGTCCAGACGGGATCGGTGACCGTGAGCGAGAAGCGGGCGGGCCCGACGTCGCCGGGCGCCGGCATCGTCACCTCCTCGTGCACGGCGGAGCTGCGCGCGAGGAGGACGCGGCGGATCGGTTGCGCAAAGCTGCTGCCGGAATATTGCGTCAGCGGGCTCGCGTCGGGGAAACCGCAATCCCAGGCCGGTCCACGGCGGATCGCATGCGACGCGAAGCGATGAATGGCCCACACTGCCAGCATCGCGGAGGTCGCGATGAACAGGAATACCAGCAGGCCGTTATAGGAGCTGCCGCTGGCGATCGCCGGAACGATTGTCAGCCATGGCTGGCTCGCCTGCAGCGGCAGCGCACCGCCGGTGAGCTGCCGCGTGATCGGCGCAACCGAATCGATGAGCAGGCCCGGTACGATACCGGTGATCAGGCAGAGCACGGCCAGCAGCGCCATCGCCGCGAGCGAGAAGCGGTCTACCTCCTGCGCGGTTGCAGCCTCGTTGCTGCGCGGGCGGCCGAGGAAGGTGATGCCGAACGTCTTGACGAAGGTCGCGCCGGCAAGGGCTGCCGCCAGCGCCAGCAGTCCGCCGACCGCCGGCACCATGACCTTCAGTGCCCATTGCGGCAGGTCGGGGCTGAGCAGGATGGCCTGGAAGGTCAGCCACTCCGACACGAAGCCGTTGAGCGGCGGCAGCGCGGAGATCGCGGTGCAGCCGACCAGGAACAGGAAACTCGAGACGGGCATGCGATGGATCAGTCCGCCGAGCCGGTCCATGTTGCGTTCGCCGGTCGCGACCAGCACGGCGCCGGCGCCGAAGAACAGCAGGCCCTTGAACAGGGAGTGGTTGAGGACGTGCAGCAGCGCGGCGGTCATCGCAAGCGCGGCGGCGGCTTCCATCGCATTGGCGCGGAAGGCGAGCCCGAGCCCAAGCCCGATGAAGACGATGCCGATGTTCTCGATCGTCGAATACGCGAGCAGCCGCTTGATGTCGTCCTGCATCAAGGCCTGCAGCACGCCGAGCACGGCCGAGAGGCCACCGACGGCGAGCACCAGCGCGCCCGACCACCATGGCAGGGGTCCTGCGAGATCGAACACGATGCGGATGAAACCGTAGACGGCGACCTTGGTCATCACGCCGCTCATCAGCGCCGAGACGTGGCTGGGAGCGGCCGGATGCGCCAGCGGCAGCCAGGCATGCAGGGGCACGAGGCCGGCCTTGGATCCCGCACCGATCAGGACGAGCACCAGCACGAGCGCGGCGGTCAGCGGCGTGCGGGTGCCGGCGCGGATGGCCTCGAACGTATAATTGCCGTCGGGTCCGGTCAGCAGGCCGAGCGCCAGCAGCAGGGAGAGCGTGCCGATGCTCGCCATGATCAGATAGACGAAACCGGCGCGCCGGTTCTCGGGGTCGTGATGATGCGCGATCACCAGCGCCCAGGAAGCGAGCGACATGAATTCCCAGGACAAGAGATAGCCGAACGCGTCGTTCGCCATCACGACCAGATTCATGCCGGCGAGGAAGGCGGGGAAGAACGGCAGCACGCGATGCGGCTCATCCTCATGCTGGCCATAGCCGAGCGCATAGAGGCTTGCGGCGGCGCCGCCGATATTCACGACGCAGAGGAAGAAGGCCGCCAGCGCATCGACGCGGAAATGCGCTCCGGTCCAGGGCAAGCCGATGGGAAGCACGAGACCGGCGGGCGCGCCGCGGCCGGTGAGGGCGGCAACCGAAGCGGCAACTGCCGCGACGGTGATGACCAGCGTCGCGCCGTAGACGATCGATGTCGCCGCTTGGGACCGCGCGCTAGCGATGGCCAGCAGTGCAACCCCCAGCAACGCGGCAGCGCAGAGCATGAGGAACGCAACAGATGTCATCGAGATGCTTCCCTAACGATCCTTGCCCGCGTTCTTGTCCGGACGTGGATCGGAGCGCGCAGTCCGCAACCGGATGCCGCGGCCACCGCCCTGGCTGGAGGCGTTGTCGCCGATCAATTCGATGCCGGCTCGGTCAAGCGCGCCGATCAGCTTCATCAGGGAATCGACATTGCCCCGAATGACGCCGTCGCTTGCCTCCATCCGCTGGATGGTGGGAACCGACAGGTCCGACAATTCGGCGAGCTGGCGCTGATCGACGCCGAGGAGCGCCCGCGCGGCTCGCAACTGTGCCGAGGTAATCATGGCCTGAGGATCGATGATCGCGTGTCTCGGGCACATGCTAGATATCAATGTATTTATGTCAACTATAATCGTATGGATATCCATATTGATGTGCTGTGCATCATCTTTAGTCCGCCGCGAGAACCTGGCGCGCTCCCAGCCGATAGAGCCGCGCGATCGCTTCGGTGACCGTGCCGGCAACGCGGGGATCAGTCCCGAATGTGCCGAACACTGACTCGACCGCAAGCAAGGCTGGTGCCAGACGCTCGGCAACCGGGCCGGCCTCGCGCGCGATCGCGGCCAGCTTTCCCGCGATCGGGTCGCGCACGTCGATCTCCCTGTCCCGCTCGTCGCGCCCGGTGACGTAGCGCATCCAGCCTGCGACGGCGAGCGCGTGGGTATCGATCGGCAGGCCGAGCTGCAGCCGGTCGGACATCGCGGCGAGCAGCCGCTGCGGCAGTTTTTGCGAACCGTCCATGGCGATCTGCCAGGTGCGGTGATGCAGCGCCGGATTGGCAAAGCGCGTCAGCAGCGACGCTTGATAGGCCGCAAGGTCGGTGCCGTCGGGCATCTTCAGCGTCACCGCGGCCTCTTCCATCACGCGGGCGGCAAAGGCCGCAAAGTGCGGGTCCGCCATGGTGGCGGCGATGGTCTCGTAGCCTGCGAGATAGCCGAGATAGGCCAGCGCCGAATGGCTGGCGTTGAGCAGGCGCAGCTTCATGTGCTCGAACGGCGTCACATCGCTGACGAGCTGCACGCCGGCCGCGGAGAGATCCGGCCGTCCGCACGCAAAGCGATCCTCGACGATCCACTGCGTGAAAGGTTCGGTGATGACGGGCCAGGCGTCGGTCATGCCGAGTGCGGACGACACCGTCGCGCGATCGGTATCCGTCGTCTCCGGCACGATCCGGTCCACCATGGTGCAGGGGAAGGTGGCCTCGTCTTCGATCCATCGGCCGAGATCCTCCGACCGCAGCGCGGCGAATCGGGTAACGATGCGCTGCACGGTCTTGCCGTTGGCGGAGAGATTGTCGCAGCAGAGAATCGTAAAGGGCGGGACGCCGGCTTGCCTGCGGCGCGCCAGCGCTTCGACCAGGAAGCCGGCGGCCGAACGCGGCGCCTGCGGGCTGGCAAGATCATGCACGATGTCGGGATGGGCTTCGTCCAGCTCGCCGGTTTGCGGCGTGTGGCAATAGCCCTTTTCGGTGACGGTCAGAGATACGATGCGCGTTGCTGGATCGGCCATCCGCGCGATCAGGCGCTCGGGATCGTCATTGCCGACTTCCATCGCGAGAAGCGAGCTGATCACCCTGATCTCCGTGCCCGTGCCGGAGCGAACGGTTAGCGCATAGAGACAATCCTGCGGGGCGAGCGCGTCGCGCGTGTCTGGACTGCGCAGACTGGCGCCGACGATGCCCCATTCGGCAGAGCCGGCCGCCAGCAGGTCGTCGATGACAACCGCCTGGTGCGCGCGGTGAAAAGCGCCGACGCCGAGATGAACGATTCCGGGCCTGACCGACGAGCGGTTATAGCAGGGGCGTCGGATCGCGGCCGGGAGCCGGGCGAGGGAGGCGTTGGTAAGGCGCAAAATGCCTCCAATCGGGCTCGAACTGGGGATTTTCCGCCGTTCGCTTGACATGTTCTCCCATTTCCGTCAATTGTTCGGTCAATTGGTCAGGCCAATTATCCAATATTGGCTGAGCCGGACAGGGATGGAGCCGACCCGAAACGGGTCGCCAAGAGGGATTTCGGGCGTGCCACTGGAAGCCGTGGAAGCACGACGCCTTTATCGTCAGGTCGCCGATCAGCTGCGCGCGCTGATCGAGGGCGGCGAATATCCCGTCGGCAGCCGCCTGCCGACCGAGCGCGAACTCGCCGAACAATTGCAGGTGTCGCGGCCGACGGTGCGCGAAGCGCTGATTGCGCTCGAGGTCGAGGGCAGGGTGCGCATCCGTGTCGGCTCCGGCATTTACGTCATCGAACCGACGCCCGTATCCGTCGTGACGGGCTCGGCCACGATCGAAGGCCCGTTCGAGCTGCTGCGCGCCCGCGAATTCATCGAGGGCGCGATCGCCGGCGAAGCGGCGCGGCTCGCGACACCTGACGATATCGCGCGGATCGATGCCGCGCTTGCGGCGATGGCGTCCGTCGAGCATCCGAGCGAAGCCTCGATGATCCACGACCGCGCCTTCCATGTCGCGGTGGCCGGATGTCTCGGCAATGCCGTGCTGGTGCGCGTGGTCGGTGAACTGTTCGACCAGCGGCTCAACCCCTATTTCGCGAAGCTGGCGAACTACTTCGAGAATCCGCAGTCGTGGCGGGCGGCGCACGCCGAGCACCAGGCGATCCGCCTCGCCATCGCGGCGCACGATCCCGAGCGCGCGTGCATCGCGATGCGTGACCATCTGGCGCGTTCGCAAGAACGCTTTGCCCAAAGCTTCGGTACGGATGCAGCCGCGTCCCGCGCCCGGGCCGGCAGCGGCTGACCACGTCTTTTCAATTGAATGCAACAGAAATCAAACCAGGGAGGTAGTTCAAATGTTCAAGAAAGTAACGATCCTGTCGCTCGCGGCCGCAGCCGCGCTGATGGCGACGCCGGGCGCGGTCTTCGCCCAGACCAAGCTGAAATGGGCGCACGTCTATGAGACCTCCGAGCCGTTCCACACCGCCTCGGTGTGGGCCGCGCAGGAGATCGGCAAGCGCACCAACAACCGCTACCAGATCGACGTCTATCCCGCCTCGCAGCTCGGCAAGGAGACCGACATCAATCAGGGCCTCGCACTGGGCTCGGTCGACATCATCATTTCCGGCTCGAGCTTCGCGGCCAAGAGCTACCCGCCGATCGGCGTGACCTATTATCCCTATACCTTCCGCGACGCCGATCACCTCCTCGCCTACACCAAGAGCGACGTCTTCAAGGAACTCGCCAAGGGCTATGCGGACAAGACCGGCCATCAGATCGTGGCCGTCACCTACTATGGCGTGCGGCAAACCTCGTCGAACAAGCCGATCAAGGCCTGCGCCGACATGAAGGGACTGAAGATGCGCGTGCCCGACGTGCCGGCGTATCTGGCGATGCCGCGCGCCTGCGGCGCCAACACTGCGCCGATCGCGTTCGCCGAAGTCTATCTCGCCCTGCAGAACGGCACGGTGGAAGCGCAGGAGAATCCGCTCACGACCATCGAGGCCAAGAAGTTCTACGAGGTGCAGAAGCACATCGTGCTGACCGGCCACATCGTCGATCACCTCAACACGGTGGTGGCGGGCAATCTCTGGAAGAAGCTCAGCGAGGAAGACCGCAAAATCTTCACCGCCGTGGCGCAGGAAGCCGCCGCGAAGGCGACCAACGAGATCAAGGCCAACGAGGCCAAGCTCGTCGCCTTCTTCAAGGACAAGGGGCTGACCGTCACCGAGGTCAACAAGGACGAGTTCCGCGGCGCGGTCATCAAGGCGATCAGCTTCGAAAGCTTCGACTATCGCAAGTCCGACTGGGATCGTATCCAGGCGGTCAAGTAACGTCGGCCAGATTCGCCCTTTCTCGCCGAAGCGGCGGGGAAGGGCGGACTGTTTCGCCCGCAACGCCTGCCCGGTTGAGGAAAACGCATGTCTACGGCTGAAATGCATCGGCAGATTACCGCCGACGAGATCGCCCATACCTTCGAGGAAGGCGAGCCCGTCACCGCCGATCTCAGCCCGTACGCCCCCGAAGACTGGCTGGCGCTCGCCATCTTCTGGATCATGGCGCTGTGCGTCTTTCTGCAATTCTTCACCCGCTATGTAATGAACGACAGCTATGCCTGGACCGAGGAGATCGCGACCTATTGCCTGATCGCCGTAGTGTTCATCGGCTCTGCGATGTGCGTGCGGCTGTCGCGGCACATCCAGGTCGACCTGCTGTTTCGCTATCTGCCGGGCCGGCCGGCGCGCGCGCTCTCCACGGTCATCGATGCGATCCGCATTGCCTTCTTCGCCTATGCGATCAAACTGGTCTGGGTCTTCATCGACGTGATCGGCGACGAGCGGATGACGACGATCAAGTTCGAAAAGAAGTGGGTCTACTATCTCGTGCTGCTCGGCTTCGTGCTGATGCTGGTGCGCTCGATCCAGGTCGCGGCGCAGAACTGGCGGCGCGGCTATTCCATTCTCGAGCGCCCCGGCGCGTTCGACGGCACGGAGGCCTGACCGTGCTTCTTCTGCTTGGATCGTTCCTCGTCCTGATGCTGGTCGGCCTGCCGGTTGCGCTCGCCATGGCGGTGGCCTCGCTGCTCTATATCCTCGTTACCGGCATCACACCTGACGTGACGCTGGCGCAGCGCATGATCGCCGGCGTCGAGAGTTTTCCGCTGCTTGCGGTGCCCTTCTTCATCCTCGCCGGCAACCTCATGAACATCGCCGGCGTCACCGGGCGCATCTATCGCTTTGCCGTCGCGCTGGTCGGCTGGATGCGCGGCGGCCTCGGCCACGTCAACATCGTCGGCTCGGTGATCTTCTCCGGCATGTCCGGCACCGCGATCGCCGATGCCGCTGGTCTCGGCACCATCGAGATCAAGGCGATGAAGGATCACGGCTACTCCACCGAGTTCGCCGTCGGCGTCACGGCTGCTTCCGCGACGCTGGGGCCGATCATCCCGCCGTCGCTGCCCTTCGTGATCTACGGTATGATGGCGAACGTCTCGATCGGCGCACTGTTCCTCGGCGGCCTCATCCCGGGCGTGCTGATGACGCTCGCCATGATGGTGACGGTTGCCTATTTCGCTCATAAGAACGGCTGGGGCAGCGACACGCCGTTTTCCCTGTCGCAGGTCGGCTCGGCCGGGTTGGAAATTGTGATCGTGCTGGCCTTCCCGTTCGCGGTCTGGCTGCTCGTCGTTGCCGGCCTCTCCGTCAACCTCGCGGTCGGCATTGGGCTTGCCGTGCTGCTGGCGATCGACTGGTATTTCGACTTCTCGGCGGTGATGGCGCTGATGGCGCCGGTAATCCTGATCGGCGGCATGACGCTCGGCTGGTTCACGCCGACGGAGGCCGCGGTCGCCGCGGTGATCTGGTCGCTGTTCCTGGGACTGGTGCGCTACCGCACCATGACCCTGCGCACGGTGGCGAAAGCGACGTTCGATACCATCGAGACCACGGCTTCCGTGTTGTTCATCGTCACGGCAGCCTCGATCTTCGCCTGGCTGCTGACGGTATCGCAGGCCGCGCAAATGCTGACCGATGCGATGCTGTCCTTTACCCAGAACAAGTGGGTGTTCCTGCTGCTCGCCAACATCCTGATCCTGTTCGTCGGCTGCTTCATCGACACCATCGCTGCTATCACGATCCTGGTGCCGATCCTGCTGCCGATCGTGCTCAAGCTCGGCATCGACCCGATCCACTTCGGCCTGATCATGACACTGAACCTGATGATCGGTCTGCTGCATCCGCCGCTCGGCATGGTGCTGTTCGTGCTGGCGCGCGTCGCAAAGCTCTCGGTCGAGCGCACCACCATGGCGATCCTGCCCTGGCTGGTGCCGCTCTTGCTCGCGTTGATCGCCATCACCTACATCCCCGACCTTACGCTCGGTCTGCCGAAATACATGGGACTTGCGAAATGACATTGACGAGTTTTGCCGCAACGCTGTTCGGCCCCGAGGATCTGCGCATCGTCGAGCGGCCGCTCGATCCGCTGGCGCCCGGCATGGTGCGCGTCCGCTTCGGTGCCGGCGGCATCTGCGGCTCTGACATGCACTACTTCCGCCATGCCCGCACCGGCGATTTCGTGGTGACGTCGCCCCTGGTGCTCGGCCACGAGATCGCAGGCGAGGTCGTGGAGATCGCGGGTGCGGCGCCCGGCGTGAAGGTCGGCGATCGCGTCGCCGTCAATCCTTCGCGCTGGTGCGGCCACTGCACGCCGTGCCGCGAGGGCCGGCTGAACCTCTGCGAGAACATCTTCTTCATGGGCTCGGCGTCGAAAACGCCGCACATGCAGGGCGGCTTTGCCAGCTACTTCGACGCCATCCCCGCGCAATGCGTGAAGATCCCGGACCATGTGTCCTACCAAGCGGCGGCGCTGGCCGAGCCCCTCGCGGTGTGCCTGCATGCGGTGGCGCGGGCCGGCGACATCAAGGGCAAGCGCGCGGTGCTGTTCGGCGCAGGTCCGATCGGTCTTCTGACCATGCTCGCCGCGCGCCGCGCCGGCGTTGCCGACGTCACCGTCGTCGATATCGCACCGGCGCCGCTCGCCTTTGCGAGCCGGCTCGGCGCCGAGCGGGTGTTCGATATTTCCGGCGGCGACGCAGGACTGAAGGCGCAGGCCGCCAAAACCCCGTTCGATGTGGCGTTTGAAGTATCGGGAACCGCGGCAGGTCTTGCCGGCGCCATCGGTATCGTCAGGCGCGGCGGCGTCGTGGTGCAGATCGGCAATCTGCCGGGCGGGCAGATCCCGACACCGTCGAATGCCGTGATGGCCAAGGAGATCGACCTGCGCGGCTCGTTCCGCTTCAGCCTGGAGTTCATGACGGCGGTGGAGCTGATCTCCGACGGCAGCGTTGAAGTGCTGGCGCTGGTCACGGCGGAACGTCCGCTGAGTGCGGCGCCCGATGCGCTGCGGTTGGCGCTCGACCGCTCGCAGAGCGTCAAGGTGGTGCTGACCGCGCACTGATCGGCCGCCTCAAGGAGATTGCCACATGCTCGAGGGATGGCGCTGGTACGGACCCGACGATCCCGTATCGCTGGATGACGTGCGGCAGGCCGGTGCTTCACATATCGTCACCGCGCTGCACCAGGTGCCGATCGGCGAAGCCTGGACCCGAAAGGCCGTCGAGGAGCGCAAGAACATCGTCGAGAACGGCCAGCCCGGCCGCTCGCGGCTCACCTGGTCGGTGGTGGAATCGATCCCGATCCCCGACGACGTCAAGCGGCTCGGCGGCCGTGCCTCGCGCTCGATCGAGGCCTGGATTGCCTCGCTCGAGGCGGTCGCCGCCGCCGGCATCAGGATCGTCTGCTACAATTTCATGCCCGTGGTCGACTGGTGCCGCACCGACCTCGAATGGGAGCTGCCGAACGGCGCGCGCGCCATGCGCTTCGACCAGGACCGCTTCGCCGCGTTCGAGTTGTACATCCTGCAACGCCCCGGTGCAGCGAGGGAGTATTCTCCGGCCGTGCAGGCCCGCGCGCGGCAGCTCTTTGAGGGGTTGGGCCAGGCCGACGTCGACTATCTGATCAAGGTGATCGCGAGCGCATTGCCGGGCTCGACCACCGAGCCGATGACCATTCCGCAATTCCGCGATCGGCTTGACCAATATCGCGACATCGCTTCTGTCGTGCTGCGAAGGCACCTGATCGAATTTCTCGCCAAGGTAACGCCGGTGGCCGAGCAACTCGGCGTGACGCTGACGCTGCATCCCGACGATCCACCGCGCCCGCTGTTCGGCCTGCCGCGGATCGCCTCGTCGGCGGAGGATTATCAGGCGCTGTTCGATGCGGTGCCGTCCAAGGCGAACGGGATTTGCTTCTGCACCGGCTCGCTCGGTGTCCGCGCGGAGAACGATCTTCCCGCCATGGCGAGACGCTTTGCGCCGCGTATCGCCTTCGCCCATCTGCGCGCAACCAAACGCGAGGCCGACGGGCTCTCCTTCCATGAATCCGACCATCTCGACGGCGACGTCGACATGATCGCCGTGCTGAAGGTGCTTCTGACCGAACACCGACGCCGCGGCGCCGATAACAGAATCGTGTTCCGGCCCGACCACGGCCACCGCATGCTCGACGATCTCGCCGCGACCAAGCGGACCAATCCCGGCTATACCGCGATCGGGCGGCTGCGCGGCCTCGCCGAATTGCGCGGTGCCATCCGCGCCATCGAACATGATAGGATGCGGGCTGCGTAACTAACTAACCGGCCGCGCCGCATGATCCTATCCGAGCGCCAGTCGCACTGGCAGAACGTCTATCTGAAGAAGGGCGAGCAGGAAGTCAGCTGGACGCAGGCCGATCCGCAGCCGTCGCTCGGCCTGATCGAGAAGTTTGCCCGCGATCGCAATTCTGCGATTGTCGACGTTGGCGGCGGAGCTTCGCGGCTAGTCGATGCGTTGCTCGCACACGGTTTTGCGGCGATCACTGTGCTGGACGTGTCGGACGCCGCGCTGCAGTCGGTGAAGGCCCGGCTCGGCGAAAACGGCGCGTCCGTGCGCTGGATTGCTGCCGATGCAACTGATTGGCAGCCGCCGGAGGCTTTCGATATCTGGCATGACCGCGCCGCGTTTCACTTCCTGGTCGACGAAAAGGAACGCGCCGCCTACATCGCCCGTCTGAACGCCGGGGTGAAGCCGGGTGGTCACGCCGTCGTCGCGACCTTTGCGCCCGACGGACCGGAGAAATGCAGCGGCCTGCCGGTGCAGCGCTACAGCCCGGAAAGCCTGAGCAAGGCCATTGGCAGCGCGTTCGAACTGGTCGAACATCAGGCCCATCGCCACGTCACCCCATGGGGCGCGGTGCAATCGTTCCAGTTCAGCGTGCTGCGGCGGCGCTGACGATACAAAGGAGCCAATGATGACCGATAGTGCGCCGCGTCCGATCAAGGAGATCGCGAGCTACCACGCCCACATCTATTACGATCCGTCGACGACGCGCGCGAAAGCCGAGGAGCTGCGCAACTGGATGGGGGAGCGCTTTTCCGTCACTCTCGGGCGCTGGCATGACGTCAAGGTCGGGCCGCACGATCAGGCGATGTATCAGGTGGCCTTCGCCAAGGAAGTGTTCGCCGATCTGGTGCCGTGGCTGATGCTCAACAGCGGCGGGCTCTCCATCCTCGTGCATCCCAACACGACCAATCCGAAGCGCGACCATCTCGTTGATCCCCTCTGGATCGGCACGCCGCTCCACGTGCATGGTGACAAGCTGCCGGAGGAGGCCGAAGCCGAGCTGCCGCTGACGCCGAATACCAATCCGAGCTTGCGGCCGTAACGTCAGCCGATTTCCTTCCGCACCGTTGCGGCCACCCCTCTGATCGCAGATGAGCGGGCAGGGCATTGGATTCGTTCGCGTTTTTGCCAAGTATGTATACCGGAATATAGAAAATTCGCCAATATTTGCGGATTCTTGCCCACTCCGACGGAGTATTGTATACAGGAGGTATCCATTCTTGAGGAGCGCCGCCATGAAGCCCTTTCCCATGAACGCCTGGTACGCCGCCGGCTGGGATGCCGAGGTCAAGCATGCGCTGCTGCCGCGCACGATCTGCGGCAAGCATGTCGTGATGTACCGGAAGGCGGACGGGCAGGTGGCCGCGCTGGAGGACGCCTGCTGGCACCGGCTGGTGCCGCTGTCCAAGGGCCGGCTCGAGGGCGACACCGTCGTGTGCGGCTATCACGGGCTGAAGTTCAACCCGCAGGGCCGCTGCACCTTCATGCCCTCGCAGGAGACCATCAACCCTTCTGCCTGCGTGCGCTCCTATCCCGTGGTCGAGCGCCACCGTTTCATCTGGCTCTGGATGGGCGACCCGGCGCTGGCCGATCCCGCGCTGGTGCCGGACATGCACTGGAACGACGATCCGGCCTGGGCCGGCGACGGCAAGACCATTCACGTCAACTGCGACTACCGTCTCGTCGTCGACAACCTGATGGACCTCACGCACGAGACCTTCGTGCACGGCTCCTCCATCGGCAATGAAGCGGTGGCCGAAGCGCCGTTCGACGTCACCCATGGCGACAAGACCGTCACCGTGACGCGCTGGATGAAGGGTATCGAGCCGCCGCCGTTCTGGGCCGCTCAGCTCGACAAGCCAGGGGCGGTCGATCGCTGGCAGATCATCAATTTCGAGGCGCCGTGCACGGTCAACATCGACGTCGGTGTCGCGCCCGCCGGCAGCGGCGCGCCGGAAGGCGACCGTTCGCAGGGCGTCAACGGCTTCGTGCTCAACACCATCACGCCGGAAACGGAGAAGACCTGTCACTACTTCTGGGCCTTCGTGCGCAACTATCGCCTCGGTGAGCAGCGCCTGACCACCGAGATCCGCGAAGGCGTCTCCGGCATCTTCCGCGAGGACGAGAACATCCTGGAGGCGCAGCAGCGCGCAATGGACGAAAATCCCGACCGCGTGTTCTACAACCTCAACATCGACGCAGGCGCGATGTGGGCGCGGCGGGTGATCGACCGGATGATCGCCAAGGAAGCGCCTCCGCAATTGCAGGCCGCGGAGTAAAGGCATGTCCGAGCGCGACGCCGACCGCTCCGTCTCGCAGACCGTCCGCGCGCAGCTTGCGCTGCGCGACCAGATATTGTCCGGCGCCTTGCGGCCCGGCGAGCGCATTTCCGAGTTGCAGGCGGTGGAGGCGACAGGCGTGTCCCGCACGCCGGTGCGCATGGCGCTGGTGCGGCTGGAGGAGGAGGGTCTGCTGGAGGCCATTCCCTCCGGCGGCTTCATGGTGAAGGCATTCTCCGAGCGCGACATTCTTGACTCGATCGAGCTGCGCGGCACGTTGGAGGGGCTGGCGGCGCGCTTTGCCGCCGAGCGCGGCGTCTCCGCCCGCGATCTCGAACCGCTGAAGGAATGTCTCGGCGAGATCGACGTCCTGGTGCGCCAGAACCCGATCTCGGTCGATGCGTTTTCTTCCTATGTGGCGCTGAACGCGCGCTTCCATGCGCTGCTCACGGAGCTGTCGCGCAGCCCGCCGCTGATCCGCCAGATCGACCGCGCTTCCGCGCTGCCCTTTGCCTCGCCCAGCGGCTTCGTGATGGCGCAGTCGGCGCTGCCGGAAGCGCAACAGATTTTGCTGATCGCGCAGGATCATCACCGCATCGTGGTGGACGCCATCGAGAACCGCGAGGGCGCGCGGGCCGAGGCGATCATGCGCGAGCACGCGCGGCTCGCCGTGCGCAATCTGCGGCTCGCGCTGCGCAACCGCACGCATCTGGACCTGCTGCCGGCGCTGGCGCTGGTCCGCACGTCGGAGGTTTAGGGAGAGCGTCATGCGTTTTGTCGAGACCTGGACATCGGCCACGCTGGTCGCGACGCGCGACCTCACATCCGATATCCGCGAATTCCTGATTCGGCCGGAAGCGCCGATCGCGGGCTTTCCGCCCGGCAGCCATATCAATGTCGGCGTCACGATTGACGGGCGGCCGGACACACGCTCCTATTCTCTGGTGGGCGAGGCCGATCCCCGGGGCTTGCGCATCGCGGTGCGCCGGGCAGCGGATTCGCGCGGCGGCTCGCGCTACATGTGGCAGCTCGCGCCAAGCGCGCGACTGCACATCACATTGCCGTCGACGCAGTTCCAGATCGACTGGGCGCGGCCGCATTATTGCCTGATCGCGGGCGGCATCGGCATCACGCCGATCCTTGGGATCGCGCAGGCGCTGGCGCGCCGCAATTCGAACGTCATCCTCCACTATGCCGTGCGTTCCCGCCGCGATACCGCCTATCTCGAAGAGTTGCTGCCACTGCTCGGCGATCGCCTCGTCGTTCATGCCGGCGACCAGGGCCGGCGGCTCGATCTCGCCGCCACATTCGCGCAACTCCCGCAGAACGCCATGACGCTGTTCTGCGGTCCGATGCGCATGCTCGATGCCGCCCACCATGCCTTGCTCGCCGCCGGTCGGCCGCTTTCCGATCTCTCCTATGAGACCTTCGGCTCCAGTGGTCTGTTGCCGACCGAAGCGTTCCGGGTGCGGCTGGTGGACGCCGGTGTCGAACTCGTGATTCCCGGCGACCGCTCGATGCTCGACGTGCTCAACGAAGCCGGGCACGAGGTAATTTCCGACTGCCGCCGCGGCGAGTGCGGCGTCTGCGCCATCGACGTCGTCGGCTTCGAGGGCGAGATCGACCATCGCGACGTCTTCCTCAGCGACCACCAGAAGCGCGAAAACCGCAAGATCTGCCCCTGCGTGTCGCGCGCCCGCGGCGTCCTGACGGTGGATACGCTGCATCGCACGCAGGCCGCCTGAGGCCTCACGCAGCCTGATCTGACCGCAGCTTCTCCGAGTCAAGCAGGGCCGGCATCCGGTCGGCCGATTCCGGCCGCCCGATGAGATAACCCTGTGCCTCGTCGCAGCCAGCCTGACGCAGATATTCGAGCTGGTCCGCCGTCTCGACGCCTTCCGCCACCACGCCGATGCGCAGGTCCTGCGCGAGTCCGATGACCGATTTCACGATTGCGGCGCAATCCGGCTGAGACAGCATGTCCCTGATGAAAGACTGGTCGATCTTGATGCGGCTGAACGGCAGCTTGCGCAGGTAGGTGAGCGATGAGAATCCTGTTCCGAAATCATCGAGCGCGACCGTGACGCCGAGCTGCAGCAGTGAATTCAGGATCGAGGACGCCGATCCATATTTCGAGATCAGCATCGATTCCGTGATCTCGACTTCGAGGCGGTTTGCACTGACGCCGGCATCGGCAAGCGCCTGCATGGTGGCCTGCAGGATGCCGGCATGGTTGAACTGGACCGCCGAAACGTTGACCGCGATCCGGACGTCCGCCGGCAACGTCGACAGCGTCACGCAGGCGCGGCGCAAGACCCATTCGCCGAGCTGATGAATCAGTCCGCTTTCTTCGGCGATCGGAATGAACTCGCTGGGCGGAATCAAACCGCGCGTCGGGTGTTGCCAGCGCAGCAAGGCCTCGAAACCGGTGATCCGGTCTTGATCGATATCAAGGAAGGGTTGATAGACCAGGAACAGCTCGTTCCTTTCGATAGCTCGCTCCAGGTCGCGCTGCAGCGCCATGCGATCGCGCGTCTGCTTGTCGTCGCTGGCCTCGAAGAAGCAGATCGAGCCCGGGCCGGCCTTTTTTGCGCGATAGAGCGCCATATCGACATGCTTGAGCAGTTCGTGAGAGCTGCTGCCGTCGCGCGGTGCCAGCACGATGCCGACGCTGGTCGCCCCTACGACTTCGTATCCGTCGATCAGGAAGGGATCGCAAAAGGCCGCAACGAACCTTTCGGCGATCTCGAGAGCCTCTTCCGCCCGGGTGAGCTTGGTCATGATGAGCGCAAACTCGTCACCGCCGATGCGCGCGACATGCTCAGCGGCGCGGGTGCAGCGCTGCAATCGCGCCGCGACCTGGATCAGAAATTCGTCGCCGGCCGGATGGCCGAACTTGTCGTTCACCTCCTTGAAGCGATCGAGGTCAAGCAGAAGCACGGCGAATTCCTCGCCGGTTTGCGCCAGCCGGGTATGGGCGCCGTCGAGCGTCTCGTTGAAGGCGAAACGGTTCGGCAGATGCGTAAGCGGATCCTGCCGAACGGTTCGTTCGGCTTCGAGTTGGGCAACGATGCGCCGCGTGAATTCGAAGGAATTGAGGAAGACGCCGCGCAGCAGCACGAAGCCATAGACGACAACGAGAATGGCGACGAGCACATAAACGAAGTCGTCGTTCCTGCCGAGGCAAATCGCGATGCCTAGGAAGATCGGCGCCGTGAACGCGATTGCGGCCACTGGGATGGTGGCAAAGGCGAAGGCGCCGCCAGCGAGCATACCGGCGCAAAGGCAGGTGATGACGAGCTGTGCGCCGCTGGACGCGTCGGCGAAGAAAGCCACGGGGACGATCCCCCAGGCCGTGCCGAGGATCAGTGCATTGCGCACCAGCCGATGCATGGTACGGCGGGACACGAACTGGGGTTTTGCGATTCGCCGCGATGAATGCGCCCGGATGCCGAGGAAGATCGCGCCGCCGGCTACCATGGCAGCCCAGCCCAGAGCGAGGTTGCGATCCGGCGAATGCCACAGCGCAACAGCGAGCACCGTCGCATTGCAGGCGTTGGCCAGCATGATGCCGGCCGTATAGCCGAGTACGAGGGTTATCTGCTCGGCACGAATGTAGCCAGCGATCGCTTCATCCGACGGTGGTACGCCGAAGGCGGACAGTTCGCCGGCGAACAGCTTTGAGAAATAGGAGTTCAGATTTGCCCGCATCGGGACCCTACACCGTTGCCTCAACACTGGGCTGGTCGAAGTTCGGCGCAAACCTTTGACAAACCGTGAATTATTGCGGGTAGGCAACCCCGAATGCGACATGCTGGCACGTTCCAATCCTCGGCATCGCTAACAAATCGATACAAAGGCCCGAGGCGATGGCGCCTTGGCTCACCGAAGGTCCGGTGCCGCGGAGGCCGCGGTTCCGGCACCAGCTTGAAACCCGATGTCTTTTTCGTGAAAACTTGAGTGGTTTCGCTGTGCCCCGCGCCGTCGGCGGCGGCAAAAGAGAAGGTCGCGCGCATGAGCCTCCCCGCCACGAAATCTCGTTCTCCGGGAAACGCGCCTTGAAAATGCATTCGATCTACGACGCCGTGATCGTCGGCCTCGGCCCCGTCGGCGCGGTCTTCGCCAACCTGCTCGCCAAACGCGGTCTGAAGATCGCGGTGATCGAGCGCACGGCCGCGGTCTACGACAAGCCGCGTGCGATTGTCGTGGATCACGAGGCGCTGCGCATATTCCAGGCCATCGGTCTTGCCGGCTACATGGAAGGCGCGATCGCGCCACACAACGGCACGCAGTTTCTCGGCGTCGACGGCGACATCATCAAGATCTTCGACCCGATGCCGCCGCCTTATCCGCTCGGCTGGATTCCAAACGCGACCTTCGTGCAGCCGGACGCCGAGAAGGCGCTGCGTGAAAAGCTGACCGGATACGACAATGTGCAGGTCTTTCTTTCGGCGACCGGCCTGTCGCTGACGCAGGACAAGTCGTCCGTGTCATTGTCGGTGCGTCGCGACGACGGCGACGAATTCACCCTGCGCGCGCGCTATCTCGTCGGCTGCGACGGCGCCAACAGTCTCGTGCGCAGGCAGATCGGCGCCGGCCTCGAGGATCTCGCCTTCGACGAATGGTGGATGGTGGTGGATGCGCTGACCAGCGAGCCCAACAAGCGTCCTGCGAAGGCCTTTCAATATTGCCGGCCGTCGCGGCCCGGCACCTTCGTGCCCGGCCCCGGCAATCTGCGGCGCTGGGAGATCAAGCTGCTGCCGGGCGAGGATCCCGAAGCGACCGGCGCGCCCGACAACGTCATCCGGCTGCTCCGGGGATTCACCGACATTTCCGACCTCACGATCTGGCGCTCGGCGGTCTATCGCTTCCACGCATTGCTCGGGGAACGCTGGCGCGACCGCCGCGTGCTCCTGATGGGCGATGCGGTGCATCAGACGCCGCCCTTCCTGGGGCAGGGGCTCTGTGCCGGTATCCGCGACGCCGCCAATCTCGCCTGGAAACTGGCGCTCGTGCTGCGCGGCGATGCCGACGACGGACTGCTCGACAGCTACGAGATCGAGCGCAAGCCACATGTTCGTGCGGTCGTCGCAAGCGCCAAGGAGTTCGGCACGATCATCGGCGAGCTCGATCCCGCCGCTGCGGCGGCACGCGATGTGCGTCTGCGCGCCGACCTGAAGTCCGGAAAGGCCGTGACCGTGCGCCAGCGATTCATTCCCGATCTTGTCTCCGGCCTGATCGCGCCGGATGCGAGGCTTGCGGGAAGGCTGTTCGTGCAGCCGCATGTGCGTGGGCCAGATGGCGCGGTGCGGCGGCTCGACGATCTGCTCAAGCCGGAGTTCGCGATCGTCTCGGCTACGCCTGAGCCGATGGGATGGATGTCAGACGTCTCGCACGCCGGCTGGCAGCAGATCGGCGGCGAGTGCGTCGTCATTGCCACATCGGGCGAGCCTTCCGATCGTGGAGGCATCCTCACCGTGGTCGAAGGCGAAAGCCTCTTTGCCGACTGGATGCGGCAAAGCGCCGTCGCGGCGGTGATCGTCCGCCCGGACCGTTACGTCTACGGCGGCGCCGAGAATGCCGCGCAGCTGAACATGCTGGTCCGGCATCTGCTCCAGAACCTGCACGCAGGACGGCAGGCTTTTCAAGAGGCGGCTTTGTCTGTACCACCGTCGTAACAACGGTGCGGGAACGCAATGAAAAATAACAACGAAGCTTCCGAATTCGATTACGTCGTCGTCGGCGCCGGCTCCGCCGGCTGCGTGCTGGCCAATCGCCTCTCGGCCGACGGCAAGCATTCGGTGCTGCTGCTGGAGGCCGGCCCGAAGGACAGCAACATCTGGATCCACGTTCCCGTCGGCTACGGCAAGCTGTTCAAGGAAAAGGCCGTCAACTGGATGTACCAGACCGAGCCGGAGCCCGGACTGAACGGCCGCCAGGTGTTCCAGCCGCGCGGCAAGGTGCTGGGCGGATCGAGCTCGATCAACGGTCTCTTGTATGTGCGCGGCCAGCACGAGGATTACGACCGCTGGCGCCAGCGCGGCAATGCCGGCTGGGGCTATGAGGACGTGCTGCCTTATTTCAGGAAGGCCGAGAACCAGCAGCGCGGCGAGGACAAATATCACGGCGCGGGCGGCCCGCTGCCGGTGTCGGACTGGCGTCATCACGATCCGCTGTCGGAAGCGTTCGTGAAGGCGGCCGTCGAGGCCGGCCTGCCCTTCAATCCGGATTTCAACGGCGCGAAGCAGGAAGGGGCAGGCTTCTTCCAGACCACCACGCGGCGCGGCCGCCGCGCCAGCAGCGCCTTCTCCTATCTGCGCCCCGCGAAGAACCGCGGCAATCTGCACATCGAGACCGACGCACTTGCGCAGCGCATTCTCTTCGAGGGGCGCCGCGCGCGGTCCGTCGAGTACAAGCAGCGCGGCCAGTTGCGCACGGCGCGAGCGCGCCGCGAAATCCTGGTGTCGAGCGGTGCCTACAATTCGCCGCAGCTCTTGCAGCTCTCCGGAGTCGGACCGGCGGACCTGCTGAAAAGTCACGGCATCGCGGTCGTGCTCGATTCACCCGGCGTCGGCAACGACCTGCAGGATCACTTGCAGGTGCGCATCGTGACGCGCTGCCCGCAAGCCTGCACGCTCAACGACGTCGTCAACAATCCCGTGCGCCGGGTGCTGGCGGGCATGCAATGGGCGGCGCTGCGCAAGGGGCCGCTGACGATCGCCGCCGGCACCTCGGGCGCGTTCTTCAAGACCAGCCCGCGGCTCGCCTCGCCCGACATCCAGATCCATTTCATCCCGTTCTCCACCGACAAGATGGGCGAGAAGCTGCATCCGTTCTCCGGCTTCACCGCCTCGGTGTGCCAGTTGCGCCCGGAGAGCCGCGGTACGCTGCGCATCAGGAGCGCCGATCCTGCGCAGCCGCCGGAAATCCGCATCAATTATCTCGCCACCGAAACCGACCGCCGCGCCTTTATCGACGGCATCAGGGTTCTTCGCGGTATCCTCGCCAAGCCCGCACTGAAGGCCTATGTGACGGAAGAGGTCTATCCCGGTGCCAGGGTCGTCAGCGACGACCAGATCCTGGAGTTCTGCCGCCAGACCGGCTCGACCGTCTATCATCCGACCTCGACCTGCCGGATGGGCAACGATCCGCTCGCCGTGGTCGACCAGCGCCTGAAAGTCCGCGGCATCGAGGGCCTGCGCGTGGTCGATGCCTCCATCATGCCGGATTTGATGTCGGGCAATACCAATGCCCCCACGATCATGATAGCCGAGAAGGCCTCTGATATGATCCTGGAGGATGCGCGCTAGGGGCGCGCCCAGCGAAGGCAATATATGGCCGCATTAAGGATAGGCACGCGCAAGAGCGTCATGGCGCTCGCCCAGACCGACGAGATCGCGCGGCAGCTCGTGCGCGCCTCCCCACGCCTCGAGGTCGAGATCGTCAAGTTCGACACGTCAGGCGATACCGACCAGACCGGCAAGCTGTTGCCGCATGGCGGCAAGGGCGGCGCCTTTGTCGCGCAAATCCGCGCCGCCATGCTGGCCGGCGAACTCCATGCCGCGATGCATTCGTTGAAGGACATGCCGGGCAATGAGGACACGCCCGGCCTCGTCATCGGCGCGACCCTGGCGCGCGATCCGCCGGGCGATGCATTGGTGCTGCGGCCGGGACTGTCGCTCGACGATTTCCGGCGCGGGCGCGGCAAGGGCTTTAAGATCGGCACCAATGCGGTGCGGCGCGCGGCCTATGCACGAAGACTGTTTCCGGATGCCGAGATCATCCACTATCGCGGCGCCGCCGACACCCGCGTACGCAAGCTCGACAATGCCGAGATGCAGCGGCTGCCCGACGGCGGCGCGGTGGGGCCGGCCGACGCGCTGATCATGGCGCGCTCGGGCCTGCAACGGGTCGGCCTTGCCGAGCGCATCGCCTATGAGTTCTCCGTGCAGGAAATGCTCCCCGCAGTAGGGCAGGGCATCGTCGCGGTGGAATGCAGCGCGCGCGACTTTGCGACCCGGCAGACGCTTTCGCTGATCGACGATCCCACGGCGCACGCCTGCGCCGACGCCGAGCGCGAGGTGCTGTGGGTGCTCAACGGCCACTGCAACTCGCCGATCGCGGGCCACGCCGAGATCAAGGGTGCTGACATGTCGCTCACCGCTTCGGTGCTGGATCATGCCGGCTCGCGCATCATCGAGACGTCGCGCACCGGCCCCGCCGACCGCCCGCGCGAACTCGGCCGCGCGGTGGCGCTGGAGCTGCTCGCCAAGGGCGCCGCCGAGATCATCGAGCGCAGCCGGCCGGAGGAGGCGATGGAAGATTCTGCGTAAGGTGAGCACGCCGCGCAGGTTCAGCCCTCATAATCCCGAACCCGTCGCACCATCTGCTCGACATGCGCGATCGGCGTCTCCGGCTGGATGCCGTGGCCGAGATTGAAGATCAGCCGGCCCTTGCCGTAGTTCGCCAGCACCTCATCTACCGCGCGGTCGAGCGCCGCGCCGCCTGCGATCAGCACCAGCGGATCGAGGTTGCCTTGTATGGCGACTTTGCTCTGCACGCGCTCGCGGATCATCGAGGGCTCGGCAGTCCAGTCGATGCTGACGGCGTTGACCCCGGTCGCCTCGACATAGGCCGGCAGCAGGCCGGTTGCGCCGCGGGGAAAGCCGATGATCTTTGCGTCAGGAGCCTGTTTGCGCACGCCTTCGATGATGCGCCGCGCCGGCTCGATCGACCAGCGCTCGAATTCCCGCGGCGGCAGCACGCCGGCCCAGGTGTCGAAAACCTGCAGCGCGTCCGCGCCGGCCTTCAATTGCCCGACAAGGTATTGAATGGAGTTCTCGACCAGCACGTCGATGATGCCGGCAAACGCCTCTGGGTGGCGGTACGCCATCATCCGCGCCGGCGCCTGGTCGGGTGTGCCTTGTCCCGCGACCATGTAGGTCGCAACCGTCCACGGCGCGCCGCAGAAGCCGATCAGCGCGATCGTCGGGTCGAGCTCGGCGCGCGCGCGGCGCAGGGCTTCATAGACCGGCTCCAGCTTGCCGAAATCGGCTTTCGCCGCGAGCGTCGAAACCTTCTCCGGCGTGTCCAGCGGATCGAGCCGCGGCCCTTCGCCGGCCTCGAACCGGACCGAGCGGCCGAGCGCATGGGGAATGACGAGAATGTCGGAAAAGATGATCGCGGCATCGAAATTGAAGCGGCGGATCGGCTGCAGCGTCACCTCGGCGGCATATTCCGGCGTGAAGCAGAGATCGAGAAAGCTGCCTGCCTTCTCGCGCAGCGCGCGGTATTCCGGCAAATAACGGCCGGCCTGGCGCATCATCCAGATCGGCGGCACCGCCTGGCGCTTGCCGGCCAATACTTCGATAAAGGGCTTTGTCACTGGCTTCCCGGGATCAACGTAGGGCCATCCTGATACACGTCGTGGCGGCCTTGGCCAACCGGAGTTCCCATACACCGGCGGGGGCGGCGAGGGAACCGTGCAGCCGACCCTCGCGTTGTCCCGGCAAATGGAGGCATTCATGGCTGAAAAGCCGGCCAAAAAGTTCGATCCTGCCGCGCACGACAAGCACGCCGTCGATCCGCGGGAAGCGCTGAAGGCTGATCGCGAGACTCACGAGGAACTCGAGGCAGGATTGCGGGATACGTTCCCCGCGTCCGATCCCGTCAGCGCCACGCAGCCCGCGAAATCCAAGCCCGATGGCGATCACAAGAACGCCTCGCCATAGGGCGAGATCACGGCGGCATTCCGCTGACGAAGCTCGATAATGGGACGCGCCAGCCTCAATAATGGGGCGGGCGTTCGTTGGCTGGGCCCGGGGCGCGCGCCTCGGCTTCCCTTAGGCGGTCGTTCAGGGCCGCGAGTTGCCGCGTCAGCGCGTCGATCTGCTTCCATTGCGTCGTGATGGTCGCATTCAGCGTCTCGATCGTGTCGTCCTGATAGGCGATGCGTGCTTCCAGTGCGTCGACGCGCTCGCTCAAGCCCTGCAGTTCGCTCATTTCTGCCGCTCCCGCAAGCCGTGGCCGAGCGCGACGCGCTCGTCGAACACGAAGCATTCGCCGCGCCAGCGGCTCTGGCTCTCCGGCATGTCTTCCAGATATTTCAGGATGCCGCCCCTGAGATGGAACACCTCGGCGAACCCGCGCGCCAGCAGGTAGGCGCTCGCCTTCTCGCAGCGGATGCCGCCGGTGCAGAACATCGCGATCCTGCGATGCCTTGCCGGATCGAGCCGCTGCGTCGTGAATTGCTTGAACTCGCCGAAGCTCTTGATCCCCGGATCGACCGCACCCGCGAACGTGCCCATCGCGACTTCGAAGGCGTTGCGGGTGTCGAGTACCAGCGTTGCGGGATCGGCGATCAGGTCGTTCCAGTGGGCAGCGTCCACATAAGTGCCCACCCGCTTTGTGGGATCGGCATCGGCCGCGCCGAGCGTGACGATCTCATTCTTCAGCCGCACCTTCAGGCGTTGGAACGGCGCGGCACCCGCCGTCGAATATTTCAGTTCGAGATTGTCGAGCCGACCGGCGAACAGCGGCCCATGTTGCAACGCCTCGACGAGCCCGGCGATGCCCTCGACGCTGCCCGCGAGCGTTCCGTTGATGCCTTCATTTGCCAGCAGCACGCTGCCCTTGAGTCCGTGTGCAGCGCACAGCGCGCGCAAGGGCTCGCGCAATTCCCGGAAGTCCGGCAGCGCGGCGAACTGATAGAAGGCGGCGACCCTGTAAGCCATGGCCGTGGTTTATCAGGGGGGCAGGGAAGGGAAAACCCCGCCGGACCCGCGATCTTCCCGGCGGCCGTGCCGATGCGTCATGCGCGGGCAGCCATTGCGCTGCCTGCCCCGAATATGTCATCTAGCCCGGCTTTTTCCGGTTATCCCGCCTGCCGGACAACGACAAGAGAGCCCTCCATGAGAAGCTTCCATTTCGCCGGTCGGTCGACCGTCCATGCCCAGAATGCGATGGTTGCGACCTCGCACCCGCTCGCGGCGATGACGGCGATCGACGTGCTGCGCGCCGGCGGTACGGCGGCGGACGCTGCGGTTGCGGCCTGCGCGCTGCTCGGGGTGATCGAGCCGCAATCGACCGGCATCGGCGGCGACTGCTTTGCGCTCTTGCAGAAGAACGGCGAGGGCAAGATCACGGCTTATAACGGCTCTGGCCGCGCGCCGATGGCCGCGAAGGCGGAATGGTATCTGGAGCGCAAGATCAACGCGGTGCCGCTGACCTCGGCGCATGCGGTGAGCATTCCGGGCGCGGTCGACGCCTGGGCAACGATCCTGCGCGACCACGGCAAGCTCGGCCTCGACACGCTGCTGCAGCCCGCGATCAAGGCGGCGGAAGAAGGCTACGTGGTGTCGCCGCGCATTGCCTTCGACTGGAAGAACCAGTTCGAGAAGCTGAAGAAGGGCACCAACACCGAGCGCTATCTGTTGCCCGGCGGCAAGCCCGCCGTCGCCGGCGACGTCATCCATCAGCCCGAGCTCGGCATGACACTGCGCGCGATCGCCGGCAAGGGTCGCGAGGCCTTCTACAAGGGCGAGATCGCCGAGGACATGGTCGAGACGCTGCGCGGCATCGGCGGCCTGCATACGCTGGACGATTTCGCCGCCCACAGCACCGAGACCACCGTGCCGATCGGCACCGGCTACAAGGGCTATGACGCCTGGCAGTGTCCGCCGAACGGCCCGGGCATCACCATGCTGGTGATGCTCAACATCCTCTCGCGCTTCGACCTGACGAAGTTCGCGCCCGTCAGCGTCGAGCGTTTCCACATCGAGGCGGAAGCGGCCCGCATCGCCTACATGATGCGCGAGCAGTTCATTGCCGATCCCAAGCATGTCGACGTCGACGTGGTGCGCATCCTCGCCAGGGAATTCGCCGAGGAGCATGTCGGCAAGATCCGCATGGACCGCGTGCTGGAATTGCCGAATGTGGCGCCGCCAATGAATCCATCGACGATCTACGTCACCGTGGTCGACAAGGACCGCAACGTCTGCTCCTTCATCAATTCGATCGCGCATTCCTTTGGTTCTGCGATCGTCTCCAACAAGACCGGCATCCTGCTGCAGAACCGCGCCGGCGGCTTCCGCATCCAGCCGGGCCACCCCAATTGCATCGCGCCGGGCAAGCGGCCGCTGCACACCATCATCCCCGGCCTTTTGACCAAGAACGGCCGCTCGATCATGCCGTTCGGCGTGATGGGCGGGCAGTACCAGCCGACCGGCCAGTGCCACGTGCTGACCAACATTCTCGACTATGGCTGCGACCTGCAGGAGGCCATCGATATGCCGCGTGGCCTGCACTACGAGGGCATCTACCAGCTCGAGGATGGCGTGCCGGCGGAGGTCGTTGAAGGGCTGAAGAAGCTCGGCCACAAGACCACCAGCATCGTCAGCCCGCTCGGCGGCGGCCAGGCGATCTGGATCGACTGGGACAAGGGCACGCTGACCGGCGGCTCCGATCCGCGAAAGGACGGCTGCGCGCTCGGTTACTAGAGCATGATCCCGAAAAGTGGGAACCGGTTTTCGGAAATGATCATGCTCAAACGAACGAGTTCATTCAAGCAGAGGTATCGGCAATGCGATCTTCACGGCGCACCATCCTTTCGACCATGCTCGGTGGCGTCGCTGCCGCGATCGCCACCAGCGCTGCCGCGCAGAAAGGGAAACCCATGACCACGGCTTCAGGTCTGCAGATCATCGACGTCAAGGAAGGCAGCGGCGCTTCGCCCAAGGCCGGCCAGACCTGCGTGATGCACTACACCGGCTGGCTCTATGAGAACGGCCAGAAGGGCAAGAAATTCGACTCCTCGGTCGACCGCAACGAGCCGTTCGAATTTCCGATCGGCGCCGGCCGCGTCATCAAGGGCTGGGACGAGGGCGTTGCGACGATGAAGGCTGGCGGCAAGCGCACGCTGATCATCCCGCCCGCGCTCGGCTACGGTGCGCGCGGTGCCGGCGGCGTGATCCCGCCGAACGCGACGCTGATGTTCGACGTCGAATTGCTCGCGGTGAAGTAAGCTCTCTCGTCTCCCTCGCCCCGCTCTTCGCGGGGTCGAGACGAGCGAAGCTCGCTCTTAGAGGGCGGGGTGAGGGGTGCTTCGGCATCGGGACTCGTGGAGAGCCCCCTCACCCGGATTGCATCTTGCGATGCAATCCGACCTCTCCCCGCAAGCGGGGCGAGGTGAAGAAAGATTGTGACTGGCGCTCCCGATTGAACTGGTCCGCGCGCCGCCGTTTCGATATTCTCGGCGCAGCAGGAACTCATTCGAAAGCACAGGAAATGTCCGGTTCCCACGATCAAGCGCATTCGCACGACCATCACGATCACGCCGACATGGAGCGCTGGAAGCATGACGGCGTGCGCGTCATTCCCGGCAACCAGCTCGATCCCAACGTGCCCTCGACGCCGGGCATGGATCGCAAGGCCGCGATCAATTTCGCCCGCGCCGGCGCCCAGAAGCTCTGGGCGGGCACCGTCACCATCCGGCCCGACGCCAAGACCGGCGCGCATCACCACGGCCATCTCGAAAGCATCATCTTCGTGGTGAAGGGCAAGGCGCGGATGCGCTGGGGCGAGAAGCTGCAGTTCACCGCCGAGGCCGGCCCCGGCGATTTCATCTTCGTGCCGCCGTACGTGCCGCACCAGGAGATCAACGCCTCGACCGACGAGCCCCTGGAGTGCGTGGTGGTGAGGAGCGACAACGAGGCGGTCGTCGTCAACCTGAGCATCGAGCCGGCCGAGAAGCCTGAGGAGGTTCGCTGGGTCGACCCGATTCACAGATAGTCGGTCACCGCTCGAGGTCGACCCGGCAGCGCCCCGCCAGCGGCGCCATTCCGAGCTGCTCGGACAACGCGAGCGCCTCCCGAAGCCGCTGCTCCGAGGCCTGGACCTCGCCCAGCAGCCGCAGCGCGTAGGCGCGGCTCGCGCGCTCGCCATGCGCATCGGCGAGAGCCAGCGCGCGCTCGCCCGTCGCGTGCGCGTCCTCGAGACGGCCGGCCCGCAGGTAGCCCTCGCCGAGGCAGGTCGTGCGCCGCGACTGCCACCACAGGGTGCCGCGGGCGTCGGCCAGCCCCACGGCCTTTTCCAGCAGCGGCAGCGCCTCCGCGGCTCGACCACAGCGGGACCGCGCGTCGCCCAGCGAACAGAAGATCAAAGGCGACAGGATCGGGATGTCGTACTCCCCGCACAACGCGGCGGCTCGCTCGAGGTGGGCGAGTCCGAGCG
>NZ_JBQTHN010000095.1:0-24457 GCF_052389815.1 Bradyrhizobium sp. | reverse complement strand
GCGAGGACGCCGCGCGCGAGCGCTTCCAGCAGATCCTCGATTACTACGAGGCCCGCCGCGAGGCGATGGAGCATCCGGGCGGCGGGGCGATCTACAAGCCGCTGCCGCCGGACCGGCTGTACCTGAGCGAGGACGAATGGAAGCAGCGCCTCGGTGAAGCGGCGCTGGCGCGGCTGACGCCGTTTGCGATGCCCGAAGGCACCGCTGATGTGATCGATGCCGGCGCCCGGCAAGGCCGCAATTTCACGCCGGAGCGGGCGGACGCTACGGTCAACGTGTTCGAGGCCGTCGTCGCCCATGTCCGCGCCCTGCAGGCGCAGCGCAAAAAGGTCGTGGTCACGCTGTGGAGCGAGGGCTCGCGCGACCGCATGGCGAGCATGCTGGCCGACCACAAGCTCGCCAGCATCACCAGCGTCAACACCTGGCGCACCGTGCAGGCAACGCCGCGCAACGAAACCATGCTCGCCGTGCTCGGCATGGAATCCGGCTTCGAGACCGACGACGTCGCCGTCATCAGCGAGCAGGACATCCTGGGCGACCGCCTGGTGCGCCCACGCAAGGCGAGCCGCAAGCTCGACAATTTCATCTCGGAGGTCACGAGCCTTTCCGCCGGCGATATCGTGGTGCACGTCGATCACGGCATCGGCCGCTTCGTCGGCCTGCAGACGCTGGAGGTCGCGGGCGCGCCGCATGACTGCCTCGAGCTGCACTATGCCAACGAGACCAAGCTGTTCCTGCCGGTCGAGAACATCGAGCTGTTGTCGCGCTATGGGTCCGACGAGACCAAGGTCGAGCTCGACCGGCTCGGCGGCAGCGGCTGGCAGGCGCGCAAGGCCAAGCTGAAGAATCGCATCCGCGAGATCGCGGGCGAGCTGATCAAGATCGCGGCCGAGCGCATGCTGCACGAAGCGCCGAAATTCCCGGTGCAGCCGCATGTCTATGACGAGTTCTGCGCCCGTTTCCCCTATGAGGAAACCGAAGATCAGCTCAACGCCATCAACGCCACGCTCAAGGACCTGGAAATCGGCCGCCCGATGGATCGCCTGATCTGCGGCGACGTCGGCTTCGGCAAGACCGAGGTGGCGCTGCGCGCGGCTTTTGCCACGGCGCTCGACGGCAAGCAGGTGGCCATCGTCGTGCCGACGACGCTGTTGGCGCGCCAGCACAGCAAGACCTTCGCCGATCGCTTCCGCGGTTTTCCGGTCAACGTCGCGCAGGCCTCGCGGCTGATCCCGGCCAAGGAGCTCAACCAGGTCAAGAAGGATCTCGCAGAAGGCGGGATCGACGTCGTCGTCGGCACCCACGCGCTGCTCGGCAAGTCCATCAAATTCCGCGACCTGGGCCTGCTCATCATCGACGAGGAGCAGCATTTTGGCGTCGGCCACAAGGAACGGCTGAAACAGCTCCGCGCGCAGGTGCACGTGCTGACGCTGTCGGCCACGCCGATCCCGCGCACGCTGCAGCTGGCACTGACCGGCGTACGCGAGCTCTCGATCATCGCTTCGCCGCCGGTGGATCGACTCGCCGTGCGCACCTTCGTCGCCCCGCACGATCCCCTGATGATCCGCGAGGCGCTGCTGCGCGAGCGTTATCGTGGCGGGCAGGCGTTTTATGTGGTGCCGCGGATCGAGGATCTCGCCGGCGTCAAGGATTTCCTCGACAAGAACGTACCGGAGATGAAGGTCGCCGTTGCCCACGGCCAGATGGGCGCGACCGCGATCGAGGACATCATGTCGGCATTCTACGACGGCAAGTACGACATCCTGCTGTCGACCACGATCATCGAGTCCGGCCTCGACATTCCCAACGCCAACACCCTGATCGTGCACCGCGCCGACATGTTCGGCCTTGCCCAGCTCTATCAGCTGCGCGGCCGGGTGGGGCGCTCGAAGCTGCGCGCCTATGCGCTGTTCACGCTGCCGGCGCAGCAGAAGATCACCGCGCAGGCCGAGCGGCGGCTGAAGGTGCTGCAGTCGCTGGAGAACCTCGGCGCCGGCTTCCAGCTCGCTTCCCACGACCTCGACATCCGCGGTGCCGGCAACCTGCTCGGCGAGGAGCAGCACGGCCACATCAAGGAGGTCGGCTTCGAGCTCTATCAATCGATGCTGGAAGAGGCGATCGTCAACCTCAAGGCCGGCGTCGCCGAGCCGGCCGCCGACCGCTGGTCGCCGCAGATCACGATCGGCATGCCCGTGCTGATCCCGGAAGATTACGTCAGCGACCTGGCGGTGCGGCTGTCGCTGTACCGGCGGCTGGCCGATCTCGACACCGACGCGGAGATCGACAATTTCGCCGCGGAGATGCGCGACCGCTTCGGCCTGCTGCCCGACGAGGTGCGCTATCTCTTCAAGGTCGGCGCTATCAAGGCCTATTGCCGGCGTGCAAACGTCGAGAAGGTTGACGCCGGCCCGAAGGGCGCGGTGCTGTCCTTCCGCGACAACAGCTTTGCCCAGCCGGACCGGCTGGTCGCCTTCATCCGCCAGCACGGCCAGGCTGCGAAAGTACGGCCGGACATGAAGGTGGTGTTCTTCCAGGACTGGGAGACGCCGGAGGAACGGCTCGCCGGCACCACGGAAATCCTGCGCCAGCTCGCCAGTCTCGCCGAAAGCAAGAAGGCGGCTTGAGGCTATCAGGAAGCCGCGCGGTGCGCGTCGCCGGCAAGCCGCGCCAGCAGCGACTTTGCCGTATCGTTCGGCAGCAGCGTTGCGGCCGACACGACCGGCTCCGCATCGGCGTTGCGCTTGCCGTGACTGGTGTGGCGCATCACGGCCGAGAGCCGCCGCGCGATCATATGCGCATTGCGCAGATCGGTCTCCGCGAAGACTACCAGGACGGACGCATCCCCCTCCGCCACGCCGAAATCGCTCTGGCGCATCAGCCGGCTGATGATCCGTGAGCCGTCGAGCTGCGCACGGGGATGCAAGGGATCGAAGGCGAAGCGCGCCACGGACAGGCCCCCGCCGCACGACTGGCCCTGATAGACGGCGGTTGCAAAATCGCGCTCGAAGGCGGCGCGGGTCAACAGACCGGTGCGCGCATCGATCAGCCCGTTGGCGTCGATCGAGCGCAGCGTCCGGCTGAGATGCACCTCGAAGGCATGCTGGCGCGCCATCGGCAACACTGAGGCGGCGACGCGGACGGGGTCGCTGTCCACGATTTCCAGGTTGGCCAGTTCGTAGGTTGCCCGCGGGGCTGCCGATGTCACGATCACGGGCAGGTTGCGGAAGCGGGCATCCTCGGCGAGCACGGTGAGGAAAGCGTCGACCACGCGGGGCGTGAATCCATCGGCCAGCACAATGCCGTCGATGTCCCGGGCATTGAGATGTCTTGCAGCAGCCTCGATGCTGAGGGCGCCGACCACGCCGATGCGCTCGCCGAGCGCTACCGAAAGCGCAGGATAGGTCCCGCCGCGCCCGATCAGGAGCACCGTCGCGTCGCGCGCGGGATCGATGTCGGAGATCGCCACGCGCCGCGGCGGATCGAGCCGGCGCATCACGGTCGTGTGCAGCGAGCGCACGCGGAGCACCGAGCTGATGCGCGCCAGCAGGCGTTCGGGATGATCGCCGCTGTACGCGAACGGAATGGCGTTGTCGGGCAAGCGCCTGTCGGCATCGATAGCGATCATCGGCGTATAGGGTTCGCGAACGGCGATCTGCTTGGCCAGCGATTCAAGCGCGGGATTGATCATCCCGGACGAAGCCACGAGAACCGCGCCTGGGCGTACCTGCTCTACAGCGCGCGCAGCCTCTGCCCAATCGGCATCGACGACGGGAAACAGTTTCGTCTCGTCCAGCGCCGATGCGAATGACGGCCTTGCGCCTGCCGAGACGATGAGGATCGGGCCTTGTTGAGACATCGAAAACGCGCACCTCTGAACTGAGGTCGCGATGGTAGATTTGTCCACTTAATGCGAGGTCAACAGAACCTCGATGAATTCCTTCATGCGGCGCTGGAACGGTCGCGAAAAGCCTCCACCATCAATGGGTTAAGGCCAAGCCCTGAAAGCGCTTCGCGAGCTCGCGAATTGTCCGGGGCACGGCCAGCCAGCCGATATCCGCTCATGCGGTCGGGCAGCGCTGTGAGCAGGGCGCCCTGGCCGAGGCGCTTGGCCCATTCCTGCAAGTCCTGTGCGAGGAAGCGATAGCCGCCGACCGCCATGATGCCCGACGGCGGCGCGGTGATGCTGATCCCCCCTGTAGCGCGGTCGAGGCGCGCCGCATACTCGGTATCCACGTAATCGCGCGGTGGCGCCGATATCAGGGAGTCGCTCGGCGGAGGCGGTGGGGCATAGGCCGCGATCGATACCATCGGCCCGCGCAGGCCCAGCGTCCCGCGCGGGGTGAGCAGGATTTCCCCTGATATCGACGAGCCCGGCAATTCCCGCGGCGCGCCGTGCGGTCCGGGCTTGATCGCGGCGGGAGCCCCATCCGTGGCCCGGCGGGCGCCGAACATGCCGGCTTCGCCGAACAGGTACACATCGGTCAGGCTGGCCGTCCGCGCACTCCACGACGTGCTGGACGCAACCTGCTCCGGCGAGCGCCAGAGTGCGATCACATTGCGCAGGCCCGGCATCCGCGCCGACAGGTCCATTTCGTCGAGCCGCAACGCAAGCAGCGCCGGCGCCACCAGCGTGTCGCAGGAAACCTCATTGACCTGCCGCTCCAGCACCTCGCTGTCGAAGGGATGGTGCAGCGCCAGCGCTCCGCCGGTCAGAAGCCACATCGCCAGCGACGAAGCGACGCCGGCAAAAGAGCAGGGCGTGTACGCCGACATGATGGTGGCGCCCTGCGGCACGTCGCTTTCGAGCGAGAGCGCAAGGCCGCCGGCGATGACGCTGAGGTGGGTGCGCGGCACCGCGCGAAATCCGTCGGATGTCACGTCGAATGAAACCAGCGCGGCCTTGCGGCCGTCCTGGATCACCGTGCGCGTGGTTTGCGATTCCAGCGCAATCGCCCGGTCGAGCGAGGCCATGCCTTCCGGAAGATCATCGCCGAAGCCGCAGACATGACGGATCGAGAAGCATTCCGCCGCGGCGTTCATGGCGATGTCCGCGTGCGAAACGCCGTCGATCCTGCTCGCGGTGACCACGGCGCGCGCGCCGGTGCGGTTGAGCGCAACGGTCAATTCCGCCTGGCGCCAGAGCAGCGGCAGGGCTGCGACGACGAGGCCCGCACGGTGGGCGGCCAGGGCCGTCAGGGCGAATTCGATCGTGTTCGGCAATTGCAGGGCAATGACCGAATTGGCCGGCAAGCCGGATTCGATGAAATGCGCAGCCAGCGCCGAAATCGCGCGATTGGCCTGTGCGAAGGTAAGGCGCTTCGGCGGCTGGCCGGTGATGCGCTGCTTGTCGAGCGGGTCGATCAGGGCCACCGCGTCCGGCTGGCGTGCCAAAATGCGCTTAAAGAGCACATCCAGCGTCGGTGAGGCGTTGGCATGGGTCACGGATTTCGGCTGCATCGAATCGAGCATCACTTCTGACCGGTTTTCGGTTCATCCGCCTTTTGCCACCAGGTTTCCGGCAAATAGCCGGTCAACGCGGTAGCCGAAGGCCGTTCTATCCGATTCCAGCGGGCGATCCATTGTTCCGGCACGCTAAAGACGGGGATAGCGTAGAAGCCGGACATCAGTACGCGGTCGAGTGCCCTTACCGCCGAGACGAAGGCCGGCCGCTCCCGAGCCTCCAGGATCGCCGCGATCATCGCATCGACCGCCGGCTCTTTGGCGCCCATGTAATTGCGCGTGCCGGGTATGTCGGCGGCCTCGGTGCCCCAGTAGAACGACTGCTCGTTGCCGGGCGAGAGCGACTGGTCCCAGCGGTTCTGGATCATGTCGAACTCGTAGCCGAGCCGGCGCTGGTCGAACTGCACGGGATCGACGGCGCGGATGCTCGCCTCGATGCCGGCGCGCTTGAGGTCGCGCTGATAGGCGAGCGCAATGCGCTCCTGGTCGCGCGTGGTCACGAGGATCTCGAAGGCGAGGGGCGCCTTGGTGCTGCGCTGGCGAAGCACCGCACCGTCGAGGTCGTAGCCGGCTTCCGACAACAGCGACAGCGCTGCACGCAGGCTCGCGCGATCGCGTCCCGATCCGTCGGCGATCGGCAGGCGATAGCTGCCGTCGAGAATCTCGGCAGCGACGGCCCGTGCGTAGGGCTTCAGCAATTCGCGTTCGCGATCGTCGGCGCCGCGCTCATAGGCGGAGAGCTCCGAGCCTGCGAAAAAGCCCGCGGTCCGGCGGTACAGTCCGAAGAAGTAGCTCTTGTTGATCCACTCGAAATCGAACAGCAGCGTGAGCGCGCGGCGCACGCGGATGTCGGAGAACATCTGCCGTCGCGTGTTGAACACCAGGAATTCCGATGGCTGCGGAACGCCGGGCTTGATGGTGTCGCGGATCAGCTCGCCATTGCGGGCAGCTGGAAAGTCGTATCCATCGTGCCAGCGCAGCGGCTCATGCTCGACGCGGAAGTCGTAAAGACCGCGCTTGAACGCCTCGAACTGACTGTTGGCCTCGCGAAAGAAGTCGAACCTCACCTCGTCGAAATTCCACAAGCCGCGATTGGCCGGCACCTCGCGGCCCCAATAGTCAGGATTCCGGGTCAGCGTGACGCTGGCCCCCGGGCGCACCGCGGTGACACGATACGGACCGGAGCCGATCGGGGCGGTCATGGTGGTTTCCTCGAATGTCGCGGGATCGACGGCGTGACGCGGCAGCACCGGCATCAGCCCGAGGATGAGCGGCAGTTCGCGGTCGTTGGCCCCGGCAAGGTCGAACTTCACCGTGAGTGGACCCAGCGCCTCTGCCTTGGCCACCTTGGCGTAGTACTGGCGATGGTTCGGCCGGCCCCTGTCGCGCAGCAGTGCCCAGGAGAACAGCACGTCCTCGGCGGTGACCGGCTTGCCGTCGGAAAAGCGGGCGCGGGGATCGAGGCGGAAGGTGACGTAGGTCCTGGCATCGTCGGTCTCGACCGTCTTCGCCAGCAGGCCGTACAGCGTGAAGGCCTCATCGTTGCCGCGCGCCATCAGGCTTTCGATCACGTAGCCGCGCATCTGCTGCACGGCGAGGCCGCGCACGATCAGCGGGTTGAGGCTGTCGAACGTTCCGGACAGGCCCCAGACGACCCGTCCGCCCTTGGGCGCCGCGGGATTGACGTAGGGCATGTGGACGAAATCGACCGGCAGCTTTGGCGTGCCATGCATGGCGATGGCGTAGCTCTCCGCCGCCGCCAGCCGTCCCGGAACGGCGGCGGCCGCCAGCAGAGCCAGGCCCGCAACGTAGCCACAGGCGCGCCGCAGGCGTGCTTTCCTGCACCGATCTGATTCGAAAATTCTCACCGGCGAAGCTTTACCATAGGCCAGCGCGGATGGCCGCGGGATCGACCCAAGACGCTTGTCGGCATTGATCTTTTCGCCCGCCGCTGTATTGAAGGCGGGCAATTGATCGAGGTGGTGGAACCTGTCACGCAACCGCCTCAATTTGCTAAGAGACAGCCGCCCAAAACGGCGCAGGGATTTGGTGCCCGCAGCGGTTCGGGCGCCTGGCTTCAGAAAGGGTTTTCCGCAATGAATTTCCGTATCTTGGCCGCCTCGGTCCGGCCGCATGGGCAGATATTGGCCCTGTTGGCGGCGACCGCGCTTTCGGCCTCTCTGATGGCTTCCCCGGCCTCGGCCCAGGCGCCGGCCCCCGGTGCACCTGCCGCCCCCAAGGCCGCGCCGAAGGCTCCTCCCAAGGCAGCTCCGAAAGGTCCGGCGGCCCAGCAGCCCCCGGCAGGTGGCCAGCCCGCCGCCCAGGCCCCCGCGCAGCAGCCTCCGGAACAGCAGATACAGCTCATCTACGCGCCTTGGACCAAGTTCTGCCTCAAGGGTCAGGAGGCTGGCGCCAAACAGGTCTGCTTCACCGGCAAGGACGGCCGCATCGAGTCCGGCCAGCCCGTGATCGCCGCCGTCATCATCGAGCCGGAAGGCGAGCCGAAGAAGATCCTTCGTGTGACGCTGCCGCTCGGCATGCAGCTCCAGCACGGCACCCGCATCATCATCGACAGCAACCAGCCGCAGCAGTCGCCCTACGTGATCTGCTTCCAGAACGGCTGCATGTCCGACTATGAGGCGACCCCTGAAGTCATCGCGGCCCTGAAGAAGGGCCAGAGCCTCGTAGTTCAGGCGATCAACTCCAACGGTGCTCCGTTGACCCTGCCACTCCCGCTCGCCGGCGAATTCACCAAGGCGTACGATGGCCCGCCGACCGATCCGAAGGTGTTCGAGGAGAACCAGAAGAAGTTGCAGGAACAGCTGCAGAAGCGCGCGGAGGAAGCGCGCAAGAAGCTCGAGCAGAGCCAGCCTCCCGGCGCGCCGGCCAATCCGGCGGCAAAGTAGCCACGGCACACAGCCAAACGAAAAGGCGCCCGCCCGGGCGCCTTTTCTGTTTCGGAACGTCGGTCCTAGTTCAACGAAGGATTGCGCGGACGATAGGCGCCGGACTTGTCCTTGACGAAGATCTCGGCAACCTGCGAATGACGGATCGGCTCGCCGGATTCATCAGGCAGCAGGTTCTGTTCGGAGACGTAGGCGACGTACTCGGTCTCGGAATTTTCCGCGAGCAAATGGTAGAATGGTTGATCCTTGTTCGGCCGAACCTCTTCCGGAATCGACAGCCACCACTCCTCGGTGTTGTTGAATTCGGGATCGATGTCGAAAACCACGCCCCGGAAGGAGAACACCCGGTGGCGGACGATCTGCCCGATCTGGAATTTGGCGGTACGCGCTTTAATCATGGCTCCGTCGATAGACCATGATTGTGGCTGATGCTAGGGGCATGTGGACGAATTAACTTTCTTCGCCGTGGCAGGAGTCGCCGCCACATTCCGGAAAACACTGAAGAAACCGCGTTTCCGCATGCTCGATATAATCAATCTGGCGATACCCTATTTCGGCTTGATCTTCGTCGGTTTCGTCTGCGGAAAGGCCAAGGCGCTGCCGGAGTCCGGGCTCGCCTGGATGAACTTTTTCCTGCTTTACGTGTCCCTGCCGGCGCTGTTGTTCGGCATCATGTCGCGAACGCCGTTCGCCGAGCTCAACAATCCGCCGTTCCTGATTGCGACAACGCTCGGCACGATGATCGTGTTTGCGCTGGCCATGATCGTCGGCAAGCTGATCGGCAAATTGACGCTGCGCGAGGCGACGATTGCGGGCCTTGCCGGCGCCTACGGCAATATCGGTTATATGGGTCCCGGACTGGCACTGGCCGTCCTCGGCGACAGCGCGGCGGCGCCGACCGCGCTGATCTTCTGCTGCGACAGCATCTTTCTGTTCTCGGTCGTGCCGCTGCTGATCGAGGTCACCGATCGCGAACATCCTTCGCTGCTGCATGCGCTGGGCGTGGTGGTGAAGCAGATCGTGCTGAACCCGCTGATCATGTCGGCATGTCTGGGCGCGCTGTGCGCGGCGCTGCGCGTCGAATTTCCGGTCGCGCTCAACAATACGCTGCAGTTCCTGCAAAATGCCGCCGCGCCGACGGCGCTGTTCGTGCTCGGCGTGACCGTGGCGTTGCGCTCGTTCGAGCGCGTGCCATGGGAGGTGCCTGGCGTGATCGCGGCGAAGCTGCTGATACACCCGCTGCTCGTGTTCGCATTGATGCTGGCCTTCGGTCCGTTCGCGCAGCCCTGGGCGGCGACCGCGCTCCTGATGGCGGCACTGCCCCCGGCGCTCAACGTGTTCGTGATGGCCCGTCAGAACGACACCTGGATCGAGCCGGCTTCGGTCGCCGTGCTGATCGGCACGTTTGCCTCCGTCGTCACGCTGACCAGCGTGATGTGGGGCATCCAGACGGGACGGTTGGCGTTTCCCTAGTCTAGAGTCGCCAGGACGGCGCCAGCCCTTCGCGCATGGCAAGCCGCCGCAGCGGACCGATCGCGCCGAGCAGGTGCAGGCCGGCCGCGCGCGCCGTTTGCACCGGCAGCAGGTCGGACAGCAGCGAGCGATTGGCGAGGTCGATCGCAAAAGTGCGGCTGGCGACATCGCTACGCCTGGCCGCGGCGTACCGCGACAGCACCTGCGGCGAGCCCGGATCCTCGCCGAGGCTGAGCGCGTCGCGCACGATATCGGCAAGGTCGGCGGCATCGCGCAGACCCATGTTGAGGCCTTGGGCGCCTATAGGCGGCACGACATGGGCGGATTCGCCGACCAGCGCGATGCGATTTTTGGCGATCTGCAAGGGACGCTCGATGGCGAGCGGGAATTTGTGACGACCCGGCTCGACCGTGGTGCGGCCGAGGATGGAGTGGGACTGCTTTTCGATCGCCTCGGACAATTGCTCGTCGCTCAGCGCCATCAGCCGCTCGGCCTCGTTCGGCGAGGCGACCCACACCACGCTGCTGCGGCTGCCCGGCAGGGGCACGAGCACACAAGGGCCCTGCGGCGTGTGGAATTCGGTGGAGACGTTCCCGTGCGGCCTCGAATGGCCGATATTGAATGTCAGCGCCGCCTGGTTGAGGTCGCGCCGCCGCACCTCGATGCCTGCGGCGTCACGGCACAATGACTGCCTTCCGTCGGAGCCGACCACCAGCCGGCCGCCGAGCGTCGTGTCCCGGCGTGTGACGATGGCGACGACGCTTTCTTCAGGCACCACCGTCGTCGCCTCATCGTCCACGCGCGTCAGATCCGCAAGCTCCGCGGCCCGCGCTTCCAGCGCGGCGACCAGCGTGCGATTGTCGATGTTATAGCCGAATTGCTCGATGCCGATTTCGTCGCACTGGAAGCGAACCTCGGGCGCACGGATCAGGCGGCCGGTGTCATCGACGAGCCGCATCACCTTGAGCGGCGCCGCACTGTCCTGGCAACGCCGCCAGACGTCGAGCCGCTCGAGCAGGTCCACGGAGGCGCCAAGCAGGGCCGTGGTGCGGTTGTCGGAATAGGGGACGCGGCGGGCGAGCAGGGCGGTCCGGGCGCCGCCATCCGCGAGCGCAATTGCAGCGGTGAGGCCGGCGGGCCCGCCCCCGACGACGACGGCGTCGAACGTCACAGAACCATCATTCATGATCGGAACAATTGGCCGCTCACGGCGGTAATTTCAAGGCTTGCATCGATTTGAAGGGCTCCCCAGGCTCACGCGGCCGAACGCCGCAATCGCTGGTGTGCAAAATCCTGCGATTCCTGATAGCACTGCCCGACAGATGGACCAGCCCAGCCCGCCCGCTATGTCACAATCCTCGTTGCGCATGCGCGCGGCGGCGTTTTCCGTGCACATCCTCACGGCGCTTGGAGCCGGGATCGCGCTGATTGCGATGCTCGAAGCGGTGCGCGAGCATTGGACCAACATGTTCGCCTGGCTTGGCGTTGCCCTGGTCATCGACGCCGTCGATGGCCCGCTGGCGCGGCGGCTCGACGTGGTGCGGCTGCAGCCCAATTGGTCGGGCGACGTTCTCGATCTCGTGGTCGACTTCCTGACCTATGTGTTCGTGCCGGCCTATGCGATCACCGCAAGCGGCCTGCTGCTGCCGGTTGCCGCCCCGATCCTGGGTATCGGCATCGTCGTCTCCGGCGCGCTCTATTTCGCCGACCGTCGCATGAAGGCCGCCGATAACCATTTTCGCGGCTTCCCGGCACTTTGGAACGCGGTGGCGTTCTATCTGTTTCTCCTGCACATGCCGAAGATAGCCTCGACTGTCGCTGTTGCCATTCTGATCGTGCTGACCTTCGTGCCGATCCATGTGCTGCATCCCTTCCGGGTGGTTCGCCTGCGCTGGCTGACATTGTGGCTGCTGGCTGCATGGGCGGTGCTTGCGGCAATCACGCTCGTTTACGACTTCAACGTCGGTTTGCCGATCACCGTCGGGCTCTGCGCCATCGGCGCCTACGTCCTCGGCAGCAACGCCGCTATTCGCTTCATCAAATCGCTGAAGGCATGATCGAACTTCTGACCAGCCCGGAAGCCTGGGCGGCGCTGCTGACTTTGACGGCGCTGGAAATCGTCCTCGGCATCGACAACGTCATCTTCATTTCGGTGCTGGTGTCGCGCACCCCGGAACCGCAGGCGACGCGCGCGCGTCAGATCGGCCTGCTGCTGGCCCTGGTGTTTCGCATCGTCCTGCTCAGCGTGCTGGTCTGGCTGATCGGGCTGACTGAGCCGGTCATCAAGGTCAGGCACATCGAGCTGTCCTGGCGGGACATCATCCTGATCGCCGGCGGGCTATTCCTGATCGCGAAGGCGACCCACGAGATCCACGCCGAGATCGATGCCTTTCAACACGGCAGGCAGGAAAGGTCGCCGGCCAGCGCGTTCTTCTGGGTGATCATGCAGATCATCGTCGTCGACATGGTGTTCTCGCTGGATTCCATCATCACCGCGGTGGGCATGGCGCAGGACCTCGAGATCATGGTGGCCGCCGTCGTGATTGCCTGCGTCATCATGTACGTGTCCTCCGGCCCCGTGGCGCGTTTCGTTGCAGAGCATCCGACGACCAAGATGCTGGCGCTGGCATTCCTGGTGCTTATCGGCGTGGCGCTGGTTGCGGACGGATTCAAATTTCATATCCCGCGCGGCTACATCTACTTCGCCATCACGTTTTCGGCGGCCGTCGAGTTTTTCAACGTGCTCGCCAAGCGCAACCGGCGAAAGATCAGGAATTAGGCGGGCTTGGCGCGTTCCCCCAATGCGTTGGTTGACAAGGCCCGCTCGCTGGCGTTCGGTTCGAATCTGGCGAACCCACGGGAGAAGCAGCCATGACCAAGGCCGTCCGCGTGCACAAGGTGGGAGGTCCGGAAGTCCTGACCTACGAGAGCGTGGACGTGCCGGCGCCGGGGCCGGGCGAAGTTCGCATTCGTCAGCACGCCGTCGGGCTCAACTTCATCGACGTCTATTTCCGCACTGGGCTCTACAAGGCGCCGGGCCTGCCGTTCATCGCCGGCAATGAGGCGGCCGGCGAGGTGATCGCGGTCGGGCCGGGCGTAACCCATTTCCATCCCGGCGACCGTGTCGCCTATTATTTCAATTTCGGCGGCTATGCTTCCGAGCGCACCATCCCCTGGGACAAGTTGGTCAAGCTGCCCGACCACATCACCTACGAGCAGGGCGCCGTGCTGATGCTCAAGGGGCTGACGGTCTGGTACCTCCTGCACAAGACCTTCAGGATCGAGCCAGGTCACCGCGTGCTGATCCACGCCGCGGCCGGCGGCATCGGCCTGTTGGCCTGCCAGTGGGCGAGGGCGCTCGGCGCCCATGTCATCGGCACCGTCGGGTCCAAGGCGAAAGCCGATCTGGCCCTCAGCAATGGCTGCGACCACGTCATCAACTACAATGAAGAGGACTTCGTCGAGCGGGTGAAGCAGATCAGCCGCAACGAACTCTGCGATGTCGTCTATGACGGTGTCGGCAAGGCGACCTTCCCGGGATCGCTGTCGTGCCTGAAACGGCGCGGGCTGTTCGTCAGCTTCGGCAACGCCTCAGGGCCGGTGCCGCCGTTCGCGATTGCCGAGCTCAACAACCACGGATCGCTGTTCGCGACGCGGCCGAAACTCAACGACTATGTTGCCACCCGCAAGGAGTTGCTCGAAGGCGCCGACACCGTGTTCGCCGCCGTCATCAACGGCAAGCTGCACGTGCCGATCAATCAGGCCTATGCGCTGAAGGATGCCGCCCGGGCGCACATCGAGCTCGAGAGCCGGGCGACCACCGGTGCCGCGATCCTGAGGCCATGATTTTGGGCACGTCGTTCCGGGATGGTGCGCGAGCAGCAGACCCGGAACCTCGAGATTCCGGGTTCGATGCTGCGCATCGCCCCGGAATGACAGGCGGTTAAGCCACCCGCCGCGCCACGCCGGCTTCGGTCAGGATCGCGTCGAGGACGTCGATCATTTCCGAGATCTCCTCCCGCGTGACGTTCAGTGCCGGCATGAAGCGCAGGGCATCGGGCTGCGGCGAGTTGAGCAGCAGACCTTGCTGGAGCGCCTGCGCCACGATCGAGGCGCCGATCGGCAGCTTCAGGTCCAGTGCCAGCAGCAACCCGCGGCCGCGCACTTCGCCGAGACCATGCCGCGCCGAAAGCTTTTGCAGCTCGCTCGCCAGGAACTGGCCGGCGTCGGTCGCCGCCTTCAGGAATTCCGGCTTGCCGACCTCTTCGAGCACGGCAAGGCCGGCCGCGCACATCAACGGATTGCCGTTGAAGGTGCCGCCCTGGTCGCCATGCTCGAAGCAGGAGGCCTCTTCGGTTGCGAGCAGCGCCGCCAGCGGTACGCCGCCGCCGATACCTTTGCCGAGTGTCATGATGTCGGGCTCGATCCCCGCATGCTCGTAGTGGAACAGTTTTCCGGTACGGCCGACGCCGGTCTGGATCTCGTCGAAGATCAGCAGCAGGCCATGAAATTTCGTGAGTGCGCGCAACTCCCGCAGGAATCGATCCGCTGCGGGCCATACGCCGGCTTCGCCCTGGATCGGCTCCAGCATCACGGCAACGGTGGAAGGCGTGATCAGCGCTTCCACTGAACCGAGATCGTTCAGCTTCGCCTTGCGGAAGCCCGCAACCTTCGGCTCGAACAACGGCTCGAACGCCTTCTTGCCGGAGGCCGACATGGTCGCCAGCGTCCTGCCGTGGAAGCCGCCCTCGAAGGTGATGATTTCGTGCGCGCCACCCTTGTGCAGCGAGCCATACTTTCGCGCGAGCTTGATCGCTCCTTCGTTGGCCTCCGCGCCGGAATTCGCAAAGAACACCTGATCGAAACAGCTCTTTTCGACCAGCGCCTTGGCAAGCTTCAGGCTCGGCGCATTGTAGAAGGCCGGGCTTGGTGTGAGCAGCGACGCCGATTGCTCGGCCAGCGCGTCGGCGATGACGTCAGGCGAATGGCCGAGACAGTTCACCGCCCAGCCCTGCATGAAGTCGAGATAGCGCTTGCCGCTCTCGTCCCAGAGATAGCTGCCCTTGCCGCGGACGAACACGACCTGCGGACGCGCGGTGATGTCCATCAGTACATCGAACGAATGAGTAGCGTAGGTCACATCGATCTCCTCTTGGTTTTGCGGTGAAAGGGCAGGCCGAAAAGCAAGAAGGCCGCACCTTGCGGGTGCGGCCTTCTCGAAAACCTGGCTGATCTAGCTGTTCAGCGTGGTCGTCGGACATGGCGCGCGCCCGCATCGTCGTGGGTACGACGGCGGTCGGCGGCGCGGCGGATGGTCCGGTTCAAGGTCATGGGGCGCGCTCTTACAGCCGAAAGACGGCCGGTGTCAAGGCGGCCCGCTCTCCGTGTTGGGACATACAAGTCAGCGTCTCGCCGTTGATGTCAGCCAACTCGAAAGCCGGGGCGTTCGCGATCCGATGCCGGCGGCTCGTACCAGATGGTGACGACGAGCCAGGGGGCACCTGTATCGCCGGTCCCAGCACTTGCCGAGATTGCGGTTTCCGTCTTGATGATGCTCACCGACGTCTGTGAAGCCAACCAGGCATTGATCTGCTCTTCGATCACTTTCGCCCGGCTATCTGCGAATATCTTGACTTGCAGTGGCCTTGGCATCTTGCTCGCCCCTGTCAGAATCCGGCCACGCTGCCGTGCAGGTCGTATTCGTCGGCACGCTCGATCTTCGCCGTGACGATCTCGCCGACCTTCAGCGGCCGGCGGCTCGATAGGTAAACGGCGCCATCGATCTCCGGCGCGTCGGCCTTTGACCGACCCTTTGCGACCGTCGGCCCGACCTCGTCGACGATCACCTGCTGCCGTGTGCCGACCCTGCGTTTCAGCCGGCGCGCGGAAATCTTCTGCTGGCGCGCCATCAGCGCGTTCCAGCGCTCCTGCTTGACCTCGTCGGGCACGGGATTGCCGATCGCGTTGGAAGCGGCTCCTGCGACGGGCTCGTATTTGAAGCAGCCGAGACGGTCGATCTCGGCTTCTTCCAGCCAGTCGAGCAGATAGGCGAAGTCGGAATCGGTCTCGCCGGGAAAACCGACGATGAAGGTCGAGCGCAGCGTCAGCTCGGGGCAGGCCTCGCGCCATGCCTTGATCCGCGCCAGCGTCTTCTCCTGAGCCGCCGGGCGTTTCATCGCCTTCAGCACTTCCGGGCTGGCATGCTGGAAGGGGATGTCGAGATAGGGCAGCACCTTGCCCTCGGTCATCAGTCCAATGACCTCGTCGACATGGGGGTAGGGATAGACATATTGCAGCCGCACCCAGGCGCCGAGTTCGCCGAGCTCCTTGGCCAGATCGAAGAATCTTGCGCGTACCTCGCGGTCCTGCCAGGGGCTCGCGGCGTATTTGATGTCCACGCCATACGCTGACGTGTCCTGCGAGATCACCAACAGCTCCTTGACGCCGGCCTTCACGAGCCGTTCCGCCTCGCGCAACACGTCGTTGGCCGGCCGCGACACCAGGTCGCCGCGCAGTTTCGGGATGATGCAAAAGCTGCAGCGGTTGTTGCAGCCTTCGGAAATCTTCAAGTAAGCGTAGTGCCGCGGCGTCAGTTTCACACCCTGCGGCGGCACCAGGTCGATGTGCGGATTGTGCGCCGGAGGCACCGCGCGGTGCACGGCCTCCAGCACGCTCTCATATTGCTGCGGCCCTGATATGGAGAGCACGCCGGGATAGGTCGCCTCGATCTGCTCGGGCTCGGCGCCCATGCAGCCGGTGACGATGACCTTGCCGTTCTCGGCCATGGCCTCGCCGATGGCGGAAAGCGACTCCTTCTTGGCGCTGTCCAGGAAGCCGCAGGTATTGACGATGACGAGATCGGCGCCGTCATGCTTGCGCGCGAGCTCATAGCCCTCCGCGCGCAGGCGGGTGATGATCCGCTCGGAATCCACCAGCGCCTTGGGGCACCCAAGCGAAACAAAGCTGACTTTGGGCGCGGAAGCCTGTTGCATACTATCCAAATCTGCTTGATTGACCGGGTGGAGCTAGTCCCATTCCGTCGCAATTACAAGGCTTTGCGGTCGCGTTCGGCGTAGGGTATGCATGCGCAACCGGGTTATGGGTGAACGATGAGCGCCGAATCGTCTCCGAAGATCGTCATTGTCGACGAGAGCCCGATCCGTGCCGCGATCCTGGAAGAGGGGTTGCGGGAGGCGGGATTTACCGGCGTCGTGCATATCAGCGAAATGCAGAGCCTTTTGGCCCAGATTTTTGCGCTGGACCCCGACGTCATCCTCATCGATCTCGAAAACCCCAGCCGTGACGTGCTGGAGCAGATGTTCCAGGTCAGCCGGGCGGTGCGCCGGCCGATCGCCATGTTCGTCGACCAGAGCGATGCCGCCTCGATCCAGGCTTCCGTCGAGGCCGGCGTTTCCGCCTACATCGTCGACGGGCTGAAGAAGGAGCGGATCAAGCCGATCCTCGACCTCTGCATTTCCCGCTTCAACGCCTTTGCCAAGCTGCAGGACGAACTCGACCGCACCAAATCGGCGCTGGAAGACCGCAAGGTGATCGACCGCGCCAAGGGCATCCTGATGAAGGTGAAGGGCCTCACCGAGGAAGAGGCCTATGTACTGCTGCGCTCGACCGCGATGCGCGAGAAGAAGAAAATAAGCGAGATCGCCCAGTCGATCATCACCGCGTCGGAGATGCTGAAATGACCGCGCCCCTTCGTATCGGCTTCATTCCGCTGGTCGACGCGGCGGCCCTGATCGTCGCGGTGGACAAGGGTTTTGCCAAGGCCGAGGGGCTCGACGTCGACCTGGTGCGGGAAGTGTCGTGGTCGAACGTCCGCGACAAGCTCAATATCGGCCTGTTCGACGCCGCCCATCTGCTCGCGCCGGTCGCGATCGCTTCCAGCCTCGGGCTTGGCCACATCAAGGTACCGATCGCCGCGCCCTTCAATCTCGGCCTGAACGGCAACGCCATCACGGTTTCGCCGGCGCTGCATTCGGCGATCATGGCCGAGATCGATGGCGACCGCTTTGACCCGATGGCGACCGCCAACGCGCTTGCCCGCGTCGTTGCCGCGCGGAAGAAAAGCGGCGCCGAGCCGCTGACCTTCGGCATGACCTTTCCGTTTTCTACCCACAATTATCAACTGCGGTTCTGGATGGCGGCCGGCGGCGTCGATCCCGACGAGGACGTGCGGCTGGTGGTGCTGCCGCCGCCCTACATGGTCGACAGCCTCGCCAGCGGGCAGGTCGACGCGTTCTGCGTCGGCGCGCCCTGGAATTCGGTGGCGGTGGATCTCGGCGTCGGCCACATCCTGCATTTCGTGTCCGACATCCTGGTGCGGGCGGTCGAGAAGGTGCTCGCGGTGCGCCAGACCTGGTCGGAGAAGAACCCGGACGTGCTGGCCGCACTGATCCGCGCGGCCTCGCGCGCGGCCGAGTTCATCGAGCAGCCGGAGAATCGCGCCGAGGCCGCGAAAACTCTCGCCCAGCCTGACCGCTTGGGCGTGGACGCCGAGGTCATCCAGCGCACGCTCGACGGTCGGCTCAAGATCTCGTCCGATGGCACTCTGCGTGAAAGCAGCCGCTATCTGCTGGTAGGGAGGGAGAGCGCGGGAAGGCCGGAGCCCGTCCAGGCGGCGTGGCTGTACGCGCAGATGGTGCGCTGGGGACAGACCCCTTACAGCCCGGAAGCCCTGAAGACTGCCATGGGCGTGTTCCGGCCGGATATCTACGATGCAGCTATGGGGAGCACGGGGAGCCCCCCTGAGGCCTCACAAGCCATCGGGGCCTTTGCGGGCCCGCCGTTCAAGCCGGACGACATCGCGGGCCATCTGGCCGCATTCACCATCAAACACCGGAAGCCCTGACCGGACCGGTTCCCGGCGCAGGCCTTCTGATTAGGTCCAATCCGGCCCAATCGGCCCGAAATATATTCTCGCGCCAAATCACGCTGGAGAAGGTTTCGCTGCAATCGCGGCCGGCGAAAGCGACCGTATCGCTATTTTCGCGGGGTTATTGCATCCGCCGGGTTGCGAGCTTTTCTTGTAACGCAAAGCCGTATTGGAGATCGACCTTGCGCGAACTTTCGGCGGATACCCGCCTTTCCATTCATCCACGCCCTCTGTCCTCGAGGACCGAGCGGCGGATCCATACCGTTGCCATCTACAGCTCGCTCGCCCTTATCGCCGCCGTCGTGTTCGGCACGCTGTCGGTGCATCCGTTCTGATTTCGGCATGAGCCCCGGCGATCCCGCCGGGCCGTGATTGCAGCGAGTCCCCACGCCTGCTCAGACCGATCCCAGTGCGGCATCGAGCGCGCCAATGATCCGGGCGACGTCGCTCGAGGTAATGATCAGGGGCGGGGACAGAATGACGATGTTCCCCGATGTGCGGACCATCACGCCGCGCTGATAGCTCGTCTCGAAGACGCGTTGCAGAACGTCCTTGGACGCCGGCGTCTTCTGCGCGCGATCGGACACGAGCTCCAGCGCCGCCATCAATCCTTTCCCGCGCGCGTCTCCCACCAGCGAATGCCTGGCCTTGAGCTTCTCGAGGCCGGCCATCAGCTCGGCGCCGCGTGCTGTCGCATTGCTCGCGACATCCAGCCGCCTGGTCTCAGCCAGCGCCGCGAGCGCGGCGGCGGCGCCCACGGGATGGCCTGAATAGGTGTAGCCGTGTCCGATCGAGGCCTTGCCGGTTTTGTCTGCCTCGAACGCATCGACCAGCTTCTCGCCGATCATGACGGCGCCCAATGGGAAATAGCCGTTTGTGACGGCCTTCGCCGTCGACATCAGGTCCGGCTTGACGTCCCAAAGGCGTGAGCCGGTCCAGGCGCCGGTACGGCCGAACCCGGTGATCACCTCGTCGGCGATGAGGAGGATACCGTGCCGGCTGCAGATCTCGCGGACGCGTCCCATGAAGCTTTCATGCGGAACGATCACGCCGCCTGCACCAAGCACCGGCTCCATGATGAAGGCGGCGATGGTGTCGGCGCCCTGGAAGGCGATCTCGTCCTCCAGCATGGCTGCGCAACGTTCCGCAACGAGAGCGGCATCGTCCGTCCCGAACGGATTGCGATAGGTCCAGGGCGCGGGGATGTGGAAGCATCCCGGCAGCAGCGGCTCATATTGCCGGCGAAAATTCTGGTTGCCGTTGACGGACGCCGCGCCGAAATGCGTGCCGTGGTAGCCCTTTTTCAGCGCGATGTATTTGGTGCGCTCGGGCTGCCCGGTCAGCTTGTGGTACTGGCGCGCCAGGCGCAGGCAGGTCTCCACCGAATCCGACCCGCCCGACGTCAGGAACGCGCGCGCCATGCCGTCCGGCTTGAACCATTCGACGAGCTCGAAGGACAATTCGATCAGCGGCGAGGTGGTCGAGCCGCGAAACGCCGAGTAGTAGGGCAGCCGGTCGAGCTGGTCCCGCATCGCCTTTTTCACCGGCTCGCAGGAATAGCCGAGATTGACATTCCAGAGGCCGCCGACCGCGTCGAGCAGGCGATGGCCGTGCACGTCGATCACCTCGACGCCTTCGGCCTCGTGCACGATCTTCGGCGGCTGTGCCCGCATCTCGCCGGGGTGCGCCATCGGATGCCAGACATGCCGGGCATTGTTCTCGACGAGGAAATTGGAATCGCGCATGGTTCTGCTCCGTTCAAAGTCCGAAATGTTTCAACGCGGCCCGGTAGCTCTCGGCCGGCCGCGTGACGTCGAAGTGGATGGTGTGGAAGCACGCCGATTGGGCGCCGCGGACGTTCTTGATCTGGTCATCGACAAAGACGCAGTCGCGTGCGGCGAGTGTCAACCCGTCCGTGACGAAGGCGTATGCGCGCGGGTCGGGTTTGAGGATGCCGGTGTAGGTCGCGTCCACGATCAGGTCGATGTCGGCGAGGAATGGCAGCTTGCCCCGGAAATCGGGGCCATAGAACAGATCGAGCTCGTTGGACAGGATGGCGAGTTTGGCGCCGGCATTCCTGACGGCCGCGATCGCGGCAATCGCCTCGGGGCGGATTGCCGTTTGCGGGTCGGCCCCGCGGATTCGCTGCAGGAACTGCGGCAGGCCGGTCCAGTCTTCGCCGACCAGTCGCCCGGTCTCCTGCGCGCGCGTGTAGTAATAGTCGCGCTCGGAAATCTCGCCGTCTTGCATCGCGCGCCAGAGGGCATCGCCTGTCGGGTCGAAGGGCCCACGCCAGTTCAGCGTGCCCGGCGCAAGCCCGAGCGCCCGCTCGTTGTCCGGCTGCGTTTCGAAAATCGTTCGCGAGACGACGCCGCCGAAATCCAGCACCAGAGCCCGGGCCGTGTCGCTCATGGGCGGAGCCGATCGAGGGCAGCGGCAATCGCCGGATGGATCGTGCCGCCTGTTGCCTCGCTGACGCCGGCTGCCGCCTTCAGCACATGGCGCGCGATGTTGCGCTCGGATTCCTTACTGAAACGTGATGCGATCGAGGCGACCGACAGTGCGCCGATCGCGGTCCCCGTTGCGTCGAAGATCGGCGCGGCGATGCTGATGACCTCGTCGTCAAAGGTGCGGACGGCCATGCTGTAGCCGCGCTCACGCGTTTCGCCGAGCAGCACCTTCAGGTCGCGCTTCGAGGCGCAGGTATGGTCCGTATGCTTGCGCAGTGGTGCCGTACCGATGATCTGCCGCGCCGCCTCTTCGCCGAGGAAGGCAAGACAGGCGAGACCCGAAGCCGTGGCGTGCAGTGGCAATGGTTGCGACGCATCGACCGATACCCGGGTCGGACGTTGCGGCTCGGCGACGCCGATGATCGAGAGTTGTTCGCCGGAGAGCATCGAGCCATGTGCCGTCTCGCCAGTAACCTCGGAAAGCCCGTCGAGCGCTTGCTGCACCGTCCGCGCCAGTGGACGCGTTGCCTCGCGGATCCGCGCCAGACGCAGGAACGCCGGCCCCAGCCGGTATTTGCGCGTATTGCCGTCCTGCTCGATGAGGCCGTGACTGGCGAGCGCCACGAGGAAGCGCCGCGTCGCCGCCTTGTCGAACGATGCGAGCCGCGCGAGCTCGCTCAAACCTATCTCGGGTTCGGCGGCCGAGAAGTAGCCGAGGAGCTTCATCGCCTTGTCGACGGTCTGCATGCGATCGAATCCGAAACGTGCCCCGCCGGTCAGTGGCGGCTGACACCAGTTTGACAAAACCGGAGGCCGGCTGCAATCTATTATCAATATCGGTGCAAATAGTGAACCGATCGTTCGAGGCGGCTGAATACCGCGGAGGGTGCGAATTGCAACAGGCCGACATCGACCGACTGCGCCAAATTCCGGTGCCGGCACAGGCGCACTGGATCGCCGGGCGGCCGGTCACCGGGCAGACGGAACCGCTCGCCGTGATAAGCCCAATCGACGGCTCGGAGCTCACCACGATCGCCGATGGTTCGGCAGGCGAAGTGGAAATCGCCGTGGCGGCCGCACGGACGTGGTTCGAGGTCGGCTCTTGGTCGCGCGCGGCCCCGGCGGATCGCAAGAAGTGCTTGCTGAGATTGGCCGACCTGATCGAGCAGCATGCGCTCGAGCTTGCAGTGCTCGGCGTTCGCAATAACGGCACCGAGATCAACATGGCCTACAAGGCCGAGCCGCTGAGCGCGGCGCAGACGTTCCGCTATTATGCCGAGGCCATCGACAAGGTCTATGGCGAGATAGCCCCCACGCCACCGGGCGTCCTCGGACTCGTACACCATGAGCCGCTCGGCGTTGTCGGCGTGATTGTGCCCTGGAACTTTCCACTGATGATCGGCGCATGGAAGGTGGCGCCCGCGCTCGCTGCAGGAAACAGCGTCGTGGTAAAGCCGTCCGAATTCGCCTCGCTTTCGCTGTTGAAACTCGCGGAGCTTGCCGCCGCGGCCGGTCTGCCCGACGGCGCGCTCAACGTCGTCACCGGAACCGGCCGCGTGGTTGGAGAGGCGCTTGCCTTGCACATGGATGTGGACTGCATCGCCTTCACCGGTTCCGGTGGGGTTGGACGCCGGCTCATGGAGGCGTCGGCCCGGTCGAACCTGAAGCGGGTGCACCTCGAGCTGGGTGGCAAGTCGCCGAATATCGTCTTCGCCGATGCTCCCGATCTCGATCGCGCGGCAAGCGTCGCAGCGTCGGGCATCTTCCGCAATTCAGGCCAGGTCTGCGTTGCGGGCTCGCGCCTGCTTGTTGAAGCCTCGATCTACGACCGTTTCATGGACCGGCTGACGACGGCAACCGCGAAACTCCGCGTCGGCGACCCTCTCGACCTCAAGAGCGATGTCGGAGCCGTCTGCGGCGAAGACCAACTGGCGAAGAACCTGCGCTTTGTCGACGGCGCAATTCGCGATGGTGCTCGGCTGGTCACGGGAGGCCGGCAGATCATGCAGGACACAGGCGGCTACTATATGGCTCCCACGATCTTCGACGAGGTCACTCCGGGCATGCAGCTCGCCCAGGAGGAAGTCTTCGGCCCCGTCCTTGCCGTGACGCGGTTCAGGGACGAGGACGAGGCGATCCGTCTTGCCAATGCAACGGATTACGGCCTTGCCGCCGCAGTCTGGACGTCGAACCTGTCACGGGCCCATCGCATGATCAGGGCGGTTCGTGCCGGCGTCGTCCATGTGAACACCTACGGCGGCACCGATATCACGGTGCCGCTGGGCGGCTTCAAGCAGTCCGGCTTCGGTCGCGACAAGTCGCTTCATGCGCTCGACAAGTACTCCGACCTCAAGACGGCGTGGATTCAGCTGTGAGCGACCGCAAGACCATCCTCATCGTCGGCACTTTCGACACCAAGTCGGATGAGCTGCGTTTCCTCGGCGATTGCATCGAGCGGCAGGGCGGGGCGACGCTGACCATGGACGTCAGCGTGCTCGGCGATCCGACCGCGCCGGTATCGATCAGCAAGCACGACGTCGCCGACGCCGCAGGCTCGTCGATCGAGGCAACCATCGCCGCCAGAGACGAGAACGCGGCCATGCAGATCATGGCGCGCGGTGCAGCCACGCTCACCGCCCGGCTGCATCGCGAGGGCAAGATCGACGGCATGATCGCCATGGGCGGCACGATGGGCACCGACCTCGCGCTCGATTGCGCCCGCGCGCTTCCCATCGGCGTGCCCAAATACATCATCTCGACGGTGGCCTTCTCGCCGCTGATCCCCGCCGACCGGCTTTCGGCCGACATCCAGATGATCCTCTGGGCGGGCGGTCTCTACGGGCTCAACGCCATCTGCAAATCGTCGCTGAGCCAGGCCGCCGGCGCCGTTCTCGGCGCGGCGCGCGCAGCCGAGCCGGCGCGGTCCGATCGGCCGGTCGTCGGCATGACCAGCTTCGGCAGCTCCTGTCTGGCTTACATGAAGTGGTTGAAACCTGAACTCGAGGCGAGGGGGTTTGAAGTTGCCATTTTTCACGCGACCGGCATGGGCGGCATGGCCTTCGAGCGCATCGCCTCCGAGGGCGGTTTCGCCGTCGTGATGGACTTCGCTCCGCAGGAGCTCGGCAACTGGATGTTCGGCTCGGCCGTCCATTCGGGGCCCGACAGGTTGCTCAATGCCGGCCGCAGCGGCATTCCGCAGATCGTGGCTCCCGGATGCATGGACCTCATCGACTTTGTGGGATCGCAGGAACTGCCGGCGCGATTTGCCGACCGCCAATTCC
>NZ_JBQTHN010000094.1:0-20744 GCF_052389815.1 Bradyrhizobium sp. | reverse complement strand
GACATACTCCGCAAACCGTGCTTCGCTCTGATCGAGATTCATCTGGCCCTCCACGTGCCAAATAGTGAATCTCCTCAATTACTTGATTCTCAGCCCCAAAGACTGCGACCGCTTGACTCAGTAGTACTAACCCACCCTACGGCATGACGTTTTCACGCCGGCGGATTGACGGCGGGCTCCTCGCGGCCGAGCGCCTGCTCGCGCAGGAAGATGTAGATGCCGGCGGCGACGATGATCGCGGCGCCGATGATGGTGGCAAGCTGCGGCACGTCGCCGAACACGACATAGCCGAACATGACGGCCCAGACGATCATGGAATATTGATAGGGCACGACCACGGAGGCCGGCGCGAGCTTTAGCGATCGGTTGACGCACATCAGCGCGCTCACCGAAATCAGGCCGGCCAGCGCGAACAGGCCGAGGCTACTGAGGCTCGGCGCGATCCAGCCGAACGGCGCCATCAGCGCGCCCAGCGTGAAGGTGCCGATGAACTGCGTCGAGGCCAGCACGATGTCGGGCGTGGCGCGCAGCGAGCGCGTGATCAGCATCAGGAAGGCGAACGAGGTGGAGCCGGCGAGCGCGATCAGCGCCGGCCAGCTGACGCTCTCGGCCGAGGGCCGCAGCGCGATCAGCACGCCGCAGAAGCCGATCAGCACCGCGCTCCAGCGCCGCCAGCCGATCTTCTCGCGCAGCACGATGCCGGACAGCGCGGTGACGAAGATCGGGCACGCCAGGTAGTAGGTGATGACGTCGGCGAGCGGCAGGTACACGGTGGCGAGGAAGAAGGCCGCGACCTCGATGGTGGACAGCGTCACCCGCAGCAATTGCAGCCAGGGCCGCTCCAGGTTGAGGAACGCGGCGCGCTGCTGCCAGATCAGCGGAAACAGCAGCACCAGCGCGGCACAGGCGCGCAGCCACAGCAATTGCCCGACCGAATAGGTGCCGACCAGGAACTTGCCGAGCGCATCGCCGAACGAGAACATGAAGATGCCTGTTAGCATCAAGCCGATGCCGGCGAGGCGTGCGGAGCGTTCGTCGAGGGCGGATGTTTTGGCGAAGAGGGACATGCGGGCCGGGCTTTGGTATTGTTCTGCGTCAGGGTCGGGCATAGCCGTTCGAAGAACGGCGTCACGTCGTTCCGCCTATGTCCCGGCCATCCACGTTCTTCTTGGCAGACAGTTTTAAAGACGTGGATGCCCGGCACAAGGCCGGGCATGACGAATTCGGTAGAACCAATTGCCGCGATGACAGCTAAGATGCAGCTTTTGAAGCATCCAAAACAGGAAACGCCATGACCGAGTTCGATCCCGCCACGCACCGCATGGTGCCCGAGCAGCGCTGGTTCGAGGATTTCGTCATCGGCGAGCGCTTCGTGCTGCCCGGCCGCACCCAGACCACGGCGATCTTCGCAGCGTTCCAGACCGCCAGCGGCGACACCCACCCGATCCACTACGACGTCGAATATTGCCGCGCCCGCGGCATGCCGCATCTCCTGGCGCACGGCTTCCAGACGCTGGTGCACACCGCGCCCGGCGCCGGGCTGTTTCCTTATCTGACGGAAGAGTCGCTGGTCGGCTTCCTCGAGCAGTCGAGCAAGTTCTTAAAGCCCGTCTATGCCGACGACACCATCTATCCCGCGCTCGAAGTGATCGAGCTGACACCAGGCCGCAGCACCGGCACGGTGACGCTGCGAAGCACGGTGCACAACCAGCGCCGCGAGCTGGTGCTGGAAGGGATGCAGAAGTTTCTGATCCGGAAGCGGCCGGGGTGAGGCGGAATCGGTCGACCGTTCCTCCGCAGTTGCTGGCAGGATTTTCTGTCCAATTGTGAATTGGCTCATATTGGGACGTCGGACGGCGTTGCATTCTCGCAGGCGCAAATCCGGGCCGAAAGAGCTGGCGGCCGCGGCTATTTCGCCATTTTCAATTTTTGGACGGTTGGGGCCGAACGGGCCGTCCGAGAGGTCCGGTGCCGGCACGCCACTGCCGCCGATAATTGAGCCATAAGCACCCCATGCTGCTTGTCGCCTGCCCGGCCCAGCGGTACGCTTGCATGGTTGCCACTGTACAAGAGTTTGGTGACGCCTATGTGGTGTCCAACCTGTCGGCACCAAAATCGCCCGGAAGCCAAGTTTTGCGAGCAATGCGCCACACCCCTGACGCATGATTGCCCGCGCTGTGCGACACCGGCCTCGATCGCAGCAAAATTCTGCTCAGAATGCGGAAGCGCGCTCGGCAAAGCGACGGCGGCGCGCTTCCTGTCACCCGGAAGCTATACGCCAAAACACCTGGCCGAAAGAATCCTGACCTCGAGAGACGAGCTGGAAGGTGAAAGGAAGCAGGTCACCGTCCTGTTCTCCGACATCAAGGGCTCGATGGAGTTGATTGCGGATCGCGATCCGGAAGAGGCGCAAAAAATCCTCGATCCCATTCTCGAGCGGATGATGGAGGCCGTCCATCACTACGAGGGTATGGTCAACAGGGTGATGGGCGACGGCGTGATGGCGCTGTTCGGCGCTCCTGTCGCGCATGAGGACCACGCCGTGCGCGCCTGCTACGCCGGCCTTCGCATGCAGGAACGGGTGGGGCAGTACGCCCTCGATGTCCAGCGGCTTCACGCGCTGCCGGTCACCATGCGGGTCGGGATCAATTCCGGCGAGATAGTGGTGTCGTCGATCGGCAACGATCTCTTCGTCGACTTCACGGTGATCGGTCAGACCGCGCATCTGGCGGCGCGCATGGAGCAACTCGCTATGCCGGGCTCCGTCATGGCGACATCCGCCACCTACCGCCTTGTCGAAGGCTATGTGGAGGCCAAGCCGCTTGGTCCGGTCATGGTGAAGGGGCTGGGCCAGCCGGTCGATGTGTTCGAGGTGACGGGAGGCGGCGGAGAGCGCACGCGATTGCAGGCAGCCGTGTCGCGCGGCCTGACCCGGTTTGTCGGGCGCTCGATCGAGAAGGAGGTCATGCGGCAGGCGCTGACGGATGCCCGCGCCGGGCACGGGCAGGTGGTCGCCGTCGTCGGCGAACCCGGAATGGGCAAATCGCGCCTGATCCATGAGTTCCTGCGCTCGGACGACACCGCCGGGTGCCTGTTGCTGCAGACCAACTCCGCTTCCTACGGTCACTCCGCATCCTATCTGCCCGTCGTTGAGCTTCTCAGGAATTTCTACTTTCAGATCACCGATCGCGACAACACCAGGTCGATCCGCGAGAAGGTAACGAGCAAGATCATGAAGCTCGACCCTTCCCTGCAGGATATCATTCCGCCCGTGCTCGACCTGCTCGATGCGCTCGAGGCCGAGCATCCGTTCCAGTTGCTCGATCCCGTGCAGCACCGCCAATACACCTATCAAGCTATCACGCGGCTGCTGCTGACTGAAAACCTCAAGCAGCCGGTGATCGCGGTGTTTGAGGATCTGCACTGGAACGATTCTCTCACGCTGGGTCTGCTCAACGAGCTGGTCGTCGGCGCGCGCGACGCGCGACTGCTGCTGCTCGTCAGCTACCGGCCCGAATATCGCGATCCATGGTCGGGACGCCCCGGTTACCATCCGCTCCGACTCGAACCGCTGCCGACGGAAAGCGTATCGGAATTGCTGCAGACGCTGCTCGGCACGGCGCCGGATCTTGCGCCCCTGAAGAACTTCATTCTCGGTCGGGCCGGAGGAAATCCGTTCTTCGTCGAAGAGATCGTTCGGGCCCTGGTCGACACCAAGGCCCTGCAAGGCTCGCGCGGTGAATACACCCAGATCAAGGAATTCTCCGAGATCGAAGTTCCGCCGACCGTGCAGGCCGTGCTCGCGGCGCGTATCGACACGTTATCTTCGGCCGAGAAACGCCTGTTGCAGGACGCTGCGGTGATCGGCCATGACGTGCCGTTCGCATTGCTGCACGCGATCTGCGGCATGGAAGAAAACGAGGTTCGCGGCCTGCTCGGCAATCTGCAGGCCTCCGAATTCCTCTACAACACTCAGCTCTTTCCCGACCTGCAATTCACCTTCAAGCACTCGCTGACCCACGACGTCGCCTATGCCGGCCTGCGCCACGAACGCAGGCGCGAGATGCACGACCGCGTCGTGCAGAAGATGGAGACGCTCTATGCCGACCGCATCGACGAGCAGGTCGAGCGATTGGCGGACCACGCACTGCGCGGCCACCTGTTCGAAAAGGCCGTGCAGTATCTGAGGCGCGCCGGAGCCAGGGCGACCGACCGCGAAGCTTACCCCGAGGCCGTCGTTCTCCTGGAGAAGGCGCTGGAAGCACTTTCGCACCTGCCGGACAATCGCGCCCGCGCTGAACTGGCCATCGACCTGCGCTTCGACCTGCGCAATGCGCTGCAGCCGCTGGGCGACCGCAAGCGCATTGCGGAATACCTCCTTGAAGCCGAACAGCTTGCCGATCGCTTGGGCGACAGGCGACGCATGGGCTGGGTGAAGTCCTATCTGACCGAGCAGTTCTGGATGCTGGGCCGGTACGCGGAATCCGCCGAGGCCGGCGAACTGGCGCTGAGCGCGGCGCGGGAGCTTGACGATGTGCCGCTGCAGGTCGTCACCAATCTGCCGCTGGGACTCGCGCATCACACCCGAGGCGACTATTCGGCCGCCAACAAGTATTTCGGCTGGAATGCGGTCGAGCTGAAGGGAAACCTCGCCGGCGAGCGGTTTGGCATGTTCGTGCTGCCATCGGCGTTTGCACGAAGCTTCATCGCTTGGGGACTCGCCGAGACTGGCAAGTTCAGCGAAGCCTATGTGATCGGCGAGGAAGCGCTGCAAATCTCCGAAAGCAATCGTCATCCGTTCAGCATCGGTTACGCCCATCTCGGATTGGGCGTGGTCGCCATGCGGCAGGGCCATTTTAGGCGCGCCGTGCGCTCGTTCCAACGCTCGCTTGCAGCGGGTGCTTTCGCCGACAGTCCCGTCGGGTTCGCTTTCGTGGCGCTTCATCTCGGTTATGCGCTGTCCCTCGACAATCGTGCGGGCGAGGGCATTCCGATTCTCGAGGACAGCATCAGGGTCGCGGAAACAAGGGGCTTTGCGGCGCGACATTCGCTTCGCCTGGCGTATATCAGCGAGGCTTATCTTTCAGTCGACCGCATCGACGATGCGCTTTCGGCGGCCTCCCGCGCGCTTGAGACGGCGCGGTCGCACCAGGAGCGCGCCAATGAGGCCTATGCGCTTCGCGCACTAGGCGAGATCGATCTGCGCCGCGGCCGTCCGGCTGAAGCTGAGTCGCACTTCAATGCCGCATTGCTGATCGCAAGGGAGCTTGGATTGCAGCCGCTCGAAGCACATTGCTACCGCGCGCTGGGTGAGACATTTGAAGAAAAACGACGCAACGATGAAGCGGAAGCTTTTCGCGAGAAGGCTGCTGCGCTTGCGCGCGCAATGGATCTGCGCTTCTGGGGCAAGCCGCTTGTGGATTCAAATGCGGCCGAGTAGAGCAAGGAGAACGGCATCATGTCAGAACGCAAATCGGTGATCATTACGTTCAAGCCGAAGGATCAGCGCCGCGACCGACAAACGGACAAACTTGAGATCGTGCGAAGGGCGCTAACGAAAGGAACACGCGCGCATTTTCTCGACGCAGCAACCCTGGCCAAAGGCGCCCGGCCTTCGATCGAGGATCAGGTCATCGGCTACGACGTAAACCGATACGAAGCGCCGATCGTAACTGCGCAACTGACCCGGCGCGAAATCCAGCTCCTGCGAGAAAATGACAACGTCGCCACGGTCGAAGACGACGTGATCTGTCATGCCACCGGCTTCGGTCCCTTCCCGCACAGGCGCATGAAAAAGAAGGAAGAGCGCCCCGTAACCGAAACCATCCCCGCTAACGTCAAGCAAGTAAATGCGGAAGCCGCGTGGCCCACTTCCAAGGGGAAGGGAATTGGTGTTGCCATTCTGGATACCGGCATTGATTTCGATCATCCGGACCTGAAGTACAACTATGCCGACGGTGTGAGCTTCGTGCCGGACACGACGCCGATGGATGACCATGGGCACGGCACGCATTGCGCGGGCATCATTGCTGCCGCCAGGAATGGCTCAGGCGTGGTTGGCGTTGCTCCGGAAGCATCCTTGTATGCGGTCAAGGTGCTGGACAAGGAAGCTAGCGGGCTTTTCAGCTGGTCGATCGCCGGCATCGATTGGTGCATGAACCAGCCGGGAATAAACATCATCAATATGAGCCTGGGCGCTGAGTCGACGCCAACTGCTCTCAAAATGATCTGCGATCGCGCATGGTCCCAAGGACTATTGATTGTGGCGGGAGCCGGAAATCAGGACGGGAACCCGGTGCCGCCACAGCAGTCAAACGTCGATTATCCGGCAAGGTACAGGGACGTTGTCGCCGTATCCTCCATCGACTCGCACGATGTGATCGCACCGAACAGCGCAAGGGGATGCGAGGTCGATCTCTGCGCGCCGGGCGTGGACATTTGGTCAACACTTCCGGGTGGCACGTGGGGACCGGGCGGCGGCACGAGCGTCGCCTGCCCGCATGTGGCGGGGGTCGCGGCGTTGGCCTGGGGCGCGCACCTGTCTCCGCGAGCCAATAACGAGCAGATTTGGGGCCTGCTCGCCTCCACCGCCGTTGACCTCGGCAGAACAGGTCGGGATTCGTCCTACGGTTATGGTCGCGTCAACGCCGGGGCCGCGGTCTCCGCGTCATTTCCGCCGGCGGTCATGCCGAGGGGGTGCTGCTGCTAACCGTCGGCTGATCGAAGCAGGTCGGCGCATCTTCAACTATGGGCGATTGTTCCAGTGCTTTAGAGCATCCAGAGCCGCAGCCTTGGGGAGTTCATTGATGCGATGACGGGGGGAGATCCCAAGCGGGTCGCATTCGAGCGTATCCTTGAGAAAGAAGGCCGACAACATGTCTTGGCCAAGCTTCCTAAAGCATAGTCCGGCCATGTAACGACCAATGGCGCTCGCCGGCGGTCCGAGCATTGCGGCCATTGAGTACGCTTCGGATGCCTGCTTCCACTCCTCTCGAAGGTAATGAATTTCGCCAAGCTCTGCCCATGCCTTTGAGTCGCACGGATCGACTTCAATCACCTTGAGAGACCTGGAGAGAGCCTCATTCTTGTCGCCGAGCCAGAGAGCTTCCTTTGTGCGGCTCTCCATGACGGCATGCAAGTTCTCGCGGTAAAGCAGATGCTGTGCAGGTGTGACGGGCTTGATATTGCGCGCATGACTTTCGGCCAAATCCATCACCCGCGCCACTTCGCGCCTGTCGCCGGTGAGCTGGGGAAGAAAGCCAAGGCCGCGATAGAACCTGCTCGTGAAAAGACCGGAGGTAAACTCGTCCGCGTCCGCAATCGTGCGTACGAGAGCCCTTTCCAGCCGATCACCCCACCCTGCAAGGTCCGCAGCTTCACAGCGATTCTTCGCCTTGTGAACAAAGACCTTGGCCGTTGCGTTGAAGCATTCCGGAACAATCGTGGGTGCATTGAGCGCGATGTCCTCGAATACCGAGATATCGGCGCCCGGATAGTTCGAAGTTCGTTCCGGCAAGTGCTGGATGTAATGGGCCGACGCTCGCCAGAACGCCAACCGCACCGCATCGGGAGCGGCCCGATCGGCCCCGAAGTTGTCGTAGGGAATGAGATCGAGGAGCAGCTGATAGAGGCACATCGAATGTAGCAACGAGGCCAGTCGGCATTTTCCATCCTCGCGCAACGAGGTCCACTCGTCCAATGCAGCGCACAGTCGTCGCCAACGTTCACTGCGAAGATTTTCAGGCAGTTGGCGAGGATCCGTCAGGGCATATGCCGGTCCTGCCTCACGGGCGAGTTGAATACGAAATCCGGGGGAAAGCGCCCGTTGTGGAACAAATGTCGGGTTTGCCGGCTCGACAAACGAACGCCAGCACTCCTCGAGATTCTGCGCATGAAGCGGGCCGCCGTTAGAATCGGCAAGATCAAGATAGGGACGAAGCAGCCACGTTGGGAAGCGGGAATCCAGAGCTAGCAAAGTATTAGCCGAACAGTGCGTGCATGCCGCCCTGTTCGCCTGTCTGATATCGATCGTCCTTGAACTTGAGCCATGCGGCCTGTTGCTTGCTGACAAGCCTGAAGTTCGCAGCGAGATAAGGAAACTTGCAGCCAAGAATCTCGATCGCGTCATTCAACTCGGTGAACATGTAGGTAAAGGGCACTGACTCAAAAATGTGGTGCTTATCCTCATCCTCGAGTTCAAGCACCAACGTCGAAATCGTTTCCCAGGTGTTGATCAGGAGCTTGACGGCGCCGGAATCCTCTGGGGACTCACTTTCCGCCATGGCAGCAATGTTGTTCCGGTCTCGTCGCCGAAACTCCGCGCTCTGATACTGCGAGTTGGTACGCATGGTGTAAATGGTGGCAAGGAGTTGAATATTGTTCAAAGCCATCTCCTATTTTACCAATAAAATGAGCCTACCCGCGCAAGGTGCAAGATTAGCCGCGCATGGCGGTGTTAACAAGGGCTGCCCCGGGGATCGCAGCGATCGCTTCTTGCTGCGCCTGCGGTGCGGTTAAGCATAATCTCGAACTTGGTCACCCGCTGAACCGGCAGATCGACGGGTTTCGGAAACATCGCAAGGCGGAGCTTTTTGTAGCCAATTGCAGCCGTTGCGGGTTGCCGCTCGGGCCGCACTGCCTTACCTAGGTTCTATGAAATTCCTTGACGAGGCAAAGGTCTATGTCCGCTCCGGCGACGGCGGCAATGGCTGCGTGGCGTTCCGGCGCGAGAAGTTCATAGAGTTCGGCGGGCCCTCGGGCGGCAATGGCGGGCGCGGCGGCGACGTCGTGATCGAGGCCACCGACGGGCTGAACACGCTGATCGACTACCGCTACCAGCAGCACTTCAAGGCGCAGAAGGGCACCAATGGCATGGGCAAGGACCGCCATGGCGCCAACGGCAAGCCGGTCGTGCTGAAGGTGCCGGTCGGCACGCAAGTGCTCGACGAGGACCGCGAGACGCTGATCCACGATTTCACCAAGCTCGGCGAAAAATTCGTGCTGGCCGAGGGCGGCAATGGCGGCTTCGGCAACGCGCATTTCAAGTCGTCGACCAACCGCGCGCCGCGCAACGCCAATCCCGGCGCGCCCGGCGAGGAGCGCTGGATCTGGCTGCGGCTCAAGCTCATAGCAGACGCCGGCCTGGTCGGCCTGCCCAATGCGGGCAAGTCGACGTTCCTGTCGGCGGTGAGCGCGGCCAAGCCGAAGATCGCCGACTATCCCTTCACCACGCTGCATCCGCAGCTCGGCGTGGTGAATGCCGACGGCCGCGAATTCGTGCTGGCGGATATTCCAGGATTAATCGAGGGCGCGCACGAAGGCGCGGGGCTGGGCGACCGCTTCCTCGGCCATGTCGAGCGCTGCCGCGTGCTGCTGCATCTGGTGGATGCGACGACCGAGCATGCCGGCAAGGCCTACAAGACCGTGCGCACCGAGCTGGAAGCCTATGAGGGCCAGCTGGCGGACAAGATCGAGATCGTCGCGCTGAACAAGATCGACGCGGTGACGCCGGACGAATTGAAGAAGCAGAAGGAGCGGCTGAAGCGCGCCGCGAAGAAGACGCCGCTGCTGCTGCTGTCGGCTGCGACGGGCCAGGGCGTCAACGAAGCGCTGCAGGCGCTGGCCGAGGTGATCGGCGAGGCGCCAGTGTCGGGCAAGGCCAAGGGCGCCGCCGAAATGGAGCCGTGGACGGCGTGAGGCGAAGGAATAGCTGACTTGTCTTTGGCGGGCCGATATCGCAGCATCGCGCCGTCATTCAACGAAGCAAGAACATGGCGCGCGCGAAAAACGTTCTCTGGATCATGTGCGACCAGCTTCGCCATGATTATCTCGGCTGCACCGGCCACCCCACGCTGAAGACCCCGAACATCGACGCCATGGCGAAGCGCGGCGTGCGCTTTTCGCAGGCCTATGTGCAGTCGCCGATCTGCGGGCCGTCGCGGATGTGCTTCTACACCGGACGCTACATGCGCTCGCACGGCTCGCACTGGAACGGCTGGCCGCTGCGCGTCGGCGAGCCGACGCTCGGCGATCACCTGAAGAAGATCGGCGTGCGCAACGTGCTGGTCGGCAAGACCCACATGGCCCCCGACCTCGAAGGGCTGAAGATGCTCGGCATCGCGCCGGACTCCATCATCGGCGTGCATGTCGCCGAATGCGGCTTCGAGCCCTATGAGCGCGACGACGGGCTGCATCCGACCAACCGGCCGCGCCCGCGCTACGACGCCTGGCTGCGCGAGCAGGGATATGACGCGGAAAATCCCTGGGAGCACTGGGCCAATTCCGGCGCCGATGCCGACGGCGAATTGCAGAACGGCTGGCTGCTGGTGCACGCCGACAAGGCCGCGCGCATTCCGGAGGAATTGTCCGAGACGCCCTACATGACTCGCCGCGCGATGGATTTCATCGCGGAGGCGGAAGGCGACGGCCGGCCGTGGTGCCTGCATCTGTCCTACATCAAGCCGCACTGGCCCTACATCGCGCCGGAGCCGTACGCCAGCATGTACGGGCCGAAGGACGTGGTTCCGGCGATCCGCTCGGAGAAGGAGCGCCAGGAGGCGCATCCGGTGTTCGCCGCCTACATGGACATGCGCTACTCCCGCAACATGTCGCGCGACGAGGCGCGGGCGAAGGTCATCCCCGCCTATATGGGCCTGATCACCCAGATCGACGACCAGATGGGCGTGCTGATGAAGTTCCTCGAAGCGCGCGGCCTGCTCGACGACACCATGATCGTGTTCACCTCCGACCATGGCGATTATCTCGGCGATCACTGGATGGGCGAGAAGGATCTGTTCCACGACCAGTCGGCCAGGATCCCGCTGATCGTGATCGATCCCTCGAAGGAGGCGGACGCGACGCGCGGCACCGTCTGCGATGCGCTGGTGGAAGGCATCGATCTCGCGCCGACCTTCATCGACTATTTCGGCGGCACGCCGCCCGACCACATCCTGGAAGGCCGCTCGCTGATGCCGCTGCTGCGCGGCGCGCAAACCGAATGGCGCAAGGCGGCGTTCTCCGAATACGACTATTCCATGCAGCAGGTGCGGCGCACGCTGAACCAGCCGATCGAGCAGTGCCGGCTGTTCATGGTCTATGACGGGCGCTGGAAATACATCCACGCCTCCGGCTTCCGCCCGATGCTTTACGATCTGGAAACCGATCCGCTGGAGTTTGCCGATCGCGGCGAGGATCCCGCCTGCGCCGAGATCATCGCGCGATTGCAGGCGGCGCTGTTCGACTGGGCGCTGCATCCGAAGATGCACATCACGACGCCGAACGCGAAGATCGCGGGCTATGCCGACAGCGACCTGCAGGTCAAGGGCGGCATCCTGATCGGCGTCTGGGACGAGGCCGAGCTCGCCGCGATCCGCGCGCGGCTTGGGGCGCGGCCGGCGCCCTGAAGCTTCGATTGCAGCCACTGCGATGGCGAAGGGGCCCGTTCAGGAAAGCCTCGCGGGCTTCGCTGCAACGGACGGCGCAGGGCCCCGTCCCCTCGGAAACACTGCGCGCGCGGACCAGCCGATGGCCCACCGGATCAGCGGCACCGGGTCGGCATAGTCCTCCCCGAAAGCCTTGATCCGATGCCAGCTTCGCAGCACGCGCAGCGCGTCGCGCCTGTTGTGGTGGGGGTTGTAGAACAGCGACGAGCCATAGGCCGTCGTCCACAGCCACCCCACGCCGTCCGGATAGTCGCGCGGCACGTCGACGACCTCGCCCAGATAAGTCCTGTACAATATCGTCGGAATGTCCATGCCGATCGCCGTCGACAGGCTCGTCGCCCGAACCGGCCTTGGCTCGACCTTCATCAGGTAAAGCGAGCCGTCTCTCGAATCCCGCCTGAATTCGACGGTGATCTGCCCGGTATACCCCAAGGCGCGGACCAGCTCGCGCGCCGCAGCCATGGCTTCATCGTCATGGATGGTTTCACACCAGACCACCGATCCCAGCTCGTAGGGGTGGACATAGCCGGCATCGATCTTGTAGCTCGCCAGACGAAGGCGACGGACACAATAGGCCAGAACGACCCTGCCCTCGGGCGAAACGATCATGGTCACGCCGATCGCGCTGTCGGCCTGCCCCGGCACGACCTCCTGGATCATCGGATACTTGCCCGTTCTATCCTTCAGCTCCACGCAGGAAGCAAGAATATCCTCCCGCAGTTTCGGCGCGGCTTTCGACAGTCGCGTGGCCACTTCGTTCGCCGGTGCACTGAGGATGGTGGGCGTCTTGATGATGTAGTCCGAAACTTCCGGCTGGACGGCAGCGACAACCTGCTGCATCGCTGCATCGGAATCGGGCAGCCAGTAACGCGGGACTCGGATCCCGATCGACGCGGCTTTGGCGTAGCATTTGTCGCGGTCAAAGATCGACCCGATGACGTTCCAATCGGGCAACGGGATTACGAAGAGCCGCGAAAGACGGTCCAGATTCCGGGAGACCAGCGCCACGTAGTCGTCATTGGAGGGAACGAGAAATGCGCGCCCCAGCTTTCGCCCGAGCGCCTCCAGTTGCGACAACTGCAATCGAGGGTCAGCATCGAGCTCTTGAAACCGGGTCAAGCGCCGCGAATGAACGAAATCGTTTCGCTCGCCGTACAGGGCGTGAACCGGCACTCCAAATCGCGCCAGAGATTTCGCGAAGGCCGTTTGGCGAGGGTGACCCAGCCCCATGATGACTGCGGCAGGCCGGTTACTCTCTGTTGCCATGGCAGTTCTATTCTTTGATCATACAAATGACTGCGGCGCCGCTGCTCTATCGGCCATGCCGCGGGGAGAGCGGGGCACGGCCTAATTAGTTCGTGATCCTGTAGCCGGTGGCCTTCACGATCGGCTGCCAGAACGCGGTGTCGGCGGCGAGCGCCTTGGTCAGGTTCTCCGGAGTCGAGCCGACGGGAATCAGCGTGACCGCGTTCAGCTTCTCCTTGACGTCGGGCCTGGCCAGCACAGCGGCTGCGGCGACGCTCAGCTGCTTCGCAAAGTCGGGCGATGACCCCGCTGGCAGCCACATGCCGTACCAGCCGTCCGCCACGAGATCGACGCCGGCTTCCTTCAGGGTCGGCACGTCGGGCAGGAACTGCGAACGCACAGGGCCGCTCACCGCCAGAATGCGGATGCCGCCGGCGCGATGCTGGGTGACGGTGTCGGCGAGCGTCGTCACGCACATCGGCAGGTGCCCTGCGACGAGATCGGTGATGATCGGCGCCGAGCCGCGATAGGGCACGCGCGTCATGTTGAGGCCGAGCGTCTTTTCCAGCTGCCAGCCGGTGAAATGCGGAATGGTGCCGCTCGACGGCACGCCGTAGCCCGCCTTCGAAGGGTTGGCCTTGATCCAGGCCACCAGCTGCTTGAAGTCGGTGACGCCGATCGAAGGGCTCACCGCGACCACGAATTCGAAGCGGGCGAGCTGCGAGACCGGCACGAAGTCCCTGGCCGAATCGTAGCTCGGCTCCTTCTCCACCATCGGCAGCAGGTACATGGTCGGGCCCGTCGTCACCAGCACCGTGGTGGTGTCGGGCGCGGCACCCTTCACTGCGCGGATGCCGATCAGCCCGTCGCCGCCGGTGCGGTTCTCGACGATGAATTTCCGGTCGAGCGCCGCGGGCAGATATTCCGCCAGCTGGCGGCACAGCATGTCGCCGCTGCCGCCGGCCGCGAAGGGAAAGATGATCCTGGTCAGGGGGCCCGACTGGGCCCAAGCCGGACCGGCTTTCGCTGCGGCCGACAATGCCAGGCTTCCGGCAACGAACTCGCGACGATTCATGGACATTCCCTCCCCTGCTTTGCCAGCATTACAACAGAGCCGGGACCCGGATGGAATATCCATCTGGCCTCGGGCCCGCTTGCGCAGGGCGTCCGCCTGCTGCAAAAGGTCGCCATGAAACGCCCCGCGCTGAGGAATTTCCGCCGCATCGTCGTCAAGGTCGGATCGTCGCTGCTGATCGACTCGGCCAAGGGCGAGGTGCGCGCGTCATGGCTGAAGGCGCTGGCCGCCGACATCGCAAAACTGCATGGCGAGGGCCGCGACGTGCTGGTGGTGTCCTCCGGCTCGATCGCGCTTGGGCGCAGCCGGCTCAAGCTGCCACGCGGCCAGCTCAAGCTGGAGGAGAGCCAGGGCGCCGCTGCGGTCGGCCAGATCGCGCTGGCGCGCATCTGGTCGGAGGTGCTGGGCGATCACGGCATCGGCGCCGGGCAAATTTTGGTGACGCTGCAGGACACCGAGGAGCGGCGGCGCTATCTCAACGCGCGCTCGACCATCGCGAAACTATTGGAATGGCGCGCGGTGCCCGTGATCAACGAGAACGACACCGTCGCCACCAACGAAATCCGCTACGGCGACAACGACCGTCTCGCCGCGCGCGTCGCCACCATGGCGAGCGCGGATCTCCTGATCCTGCTCTCCGACATCGACGGCCTCTACACCGCGCCGCCGAACGCCAATCCCGACGCCAAGCTGATCCCGGTCGTGGCGTCCGTGACGTCGGAGATCGAGGCGATGGCGGGCGCCGCCGAGTCCGAGTTGTCGCGCGGCGGCATGTACACCAAGATCGAGGCGGCGAAGATCGCCACCACATCAGGCACGCACATGCTGATCGCCAATGGCAAGATCGAGCACCCGCTGCAGGCGATCGAGGACGGCAGCCGCTGCACCTGGTTTTTGACACCGGCCAATCCCGTCACGGCGCGCAAGCGCTGGATCGCCGGCTCGCTGGAGCCGAAGGGCACGCTGACCATCGATGCCGGCGCGGTCAGCGCACTGCGCGCCGGCAAAAGCCTGCTGCCCGCCGGCGTGATCCGCGTCGACGGCGCGTTCGCCCGCGGCGATGCCGTGATCGTGCGCGGCCCCGACACCCACGAGATCGGCCGCGGCCTCGTCGCCTACGACGCGGAAGATGCCGAGAAGATCAAGGGGCGTTCGTCGCGGGACGTGGCCGCAATCCTCGGTATCACTGGCCGCGCCGAGATGATCCACCGGGACGATCTGGTGGTGGGCGGGTCGCGGCAGTCAGATCCGAGCTAGTTAGAGCATGTCATCGGCATCGATGTCTTGCCGGCCGCTCATCACGCGCACGATCTCTACCCCGTTTAACACAGGCAGATAGAAGACGAGGTAGCTACCGACCGGAAAGCTGCGCAGTCCACGTAGCAGCTCGGGACGCTCGCCGCCTGCCAGCGGATTTTGCACGAGCATCTCGAACACTTCGCCTATTCGTTCAATTTGCTCGTTGGCAGCGCGAACATTGTCGACTGCGATATAGCTCCAGATCGAATCGAGATCGACGTCAGCATGCGGCCGCTTGCGAAACCTATTTGACACGCTTGAGCGCGGCCAGTCGTTGCCGTCCCCGCGCTTTGACCGCCTCAATCATTTCCTTGATGTCGATATCTTCCGCCGGACCGCTATCGATCCCCTTCTGGATTTCGGCGCGCAGCGCTTCGAGCTTGACCCAGCGGCGCTCTTCGCGCTCTTCGACCAGGCGGAGACCGTCGCGGATGATCTCGCTCGCGGTGGCGTAGCGGCCGTCCTTGATCAGACCGTCGATCAAGTCTTCGAAGTGCTTGCCAATGCTGTAGCTGGAGGCCATGGCCGCTCGTCCCGGGTATCGATTTATGCTATTTATTGATATCGGAGCGAGTCGGCAAGAGCAGCCCGGCACTCCGCTCGGCCATTGGCCCAGCTCGCGAATTCCGGTTGCCGCCCGGCTGCCATGCCTGTTCCGTGCCTCGCAAGAAGGCGATTTCCGTGCTAGGAGAATGCCTTAACTGAAGGCCAACCATGACCACCGCCCTGAAAGCCATCGACGGCTCTGCCGACCTGCCCGCGCTGATGACCGAGCTCGCCAGGAGCGCCCGCGCGGCTGCGCGGGTGTTGGCGCTGGCGACGCCGGAGCAGAAGAACCGGGCGCTGGAAGCCATCGAGCGGGCGATCCGCAGCCACGCGGCAAAGATTTTGGCGGCCAATGCCGAGGATGTCGCCGAAGTGAAAGCCGGCGGCGCGACATCAGCCTTTCTCGACCGCCTGACGCTGACGCCCTCGCGCGTCGAAGGAATGGCCGACGGCGTCGCCGTCGTGCGCGGCATTGCCGATCCCGTCGGCGCGGTCACCCAGAGCTGGCAGCGGCCCAACGGCATGACGATCGAGCGCGTGCGCGTGCCGCTCGGCGTGATCGGCGTGATCTTCGAGAGCCGTCCGAACGTCGCTGCCGATGCCGGCGTGCTGTGCCTGAAGGCGGGCAATGCCGTGATCCTGCGCGGCGGCTCCGACAGTTTCCGCTCCTGCCGCGCCATCCATGAATGCCTGGTGCAGGGCCTGCGCGAGGCGGGCCTGCCCGAAGCCGCCATCACGCTGGTGCCGACGCGCGACCGCGCTGCCGTGGGCCTGATGCTGTCGGGTCTGAACGGCGGCATCGACGTCATCGTGCCGCGTGGGGGAAAAAGCCTCGTCGCGCGTGTCGAGGCCGAGGCGCGCGTGCCGGTGTTCGCTCATCTCGAGGGCGTCAATCACGTCTATATCGACAAGTCGGCCAACCCCGAGATGGCGAAGTCGATCGTGCTGAACGCCAAGATGCGGCGCACCGGCGTCTGCGGCGCGGCCGAGACTTTGCTGGTGGACCGCGCGGCCGCCGCGACCAATTTGAAGCCGCTGGTGAGCATGCTGATCGACGCCGGCTGCGAGGTGCGGGGCGATGCCGCCGTGCAGAAGGCAGATAGCCGGGTGAAGCCGGCATCGGACGAGGACTGGGACACCGAGTATCTCGACTCGATCATTGCCGCGCGCGTGGTCGACGGCGTGAGCGAGGCGATCGCGCACATCCGCAATCACGGCTCGCACCACACCGACGCGATCGTCGCCGAGGACGCGGGCGCCGCGCAAAAATTCCTCAACGAGGTGGATTCGGCGATCGTGCTGCATAACGCCTCGACGCAGTTCGCCGATGGCGGCGAGTTCGGCTTCGGCGCCGAGATCGGCATTGCCACCGGCAGATTCCACGCCCGCGGGCCGGTCGGCGCCGAGCAGTTGACCACTTTCAAATATCGCGTACACGGCACCGGGCAGACGCGGCCGTGATTGTTTTTCCGGGGGCATGGCGTTGAAGCCGGTTGCCGTCGCGTCGCCTTCCGCGGCCCAGGCCATCCCTCTCACCACCAACGGCATGCGCATCGGCCTGCTCGGCGGCTCCTTCAATCCGCCGCATGCGGCGCATCGCGCCATCAGCCTGTTCGCGATCAAGCGCCTCGAGCTCGACCGCGTCTGGTGGCTGCTCAGCCCGGGCAATCCGCTGAAGGATCACAACGGGTTGCGTACGCTGGCCGAGCGCGCGCAGGCCGCCAAGGACGTCGCCGAGGATCCGCGGATCGACGTCAGCTGTCTCGAAGCTGTCATCGGCACCCGCTATACCGTCGACACGGTCACGCATTTGCGCCGCCGCGTCTTGGGCGTGCGCTTCGTATGGATCATGGGCGCCGACAACCTCGCGCAGTTCCATCGCTGGAAGGACTGGCGGCGCATCGCCGCCGCGATGCCGATTGCCGTGATCGACCGCCCGCCACAAAGTTTTCGCGCGCTCGCCGCGCCTGCGGCACAGGCGCTGGCGCGCTACCGGCTGCCCGAGAATCGGGCGCAAAGCCTCTGCGATCAGCGTCCGCCTGCCTGGGTCTTCCTGACCGGCATGAAACTCAACCTTTCCTCGACGGTACTTAGGAACCCGGACGGGAGCTGGCGGGTAAATAGGCAACACTCGTGAGAGCCATGCGGCGGTGACTGGAATATTGGAACCATTAACCCCACATGCGTAGTATGGTTGGCGGGGCCGACTAGATTCGGCCTTGCGATACAGCGAAAGGAATGGTCCCTGGCCACACCTGTATTGTCCAAGTCGGTTTTACCGAAGACGCGTAAAACATCGACCCGAGCTGCGGCCTTGAAGGCGCCGAGCGACGCCGACAAGACGCTGAATATGATCCTCTCCCGCCTCGACGATATGAAGGCGGAAGAAACGGTCACCATCGACCTTCGCGGCAAATCCGCATATTCCGACTTCATGGTCATCACCTCGGGCCGGGCCAACCGGCACGTCGGTGCGATCGCGGAAAATGTCACCAAGGCCCTGAAGGAAACCGGAATCAAGAATCTCCATGTCGAGGGCATGCCCAATTGCGACTGGGTACTGATCGATTCCGGCGACGTGATCGTGCACGTATTCAGGCCGGAGGTTCGCGAATTCTACAACCTGGAAAGGTTGTGGACGCAGAATCCGGCGGCGGCGAAGGCGATCTAGGCTCGTCGAGCCGATGCGAATCGGCGGTGGCGCAGGTACCTTGTACTGCGCACCATCTGGCGCGCAGGAAAATGGCTCCACTGCGCCCCTATCGGCGCGCAGGTTGTTTGTTTGACGCGTTTTCAATAGAAAACGCCATGCGCCTCATCGTCATCGCCGTCGGCCGGCTGAAGCAGGGTCCCGAACGGGAGCTAACGAAGCGTTATCGCGAGCGCTTCGAAGATATCGGCCGCAAGCTCGGCTTCCGCGGCCTCGAGATTCATGAAGTTGCGGAAAGCCGGGCGCGGGATGCCGCGACTCGGATGGCAGAGGAAGCCGCCGGCATCGCGGCGCACTTCCCGGAGAAATACGGGCTCATTGCGCTCGACGAGCGCGGCAAGAGCATCGACAGCACAGCCTTTGCCGCCCGGCTCGGCCGCTTCCGCGATGCGGCGACGGATATTATTTTCGTCATCGGCGGCGCGGACGGACTTTCGCCGGAATTGCGCGGCAAGGCTAGCCTTGTGATCGCGTTCGGTGCTGCGACCTGGCCGCACCAGATGGTCCGCGTGATGCTCCTGGAACAGATTTATCGGGCCGCGACGATTTTGGCCGGCCACCCCTATCACCGCGCCTAGCGCGAGACGGAAGAACATGCAGGCAGCGCGGGACAGGAGTTTCGTCGCCGACACCGCCGAAGGCGGCCAGCGGTCGCGCGGTCAACGATCGCCTGCCGCCGTCACGCTATCGCTTGCCTTGCTCTCGGCGGGCATCGCGCTTCCGGCCGCCGCACAGACGGCGCCGCCCTTGCCCGTTTCGACCGACACGATCAAGCAGCGCGAGCAGGAGCTGGAAGCGGCGCGCCTCGAACAGAAGAATGCCGCCGAGCTCAGGCAGAAGCTGCAGGCCGAGATCGCCGCGATCGGGCAGGACCGCAGCAAGCTCAACCAGCAGATCATCGATACCGCCTCGAAAGTGCGCACCATCGAAACCACTATCGCCGGCGCCGAAGCGCGCCTGCGGCCGCTCGACAGCCGCGAGGCGCAGATCCGCGCCTCGCTCGATTCGCGGCGTACGGAGATCGTCGAAGTGCTGGCGGCGCTGCAGCGCGCCGGACGGCGCACGCCGCCGGCGCTTTTGGTGCGGCCCGAGGATGCGCTGCAGTCGCTGCGCACCGCCATGCTGCTCGGCGCCGTGGTGCCGGAACTGCGCGGGCGCGCGGAACGACTGACCGCCGACCTCAGCGAGCTCGTGGCGCTACGCAAGCAGATTGCGACCGAGCGCGACAAGCTTGCGCTCGACCGCGACCGGCTGAAGGACGATCACATCAGATTGAGCGCGCTGGTCGACGAGCGCCAGCGCAAGCAGGCCGCGATCGAAAAGGACATGGAGGCCGAGAGCGCCCGTGCGGTAACCCTCTCGAAGCAGGTGGACAGCCTGCAGGGCCTGATCGCCAAGATGGAGCAGGACCTGAAAACGGCGGCAAAAGCGGCCGCGGCGGCCACCATGCAGGGCACCCCTGCGCTCCTGAACGGAAAGCCCAATCCGGCCCTGTTCAAGGACCCGTCCCGGCAGAGCCCGGCAATCGCTTTTGCCTCCGCCAAGGGACTATTCGCCTACCCGGTTAACGGCCCCAAGATTCGCGATTTTGGCGGTTCTGACGGGGCGGGCGGCGCAGAAAAAGGCATTTCTTTGGCGGCCCGGCCCGGCGCCCAGGTCACAACCCCGTGCGATGGCTGGGTTGTCTATGCCGGCCCCTTCCGCAGCTACGGTCAACTCTTGATCCTCAACGCCGGTGGCGGGTATCATGTCTTGATCGCCGGGATGGAGCGCATTTCGGTAAACATCGGCCAGTTTGTGCTCACGGGCGAACCGGTTGCGACAATGGGAAAGGCCTCCCAGGTAGCGTCCATCCTCGCCACCAATACGGCGAGCCAGCCCGTGCTCTATGTCGAGTTCCGCAAGGACGGCACTCCAATCGATCCAGGCCCATGGTGGGCCGCAAATGAAGGCGAAAAGGTTCGCGGATGATGCGCAAGACCTCTGTAATCCTCCTCAGTGCCGCGACCGGCGCGGCCCTCACCCTGATGGTCACGCAGCCGCGTGCCGTGCTGATGGGGTCGAGCGCGCGGGCCGCAACCTCCGACACCTATCGCCAGCTCAATTTGTTCGGCGACGTGTTCGAGCGGGTGCGCAGCGACTATGTCGAGAAGCCGGACGACAGCAAGCTGGTCGAATCCGCTATCTCGGGCATGCTTACGGGGCTCGATCCGCACTCGAGCTACATGGACGCCAAGAGCTTCCGCGACATGCAAGTGCAGACCCGCGGCGAGTTCGGCGGCCTCGGCATCGAGGTCACGATGGAAGACGGCCTGATCAAGGTGGTCTCGCCGATCGACGACACGCCGGCATCGAAGGCAGGCATTCTCGCCAACGACATCATCACCCAGCTCGACGACGAGCAGGTGCAGGGCCTGACCCTGAACCA
>NZ_JBQTHN010000093.1:0-55063 GCF_052389815.1 Bradyrhizobium sp. | reverse complement strand
TCAGCTCACGATGCTTCGATGGGTTACGATCCAACGGTCAGCGGCCCGGTCCGGGTGGCCACCCAGGCCGGGCCATTCCTTGCGGAACCCTCACACCTTAGCAGGTCGTGCTGATACAAGGATGGGTTGAGCTCCTCGCGAAACCCATCACCTCCATCTCACCGCCGTGATGGGTTTCGCTACCGCTCAACCCATCCTACGCAGTCAACACCATCCCTACGCGCGCTGTCCTCATCCCTTCTTCACAAACGCCGCAAACGCATCGGCATAGTCGGGATGCCAGCGCGACAGCGCGGGGCGGTTGTCGACGATGTCACCGATCGCCCACAGCATGCGCCGCTCGTCGAGACTTCGCGGCACGTCGTTGTCGGGACAGAGAATGTAGAAATCGCCAGCCTCCAGGCTCCTGATCATGAAGTCCACCGTCTGCTCCGGCGTCCATGCGCCGGGCGGCTTTTCGGTGCGGCCGCGCGCGGTCAGGCCGGTGAAGACGTGGCCGGGGATCAGCAGGTGCGCAGTGACCAGGCAGCCCTCGGTGTTGCGCAGCTCGTGCTGCAGCGCTTCGGTGAACGCCTTCACGCCGGCCTTGCTGACGTTGTAAGCGGGCTCGCCCGGCGGCGTGGTGATGCCCTGTTTCGAACCGGTGTTGACGATGAGGCCCGGCCGGCCGCGCTCGATCATGTGCGGCGCGAACACCTGCGTGCCGTGGATGACGCCCCAGAGATTGACGGCAAGCAGGCGCTGCCAGTTCTCCGGCGGGCCGAACATCTTCGCACCGGGTGAGATGCCGGCATTGTTCATCAGGATATCGGTGCCGCCGAACCGCGTTTGCACCGCGGCTTCCAGCGCGGTCAATTCGTCGCGGCTGCTGACATCGACCCTAGAGATCATGACGTTCGCGCCGCCTGCAGGGGACGCCGATGCCAATTTTGCTTCTGCCGCCTTGAGGCTATCTGCACCGATATCGGCGATGCACACCTTCATGCCCAGCGTCGCAAAGCGCATCGCCGCCGCGAGCCCGATGCCGGAGGCACCCCCGGTGATCACGGCCACATTGCCTTCCGCCAGCGCAGGATGAGCCATCGCTTAGTCTCCTCGTCAAATTCACGACTGCAGCGTCGGCGCGACCTCGCGCGCGATCTGCACCAGCGCCGCGAGCAGCGGCGTCATCGGATCGCGCTGCGGAATCACGAGGCCGATCGAATAATTGACCTCGGGATCGACGATGGGGATGCTGCGCACGGCGTCCGACAGGCCGAGCGTCTCGGCAAGTTTCGCCGGCATCACGCTCGCCCAGCGGCCGGTCTTGACGTGGGTGTAGAGCACGAGGAGCGAGTTCGACGTCAGCGTCGGCGTAGCCTCCGCGCCGACCGAGCTCAAGGCGCGATCGATGATGCGGCGGTTCTGCATGTCGGGGGTCAGAAGGCACAGCGGCACCTGCCCAACCTCCTTCCAGGTCACCTGCTCGCGGTCGCCGAACATCGCATCGCGCGCGGTGAGCAAGCGATAGCTCTCGTTGTAGAGCGGGATCGTGCGCACGTTGCCGATCGGCTCGTTCTCGATATAGCTGAGCCCCGCGTCGACCTCGAGATTTTCCAATAGCCCCAGCACGTCCGAAGAGGTGCAGGACTGGATGCGGAAGCGCACGTCCGGATAGCGGGCGCGGAACGGGGTCGTCAGCTGCGCCACCATGCCGAGCACGGTCGGGATCGCCGCGATCTTCAATTCGCCGGACAATTTTTGCTTGAGGCTCTTGATCTCCTGCCGCATGGCGCGCGCGTCGCCGACGATGCGCCGCGCCCAGTCCAGCGTGCGCTCGCCCTCCGGGGTAAAACCCTGGAAGCGCGAGCCGCGCTGCACCAGCATCACGCCGAGGATTTCCTCGAGCTGCTTCAGACTGGTGGACATGGTCGGCTGCGTCACGCCGCAGGCCTCCGCCGCGCGGCCGAAATGACGCTCCTTGGCGAGCGCAAGCAGAAGTTCGAGCTTGTCGATCAAGTGAAGAGCCTCGTTCGGATTGCGCAAGGAATACCATGACTGCGCCGGAAAATAAGCCAAAAGCAACGCCTTGGGCGGTCATTGGCTGCGGCAATTTCATTTCGATATCGGCCGATTGCGCCGGCCAATCGGCCTAGCCCACCACCGCGTTGAACACCCGCCGCACCTCGACCTGGGTCTCGCGCAGCCGCGCTTCCAGGGCCGAGAAGTCGGGCGTGTCCCCCGCCCGGGCCATCACCTGCAGCAGGTCTTCGCCCGACGCCGCCGGATTGAACTTGCCGGTGACGCAAAGCCGGATGATCTGCGTCAGGTCGTGGTAGAGGCGCGCAGCCCCACGCAAGACCTCGGCGTCGGACGGCGCGAGCACGCCAAGGCGTGCGGCATTGTCGATCACGGCAAGCGTGGACACGTTGAGGATGTCCGGCTTGTCGGCGGCATGGACGAGCTGCAGGTACTGCGCGATGAAGTCGATATCGACGGTGCCGCCGGCGGCATATTTGAGATTCCAGACGTCGTCCTCGCCCTTTTCCTGCGCGATGGCGCGGCGCATGTCGGCGACGTCGGCCGCAGTGGCGGCGGCGTCGCGCGGCCGCGTCAGCACGGAGCGGATCACCTCCTCGATCTTGATGCGGAAGCCGGGCGACGACGAGATCACCCGCGCCCGCGTCAGGGCCATGTGCTCCCAGGTCCAGGCCTCGCGCTCCTGGTAGTCGGCAAAGGAATCGAGCCGCGAGGCCAGCGGGCCGGCGCGGCCGGACGGGCGCAACCGCATGTCGATCTCGTACAGCACGCCGTAATTGGTGCGCGTGGTGAAGGCGCTGATCAGCCGCTGCGTCAGGCGCGCAAAATATTGCGCGCCGTGCAGCGCGCGCTCGCCGTCCGAATCCGGCTGCTCGTGGTCGTGGTCGTAGAGCAGGATCAGGTCGAGGTCGGATGACGCCGTCATCTCGCGGCTGCCGAGCCGGCCCATGGCGATGATCGCGGTCTCCTGATCCCTGATCTTGCCGTACTGGCGGGCAAACTGGTCGGTGACGAGGCCGTGCACGGTGTGGACGATGCCCTCGGCGACGTCGGCGAAGGCGCTGCCGGCCTGCTGGGCCGAGACGGTGCCCGAGAGGATTCGGGTGCCGATCAGGAACAGGCTCTCCTGCCCGAACAGGCGCAGGCGGTCGAGGAAGTCTTCGTAGGAATCGGCATCCTTCAGCGTCGCGGCCAACCGCCCCGAGAGCTCCTTCCGGTCCGGCATCGCGCCGAAGAAGCGCGGGTCGATCAGGCCGTCCACGATCTGCGGCTGCCGGGCCAGCATGTCGCCGAGCCGCGGTGCCGCACCGAGAATCAGCGCCACCAGCGCAACCAGATCGGGGTTCTGGCTGAGCAGCGAGATGAGCCGGCCGCCGCGCTGCAACGCCTGCAGGAAACGGTCGAACGCGATCACTGCATTGTCCGGCTCCTCGGCATGGGCAAGGCCGTCGATCAGGCCGGGCATGAACTCGACGAAGGCGTTGCGCGTCGCCTCGACCCGCAGCGCGCGGTAGTCGCCGGTCAGCCACTGCTGCACGGTGGTCGCCACCATCGCGGGCTTCTCGAAGCCGAGCGACAGCAGGTGATCGAGCAGGCGCTGATCCTCGGGTCCGGCGGCGTAGTTGACGTCGGGCAGCTTCTCCGTGCCGGTCGGGTCGCCCTCGAACAGGCGGCCGTAGTGCCCCTGCACGATGTTGAGCTGGCCGATGAGATCCCTGGCGAAGGCATCGCGGCTCTCATAGCCGAAAAAATTCGCAAAGCGCTCGACCGCCTCGGCGTCTTCGGGCAGCGCGTGGGTCTGCTCGTCCGCGACCATCTGCAGGCGGTGCTCGACGCGGCGCAGGAATTCGTAGGCCGCCGTCAGCTCGTCGCGCGCCTCGTAGGTGATCCAGTTGCTGTTGGCGAGCACATTGAGCGCGAGCAGCGTCGGCCGCGCCCGCAATTCCGGATGGCGGCCGCCCGCGATCAGCTGCTGGGTCTGGGCGAAGAACTCGATCTCGCGGATGCCGCCGCGGCCGACTTTCACATTGTGTCCTTCGACCGATATCTCGCTCTGGCCGCGATAGGTCTGCATCTGCCGCTTCATGTCGTGGACGTCGGCAAGCGCGGCGAAATCGAGATGCTTGCGCCAGACGAACGGCGCGATCTCGGCGACCAGCGCCTCGCCGGCAGCAAGGTCGCCGGCGCAGGGCCGCGCCTTGATCATCGCCGCGCGCTCCCAGGTGCGCCCTTCCCGCTCGTAGTAATGCAGCGCGGCTTCCGTCGAGATCGCGACCTGCGTCGAGGCCGGATCGGGCCGCAGCCGCAAGTCGACGCGGAACACGTAGCCCTCGCCGGTGCGCTGCTGCAACAGCCGCGCCATCGCCTGGGTGACGCGCACGAAGAACGGCTGCGGCTCGATGTCCGGATCGAGCGACGTCGCGTTGCGGTCGAAGAACACGATGAGGTCGATGTCGCTGGAATAGTTCAGCTCGCCCGCGCCCATCTTGCCCATAGCGAGCACGATGAGGCCGCTTCCCAGCTCCGGGCGCTCCGGATCGGGAGGCTTGATGCGACCCCGCGCCATTTCATGGCGCAGCACGAAGCGCAGCGCCATCTGCACCGCGGCCACCGCAAGATCGGTCAGCGCCGCGGTCACCCGCATCACCGGCCACACCGCGCCGATGTCGCACAACGCGATGAGGAGCGCAGCTTCCGCTTTCAAGCGGCGGAGAGAATGCGCTACCTCGGTCTCGCCGGCCGCGGACCACACCGCGGTGGAAGTGCCCTCGATCAGGGAAGCGAGATGCGGCTCGGGGTCGCACTGGAGGATACGGATCAGCCGCGCCGCATCGGCGCGGACGAGATCGAACAGGTATGGCGAGAACTCGGCAATGCCGAGCAGTATCTTCCTGGCAGCATCGTGGTCGAGCAGCGCATCGAGCGCAGCCGACTGCACAGGCTCGAGCCCGGAGAGCCAGTCGCCAAGGCGTTGTTCGGCTTTATCGGGAGCGGAGACATAGGGCCCCGCAACGAAGCGGGCGGCCAGCGGGCGATGTCGTTCCGCGTTTCCCGGCGCGGATGCATTCATGCCACCTTCTGTGGCACATCCAGCGTTTGCGCCGCAAGCCTCTCGCCGCTGCGCGACGGCAGCACCAGCGTCGCCACCAGGCCCGGATGTGCATCGCCAAGGCGCAGCTCGCCGCCATGCAGGGTGGCGACCGCATTGGCGAGGCTGAGGCCGAGGCCCGAGCCGGGCAGCGTGCGGCTCGCCTCCAGCCGCACGAAGCGCTCGATGGCGTGCCTGCGGTCGGCTTCGGGAATACCGGGGCCGCGGTCGGTGACGCTGAGCAGCGCCGAAGCACCCTCGCGGCGCGCCTCGATCAAGATCTCCCGCCCGGCCTTGATGCCGAGGGGCTGCGCAGCGGCGGCCGGCTTGCCGTATTTGATGGCGTTTTCCACCAGGTTGGCGAGCGCCTGGCTGATCAATTCGCGGTTGCCGCGGAGCGGTGCCGCCGCAGCCTTCACCGTCAGCGTCATGCCGTCGTCCTCGGCGAGCGGCTCGTAGAGCTCGTGGATGCCCTTGGCGACCTCGGCGGCGTCGAAATCATCCATGTTGTCGCGCGCCTGGCCGGACTCGGCGCGCGCGATCATCAGCAGCGCATTGAAGGTGCGGATCAGCCCGTCGGACTCCTCGATGGTGCGCTCCAGCGCCGCGCGGTAGTCGGCCTCGTTGCCGGCGCGCGCCAGCGCCTCCTCGGCGCGGTTGCGCAGCCGCGTCAGCGGCGTCTTCAGGTCGTGGGCGATGTTGTCGGAGACCTCCTTGAGGCCGTTCATCAGCGCCTCGATGCGCTCCAGCATGGCGTTGAGATTGCCGGCGAGGCGATCGAGCTCGTCGCCGCTCCTGCCCACCGGCAAGCGGCCCGAGAGGTCGCCGGCCATGATGCGCTGGGTGGTGCCGGTCATGGCATCGATCCGCCGCAGCACGCGCCGCGACACGAAGATGCCGCCGCCGATGCCGAGCACAACCATGACCAGCAGCGACCATTGCGCGCCCTTGGCGACGATGCCGAACAGGCGCCGCCGCTCCTCCAGGTCGCGTCCGATCAGGAGGCGGAAGCCGTTGCTGAGCTCAGAGACCTTCACCAGCGCGCGGTGTTCTGCCCTGTCGTTTTCATCCAGCCGCCGGTACCACGTTTCCGACCAGCCGGTGGTCGCCATCACGCCGGGCGAGAGCGAGCCGACATTGCCGCCGATCGACACCCCGTTGGGCGCGGTGATGAGATAGAGATTGGCGCCCGGCCGCAGCGCGCGGCGGTCGATGGTCCAGGCGAGCCCGTTCAAGCCGCGCCGCAGATAGATTTCGTTGATCTCGGAGGCCTCGGCGTTGACCGTCGTGGTGATCTGCTCGGTGATCAGCCGGCGGGTGTTCCAGGCGAAGAACGCCAGCAGCGAGGCCGCAAACAGGGCGAACAGCAGGAGATAGACCAGCGTCAGGCGAAACGCCGTGGTGCGGATCAGTTTGCCGAACGCCGCCACGGCCTACCGGATGCCGTCGCGGATCATGTAACCGGCGCCGCGGATGGTGTGCAGCAGCGGGCGGTCGAATCCCTTGTCGATCTTGGAGCGCAGGCGCGAGATATGCACGTCGATGACGTTGGTCTGCGGATCGAAATGATAGTCCCAGACGTTCTCAAGCAGCATGGTGCGCGTCACCACCTGGCCGGCATGCTTCATCAGATATTCGAGCAGGCGGAACTCGCGCGGCTGCAAGGTCAGTTCCTCCTTGCCGCGCGCGACACGGTGGGAGAGCCGGTCGAGCTCGAGATCGCCGACCTTGTAGACGGTTTCCTCCGCGGGGCCGCCATGGCGGCGCGACAGCACCTCGACGCGGGCGAGCAGCTCGGCGAAGGAATACGGCTTCGGCAGATAGTCGTCGCCGCCGGCGCGCAAACCCTTGATGCGGTCGTCGACCTGGCCGAGCGCGGAGAGAATCAGCACCGGCGTGCGGTTGCCCTTGTCGCGCAGCGCACCGATCAGCGACAGGCCGTCGCGCTTCGGCAGCATGCGGTCGACCACCAGCACGTCGTAGTCGCCGCCGTCGGCGAGCGCCAGGCCCTCCTCGCCGTCGGCGGCGAGATCGGCGACGTGTCCGACCTCGCGGAACGCCTTGACGAGGTAATCGGCGGATTCGCGGTCGTCTTCGACAATCAGAAGGCGCATGCTGGGATTGGGACTGGGATTGACGACTGAAGTCGCCGGATTGAGCTCTGTCACCATGGCGTGACTGACCCTCTCATGCAAGGCGGGGAAGCGCCCTCTCGACTTGTTGAAAAAAAGCGGGCGGCGAGGCTGGGGGACCTCACCGCCCTTAGGCCCTTCCGACGGAGGGGGGCGTATTCCACCGGAAGGTAGCCAGAGGGAGCGAGCTTTGGACCCGCTCCCCGGAAAGCGCCGCGGCGGGGGCGACTGATGCCGGCGACACCCTCCATCTCGTATTTAACCCTTGGCCAGCGGCACTGCCACGAAGCGCGACGAACCGCCGCTCTTCACGCGCATCAGCACGCTGTTCTTGTTGTCGGTGCGGGCAGCCGAGATGGCATCGCGGACGTCGTCCGCGCTGGCCACGCTCTTGCCGCCGACTTCGAGGATCACGTCGCCTTCCTTGAAGCCGCGTTCCGCTGCGGCGCTCTTCGGATCGACTTCGGTCACCACGACGCCGTCCTTGCCGGCACCGGCGACGCTGTTGGCGGGCGCAACCGTCATGCCGAGCTTCGGCACGTCGGTTCCGCGACCGGGCTTGGCCTTGTCCTTGTCGACGTCGGCCTTGGCCTCGACCTGGTTCGGCAGCTGGCCGAGCGTCAGGTTGATGACCTTGTCCTGGCCCTTGTGCAGGACGTTGAGCTTCACCGCACTGCCCGGCGCGAGGCCGCCGATGGTGCGGGCGAGTTCCCGCGCGTCCTTGACCGGCGCACCATTGACGGCGGTGATCACGTCACCGGACTCGATGCCGGCCTTGGCCGCCGGGCCGTTGTTCTGCGGTTCGGCAACCAGGGCGCCTTCCGCCTTCTTCATGCCGAGGCTGTCGGCGATGTCGGATGTGACCGGCTGGATCTGGACGCCGATCCAGCCGCGGCTGACCGTGCCCTTGTCCTTGAGCTGGGCGATCACACTCTTCACCGTGGAAGCGGGGATCGAGAACGCGATGCCGACGCTGCCGCCGGACGGCGAGTAGATGGCGGTGTTGACGCCCATCACCTCGCCCGACACGTCGAACGCCGGACCGCCGGAGTTACCCTTGTTCACGGGCGCGTCGATCTGGATGAAGTCGTCATACGGACCGTTGCCGATGTCGCGGCCGGAAGCCGAGACGATGCCGGCGGTCACGGTGCCGCCGAGACCGAAGGGATTGCCGACCGCAAGCACCCAGTCGCCGATCCGCGGCTTGCCGTCGGACAGTTTCGCGAAGGGGAAGTCGGTGCGGCCGGACACCTTGATCAGCGCGAGGTCGGTGCGCGGATCGGTGCCGATCACCTTGGCGGTGTAGGTCTTGCCGTCGTCGGCGGTGACCTCGACCTTGTCGGCGCCGTCGACCACGTGGTTGTTGGTCACGGCAAAGCCGTCAGCCGAGATGAAGAAGCCGGAGCCCTGGCCGGTCATCGGACCGCGGCCGCCGCGCGGACCGCCGCGGAAGCCCGGGGGCAGGCCATCGGGACCGCCGAAGCGGCGGAAGAAGCGCTCCATCGGCGAGCCCGGCTGGAACGGCGAATCGTCCTTGTCGGCGCTGTCGTCCTTGGCGGTCTTGTCGCCCATCGCGACCTTCACCGAAATCACCGACGGTTTCACCCGCTCGACGATGTCGGCAAAGCCGGTGGGCTGCGCGACCTTGCGGACTTCCTGGTTGACCTGCGCGTGAGCAGCGCTGGAGAAGACATCGATCGGGCCGTGCGAAGGGGCGAAACCGTAGGCGGCGGCACCGAGACCGGCGACGACCGAGGCCATCAGGGCGAGCTTGCGGAGCGAAAACACCGGGCGCTTGGGCGCCTGGTAGGACGGGAAATTCGAGAGATCGACGGGGCGTTCAGTCATCCTGGTAAGTCTCCAACTGAAGAGAATTTCGACGGTGCGGGGGCGTGCACCTGACAGAGCCGAACATGGGGGCTGCCGCCTTACGGCGCGCTGGCGACGGGGTTAAATTTTTGTAATGCAGACAAAGCCGGCCTGCGGCAGTTTAACGCAGCCATTCCAATAGCTTATCGGCCGATCCTGACCTTGCCGGGATGGCCGCAAGGGCCATTCGCGCGCCAGGGCTCAAATGGCCCGGACGCTCGCGACGAAGCCGCCCACCTCGTCCTTGAGGATTTCGGCCTGACGCGACAGATCGATCGCTGAATCACGCGCGTCGTTCGCCATCCGGCCGGTTTCCGCCGAGGTGATCGTGATCTGCACGATGTTGTCGCTGACGTCCCGGGTGCCCTTGGCGGCAACCTGGACGCTGTTGGAGATGTCCTGCGTGGCGTTGCGCTGTTGCGCCGTGTCGACGTCGATTCCCGACATGATCGCATTGATGTCCGCGATCGTGTTCGATATGCCGTCGATGGCCCCGCGGGTCTCCGCAGTGACGGCCTGGATGCTGGCGACTTGGGTCGAGATTTCCTCGGTTGCCTTGCTGGTCTGGCCGGCGAGGTTCTTGACCTCAGAGGCGACTACCGCAAAGCCCTTGCCCGCCTCACCTGCCCGCGCGGCCTCGATTGTGGCGTTGAGCGCCAGGAGATTGGTCTGCGCGGCGACCGCCTGGATCAGCTGCACGACGGTGCCAATCCGCTCTGCGGCTTCGGAAAGCGCGTGAATCGTGTGGCAACTCTTGCGAGCCTGGGCGGCGGCGCCTTCGGCGCGCTGTGTTGCATCTGTGACGCGGCGGCTGATGGTGCCGATCGACGCCGTCATGTTCTGTGCAGAAGCGGCCACCGTCTGCACGCTGTTGCTGGCTTGGCTGGCGGCGCTGGCGACTGCGCTCGCCTTGTCGCTGGTGTCGTTGGCGGCGTGCGACAACGTCTCCGCGTTGCTTTTCAGCCGGACCGCGGATGCGGCGACGCTATCGACGACGCCGGCGGCCATCTCGTTGAATTGCTTAATCCGCTCGTCGAGCTGGCGGGTGCGCTCGCGCTGACGCTGTGCCTCGTGCAATTCCTGTTCCGTCAGACGGCGGCGCTCAATGCCGTTCTTCTTGAAGACCTCGAGCGCGCCTGCCAACAGGCCGATCTCGTTGCTGCGGCCGAGGCCGGGAATTGGAACCTCGTACTTCTGTTCGGCAACCTCGCTCATCGCACGAACCATTGCCGCCAGCGGCCGCATCACGCCGTCGCGAACCGCGAAATAGGCGGTCAGGCACACCGCGCTGGCAACCACCGCAATGGCGGCACAAGCGATCAGGAAATAGGAGAATGCCGCCTGGGCCTGCTGATAAATCAGCATGGCATGATCGCGGCCGGGACCGCTGAGCGCCTTGAATTCGGCAGCCAGACTCGTGATCTCGTTGTTGAGATAGAGCACTGCGACGAAGCCGGTGCCGCCGCCGATACCCAGTAGCAGCAACAGCGCAAACACGACCGCGCCAACGAGGAAGCGGATAGTCAGATTGCTATTGGAGAACATCGGATCGCTCGGAACACAGGCGGGACCGCCCGGCAATTTCCGTGCAAAACGTCAAGAATGCATGAATGCTGCACGGGCCGCCACGGGCCTCCGTAACACTACGTAGGCTCGCGCCGATGTTGCCGCGCGGACAGCTAGCCGGACTTGTCGCCTTGAGATTCCTCAGCCAGCAGGCGCTCCAGCCGTTTCTCTTCTTCGGGCGTCAACTTCATCAGGGCATCCTCGCTCAGTTGCCCCGCCCGGTGCCGCCGGTTGCTGTAGACCCACAGCGCAATACCACCGCCCATCAAAGCCAGTGGCGGCAGCAGCCACAGCAGCACGGTGTTCTGGTTGAGGCGCGGCTTCAGCAGCACGAACTCGCCATAACGGGCGACCAGGAAATCGATCACCTGCGAATCGGAATCACCTGCCGAAATACGCTCGCGTACAAGGAGGCGGAGATCGCGCGCCAGCGGCGCATCGGAATCGTCGATCGACTGGTTCTGACAGACCATGCAGCGCAGCTCTTTCGACAGCTCGCGCGCACGGGCTTCCTTGGCCGGATCGGCCATGATCTCGTCGGGCTGCACGGCCTGAGCGGGCGAGCCGGCCAAGAGCGCCGCAGCAAACGCAGCGATGATGGCGGCGCGCTTCATTCCGCGGCCTGCAGGCTGCGGGCGGCGCGCGCCGGTTTGGGCGCGCCGACGCGCAGGCGGCGATCGGACAGCGACAGCACGCCGCCCAAGGCCATCAGTACCGGGCCCCACCAGATCAGCAGCACCAGCGGCTTGTAGTAGATGCGCACGGCAATGCCGCCGTCCGACGAGGCATCGCCGAGCGAAACGTAGAGCTGGCTGGCGCCGCGCGTCAGCAGCGCGGCCTCGGTCGTCGACATGCCGCGCGTGGTGAAGCTGCGCTTGGACGGCGTCATCGCCGCCATGGGCCGGCCGTCCAGGCTGACCGAAAACTGCGCCAGCGTCTCGCGAAAGTTCGGGCCCTGCCGCTGCGTCAGGCCTTCGAGCTTCAGCTCGTAGCCGGCGACCCTGGCGACCTGGTCCGGCTTCAGGGTCGCGATGTATTCGCTGTTCCACGTCGTCTCGCAGACGACGCCGATCAGCGCGACGCCGAGGCCGGCATGGGCCAGCGCCGCGCCCCAGGCCGAGCGCGGCAGGCCGCGCGCGCGCCGCAGCGATACGGACGGAGGAACGCGGAACAGCGCGGTGCGCTCGGCGATATCGCTGAGCGCGCCCATCGTCACGAACGCGGCAAGCCCGATCGCCAGCGGCGCCAGCACCGGCCCGCCGCGCATCCAGGCCCACACCATGGCGACGGCAAGCAGCGCGGCGATGCCCGCGGCGACCAGCCGCTGCGCAGCCGCCAGCAGGTCACCGCGTTTCCAGGCCAGCAGCGGCCCGAAGGGAACGGCGATCAGCAGGGGAACGAACAAAGGACCGAACGTCAGGTTGAAGAACGGCGCGCCGACCGAAATCTTCTCAGCCGTGAGCACCTCCAGCGCCAGCGGATACAGCGTACCGACGAACACCGTGGCGCAGGCCGTGGTGAGGAAGAGATTGTTGAGCACCAGCGCGCCCTCGCGCGAGATCGGCGCGAACAGGCCGCCCTGCTTGAGCTGCGGCGCGCGCACGGCAAACAGCGACAAGCTGCCGCCGATGAAGACGCAGAGGATCAAAAGGATGAACACGCCGCGCGCGGGGTCGGTGGCGAAGGCGTGCACGGAGGTCAGCACGCCCGAGCGCACCAGGAAGGTGCCCAGCAGCGACAGCGAGAAGGTCAGGATCGACAACAGGATGGTCCAGACCTTCAGCGCGTTGCGCTTTTCCATCACCAGCGCCGAATGCAACAGCGCGGTGCCGGCGAGCCAGGGCATCAGCGAGGCGTTCTCCACCGGATCCCAGAACCACCAGCCACCCCAGCCGAGCTCGTAATAGGCCCAGTACGACCCCATCGCGATGCCGAGTGTGAGGAATACCCAGGCGACCAGCGTCCACGGCCGCACCCAGCGCGCCCAGGCGGCGTCGATCCGCCCCTCGATCAGGGCTGCTACCGCAAAGGAGAACGAGATCGAGAAGCCGACATAGCCGAGATAGAGCATCGGCGGATGCACGGCCAAGCCAATGTCCTGCAGGATCGGATTGAGGTCACGGCCCTCGATCGGCGGCTGGGCGATGCGCGCGAACGGATTCGAGGTGAGCAGGATGAACAGATAGAACGCGCCCGCAACCCAGGCCTGCGCCGCCAGCACGTTGGCCCGCAGCGACAGCGGCAGGTTGCTGCCGAACACGGCGACCAGCGCGCCGAACAGCGCCAGGATCGCCACCCACAGCAGCATCGATCCTTCGTGGTTTCCCCACACGCCGGTGATCTTGTAGATCAGCGGCTTTGCCGAGTGCGAATTCTCGAACACGTTGGTGACGGAAAAATCCGAGTTGACGTGCAGCGCCGTCAGCAGCACGAACGACGCGCCGACGAACAGAAGCTGCGCGACCGCCGTCGAGCGCGCCATCTCCATCAGCGCGACGTCGCCGCGGCGCGCGCCGACGATCGGCACGATCGACTGGATCAGCGCCAGGGCCAGCGCCAGCACCAGCGCGTAATGGCCGGCTTCGGCGATCACTTCGCAGCTCCCTGCGTCGGCTTGTTTCCCTGCTGGGGCTTGTTTCCCTGCTGGGGCTTGGCGCCGTAATCGTCCTTCCAGTGGCCCTGCTTCTTCAGGGCGTCGGCGACTTCCTTCGGCATGTAGGTCTCGTCGTGCTTGGCGAGCACGGTATCGGCGCGGAAGGTGCCGGAGGCATCGAGCGCGCCTTCGGCGACGACGCCCTGCCCTTCGCGGAACAGGTCGGGCAGGATGCCCTTGTACATCACCGGCAGATTGGTGCTGCCGTCGGCGATGGCGAAATTGACGATGAGATCGTCGCCGCGCTTAAGCGAGCCCGGCTGCACCAGCCCGCCGAGGCGGAAGCGCTTGCCGGCCGGGATCTGCTTCTCGGCGGCCATCGAGGGCGTCGAGAAGAACACGATGGAATCGCGCATGGCGTTCAGCACCAGCCCCGCCGCCACCGCCAGAATGGCCAGCGCGCCGCCGATCATCGTCAGCCGCCGTTGCTTGCGTGTCATGCTTCGCCCTTGTTTCCGTATGTGGTCATCCATCCAGCCCCAGATTCTTGAGGCCCTCATTGAGTTGCCGCAAGCGGTCCGCGTCATTGGCGACCGCGTGCCGCGCATCGACGCCGGCAAGCGATGCCTTCTCGCGCTCGCCCATCACCAGATAGGCGCGCACCAGCCGCAGCCAACCCTCGACGTCGTCGCCGTTCTGCTTGAGCCGCGCCGCAAGGCGGTCGACCATGCCGCGCACCATCTCGTTGCGGTCGGTCTCCTTCATGTCCCTGGCGGCTGCCATGGCGTCGTCGGTGAGCGCCGGGGCCACGCCACCGACGCGCGCGAGCGCCGTCTGCACGACGGCGCGCCAAGGCGCATCCGCCGGCGCCCTGGCCAGCATCGCCTTCCAGATCGCAGCGGCGTCCGCGTTGCGGCCGTCCTGCTCGGCCGCCACCCCCAGGAAGTAGCTTGCCTTGGCCTCGCCGGCGTTCAGCGCCAGCGCCCGCTCGAATTCGGCTTTCGCCTCGCCGGTGACGATGCCGCCGGCGGCCGCCGTCAGGGCCTCGCCGAGATCGGCGCGGCGCTCGGAACCGTCGCCGCCGTAAGCGATCGCATTGCGCCAGGCACGCACGGCATCGTCATGGCGGCCGAGCCGCGAAAGCACCGGCGCCAGCACCGTCCAGCCGCGGCCGTCGTTCGGATTCTTTTCGAGATGCGCTTCCACCTGCGCCACGAGATTGACCAGCGGCTGTTGACCGTCGGGCGCCTTCGAACGCGCGGCAAGCGGAAAGTCGCCGAGCTGCGGCGAGCCCAGCGGCAGATAGAGTGCGAGCGCGGCAAGCGGAAGTCCGACCAGCGCGACGACGGCAACGGCACGGCGCAACAGCTTGCTCGGGCGAGCGACGGGCTCGGCCTCGGCATGACTGGCTGCGAGCAGACGGCGGCTGATCTCGATCCGCGCCGACTCGGCCTCCGCCGCGCCGATCAATCCGCCGGCAAGGTCGCGATCGATCTCCGCGAGCTGGTCGCGGTAGACCGATGTCTCGGTGCCGCCCGTTTGCGGGCGGTAACGCCGGCCCAGCGGCCACAGCACGGCGAACACCGCCGCGACCGTCATCAGCGCGAACACGAACCAGAGATTCATCAAGCAGGTTCCGGTGGAACGACGCCCTGTCGAACGGCGCCGATGCGCGATTTATACTATCGGCGAGGCCCCGGACAATTGACATTTCTCATGATTTTCCGCCTCGAAGACCCGGGAAAATCCGGACAAATCGCCTCAGGCGATCTCGAATTGCGCGCTTTGCGCGACATGCAGGCCATGGCCGTTCAGCGCCCGCAGGAAATAGGTTCCCGCCCTGAACGAGGCGGGAAGCCTGATCCGGATCGAACCGACCGGCAAACGCGACGTGATCCTGGTGACGGGATCGGAGAGCTGATCGCCGCTCCCCTCGTCCACCAGCACGACGGTGGCTCCGAACATCAGATTGCGGTAGGTCGCCGAAATTACCTGATTTTCAAATTCTACGAAGTTGATGATGGAAATCATGCCGTCAGAAGTATGTTAGGCGACAAATCCCGTCAACTAAAAATTGAAACCTGAATCTTTTCGCTATCACGCACCGTCGGCGACGCGGCCGGACATAGCATTTGCAGCAAGACGTAGGCGATGCTACAAAATGGGGTGAATACCTCATCAGGTCCCCGAGAGATCAACAAATGCGACCCTGGAAAGCTTTACGACGTGACGCCCTCCCTCCGAGCCACGTCAGGATTGCGAACGCCCCTCTTCGCTGCATCACCCTTCTTGCGCTTTCGCTGTCGTTCCTGCCGTTTGCGGCCCATGCCCAGGACGAAACGGAGAGAACAGCGATCGGGGCGGCGCTGCTCCCGCGCGATCTCAGCCCTTGGGGCATGTTCGTGCAAGCGGACACCATCGTCAAAGCGGTGATGATCGGCCTCGTCTTTGCGACCGCGGTTACCTGGACGGTATGGCTTTCAAAGACCATCGAGCTGATCAGAGCGCAGCGCAATGCCCGGGCCGCCCTGCGCGATCTCGCCAGCGCCCGAAGCATGGAGGATGCGGTGCGATTGGTGCGCCAGGGAACGGTTGCGCGGTTGCTCGACGGCGCCGTCGCGGAACTGGAGTTGAGCAACGATCGAATGAACAGGGAAGGAATCAAGGCCAGAATCGCTTCCCGGCTGCAGCAGATCGAGGCAGCGGCAAGCCGGCGCGTTGCATTCGGAACCGGCGTGCTTGCAACCATCGGATCGACCGCCCCCTTCGTCGGACTGTTTGGGACGGTCTGGGGGATCATGAACAGCTTCATCGGGATATCGAAGTCGCAAACCACCAACCTCGCCGTGGTCGCGCCCGGAATCGCGGAGGCGCTGCTGGCTACCGCCCTCGGACTCGTCGCCGCGATTCCGGCAGTCATGATCTACAACCTGTTCGCGCGTCAGATCGGCTCGTACCGTGCCCTGCTCGGCGATGGATCGGCGGAGATTGCGCGGCTCGCGGGTCGAGACCTCGACGGTGGCGCCCTGGTCGTCAGGCGGCACCTCGCAGCTGCGGAGTAGCGCGATGGCGGCCAGCTTGAACCAGGGCAATGGCGATCTTTCCGAGGTCCATGAGATCAATGTGACGCCGTTCATCGACGTCATGCTCGTCCTGCTCATCATCTTCATGGTCGCAGCGCCGCTTGCGACCGTGGACATCGCGGTCGACCTGCCGGCCTCGAACGCGCAGCCGCAGCCGCGGCCCGACAAGCCGGTCTACCTGACCCTCAAGCCGGACCTGTCGCTCTCCGTCGGGAATGAGGCCGTGGCGCGAGGCGCGTTGCAAGGCGCGCTCGATGCGAACACCAACGGCCAGAAGGACACCCGCATATTCCTGCGTGCCGACAAGCTCGTGGCCTATGGCGAGGTGATGCAAGTGATGAACATGCTGCGCGCCGCCGGCTATCTCAAGGTCGCGCTGGTCGGAATGGAGCAAGCCGCGACGCCATGATGATGCAGCTTGCGGCCGAAGATCGCTCCGACCTGCGAAGATGGGTACTGAGCGGCCTCGCGGTGCTCGGCGTTTACGCCGGGTTGACCGCCACGCTCGCTACCTGGCGCCAGGCGGACGACATCATGGCCGCCGAACCTTCGGGTGCGATCGTGGTCGATCTGGCGCCAATCACCGCCGCACCGTCGACCACACCAACCGACATCGCGCCTGGTCCGGAACAGGTGATGTCGGAAGCACAGCCTGTGACGAAGCCTGAGGAAGAGACGCCGCCGGACGAGACACCGGATCTGCCGCCCGCTCCGAATCCGGATGCGGCCGTGGCGCTGCAGGCGAAGCCGCAGCCCGACGTGACGCCGCAGCAGCAGGCCGCCGCTGCCGCGACCTCGGCTCCCCCGGCGATCAACGAACGGATCGCGCCGGTAGCCGTGGCACCGACCCAAGGCGTGCCGAACGAAAAGAATTCCGAAGCCGTTGCGACCTGGCGGACCCAGGTCCTCGCTCTGGTTGAGAGGAACAAGCGATATCCGGAGGCCGCGCGGGCTCGGCGCGAACAAGGAACGGCGCAGGTATCCTTCACGCTTGATCGCAAGGGGATGCTCGTCAACGCGCGCATCACTCAAAGTTCGGGCTCCGGCGTCCTTGACGAAGAAGCCATTGCGCTGCTCAAGCGCGCACAGCCCTTTCCAGCGCCGCCCGCAGCGTTTCCCGGCGAACTGATCCTCGTCAGGCAGCCGATCCGCTTCACCGTAAGATAGAGGCCGGGCGACGAGCCTGCCGTGCTAATTGGCAGTGACCGCGCTGCTCCCGAGCCTGTAGCTCACCCCAAGCCGGATCGCATCGCTGGTCACCCGCGTGTTGGCATCGAATGCAACCGCCGTGTTGGCGGCCATCGGCGGCGTCGAACGGATGGAGCCGAGATCCATGTGCAGATATTCGAGCCTGGCCGTCCAGTCGGCCGTCAGCCGCGCCTCCACTCCGGCTCCCACGGCCCATCCGAAACGATACAAGTGCCGGTCCAGAGTGGACGTCGCCGCGGCGCCGGCATTATCGAAACCTGCGACAGACGTTGAGGTCGTTAGCTTGCCGAACGGAACGCCAGCGGTGACGTAGGCAAGCAGGTCCGGCGTCACAAGCCTGCCGACGCGACCGCGCACCGAGGCAACCCAGCCCAAACGATAATCCAGGCTTGCCCTCACGGTTGCGTCAAGCGGAGCGAGCGCCGCGTTGCAGACATCGCCGGGACAAACGGCGGAGCCGCTTCCGTGCTGATTGCGATACTCAAAATCGCCTTCGATGCCTGCCAGCATCGGGCCGGATGTCCAGTTATGACCGGCATGGGCGCCGAAGCTTGCGGTCCCGCGCGCAGGTGACAGGTGGTCGCCAGCCAGCGATGCACCCGTTGCAACCTCGTTGAACGCGGCGTCGGTGACGCCTTCGCCTCTCAATAATCCGACGACACCCCCGATATAGGGGCCCGCCCAGTTCGAGGCCGCCACCTCGAGCGCGGGGCCCTTGAAGTAGCCACCGGGAGCCGGAGGCCTGCCCGCGCCGATCCAGTTGCCCGGCGGTCCACTCGGCCGGTCGACGCCGTATTTGACGTTCAGGAACGCCTTGAAGCCGCGCCCCGGCTGCAGGATTTCGTCCTTGTGGAATTGAACGGAGCTGCGGATGTCGGCGTTGAGCAGATTGTCGCCAACCAACCCAGTCGCGACTTCAACCGCGCCCCACGGCGAATCCTTCCAGAAACTCCGATGCTCGACCTGCATCTTCAGCAGATTGTAGCCGGCGGTCGGCGTGTCGAACTGCGGAATGTCGTTCTGCGCAAAAGCATGCAGCAGACCGACGCGCGCGAACCAGTTGTCGTTGCGCCAGTAGACGCCGCTGCCGAGACGCATCGGAGGCATCCGCGGCACGTTGCTGCCGTCGGAGAAAGTCGCTCGCACGACATCAAACTGGCCGTCGAAGCCGAGGGTGCCGTTGGCGAGCTGCGTGGCGTCCCACTGCCAGGCCAGTTCGCCGCCGCGGAAAGTCGCGTCGCGCTGATCGTAGCTGACCTGAATGTAGTCGGTGCCGGTTCCGCAGGAAGCAAATGTTTCCTGACAGACGATGCCGGTGGCACGCGAGAAAATGAACTCGTCGTACGACGTGTAGTAGGCGTTCGCGGCAAACCTGAAATCGCCATCGGTGCGCTTCAGGCCGATTTCTGCCGTGTGCGCGGTTTCGATCCCGAGCCCTGCGTTGCCGATCTTGAACGTTTTCTCCGAGCCATCGGGCCCCTGCGCGAACAATTCGAGGGGGCGCGGCGCGCGCTCGATGCGCTGCAGCGTCAGAGTTCCGACCAGGGCGGATGGAAGATCCTTGATGACGCCGAAACTGATGCTCTTCGGCACGTAGTCGAGCTTGGCTGCGGCCCTGCCCGGCTCATCCGGCGGCGGAAGGAATGTCGGCGGGAACGTGAACGCCGTTCCCGCGACGTCCACCGCCTCGATGCGTCCTGCCAATTGCGTGCGAAGCGTATCGGTGTGCCTGACCTCGTTGAGGAAGTACGCTGCCGCCGTTCTGGTCTGGGCGGGAAGCAATATCGCCTGTCCTGCCGTATCGAGCTTCTGGTAAGCGCCTTGCACGCCGAGAATGCTTGTGAGAGCGCCGATCGGCGTGGCAAACGGCGCGAGCTCGAGCTCGGCCTTGCCCTCGGACTGCCGGTTCTTGAAGGTGGCAGCGATCTCCTGGAAGCCGGTTGCGGCCAACACGGTTTCGTCGTGCCGGTACTCCGAGAATCCGGTCCAGTACCTGACGGCCGCCAGCACCCCCGCGTCCGGGCGATATTCGCCTTTGGAGGTGATCCTGGTTTGCTCGAGGTCGTTGTGCTGGCGGGCGTCCGCAGTCGCAATGCCGGGGACATAATAGTCGCTGGTGAAGCGCGAAACGGCGATGCCGGCGTAACCGCCGTCGAACAGGTAGGAGCCGCCGACTGCGGCGCCCGCGCTCCGCGAGGCCGAATTCGGCTGCCGCCCGTTGAAGGCAGGCGCCGGGACCGGCGGAACGAGATACGGGTAATTCGGAATGCCGTAATCGCTCGACGATCGCCCGTAAACGTCGGCGTGAACGGCGGCGTTGCGGGTGCCGGCGTCCAGCAGGAGCCCGCTCTCCCAACCCCTGTTGACCGACGTCACGCCGGACCTGAGTTCCGCCGCCAGCCCCCCGGGCGGAGCTGAAGTCGGGATCCGGTTATTGCTGACGTCAACGACGCCGCCAACGGCCTGCGAACCAAACCGAAGGGCGCCGGGTCCGCGGACGACGTCGACTTTCTCTATGGCGAGCGGATCGATCGGTACTGCGTGGTCTTGCGCGATGTCCGACACATCGACGGCGCCGACGCCGTTCTCCTGAATGCGGACCTTCGCGTCCGTCAGGCCACGCAATACGGGGCGCGACGATTCGGTGGCGAGTCCTGCGGACGTCGCGCCGGGCATATTGGTGAACAGGCTGCCGAATCCGCCGCTGCTGCTGCGTGCCTGGACCTGGTCGCTCGCGATCGCCGACAGCGGCGCAAATGGCGGGCTGGCAGTCGGCGCCGGCGCGCCGGGCGCTGGGGCAGCAACGGTCGTTGCAGGTCGAGCCGGCTCGCCACGCGCGGTCCGCCGCGCAGGCTTGGGCCGGCGTCCCTCCACCGTCACTTGCGGCATGTCGACTTCGGTCGGGGCGGTCGACGTCGCCTGCGGTTCGGCCGCGCCCGGTGCAGGCGCAGTCTGTGCGGGCGCTGACGTCGCGGGGGCTTGCCCGTGAGCCGGGCCCGGCGCGGGAGCCGACGGGGTGGCAGGCGTCGCCTGGGAGGCCGGTGGTGCGGGTGCGGCCGTTTGCGAGCGCGCGACGGTGTTGCTCAGACAAGCCGCGGCCAAAGCCGTTGTGCCCAGAAGGACCATTCTGGTAGCGCGCATACCATCCCCGACCATCGCGCCACCGAACCCGCCCCACTCATAAGCCGCGACATCAAATAGTAGGTAAGGCTACATGTTAATGTTTACCCATCACCTGTCAAGCGGTCCCTGCCCGCTTCTCACCGCAGCGGTACCTGCATGTTGCAGATCGACGACAACAGCAACTTGCAATGTGACCGGCCTCGCGCCATGGTCTGGCCTCGTCTCGATGGATTCGCCGGGAAGGTACCGAGTTTGCGCAAGCCCTCGACAGATCGGGCCAGGCAGATGCAGCCGCTGCCTGCAGAACAGACGCAGGCGCGCCGCTTCGGCAAGGCGCGATCGGCCCGGTCGACCGCCGTCCTGGAAGACTATGTCGAGCTGATCTCCGACCTGCTTGGAACGACCGGCGAGGCGCGACCGACCGACATCGCGCGCCGGCTGGGCGTGTCGCACCCGACGGCGATCGACACCATCGCACGGTTGAAGCGCGAAGATCTGGTAACGGCCCGCCCCTATCGCGGCGTATTCCTGACCGAAAAAGGCGAGGCTCTCGCCAAGCGCGTTCGCGCGCGTCACCGCCTGGTGGTCGATGTCCTGTTGGCACTTGGCGTTCCCCAGGAAGCTGCGGAGGCTGACGCCGAGGGCATCGAGCACCATGTTTCCGAAGCGACCATCAAGGCCTTCGCCGAATTTCTGAAAGTCGATCGACGAAAAGCCTGACGGCGATGTTCGCGCGGGATGCCGTGGTCACCCCTGCGTCCGGCCGCACCATCGGCGGTGCGGGGCTTCGCCCCGAAGTATCGGCTTGCGACTCTACTGGCCCGTTCGCGCCGGCTTGCGCTCGCCGGTCACGGCGTTCTCCGCCGCCCGGCTCATCAGCGCCGCATAGTCGGTGCCGAACAGAACCTCGCAGAACCGGATCGCCGCCTTCACCTGCTGTTGCCGATAGGTTCGGCCCTTCTCGTTGCGCAGCGACTGCACCAGCGCCTCGGTGGACTGCTCGACATAATGCTGCAGGTCGGAATAGGTGCGCAGCGTGACCTCGTTGATGGCGAGCTCGCTGGCGTAGGTGCGGCACACGGCGACGAAGTCGATCAGGCCGGCGGTCTCCTCCACCTCCGACGGATCGACCTTCGGAGCGGCGACAATGTCCTTGTCGGCGCGCTGGCGCAGGATGCGGCGGACGCGGCCGGGAACGCTTTCGATTTCCGATTGCAGCGAATTGGAGATATCAGCGCGGATCGAGGCGAGTTGCTTGCCCCATGCGGAATCGTTGCGCAGGTCGAGCTCGGTGCGCAGGCCGCGTACGCCGTCATGCAGCGTCTTCAGCTGCTCGGCGATGCCGTCGAAATGGCCGCGCCTGATATCGGTGCGCAGGCATGCCGCGACGAAATAGAGATCGTGGAGCGCGATGGTGACGGCAACGCCATAGGGCGTGGCGGAGACGCGGATCTCGTCGTCGGATGCCGCCATCTTCACCGCGAGGCGGATGATCTGCCAGGGCGCGCTCAGCCGCTGCATCACGAGCGACAAGGCAAAGGGCAGGAGCTGCGGCGTCTGCAGCCACGGCACGTTGAGGGAGGCGACGGTCGAGACGATCTGCGAATCCCCGAACACGCGCATATGGCCCGGCATCTTGCTGTTGAGGGTTTCCAGCGCTTCCCTCGCCTGCAGCACCGATCCGATCGCCAGCAAGTCTTCGACGACGTTGGGCGCGCCGATGCGCGAAAGTGCGCGGTGCCGTTCGTCCGGCGAGCCCGATGTCGCGATCTTGACGACGGCCTGCGCGGCGGCGAGCTGTAGTTTGCGCACCGCCGGCTCGATGCCGGCCTTCGCACCGGCCTCGCGCGCCGCCGACAGCGCCGCCTCGAATTCGCGCACCGCCTCGGGCGCGCCGTCGCGCCCGAGCCATTGCCAGACCGTAGCCAGCGAGGCACGGCGGATCTGGCCGGGGCGGATCGGAAAATTGCCGTCCACAAGGAACGGCTCCAGCGGACGGAACAGCAGCCTTGCCGGGTCGTCGGTGCGCGGGCGCACCTCCTCGTCCTCGTCCGCGCCGCGCACGACGGCACGCAGTTGCTCGAGCACGAAGGTCGCAACCGTCGTTTCCTCGCCCCGCTCCAGCGCGCGCTCGAACTCACGCATCAGCAGCGCCTGCGATTGCGGCGGCAGTTGTGCGAGATACTCCCTCAGACGGTCGGTCGATGCCTGATTCATGGGGCAGGTTGCGGATTCGTGTAGCAGACGGCAAAAGCGTCCGCCGGGCATCATATTAGCTTGCGCGTTAAGAAGGTGTTTAGGAATGCCGCGCGCGCAGGCACGCCGCTCCGCAAAAATACCTGCCGATGCGGCCGCTTATGCGCCCGGCAGCAGCAATTCGGCGCGCAGGCCGCCGCTCGGTGCGCTGCCGAGCGTCAGGCTGCCGCCATAGAGGGCGGCAAGATCGACCACGATCGACAGGCCGAGGCCCGAGCCCGGCTTCGATTCGTCGAGCCGCTGGCCGCGGCGCGAGACCTGGGCGCGTTCGGCCTCCGACAACCCTCGCCCGTCGTCGTCGACGATAATGCGAAGCCGGGCGCCTGCACCGGGCTCGGCCTCCCGCTCGACCAGCACCTCGACCAGCACCTGCGAGGCCGCCCATTTGCAGGCGTTGTCGACGAGATTGCCGGCCATCTCCTCGAGGTCCTGCCGCTCGCCGCGGAACCTGGCGCGAGAGTCCGCCTTGACCTCGATCGCGATGCTGCGGTCGCGATGAATCTTCTCCATGGTCCGCCGCAGCGCCTCGATGGCCGGAGCCACCTCCGTGACCGTGCCGACGATGGTGACGCGCGCGGCAATGCGGGCACGCTCGAGGTGATGGGCGAGCTGGCCGCGCATCGCGTCGGCCTGTTCCAGCACCTTGTCGGCAAAGGGATCGGCGCGGTGGGCGGCCGCCTCGTTGACGATTACGGACAGCGGCGTCTTGATCGCATGCGCGAGATTGCCGACATGGGTGCGCGCGCGCTCGACGATCTCGCGGTTGGCATCGATCAGCGCGTTGGTCTCGCGTGCCAGCGGGGCGATCTCGACCGGAAAGTTGCCCTCCAGCCGCTCGGCGCGGCCGGAGCGGATGTCGGCGATCGCTTCGGAAATGCGCTTCAGCGGCGCAAGGCCGAAGCGGACCTGGAAGATGGTGGTCAGCAGCAGCACGATGCCGAGCGAGGCGAAGGTGCCGCCGAGGTAGTAGTCGAAGCTGCGCGTCTCGTCGAAGATTTCGCTGGCATCGCCCGCGACCGTGACCAGGAACTTGCCGTCGGCGCCGAGATCGACCGGCCGCTCGACCATGCGCAGCGCCTGGCCCTCGGGCCCGTCGACATAGCCGAGCCGGACGCCGGCGAGCGTGAGCTCGGCGCCGCTGTCTTCCAGCCTGGGCAGCTTCTTGTCCCAGAGCGAGCGCGAGGCGCGCGTGTCGGCCTTCTCCGAATCGGTGCGGGTGATCTGCCAGTACCAGCCGGACAGCGGCAGCTCGAACAGGGGCTCGCCGAGCGACTGGAACTGGCGCTCCGGCGGCTCGTCCGGCGTCGCCACCTCGGCGATCAGCGTGCGCAGATAAAGGTTTAGGCGGCGGTCGAAGGCGCGCTCGGTCGCGTTGCGATAGACCGACGACAGCACCACGCCGGTGAGCAGCAGGATCACCACCACCCACGCGGTCGCCGACAGGAACAGGCGGGTGGCAAGCGAGCTGCCGCGCATCAGGGCACGATCCGAAAAGGTGGCACCGGTTTTCCGGATAAGACCATGCTTGGGGCAAAAAGGAAGCCCCGCGACGGCACCCTCACGCGCCGGTCGGCGGCGTCAGCAGATAGCCGAGCCCTCGCACCGTCTGGATGATGTCGACCTCGAGTTTCTTGCGGATGCGGCCGACGAACACCTCGATGGTGTTGGAATCGCGGTCGAAGTCCTGGTCGTAGAGATGCTCGACCAGCTCGGTGCGCGACACCACACGGCCGACATGGTGCATGAGGTATTCGAGCAGGTTGTATTCGTGCGAGGTCAGCTTGATCGGATTGCCGTTGACGCTGACGCGCTTGGTGCGCGTGTTCAGCGTCACCGGTCCGCAAGTGAGCTCGACCTGGGCATGGCCGGTGGAGCGGCGCAGCAGCGCGCGGATGCGCGCGAGGATTTCCTCGAGATGAAAGGGCTTTGCGACATAGTCGTCGGCACCGGCGTCGAAGCCTTGCACCTTGTCGCTCCAGCGGTCGCGCGCGGTGAGGATGAGGACCGGCATCACGCGCTTGTTGCGCCGCCAGGCCTCCAGCACGGAGATGCCGTCCATCTTCGGCAGGCCGATGTCGAGCACGACGGCGTCATAGGGCTCGCTGTCGCCGAGATAGTGCCCCTCCTCGCCGTCGAAGGCGCGATCAACGACATAGCCGGCGTCGGTCAGCGCCGTGGTGAGCTGGCGATTGAGATCCGGGTCGTCCTCAACGACGAGCAAGCGCAAGCTGGCCTCCGATGGTGAGCCTTACAATGCCGTCATGATGAGGCTCACGGGCGTGAACCGGCCATGAACGGGAACCCGCCGCAAGATTACTTTTTGTTCATCCGGCCGCGGCCAGCCGATGCCTAGCACGCCGGCGTGGCAGACCCAAGTTCAGCACTGAGAGTTCGGCCCTGCGGCCGTCAGGTCCGGAAGAAGACGAACCAGACGATGCCCAGGATCAGGATCGCAAGCCCGGTCGACACCGTCAGTAGCGCAAGCACCGACGGGCCCGGCTCGCCCTGGCGCGCTTCCGTCGGGGTTTCGACGATCCGGCCATGTTGTCGTGTTGCCATCGCAGCCTCTTTGCAGGAAGCGCCGTCTCGACGGCCGAAACCTCGGCACGGCTATCCCGGGGCAACGCCGGCTCGGGAATCTTGTTCCGGCGGGGCCGCGGCGGGCCGCCGCGCGCAAGGCGCCTCCCGGGATGAACCCGATGGTGCCGGATCGGTTAACGCCGTTGGGAGATTCCGCCCCTGCGCGCGTTCAAAAACCGGGGCCGGCGTGGTATCCTTAACGGTCGTCTGTTGCGTTTTCGGAGTGAATTTCATGGCCCCCCGCGCCAACTGGAAGGGCTTCTTGCGCCTTTCACTGGTGACCTGCCCGGTCGCGCTCTATCCGGCGACGTCGGATACCGAGAAGGTCTCCTTCAACCAGATCAATCGCAAGACCGGCCACCGCATCAAATACGCCAAGGTCGACGCCGATACCGGCGAGGAAGTGTCCAACGAGGACATCATCAAGGGCTACAAGGTCGACACCGATACTTATATCGAGGTCAGCAAGGACGAACTCGACGAGATCGCGCTGGAGTCGACCCGCACCATCGAGATCGACGAGTTCGTGCCGCGCAGCGACATCGACAGCCGCTATGTGATCCGCCCCTATTATCTCGTGCCCGACGGCAAGGTCGGCCACGACGCCTTCGCCGTGATCCGCGAGACCATCCGCAACATGGACAAGGTCGCGATCGGCCGCGTCGTGCTGACCAACCGCGAGCACATCATCGCGCTGGAGCCGCTCGACAGCGGACTGATGGGCACGCTGCTGCGCTATCCTTACGAGGTGCGCGACGAAAAGGAATATTTCGACGACATCCAGAACGTGAAGATCACCAAGGATATGCTTGATCTTGCACAGCATATCGTCGAGCAGAAGTCGGCCCCGTTCGAGCCGGAGAAGTTCGAGGACCGCTACGAGTCCGCCCTCGTCGACCTGATCGACCGCAAGCGCAACGGCCAGCTCACCGGCGCCAAGCCCGCGCCGAAGACCGGCGGCAACGTCATCAACCTGATGGACGCGCTGAAGAAGAGCCTCACCGGTGCCGGCGAGCGCAAGGCCGCTCCCGCCGCCAAGGCACCGCCAGCCGTAAAGGCACCGCCAGCCGCAAAGGCGCCGCCGGCGGCAAAGGCCAAGGGCAAGCAGAAGCGCGTCGAAGGCCAGCGCGAAATGCTGCTGCCGATATCGGGAAGCGGCAGCGGCAAGCGCGCCGCCAAGGAAGCGCCGAAGAAGGCCGAGAAGCCGGCGCGCGCCCAGGGCAAGGCGAGAAAGGCCGGCTAATCACGCGCGGCAGCGAGGCGGTTCAGTCGCCGCCCCCATCGCCGCCGCCGTCACCGTCGCCGCAAGACAGGCCGAAATCGAACTCACCGCCGGTGCCGCGGTACTTGCCGAACGGCAGGCTCGCGATAATGGCGAGGACCAGCACCGCGAAGGATGTCTCCTGCGGATGGCGCGCGACGAACCCCGCGAGGCGAGCACCGAGACTTCCGAGCTCTTGCATCGGTCCTATTTGATCGAAGTGTTCACCGACGCGAACTTGTCGTTGAGCCCGGTGCCGATGCCATTGACGGCGACGACGATGACAATGCTGATGCCCGCGGCGATCAGGCAGTATTCGATCGCGGTCGCGCCGCGCTCATCCCGCAAAAACCTGGAAAGCAAGCGTCGCATCTGAAAAACTCCTGTTGACGCCCCACGAGGTTCTCCCCGCGCCAATGCGGCTGCAAATGTAAATTTGACTGGTTGTCGGCCGGTTGAGGAAGACGGTCAACGAACGGTTAAGGCGAAGACCCGGAAAATGCCCGCAGTATTCTTACGGGCGGGAAAATTTACCCCTCTCCGCCGCGCGCGATGCATAGTCGGCCATCGGCTCCGGGACCGGATCATGGTTGCGCAGAAGCGTTTGTCGAACAGAAACTACATCGACCTCGTCGTGGACGGGGAGGACGAACGGCGCGCCGCAGAGCGGCAGCCGGCATCGGTTCATCCACTCAGGGATTATCTGCGCAGCCTCGTTGCCGCCATGCGATCGCCGCGCAGCGAGGCCGACTGACCGCCGCGCCCTGTCGCGCCGGCCTCTTCGGAATCGACGGGGCATGATCTGAATCAAGAGGACCTGGCAGGCGGCCAATAGACTCTTCGTCAAATGGCACCCGAGGCGGCATCCCCCGCGCAACTCAAGGTCCGTCGCGTCCAGCTCGATACCGGCCGCGAAAACGTCATCGTCATTTCGCGGCGGTCCGAAGCCCTGCGCGCCGAAATCTACCGGGGCTTCAGCCGGGTCGAAATCCGCCGTGGCGCCAAAGTGCTGCTTGCGACGCTGCTCATCACCGACGACGGGCTGGTCGGACCCGACGAGATCGCTCTCGCCGAGCCGGCTTTCCGCCGCTTTGCCGAGCCCGAAGGCAGTCTGGTGACGGTCACGCCCGCCCCCCCGCCCGAAAGCCTCGGCGCGGTGCGCGCCAAGATCCACGGCCAGGCCCTGCGCGACGACGAGATCGACGCCATCATCGCCGACATCACCAGCTACCGCTACTCGGACATGGAGATCGCCGCCTTCCTGGTGGGGTCGGCAAGCTTCATGACCAGCGGCGAACTGATCGCGCTGACACGCGCGATGGCGCAGGCCGGCACCCAGCTGAAATGGCCTGGTTTGATGGTGGTCGACAAGCACTGCATCGGCGGCATCCCGGGAAACCGGACCTCGATGATCGTGGTGCCGATCGTGGCGGCGCACGGGCTGACCATTCCCAAGACCTCCTCGCGCGCGATCACCTCGCCCGCCGGCACGGCCGACACGATGGAAGTGCTGGCGCGCGTCAACGTCGGCGTCGACGAGATGAAGTCGATCGTGGCGGCCTGCAACGGCTGCCTGATCTGGGGCGGCCACGTGAACCTGTCGCCCGCGGACGACATCCTGATCTCGGTGGAGCGGCCGCTTTGCCTCGATACGCGCGAGCAGATGGTCGCCTCGATCATCTCCAAGAAGCTCGCGGCCGGCTCCACCCATTTGCTGATCGACCTGCCGGTCGGCCCGACCGCCAAGCTCGCCAACGACAATGAGGCGATGCGGCTTCGCAAGCTGTTCGAGTTCGTCGGCGACCGCTTTGGCCTTTCCGTCGAGGTGATCACGACCGATGGCCGCCAGCCGATCGGCAATGGCATCGGCCCGGTGCTGGAGGCCGAGGACGTGATGGCCGTGCTGTCCAACGATCCGCTCGCGCCGGTCGATCTGCGCGAAAAGTCGCTGCGGCTGGCCGCCCATCTCCTTGAATACGATCCCGCACTCCGCGGCGGCGCCGGCTACGCGCGGGCGCGCGACCTGCTCGAGAGCGGCGCGGCGCTCAGGCAGATGCACCGGATCATGGACGCGCAGGGACCGTCGGACTGCAACAGCGACCTCGGCGATCTTACCTTCGACGTGAAAGCGGCAAGCGACGGCATCGTCTCCGCCATCGACTGCCTGCGGCTCAACCGGCTGGCGCGCACCGCGGGCGCGCCGCTCGACAAGGGCGCCGGGATCAGGCTGTTCAAGAAGATCGGCGACCATGTCGAGCAAGGCGAGCCGCTGTACCGTGTGCACACCTTCGACCGCTCGGAGTACTCGCTTGCCGAAGCCGGCGCGAACGCCGAAAGCGGCTATGCCATCGTCCCGGCGCGGCGCGCCAAGGCCGCGCCGTGAACGCCGCGGCCTTGCACTGCCTGCCGTCCGGCATCGCCGGGGCAAAGCCGCTGGCCGCCGGGCTCGGCTTGCCGCTGCACGAGATCGGGCTTCACCGATTTCCCGACGGCGAAATTCGCGTCACGGCCGGCTCCGCAGCGCCGACCTGCATCATCTACGCCTCCCTCGACCAGCCGAACGACAAGCTGATTGCGATCCTGTTTGCCGCAGAGGCGCTGCGGCGCGAGGGAGCGCGACGGCTGGTGCTGGTCGCGCCGTATCTCTGCTACATGCGCCAGGACGCGGCCTTCCATCCCGGCGAAGCAATCAGCCAGCGCGCGGTCGGCCGGATGCTTGCGGCAAACGTCGACCGCGTGATCACGGTGGACGCGCATCTGCATCGCACCGCCGACATCGCGGCCGTATTCCCCGGCATCGAAGCGGACAATTTGTCGGCCATGCCGGCCATCGCCGACGCCCTGGCCGGTATCGATCGCACGACGGTGCTGGCCGGTCCCGACGCGGAATCGCGGCAATGGGTTGGCGATCTGGCCGCACGGCTCGGGCTCGACCATGCGGTCGGGCGCAAGACACGCCGCAGCGACCGGTCGGTCGAAATCGACTTCGCCGGACAGAGCGCGGTCGCGGGACGGCCGGTGTTGCTGATCGACGACATCGTCTCCTCCGGCGGCACGCTGGCGGCTGGCGCAAGGGCCTTGCGCGCGGCGGGCGCAACCGCCATCGATGCCGTCATCACCCACGCGCTGTTTCCGCCAGACATGGCCGAAGAATTCGCCCGCGCCGGAATCCGTTCGATCCGCTCCACGTCGAGCGTTCCGCATCCAACCAACGCCATCCCGCTCGATGCGGTGCTCGCAGGCGCGCTGCGCGGCGAGTTAGGCGAAAGGAGATCCGCATGAGCGTCACCCTTCGATTTTGCGGCGCCGCGCGCACCGTGACCGGCTCATGCTATCTCGTCGAGACCGCATCGGGCCGCTTCCTGATCGATTGCGGATTATTCCAGGGCCAGAAGACGCTGAAGGAGCTGAATTATGGCGCCTTCCCGTTTCGTCCCGCCGACATCGATGCGGTGTTGCTGACCCATGCCCATATCGACCACAGCGGCATGTTGCCAAGACTGGTCCGCGACGGCTTCGACGGATGCATCTTCGCGACGCGGGGAACCATCGATCTCTGTTCCGTGATGTTGCCTGACGCCGGCAACATCCAGGAATCCGAAGTCTTCGCCCTCAACCGCCGCAATGCCGCGCGCGGGCGCAGCGATGTGACGCCGATCTACACCCAGGCCGACGCCGTCGCCTCGCTGCAATCGTTCAGGCCGGTCGACTACGAAAGCTGGGTCGACGTGATGCCTGATGTTCGCGCCCGCTACTGGAACGCGGGCCATCTGCTCGGCTCGGCCTCCATCGAGATCGAGATAGCCGGCGGCTCCCGCGGCGGCGCCCCGCTCCGCCTGCTGGCATCGGGCGATATCGGCCCGGAAGCAAAGCTGCTGCAACCCGATCCCAAGGCACCTGCCGCCTTCGACTATGTGATTTCGGAGTCGACCTACGGCGACCGCATCCGCCCCGCCACCACACCCGAGCAACGCCGCGCGCGCCTGGCGGCGGAAGTCCGCGATGCCGCGAGCGCCAGGGGCGCGTTGCTCATTCCGGCCTTCGCGGTCGAGCGCACCCAGGAATTGCTCGTCGATCTCGTCGGCCTCATGGAACGCGGCGAAGTGCCGGCGGCGCCCGTCTTCCTGGATTCGCCGCTGGCGATCCAGGCCACCGAGGTGTTCCGCAAGCATGCGTCCAGCCTCGACAGCGAGGTCGATATCAACAGGATTTTCGCCTCGCCGCATCTGCGCTTCACCGAGACCGTCAACGAGAGCAAGGCGATCGCCAAGCTGACAGGCTTTCATATCGTGGTCGCCGCCAGCGGCATGTGCGACGCCGGCCGCATCCGGCATCACCTCAAGCGCTGGCTGTGGAACAACCGTACGACCGTCCTCCTGGTGGGTTATCAGGCGCACGGCACGCTGGGCCGCTTCCTGCAGGACGGCGCGAAAGCCGTACGTATCCAGGGCGAGGAGATCAGGGTCGGCGCCCGCATCCGCATGCTGGACGAATATTCCGGCCATGCCGACGGCGCGGAAGTCGCCCGCTGGATCGCGGCGCGCCGTCCGATCGCGCGCGGCCTGTTCCTCGTGCATGGCGAGGAAGCGGCCATTGCGGCTCTTGCCGAACGGGTCGCCGAGCGCGTCATCCCTGCCGCCAGGATCTACCAGCCGCTGCTGGACGATGCCTATGAACTCGCAGCGCCGGAGCCGCGGCTGCTGGACGGCGAGTGCCGCCGCCGTCTTGCGCCGGAAGCGGTCACGCATCTCGACTGGCACAACGACATGTCGCGCCTCATTCTCGACATCAACGACGAGGTCCGGGCCGCCGCCGACGATCGCGCCCGCGGCGTCATCATCCGCCGCCTCCGCCGCGCGCTGGAGAATGCCGGGTAGACTGCCCTTCCGCGAAGGCTGACCACGCGCGCAATGCGTGCACATGCATATCAGAGTTTCGCGGCCGGGCGCGCCGGCGCGCTTTACCGGGCGGCCGATTCCTGTTCCTACTGTCCCCCGACAGGCCGGGATCACATCGGCCGCTTGGGGAGAATTGCCATGAAGCTGGGTGCAGCCATAGCCGAGATCATGAGGCGCGAGGGCATCGAAATCCTCTGCGGCTATCCGGTCAATCACCTCATCGAATTTGCCGCCAACGTGAACATCCGGCCGATCATGGTGCGCCAGGAGCGCATCGGCGTGCACATGGCCGATGCGATCTCCCGCGTCACCTCCGGCGGCAGCATCGGCGCATTCTGCATGCAGCACGGACCCGGCTCGGAGAACGCCATGGGCGGCGTGGCGCAATGCTACGGCGAGTCGGTGCCCGTGCTGGTGCTGCCGATGGGCTATGCGCGCCGGCTCTCCCACATCGACCCCAACTTCAACTCCAGCCAGGCGATGAAGGCGTTCTCGAAATCCTCCGAGCCGATCATCCTCGCCGGCGAGGTCTGCAACATCTTCCGCCGCGCCTTCACGAAATTGAAGAACGGCCGCGGCGGGCCCGTCATCGTCGAAATCCCCGCCGACATGTGGAACGAGGAGGTGCCGGAGCCGCTCGACTACACACCGGTGCTGCGCACCCGCTACGGCGCCGATCCCCTGCATGTGAAGGAAGCGGCCGCGACGCTGATCGCGGCAAAGCGGCCGGTGATCTATGCCGGCCAGGGCGTGCACTACGCAAAGGCCTGGCCGCAGCTGAAGCGGCTCGCCGAGCGGCTGGCACTCCCCGTCACCACCAGCCTCGGCGGCAAGTCCTCCTTCCCGGAGACGCACCCGCTCTCGCTCGGCTCGGGCGGCCTCGCCGTGCCGCGCGCGGTGCCGAAGTTCCTTGCCGATGCCGACGTTATCTTCGGCGTCGGCTGCTCCTTCACGGAAACATCCTTCGGCATCGCCATGCCCAGGGGCAAGACCATCATCCACGCCACGCTCGATCCCAATCACCTCAACAAGGACGTCGAGGCGAAGATCGGCCTGGTCGGCGATGCCGGCCTCGTGCTCGACGCGCTGCTGGAAGAGGTCGGCAAGACCGTCAAGACGGACCGCGACCATGGCGCCGTCGCCGCCGAGATCGCGGCATCCCACAAGGAATGGCTCGCCAAGTGGATGCCGAAGCTGACCTCGAACGACGCGCCGCTCAATCCCTACCGCGTGCTCTGGGACCTGCAGCACACCGTCGACATCAACAATACGATCATCACCCACGATGCCGGCAGCCCGCGCGACCAGCTGTCGCCGTTCTGGAAGGCGGTCGAGCCGCTTTCCTATATCGGCTGGGGCAAGACCACGCAGCTCGGCTACGGCCTCGGGCTCGCCATGGGCGCCAAGCTCGCCAGGCCCGACAAGCTCTGCATCAATGTCTGGGGCGATGCCGCGATTGGCTTCACCGGCATGGATTTCGAGACCGCGGTGCGCGAGCGGATTCCGATCATGTCGATCCTCTTGAACAATTTCTCCATGGCGATCGAATTGAAGGTGATGCCGATCTCGACCGAAAAATACCGCTCGACCGACATATCCGGCGACTACGCCGCGATGGCGCGCGCCTTCGGCGGCTATGGCGAGCGTGTCACCAAGCCCGAAGACATCATCCCCGCCATCAAGCGCGGCATCCAGAAGACAAAAGAAGGCGTGCCCGTGCTCTTGGAGTTCATCACCAGCAGGGAGACTGAGGTCTCGCGGCCGGGGACCTAGGCCGAAAGCCGGACAGCCTGCCGATGCCACACGTCACCATCATCGAAACGGGCCTCGTCGGCGCGAAGAATCGCGAACGTCACGGAACCTATCCGCAGATGTTCGAGAGGATGATCGGCGCGGCAGACCCGACGGTCACTTTCGACACCGTCAGCATCCCTGCTGGCGATCCGTTGCCCGATCTCGGCAAGCTCGAGGCGATCCTGATCACCGGCTCCTCGGCCGGCGTCTATGATGACTTCGACTGGATCGCGCCGCTGGAAAACTTCGCGCGCGCGGCCCACGGCCGAAACGTGCCGATGGTCGGCGTCTGCTTCGGCCACCAGTTGATCGCGCAGGCGCTGGGCGGCACCGTGCGCAAGTCGGTGAATGGCTGGGGTATCGGGCGGCATGTCTACGACGTGATGCCCGGAAACGGGATCGTCGAAGGCGAGCGCATCGCGCTTGCCGCCTCGCATCAGGACCAGGTGATCGCGCCGCCATCGGGCGCCAGAACCATCCTGTCCTCGGATTTCACCGAACATGCCGGGCTGCTCTATCCCGGCGACACCACGCTTTCGGTGCAGCCGCATCCGGAGTTCTCCGTGGGCTATGCGCTGGCCTGCTGCGAGATAGCGGGTAGCAAGGGCCGCGCGCCTGAACATCTCGTCGAAGCCGCGAAGGCTTCGCTCGCCGCGCCGCTGGAAAGCGCCAGGCTCGGCGGCGCGATCGCGCGCTTCCTGACGCGGTCAAGGTGATGTGAGGCGGGCAAGCATAAAGGCCCGCCTCAGGCTCTCCATCGGGACTCGCCCTAACGCGTCCGGGATGAAATAATCCGGTTGGAACCGCGGGAACGAGGCCCAATCGGCCCTGCCCGCGCGCCACGCACGGATTGATTTGAATGGCGATGCTTCCCGAAGACATGTCGGTTGCTATCGACGAGCTGGAAACAGCCATCACCGAGATGGAGTCGCGCCTCGAATCAGCCCGTGCCGAGCGCGACGACGCGAAGGCGCGCCAGGTCGAACTCGAGATCGAGAACGCGAATCTGCGGCGGGATCTAAGCCAGTCCCGGGAGCGACAGAGCGCGACGACCGAGGTCCTCAAGGGGATCGCCGCCTCGCCATCGGACGTGCAACCGGTGTTCGAGGCGATCGCGTCGAGCGCCAAGCGTCTGCTTGGCGGTTTTACCGCAACGGTGCTGCACATCCGCGGCGATCAGCTTCATCTGGTCGCGTTCACACCGACCAGTCCGCAATCCGACGAGGGCCTTCAGGCATCGTTCCCGCAACCCGTCGCCGAATTTCCGATCTTCGCGATGGTGCGCGAGGGTGCGACCATCCAGTTCTCCGACACCGAGGCGGAAGATGTACCGGCGGTGAACCGCGACCTCGGGCGGCTGCGCGGCTTTCGCAGCGTGCTGTTCGTACCCCTGATGAACCAGGGCAATGCGGTCGGCATTCTCAGTGTCACCCGGACCGAGCCCGGCGCATTCGAAGACCACCACGTTCAGCTCCTGCGGACCTTCGCCGACCAGGCCGTGATCGCGATCGAGAACGCGCGGCTGTTCAGGGAAACGAAGGAGGCGCTGGAGCAACAGACCGCGACCGCCGAGATTTTGAAGGTCATCGCTTCGTCGCCCTCCGACGTACAGCCGGTATTCGATGCGATCGTGCACAGCACAAGCCGCCTGATCGGCGGCTTTTCAACTGCTGTGTTCCGCTATGGCGACGGCAAGATTCACCTGGCAGCGTTCACTCCGACGGACGCAGAAGGCGACGCGGTCCTGCAGTCCTCCTTCCCGGTTCCGCTCGCCGAGTTTCCGCCCTACCAGCTGACGCGCGAAGGCGCTCCGGCGGAACTGCCCGACACCGAGCTCGAACCGGCGGCGCGCGACATCGCACGCGCGCGCGGCTACCGCAGCATGCTGTTCGCGCCTCTGATGAATGACGGCGAAGCCGTCGGCATCATCACGGTCACCCGCGTCGCGCCAGGACCGTTCGGCGAGCAGCATATGCGCCTATTGCAGATGTTCGCCGACCAGGCCGTGATCGCGATCAGGAATGTCGGGCTGTTCAACGAGGTGCAGGCGCGCACCGAGGATCTGAGCGAGGCTCTGCAGCAGCAGATAGCGACCGCCGACGTGCTCAAGCTTATCAGCCGCTCGGCGTTCGACCTGCAAACCGTGCTCGACACTCTGACCGAATCGGCCGCTCGTCTGTGCAATGCCGACATGGGGGCGATCGCGCTCCGCGACGAGCGCGGCTTCTACCACGCCACGAACTACAACTTCTCCGTCGACTGGGTCAAAGTCACTGACAATCTCCGACTTCAGCCAGGCCGGGAGAGCCTGATCGGGCGAACGTTGCTGGCCCGCACCGTTGTCCAGATCGAGGACGTCCTAACGGACACGGATTACCAGTTTCCGGACATGCAGAAGGCGGCGGGATACCGTTCCCTGCTCGGCGTTCCCCTGATGCGCGGCGGAGAACCGATTGGTGTGCTGTTCCTCGGACGCAAGTCCGTCGAGTCCTACTCGCACAAGCAGGTTGAACTGGTCTCCACCTTTGCCGACCAGGCCGTCATCGCCATCGAGAATGTGCGGCTGTTCGACGAGGTGCAGGCCAAGACTCGCGACCTCGAGGAGGCCCTCACCTACCAGACCGGCAGCGCCAACATTCTGCGCGTGATCGCCTCATCGCCAACCGACGTCGGGCCAGTCCTGAAGGCCATCGTGGAAAGCGCCTGTGAATTGTGCGGGGCGTACGACAGCATCGCTCTCCTCAGGGAAGGCGATCACCTTCGCTTCAGCGCCCATCATGGGCCGATCCCGCTGAATGTCGAGAAATGGCCGATCAACCGCCAATGGGTATCGGGCCGCGCCTTCATCGACCGGAAGCCGGTCCACGTAACGGACTTGATGGCCGAAGGCGACGAATTTCCGGATGGGCGCGAATTGTCGGTGCGCATGGGCCATCGCACCATGGTGGCTGTCCCGCTGCTGCGCGAGGGCGAAAGCATCGGCGCCCTCATCCTCCGCCGCAACGAGGTGAACCCGTTCAGCGAGAAGCAGATCGCGCTTCTGCAGACCTTCGCCGACCAGGCGGTGATCGCGATCGGCAACGTCCACCTGTTCGAGCAGGTGCAACAGCGCACACGCGAACTGTCAAAGTCGCTCGACGACCTCCGCACCGCGCAGGACCGCCTGGTGCAGACCGAAAAGCTCGCTTCGCTCGGCCAGCTCACCGCCGGCATCGCGCACGAGATCAAGAACCCGCTCAACTTCGTCAACAATTTCGCTGCGCTGTCAGCCGAGTTAACCGAGGAATTGAACGACGCACTCAAGCAAGTCGAGGTCGGCGAGACAATCCGCGCGGAAGTGGACGAATTGACGGGGCTTCTGAAGGGCAACCTTGAAAAGGTCGTGCAGCACGGCAGGCGCGCCGATTCCATCGTCAAGAACATGCTGCTGCATTCGCGCGAGGGCGGCGGCGAGCACCGGCTGTCCGACATCAATGCGCTGATCGACGAAAGCCTCAACCTCGCCTATCACGGCGCCCGCGCCGAGAAGCCCGGCTTCAACGTCACGTTGGAGCGCGATTTCGACCCCGAAGCGGGCCAGCTCGACCTGTTCCCGCAGGAAATCACCCGCGTGATCCTCAATCTGGTCTCGAACGGTTTCCATGCCGTCACCAAGCGCGGCAGGGAAAGCGGCGAAGCCGGCTTCGAGCCGACGCTGCGGGCAAGCACCAGAAACCTCGGAGATGCCGTCGAAATCCGTATCCGCGACAACGGCACCGGCATCCCGACTGAGGTGAAGGAGAAGATGTTTAACCCCTTCTTCACCACCAAGCCGGCGGGCGAAGGGACCGGGCTGGGACTATCCATGAGCCACGACATCATCGTGAAACAACATGGCGGCACAATCGACGTGAATACTCAGGAAGATCGTTTCACCGAATTCCGCATCGTGTTGCCGCGCAAAAGCAATTTCGAAGAAGAATCCAGAGGTTAGCCGTGAGCATTCTGGTTCTGGTGGTGGATGACGAACCCGACGTGGAAACCTTGTTCCGCCAGCAATTCCGGCGCGACCTGCGCACGCACCGTTTCGTGATGGACTTCGCCAGCTCCGCACCCGATGCCCTGGCCCGCGTCGGCGATACGCGGGAGGATCTGATCCTGATCCTTTCCGACATCAACATGCCCGGAATGAACGGGCTGGAGATGCTGCCCAAGGTCAGGGCGATGCGGCCCGAAGTGCCGGTCATCATGATCACCGCCTATGGCGATGCCGATACCAGGCGCAGGGCCCTGGAAGGCGGCGCCAGCGGGCTTCTGACCAAGCCGATCGACTTTTCGCTGCTGCGCGAGGAGATCGACACGCGGGTGACGGCGGCGAACTGAGCTGTTACTGGAGCATGATCTTTTTCCGAAAACCGGTTCCCACTTTTCGGGATCATGCTCACTCAGCCAACTCCGCCGGCGGCGTGGCCGGCCCCGCGAGCGGCCGCTCTTCCATCACGATCAAACAGGCCGCCGCACAGGTCATCATCAGCGCCGCGGCGCCGAACACCCAGCGGAACGCCGTGATCATGTCGGACGCCGCGATCGAACCGACGGAACCGCGGTGCTCGCCCGCGAGCTGGATGTCGGAGCCGAGTGCCATCAACAGGATGGCGGTGAAGGCTGCGACCGTGAACGAAGCCATCAGCGCGCGGAAGAAGTTCATTGCGCCGGTCAGCGTGCCGATCTGGGCGCGCGTCACCGAGTTCTGCAGCGACACCACGCTGACCGGGAAGGTCGTGCCGAGGCCGAGCGCGAATACCGACATCACCGCGAGCAATCCCCACAGCGGCAGCGTGGTGAAGGCAAGCGCAAAGCCGCTGACCACGGCGAGCGACGTGCCGACGATGGCGACGCGCTTGTAGCGCCTGGCGCGCGCCATGGTGCGGCCGGCGATCGCAGCGCCACAGGTCGAGATTGCCGCGAGCGGGATCAGCGCGAGGCCGGCCTCGCTGGGGTTGAGGCGATAGACCACCTCGTAATACAGCGGCAGGTGCACGGTGAGCCCCATGATGGCGCCGAGCGCGCAGCCGCCGGCGGCAATGGCATAGGGCGCGACCGTGCCGCCGAGCAGCGGCAGCGGCAGGAACGGCTCCTCCGCCCTGCCCGCATACCAGACGAACGACAGCGCCAGCGCAATCGCCGAGCCCACCATCGACAGGATGGTCGGCGACAGCCACGCATGGCGGTTACCGCCCCAGGTCAGCACCAGCATGACAACGACGGCGGAGGCCATCAGCAAGACGCCGCCGAGCCAGTCGACCTTGCGGTGGCGGTGATAGACCGGGATCTTGGCCATCTTCGGCAGCAGCATCGCCAGCGCCGCGACGCCGAGCGGCAAATTGATCCAGAAGATCATCGACCAGTGCAGGTGCTCGGCGAACAGGCCGCCCAGCACCGGCCCCAATATGCCGCCGGCCACCCAGACGCCGCTGAAATAGGCCTGGTACTGGCCGCGCTCGCGCGGGGAGACCACGTCGGAGATCACGGTCTGCACGACCGGCATGATGCCGCCGCCGCCCAGCCCCTGCAGGCCGCGGGCGAGGATCAGCACCGGCAGGTTCGGCGCCAGCGCGCACAGCACGGAGCCGGCCATGAACAGGCTGAGCGAGATGATCACCATGACGCGGCGGCCGTAGATGTCGCTCAGCGTGCCGAACACCGGCGCGACCGCGGTCGCGGCCAAGAGGTACGCCGTGATCACCCAGGAGAGATTGGAGACGTCGCCGAACTGGCGGCCCAGCGTCGGCAGCGCGGTTGCGACGATGGTCTGTTCCAGCGCGGCCAGGAACATCGTCAGCAAGAGGCTCATCAGGATGGTGCGGACCTCGCCCTTGTCGAGCGGCGCCGGCGGGGCAAGCGGCGGCGCATCCGCGATGTCGAGGACCTCGGTCGGGATATGCGAGATCTCTTCGGCGACCTCGTCGGACAAAATTTCCTGGTCGGCAGCTCGACGGCTCTGCCGTTCGAAATCGCTCATCTCGCCGCAATTCGTTCGCTGCGCGGAACGCCGCGCGGTTGAATCATTGTCGCGCAATCTAGGAGCAAGGCCCGCACCGCGGCACCCGGCTGGGCGCATGGGAGCATCCCGCGAGCGGGCACCGTGATTTGCCGGGGAGGGCTTACGCCCGCGGCGGCCGCTTCAGCTTCGCCGTCTTCGGCAGCATCTTCGGCCACTGCACGATGTGATCCTGCAGATCGTCGATGGACACCTCGTCTTCCTTGCCGTTTACCCGCCCGCGCACGGAGACGCCGGCCTCATGCACGGTATCGGGATCGCCCGAGATCAGCGGGTGCCACCAATAGAGGTCGCGTCCCTCGGCCACCAGCCGATAGCCGCAGCTCGGCGGCAGCCAGTTGAGGGTGCGCACGTTGGCGGCCGTCAGCCGGACGCAATCCGGAACCTGGTCGGACCTGTTCGCATAGTCCTTGCAGGCACAGGCGCTCGTCTCGAGCAGGCGGCAGGAGACGTCGGTGAAGTAGATCTTGCCGGTATCCTCGTCCTCGAGTTTTTCCAGGCAGCAGCGCGCGCAGCCGTCGCACACGCTCTCCCATTCGGCGTCAGACATTTCCTCCAACGTCTTGGTTTTCCAGAAGAATCCCTCCTGACCCGAGATTCGTTTGGGCGGTGCGGTCATAAGTCTCTGATTTCCCTGGCATGGGGCCGGTTTGCCGCCCTTCTACGGGCTGGAGGCGCGGCGGTGCAAGCGGCCTTGGCGCTGGCGGAACGAATAACGCGCACATTAGGCCTGTCGTTCAAAATCGCTGCAACACCATTGGTTTATGGCCCCCTCTCGGATACAAATGCAGGTGAGTCCCCGGGCACGCAATTGAGCGCCTTGGGTTTGCCGCAACATTCCCGCAAGACGTCTTGTGGCAGCCGCCGGCTGGCCGCGGCGCTTTCGAACCGATGAAGTAAACCGGTGCGCAGGATCTTACCTCCCAAGTTGAAGCAGAAGATCAAGGACATGATGCTGGACATCGATGCGCGCATCGATTCCACGCTGTTCTCTTCCGCCAAGGGCCTGCGCGAGCTCTATGAGCGCTACTCGACGTTCATGGACCGCTTCTATGTCGGCCGGTGGAAGCGCTGGGTGATCGTCGAGCCGGCCTCGGAAGGCGCCACCATCGGCCTTGGCGGCCTCGTGCTGATGCTGGCGCTCGCCATCCCCGCCTTCCGCGAAACCGCCGACGACGACTGGCTGAAGAAGTCCGACCTCGCGGTGAGCTTCCTCGACCGCTACGGCAACCCGATCGGCAGCCGCGGCATCAAGCACAACGACTCGATCCCGCTGGAGGATTTTCCGGACGTCCTGATCAAGGCGACGCTCGCCACCGAGGACCGCCGCTTCTACGACCATTTCGGTATCGACATTCCCGGCACCGCCCGCGCCCTCATCACCAACGCGCAGGCCGGCGGCGTGCGCCAGGGCGGCTCGTCGATCACCCAGCAGCTGGCGAAGAACCTCTTCCTCAACAACGAGCGCACCATCGAACGCAAGGTCAAGGAAGCCTTCCTCGCGATCTGGCTCGAGACGCGGCTGACCAAGAACGAGATACTGAAGCTTTATCTCGACCGCGCCTATATGGGCGGCGGCACCTTCGGCGTCGACGGCGCGGCGCACTTCTACTTCAACAAGTCGGCGCGCGACGTGAACCTCCAGGAATCCGCCATGCTGGCCGGCCTGTTCAAGGCGCCGACCAAATACGCCCCCCACATCAACCTGCCCGCCGCCCGTGCCCGCGCCAACGTCGTGCTCGACAACCTCGTCGACGCCGGCTTCATGACCGAGGGCCAGGTGTTCGGCGCCCGCCGCAATCCGGCGTTTGCCGTCGACCGCCGCGACGAGAACTCGCCGAACTACTACCTCGACTACGCCTTCGAAGAGATGCGCAAGCTCGTCGACACTTTCCCGAAGTCCTACAGCGAGCGCGTCTTCGTGGTGCGCACCGCGATCGACATGAACGTGCAGCGCTCCGCCGAAGCCACCGTGGAGAACCAGCTGCGCCAGTTCGGCCGCGACTACCACGCGACCCAGGCGGCGGTCGCCGTCGCCGATCTCGACGGCGGCGTGCGCGCCATGGTCGGCGGACGGGACTACGGCGCCAGCCAGTTCAACCGCGCCACCGACGCCTATCGCCAGCCCGGCTCCTCGTTCAAGCCCTACGTCTACGCCACCGCGCTGATGAACGGCTACAGGCCGGACACGAAGGTGGTCGACGGCCCGGTCTGCATCTTCAACTGGTGCCCGCAGAACTACAGCCACTCCTATTCGGGATCGGTGACGCTGACGACGGCGATCACGCGGTCGATCAACGTGATCCCGGTGAAGCTATCGATCGCGCTCGGCGGCAAGGCGTCCAATCCGGCCAAGGCCGGCCGCCAGAAGATCACCGAAGTGGCGCGCCGCATGGGCATCAAGGCGCCGCTGCCCGACACGCCGTCGATGCCGATCGGCTCCGACGAGGTCACCGTGCTCGAGCACGCGGTGGCCTATGCGACCTTCCCGAACAAGGGCAAGGCGCCGATACCGCATGCGGTGCTGGAAGTGCGCAGCAGCACCGGCGACCTGGTGTGGCGCTTCGACCGCGACGGCAAGAAACAGATACAGGCCATTCCCGTTTCGGTCGCCGCCGACATGTCGGAGATGATGAGCCATGTCGTCAGCGAAGGCACCGCGCGGCGCGCCATCATCGACGGCATTCCGACCGCCGGCAAGACCGGCACCACCAACGCCTATCGCGACGCCTGGTTCGTCGGCTTCACCGGCAACTTCACCTGCGCGGTCTGGTACGGCAACGACGACTATTCGCCGACCAACCGCATGACCGGCGGCTCGCTGCCGGCGCAGACCTGGCGCGAGGTCATGGTGGTCGCCCACCAGGGCGTCGAGGTCAAGGAAGTGCCGGGCATCGGCATGGGCCAGAAGCTGCCGCCGCAGACCGCCGCCGCCATGGCCGCGGCTGCGCCGAAGGTCATCGACACCAAGCCCGGCCCGCCGCCGGTGCTGACCAAGCGCGGCGCCGACATCCTGGTGCGGATCGAGAAGCAACTCGACGACGCCAGCAAGACCGCGGCGAAGACGTCCGCCACCGAACCGCCGAAGGGAGCGAAGTCGAGCGCGGTCACGCTCCCCGAAAGCTTTGCGGCGGCGACGCCGGACGACAAGGCCGCGCCCGCCGCGCGCAAGAACTGATCCAACCGTGCGTCTCGTCTTCGTCACCCTGCTTGCGCTCCTCATCGCCTCGGCGATCGGCCTCGGCTCGACCTACATGACCGCGACCAAGGGCACCGAAATCGGCACCCTGAAGATCGGCGCGTGGACGGCCCGGCCGAAGACCGGCAACGCCGACGTCGATCCCTACTCGCGCGCCACCATCGTGCGCAGCGGCGAGCTGCCGGTCGGCACCGGAGACGGCGTCGCCTTCACCGCCACCACCGACGACGGCAACAAGCCGCTCGACGGCCGCTGCGACGTCGTGGTCAGCGGCGTGACGCCGGCGGCGCGGTTCTGGACTCTGACGCTGTACAACACCAAGGGCCAGCTCGTCGCCAATACGCTGCAGCGCTACGGCTTCACCAGCCAGGAGGTGATCCGCGGCGCCGACGGCTCTTTCGAGGTGCGCGTGGCCTCGCGTGCTCGCTCCGGCAACTGGCTGCCGACCGGCGGCATCGAGCGCTATGCGCTGATGATGCGCCTCTACGACACGCCGGTGGGGGTTGCCACGCGCACCCAGCGCGACGCGCCGATGCCGCAGATATCGACGGTGGGGTGCCCATGATCCGGCTCGCCTTCACCATCATCGCCGGCGTGCTGCTCGGGCTCATCGTGCATCTCGTCGCCGTGCTGGCGCTGCCGCGGATCGCAACCCAGGATGCCTATTCGCGCCTGACGCCGATGACGAAGCTCAACGCGGTGACGCAGCTTGCCGCCGCCGAGCCCACCAACGCGCCGATGCCGTTCATGGACCCGGCCTTTGCGGTCGCGATCTGCCGCTACGATCTGTCGGGCGGCCCGATCAAGCTCGCGGTGCCCGTCAGCCAGGCCTACACTTCGGTGTCGTTCTACACACGCAGCGAAGTCGCCTACTACGCGATCAACGACCGCTCCGCGGGCCGCAAGGTGATCGAGCTCGACCTGATGACGCAAGCGCAGCATGCCGACCTGCCAGAGGAAGAAGACGTCACCTCCGCCGACCGGCTGATCATCGACTCCCCGACCGAGACCGGCCTGATCGTGATGAAGGCGCTGGCCGCCGAGCCCGGCCTGATGCCGCAGGCGCAGGCGTCGCTGGCGGCGTCGAAGTGCGAGGTTCACAGCGAGCCGCCGCCGGCCAAGCAGGTCGAAGCGCCGCCGCCGCCTCCCCCGCCGCCCGCACGGCCGCACGGCAAGCGATAGCAGATCGACGATTTGGTCCGCTGCAGGCTGCAGGACAGCGAGGTGAAGCTGTCGCCGAAGGAGTACGACCTGCTGCACCTGCTGGTGTAGCACGCCGGCAAAGTCGCCCTCCCGGGCCGCTTTGCGTCATTTCAGTGTTCTGCCAGATCGGCTGACAGGCGCAATCACGCATTCCATTCCACATCGCCGGATCAGATGATCGGGCGCGGCTTCAGTGACATTGCGGTTAGGTCGCGCTTCCAGGGCGAGGGTCCGACCTTGCGCAATACACCGCGGCCAAGCTTGTAGCGATAGTTTCCGGTTATCGGATCTGGAACCGCGTGGCACAGTGAATTGGCCATCGCCTTCCCCATGTTGAACTGGGCTTTGGCGACACCGGCCTTGATTTCGTCGGACACAATCGCAACGAAACTCATGCGCCCGCGGCCGACACGAATATGACCGCTCTCCTTGAGCTTCGTAAACGTCAGATCCGCAGCTTCGACCCCGATGGGCGCTCCGGTTTGGATATAGACAGTGTCATTCGTAACCTCGACAAAGTCGCCGGATTCGATGCTGTGCAGCCCGGCATCGGTAGGATGAATGACAATGTGCGGATAGGGCCACCTCTTGGCCAAATAGGGCTTGCGAATGTCGTCGAACCCGGACTGCCACGTCTCGTTAACGCGGCCATTCGTAACCCAGATTTCGCCCTTCTCTTTGCGAGGTTTGACCGCTTCGTAAAAGTCGTTCCACCCCGGAAACTTCCAGGCGGTCCTGAGCAGCAGCGCCTTGCCCGAATGCGTGTCGAATTCGTACAGCCAGCGCGCGTCGTTGGTGACTCCCTCGACCTCTCCCCAGTCGTTGGAGGGATCGTGCAACCGCTTTGTGCCGACGATCTTTCCACCCTTGACACGAACTGGAGTCTGGATGCCCTCGGTACCAAGCGTCGCAAGAAAATCATGCGCGCGCATACCGCGCTCCTTCGCCGCGGATACGACTGCATGATAGGAGAGCACGTTGCCGCGCGAGAATCGGGAGGACTCCTCGAATATGTCATTCGAATCCTTCCAGTCGTATCCCTCAAAGCCCATCTTCCTGGCAAATTGCGCGATCGCCCACCAGTCGGGCTTCGCCTCACCTGGCGCATCGTTGAACTTTGAATAGAGGCGCAACCGGCGCTCCGAGTTGCAGCGGGTGAACGCTTCCTCTCCCCATCCCGCCGCCGGGAGCACAATGTCGGCGTAGGAGGTGTTGAGCGGATCGACAGGGTACAGGTCGGAATCGACAAGCACCATGCCGCCGGCATCGGTGCGCGCAATCAACATGTCGATGACGTGCTGCTTGTCGAGCCGGTTCGGCTGCATCTGGTGGTCGGATGTCAGCTCCCGCACACGCGCGGACAATTCCTGGCTTGCAACCATCGCGGGGAACCAGGTGAGGCCGATCGCCCAGAAGAAGCGCACGTTGCCGTCAATTACCCAGCGATCTACGTTCAGCGCCTTCTTGCGTCGCCCAGGATATTTCTCGGGGCTGAGCCACCATCGGCCGCCGCCCGCACTCATCCAGCCGCGCTGATGACCGCCACCGCGCGAAATCATCTGGCCTGGACGGTTGCCTGCCCCGCAAATCAGTCCGAGCGCGCCAAGCGAGGCACTGTTCATGTAGTTGTTTGACCAGTAGTTGCCCTTCTCCAGCATGAACGAGGTCTTCGGCCTCGAGCCGTCGGATTTTGGCTTGGCTATCATCTCGGCGCACTTGACGATCAGCGCCGGGTCGAGTCCGGTAATCTTGGCAGCGTTTTCCAGCTTCCCCGCGTCCTCCGCGAGGACAAACTTCTTGTAGTCCTCCCAGTCGGACTGGATCGTGCCGCCAAACGTGGTCCGCCACTGCCAGCGCGTGTTGCGGGTTCCGCGGCCGTAGCCCGCTTCAATCTCCCACTTGGTGGCGACCCATTTGTCGATGAAGGCCTGATCTTGCCAACCGTTTTCGATAATGATGCGCGCCAAAGCCAAGTGCAGCACAGTGTCGGTGCCCGGTTCGATCGGCAACCACAGCCCGCCGTTCTCCAGACCATAGGCGACACCCATGGTCTTGTGTGGGGTCACAAAGATCAGCTTCGGTCCATTCATCATCCATGATGTGAACAGCGTCGTCTTGGTTTCGTAAGGATCCACACCCGACAGAAACGCGACGTCACACTTGCTCCAATCGTCGTATGAGGCCGCAAAGGAATTGATCCCCGCATCATCCAGGCCGGCGGCATCTTCGGCAGACTGGGGCTTGTCGTGAGGTGCGTACACCGCGGTTCCCACCGACACATCGACCAGCTTGGCGATCGCGTAGGTGTTTTCGAAATACTCATACGAGTACGTCTTCATTCCCCACGCGCCCACGCCATGCTTTTCAAGCACGTGCTTGGACACCGCAGCCATCACGTCCGTGGCGAAATCCCATGAGACGCGCTCCAACTTGCCATTCACCCGGACGGCGGGAAACTGCAACCGCTCCCGTGTCGGTGTGTCCGGATTGAAGATGCGCTGGGCCAGCGTGCCGCCGCGGATCGAATGATTCCCCTGGGGGTTGACGACCTTTGCGTCAAAGTCCGGCACCACCAGGAAATTGTGCGGCTTCCCCTTGTGGAAGCCGACGCGGTGTTGCGATGTACTCACCCATGGAAGCATCGCGGCGCCGGTCGGAAAATCGACACCAAAGGCATTGTCCTTTGCCTTTTGTCCCCCATTACGGCCGACCGGCCAGCGATAGACCTTGTAGCCGCAAGCTACCGTGCAATAGGCGCAAGCCGTGGTCATCACTTCCGCACTTTTGGGCGGGAGCGGTACAGCATGCGTGAGATCGGCCGCCATCGGTGCTCTCCTCAACCTTTCGGGTTCTCGCCGAAGCCATACACGAGGCCCATCATTCCCACTGCGAAGATATCGTTGCCGCGGATATCAAGCATGACTTGCGGAAGCGCCTCAGTGGCGTGTCCGGATACGACCATCCCATGGCGTGTCAGATCGAAGGTGGTCAGATGCAACGGACATGGCCCCAACACCTTGTGTTTGGCTTTATAAGTCTCGGCGCCAATCGGACCACCCATATGCGTGCAGAGGGCGCTAAACGCCACGATGTCCTTGCCCGGGCCAATGCCACCGCCGGCAACTTCGCCAAGCTTGACCAGGACGTTCTTGATATCCGTCGCGGGGTAGTCAAACTCGATCGGCGTGTCGACGGTCGCATCCTGCAACCTGGCGACTCGTTTTTCGCGATACTTGGAGCCAACCAATTTGGTCGCCTGGGGCCACGCCTCGGTTGAACCCAGCGTGGCAATCACCGCCGCCGCCGATCCGCCGAGGATCAACATGCTGCGACGTGACAGGCATGAGGGCGCACGTTCGTCCCGGAGATTGTGCTGAGACTGCATGATCAATTCCCCGTCCAAAGTGGCTTGGTTTCCGGCAGTTTAGGGTCCGCAACGATGAGAGCCTCGTCCATGCTGAGCGACTCAAGAAAGGTCACGAGATCCTTCTTCTCCGGCCCGGTCAGGTTGAGCGGCTTCAGAGCCTCCGCGTTCTTGCCACCACCACGGTCGTAGAACTCGACCACCTCCTGAAGAGTCTCGAACGCCCCGTTATGCATGAATGGCGCGGTGTATTTCAGCTCACGCAAACTGGGGGTCCGCCAGCGCCCGATGTCTTCCGGACGCTTCGTCACGTAATAGAGGCCGTGATCGTCGCTCGCAGAGCGATAGACCTTTTCCGGCACCCCCTTTTGGTAGACCTCCCAACGGAACGTAATCTGCTGTTCGGCGGTCTCGGCAAATTCCTTCGCTGCCGGCACACCGGTGCGATAGAATTTCTGATCGGAAGCCAGAGGTCCATTGTGGCAGGCAATGCAATTGGCTTTGCCGTTGAACAGGGCCAAACCGCGCTTTTGCGATTCGTTGAGTGCCTTGGAGTTGCCTGCGGTGAAGCGGTCAAACGGTACCTTCTTTCCGTCCGAAACGATCGTACGCTGGAACGCCGCAATCGCCCTCCAGGCGTCGTAGAGCATCGGCCACTCGGTTCCGAAAACCTTCTTGAACGCCGACCGATATTCCGGAACGAAGGCCAGACGCATTTCCATCATGGCATCGTCGCCGTTGCCGGCGACTGCGCCGCCTGCCGCCGCCGGTGCCTGCGTTTCCAGACTGGTTACTGCGCCATCCCAGAACAGCTTGTTGTAGTAGGCGCTGTTGAGGATGGTCTGGGAGTTGCGCCAGTGGGTCGTGCCCGGATAACCGAACGAGATTGTACTTCCTGTCCCCCAGCCAAGCTCGGGGCGATGGCAGGCGGCGCACCCCATGGCACCATTGCCAGAGAGGCGGTTGTCGAAGAACAACATCTTGCCAAGTTCGATCTTGTCGGCCGTCTGCGGATTGTCGGCCGGGACCGACACCGGGGGCAGCGGAGCCAGCGGTGGATACTTCGGGGACTGAGCAAAAGCGGCCGTGAGCGCGACTGCCGTGAGCGCCGAGGTCGCAAGCATGGTTCGAGCAAAGGTCATGGTCGGACCTCCTCAATTCGTGCCGACGGCGCGCATGCCGTAGTCGGGGAGATTCGGAGGTGTCGCAGCCGGCCGATCGCCGGTCAGGCTCTGCAGGAACGCCACAAGGGCCTGTTTTTCTTCCGCCGTCAGATTGAGCGGCTTCAACGTCGCCGGCTTGTTTTGCGACTGACCTCCTCCGCGATCATAGAATTCGACCACTTCTTCGAGCGTCGCGAAAACGCCGTTGTGCATGTAGGGAGCGGTTTGACCGGCATCCCAGAGGGAGGGTGTCAGAAACTTGCCGATGTCCGCCTCATCTTTCGTGACGATGTAGTAGCCAACATCTTTCCGCAGATTCATGAAGTTGGGCACGCCGAAAGTTGAATAGTGGCGGAGCATCGTAATTTGGCGGGATGCATTGCTGGCCAGCTCCGGATGTTCGGGCACGCCCGTCGCATAGGGCTTGGAGTCGGACAACATCGCGCCACTGTGACACATCCCGCAGCCGGCCTTGCCCGAAAACAGTTCCATGCCGACCTTTTGCTGCGCACTCAGGGCTGTCGTATCACCACGAAGGAATTTGTCGAAAGGAGCGCCCGTTGTTCGGATCGTCTTGAGAAATTCGGCGACCGCTCCATAGATCATTCCGCCGTAGGGATCGGCGCCGAAGGCAGCCTTGAACGCGTCGGCGTATTGCGGCACCTGTTTCAATCGCTCTTGCACGATACGCGTGTCCGCATTCATCGTGTGGGCTTCGGTCAACATGTCGCGGACCAGGGTTCCGGGGTCCGAACCATCCAGCCGCGCGTCCCACGTCAGGCGCTTGCGCGCGAACGAATTGAACAGCGACGGAGCGTTACGAAAGTATTCGACGCTCGTGTAGCCCGCCGACAGTGGCTTGCCATCCGCCCACCCCTTGCCTGGGTCGTGACACGTCGAGCACGCATTGGCCGTGTCGCCCGACAAGCGCGAATCGAAGAACAGAATTTTGCCGAGCTCGGCCCGCCTCTCGTCGATCTTCGGGGGATCCGGCAGTGGCGCAAACGTCTGCGCTGCCGGTGCGGGAGACTGAGCATTGGATTGGCAAAGGGCCAAATCAGGCAGCAAAATCAGCGCCAAAATCGAGATCGGAAGGAATGCTGGGCCGCTTCGAATATTGCGCCGACGCGAGTACACCGTTGTCATCGCAGGCAAATCCCCCAAGTTTCATGCTAAGATTAAGCGATCGGGTGGACTTTGCCTTGCGATAGATCAAGCGTTCAATTGAATGTTTGAAAAGATATGAAGGAGCGGCTTGCATGGGAAAACACTGGTGAAACGCGCCCACCCCAAGCGCGTGATGTTCGGCTTCGCGGCGGAAGTCTCGAAGGCGTTAGCGCATCCGGCGAGAATTGAACTTCTCGACCTTCTGGCGCAAGGCAGCCGAAGCGTGGATTCCGCGGCGAAGGCGGCGAGCTTGTCCGTCGCCAACGCGTCCCAACATCTGCTCCAGCTAAAGAAGGCGGGCCTGCTCTCCGCACACAGGCAGGGCAAGCATATCGTCTATGAGCTTGCGGACGAATCTGTCGTCGTGTTGCTGCGAACGGTGAGCACCTTCGCGGACGATCATCTTGCGGATGCCGAGCGCGCGATCGCGAATCTGTACCGCGCGCGTGATCCGATCGCTCCGGCGAGCAGCGCGGAGTTGTTAAAGCGTATCAAAGATGGCACCGGATTGACCATCGACGTCCGACCCGCGCTGGAATACCGGGCGGCCCATATTCCGCACGCGATCAACATGCCCGTTGACGAGATCGCAAAACATATCGCCGACATTCCCTCTGGGAGCGACATCGTCACATATTGCCGCGGGCCATACTGCATCTTCGCGTACCAGGCAATCGAAGTGCTGAGACCGGCCGGGCGACAGGTGCGCCGCCTGCAGGGCGGGTTTCTGGAGTGGCGTCTCAACAGGCTCCCGCTTGAAGGCGAGGAAGTGCCTGACGCCGCGGCGCACGTCGTTTTCGCGAAGTACTGATCTCGTCGGCCGGCTAAATCGAGCCAATCGGTCGAACGGTGAAGTTCCGTCAACCTGCGGGCTGTTAGCCTGCGGTCCCGTCAGAAGTTCCTGTCGTGCGGATGGGAAGATGCCGACCATATCTACAATATATTGTCTAATCTTCCGTGCTCTTGGCGAGATAATCTGCCGTCGAATGCCATTCAATATATAAATATATTGACATATTATGACGACAGCGTTACTTGACGGGTAACAACGCCCCGAAAGGCCGGAGGCCCGCATGGCGCACGCTCACTCCGTCCTGCTCGATCCGATCCGGGTCGGCTCCGTGACGCTTGCGAGCCGGATCGTGATGGGATCGATGCACACCGGTCTCGAATGCCATCCCGAGCGGTTCGACGAGCTTGGCCGCTTCTACGCCGAGCGCGCCAAGGGCGGCGCGGGGATGATCGTGACCGGCGGGTTCGCGCCGAACTTCGCCGGCCGCATGAAGAACGAGCCGGGCACGTTCGAGCGGCCGGATCAGGTCGCGCATCATCGCAAGATCACAGCTCCGGTCCGCGCGGCCGGCGGCCGCATCCTGCTGCAGATTCTACATGCCGGCCGCTACGGCTATCACCCGGCCGTGGTCGCGCCCTCGCCGATCAAGTCGCCGATCAACCGCGACGTGCCGGCCGAGCTCACTTCCGAACAGATCGAGGAGACGATCGCAAACTACGCGACGACGGCGCGGCTTGCGATCGAGGCCGGCTATGACGGCATCGAGATTATGGGTTCGGAAGGCTATTTGATCTCCGAGTTCCTGGCGCCGCGCACCAATCATCGCGACGACCGATGGGGCGGCGCACTGGAGGACCGCGCGCGCTTTCCGCTGGCCGTGGTCAGGGCGGTTCGCGCGGCGATCGGCGAAGGCGTCATTTCATATCGCATCTCCGCGCTCGAGCTGGTCGAAGGAGGGCTGACCCAGGAAGAGACGATCTGGCTGGCGAAAGAAGTCGAGAAGGCGGGCGCGGATTGCCTTTCGACCGGGATCGGCTGGCATGAAGCCGCCGTCCCCACCATCGCCGGCCCCGTGCCGCACGCGGCCTTCATCGAATCGACGCAGCGGCTGAAGGAGGCGGTCTTGATTCCCGTCACCGCCAGCAACCGCATCAATCTTCCCGGCGATGCCGCCGAGATCATCAAGAGCGGCTCCGCCGACCTCGTCTCGATGGCGCGGCCGCTGCTGGCGGATGCCGAGTTCGCGAGCAAGGTCGGACGCGGCCGTCCCGACCTCGTCAATGTCTGCATCGCCTGCAACCAGGCCTGCCTCGACCATTATTTCACCGATCAGGTGATCACGTGCCTGGTCAATCCGCGCGCGGCCCGCGAGAACGAGTTCTCCGACGCCCCTGCCCCGGCGGCCAAGCGCGTCGCGGTGCTCGGCGCCGGAGTGGCCGGCATTGCGGCTGCGCTCGAGGCCGCGCGCCGCGGCCACCACGTCACCCTGTTCGAGGCGGCTTCCCGCATCGGCGGGCAGTTTGCGCTGGCGGCGAACATCCCGGGCAAGGAGGATTATGGGCTCTCGCTCGCAAGCTACGAGGCGCAACTCGCCGAGGGCGGGGTCGAGATCAGGACCGGAGTCGCGGTCGATGCGGAAACCCTGAAGCGATCCAACTTCGACGAGGTCATCGTCTCGACCGGCGTTGCGCCCCGCCCGATCGACATCCCCGGCGGCGACGATCCGCGGGTGGTCGGCTACAGCAAAATCCTCGACGGCAGCGTGACGGCCGGCGACCGCGTGATCGTCATCGGCGGCGGCGGCATCGGCCATGACGTCGCGCTGTTCCTCGCCATGGAGAGCAACGGCCGCCGGCAAACGCGGGAAGTATTCTTCGAGCGCTGGGGCATCAACGGAAAGGCGAAAACGCATGCGGCACGGCGGCAGATCACCATGGTGAAGCGTTCGCCCGGCGCCTTCGGCCGCACCCTCGGCAAGAGCACGGGCTGGATCCTTCGGCAGGAGCTGAAGGATATGAAGGTGCGCCAGATATCCGACGCACGCTACGTCAAGATCGACGCGCAGGGTCTGCACATCGCGCTCCCCGACCGCAACGAGATACTGCCGTTCGACACGCTCGTCGTCTGCGCCGGCCAGGAATCGGAGCGGCGGATCGCCGACACCATCGCCGCGAACGGCCAATCGGTGCACGTGATCGGCGGCGCGCGGCTCGCGGGCGAGCTCGACGCCAAGCGCGCCATCTACGAAGGCGCCACCCTCGGCAATCGCATCTGACAATCGCGGCGGAGACCGCGGCGACATGAAACGAAACGGGAGAGGAGCAACAGCATGAGAGGTCTCAAAGGCCGCATCGCGATCGTCACCGGCGCCGCCGGCGGCATCGGCCGCGCGATCTGCCGCCGGTTCCTCGACGAGGAAATCAGGATCGTCGCGCTCGACGTCAATGCCGAAGCGCTGAAGCAGCTCGCGGACGATCTCGGCGCGGACGAAAACCGTTTGCTGTGCGTCGCCGCCGATATCGCCGATTACAGCGCCGTAAAAGAGGCCGTCGACCGCGGCGCCGCGAAATTCGGCAAGCTCGACATCCTCATCAACAATGCCGGATGGGACGTCGCAAAGCCGTTCCTGCAGACCGAGCCGGATCTGTGGGACAAGATCATCGCCATCAACCTGCGCGGCCCGCTCAACCTGCACAAGGCCGCCCTGCCCCATTTGATCGCCGGCGGCGGCGGCAAGGTCGTCAACATCGCCTCCGACGCAGGCCGCGTCGGCTCGTCGGGCGAAGCCGTCTATGCCGCCTGCAAGGGCGGCATCATCGCCTTCTCCAAGACGATGGCGCGGGAATGTGCGCGCGACAACATCAGGGTCAACGTGGTGTGCCCCGGTCCGACCGATACGGCGTTGCTGCGCTCCTTTGCCGGCGAAGGCGAGTACGGCCAGAAGATCTATGACGGGCTCAAGCGGGCGATCCCGCTGAAGCGCCTCGGACAGCCCGACGACATGCCCGGCCTCGTCGCTTTCCTTTCGAGCGACGACGCCAACTACATGACCGGCCAGGTGATCAGCGTCTCCGGCGGTCTCACCATGAACGGATAGGAGACGAAGATGCAATATGGCGACATCAGCTACGATTTGCGCGGTCCCGCCGCCTGGATCACCATCAATCGGCCCGACAAGTACAACGCGTTCCGCGGCCAGACCTGCGAGGAGCTGATCCACGCCTTCAACAAGGCCGGCTGGGACAAGTCGATCGCCGCGATCGTGCTGACCGGCGCCGGCGCAAGAGCGTTCTGCACCGGCGGCGACCAGTCGGCGCATGATGGCAGCTACGACGGGCGCGGCATCATCGGACTGCCGGTGGAGGAGTTGCAGACGACGATCCGCGACGTGCCGAAACCGGTGATCGCGCGCGTCAACGGTTTTGCGATCGGCGGCGGCAACGTGCTCGTCACCTGCTGCGATCTCGCCATCGCCTCGTCCTCGGCGGTGTTCGGCCAGGTCGGTCCCAAGGTCGGCTCGGTCGACCCCGGCTTCGGCACCGCGCTGCTCTCCCGCGTCGTCGGCGAGAAGAAGGCGCGCGAGATCTGGATGCTGTGCCGGCGCTACAGCGCGCAGCAGGCGCTCGAAATGGGGCTGATCAATGCGGTGGTCGAGCCGGCCGAGCTAGACGCCGAGGTCGAGCGCTGGTGCGCGGAGATCGCCAGCCTCAGCCCGACGGCGATCGCAATCGCCAAGCGCTCCTTCAATCAGGATTCCGAATCGATCCGCGGCATCTCGGCGATGGGCATGCAGGCCCTGAGCCTGTTCTACCAGACCGAAGAATCGCGCGAAGGCGTCAAGGCGTTCCTGGAGAAGCGCAAGCCGAAATTCCGTTAGGGTCGCAAGAGATGGCATCGCCTTCGCAAAGGGAATCAGGGGCGGTCTTTCCGGACGAGGCCGGCGCCGGCGCGACCGACAAGCAAGGCCGCGGCGCCGACCACCTCAACAACCGGATCTTCTTCCGACTGTTTCAGGTCGCCAACACGCTGCAGAAGCAGGCGGTCAAGGAGCTGGGGGTGACGACCGTGCAATGGGCCGTGCTCGGCGCACTCTCCGATCCCCGGCCGACCCATGGCATGTCGGTCGGCACGCTCGCCGACTTCCTCGTCGTCTCCAGGCAGAATCTCGATGGCGTCCTGAAGCGGCTTGAACGCGACGGCCTCGTCGAACGGGTCACCGACGCCGCCGACAAGCGGGCGCGCGTGGTCAGGCTGACGCGAGAGGGCTTTGCGTTCTGGGCGGGCCTGCGCGAACGGATTTTCGGGTTTTACGACCAGGCCGTCAGCGGCTTCAGGTTCGACGACCGCGTGGCGCTGGCGCATTACCTCAACGAGATGCAGCGCGACCTGATGCAGGTGCGCCTGGAGCAGCCGCAGCGCGAACGGAAGAAGGCGAAGCGGCGCGTTTGACGTCCGTAGGGCGGGTTAGATTAGCGATAGCGTAACCCGCCGTCCTGCGCACGATGCTTCAACAGCATTCGGCGGATTACGCTCACGCTAATCTAATCTTACTGCGTCATGGGCGTCGGCGTCCATTTGATGCTGCGATGGCGCCGCAGCAAGGACATCGCGGCAAGGTTTTGATGAGCTCTCGGATCAGACGCACGCGCATGGTTGCGATCGA
>NZ_JBQTHN010000092.1:0-4404 GCF_052389815.1 Bradyrhizobium sp. | reverse complement strand
CGCCGCTTCCCGCGCCTGCCAGCGCTGTGCGGCGGCGAACATGCCCCACATGGCGCCGAGCATCAGCCAGAAGTGCCGCCAGTGGTCGGTGTCGATGATGAAGCTCTCGGCGACGGTGCCGAGGAAGGCGGCGAAGATGGCCAGATAGGTCTTCTGCCAGGGCACGCGCACGAAGACGTAGCGGAAGCCTGTCATGACGGTCGTGAAGATAAGCGCGGGATAGCAGATGCCGGCGAGCCAGCCGCCGGACATGAAGGCGTTGAGATAGGAGTTGTGGGTGTCTTCCGGGAAGTAGCGGTTGAACTGCAGCGGGCCGATGCCGAGCGGCAGGTCGAGCGCCATTTCCGCGCCGAGGATGTGGCGGCCGAACCGGCCGAAGCGGCCGGTGTCGTAGCCCTGGTCGAAGCTGGCGCGCTGCTTGAACATCTGCGCCACGGTGTCGAGCGAGAGCAGCACGGCGACCAGCATGGCAGCGAGGATCGCGGCGACCAGCGCCATCACGATGATGCGCGAGCGCTGCCTGTGCGAGGAGCTGGTCAGGACCATCAGCGCCAGCATGAAGGCGGCGGTGATCGCCAGCCCGCCCCAGGCGGCGCGCGAGAACGCCAGCAGGATCGCCAGCGCCATGATGACGAAGGCGACGCTGCTGCGCAGCGACTTGCCGAGCCGGTCCGATACCACGCTCTGCAGCACGAACAGGGCTGGGAGGATCAGGAACGCGCCGAGCACGTTGGGATCCTTGAAGGTGCCGCGGGCGCGATCGTACAGCGTGAGGAGATCGCGGCCGCCGGGCACGAGGTTGAAATAGCCGGCGATCGCGAGCAAGGCTGCGATCATCGCGCCGGCGATCAGGCCGCGGCGGAGCATGTCGAGCCGGGCCTCTGTGTCCTCCGACAGCACCATGGCGAAGAAGACGACTGTCACCGCCATGTACCAGGAGGTCGCGACCCAGTTCGTCACGTACGGCCGGTCCATCACGGCGACGGCGGATATGGTGTAGCCGACGTTGAGCAGGAACAGCAGCAGCAATAGCGGCATGAAGACGAGCCGCAGGCGCATGCCGGTGGCGAAGAACACGATGGTCGCCAGCAGGGTTGCGATCTCGTAGGGGCTCGGCTCGATGAACACGATCGCGCCGGAGGCGCCGACCAGCCACAGCAGCGCGCGCTGCAGGGCGAGCAGGCCGGGCGCCGCTGTTGGCGCTAATGTATTGCCGGCTGACGCCGCATAGGCCATCGGATACTCACGCAACTATACGCAACTAACAACCACAACCCCTTCCGTCATCGCCCGGCTTGACCGGGCGATCCAGTAGCCCGAGGCAGTGAGGCTCAACCCTCGGCGCCGCGGCGTACTGGATGCCCAGCATGGGCGGGGCATGACAACCTCAATACGCGTTCTCGTTCTTGGTCAGCAACGCCAGCGGCGTTTTCAACAGGATGTAGAGGTCGAACAGCACCGACCAGTTCTCGATGTAATAGAGGTCGAACTCGACGCGCTTCTGGATCTTCTCTTCGTTGTCGATCTCGCCGCGCCAGCCGTTGATCTGCGCCCAGCCGGTGATGCCGGGCTTGACGCGATGGCGGGCGAAATAGCCGTCGACGGCCTCGTCGAACAGGCGACTCTGCAGCTTGCCCTGCACCGCATGCGGGCGCGGGCCGACCAGCGACAAATTGCCCTTGAAGACGACGTTGAACAGCTGCGGCAGCTCGTCGAGCGAGGTCTTGCGGATGATGCGGCCGACGCGGGTGACGCGCGGATCGTTCTTGGTCACCACCTTGGAGGCGTTCGGGTCGGCCTGGTGATGATAGAGCGAGCGGAACTTGAAGACGTCGATGCGCTCGTTGTTGAAGCCGAAGCGTTTCTGGCGGAACAGCACCGGGCCGGGGCTGTCCAGCTTGATCGCAATCGCGACCAGCGCCATCGCCGGCAGCGCCAGCAGCAGGCAGATGCCGCCGACCACGCGGTCGAACAGCCATTTCATCACCAGGTCCCAGTCGGTGATCGGCGCCTCGAACACGTCGAGCGTCGGCACCTCGCCGAGATAGGAATAGGAGCGCGGGCGGAAGCGCAGCTTGTTGGTGTGCGCGGAGAGGCGGATGTCGACCGGCAGCACCCACAGCTTCTTCAGCATTTCCAGGATGCGTGTCTCGGCCGAGATCGGCAGCGCGAACAGCACGAGATCGATGCGGGTGCGGCGGGCGAACTCGATGATGTCGTCGACCTTGCCGAGCTTCGGGCTGCCGGCGCAAGTCTCGAGCGCGCGGGTGTCGTTGCGGTCGTCGAACACGCCGAGCACGTGGATGTCGGTATCGTCCTGGCTCTTCAGCGCCTCGACCAGCTGCTCGCCGTTCTGGTCCGAGCCGACGATGACGGTGCGGCGGTCGAGCCGGCCGTCATGGGCCCAGCTGCGTACCAGCGTGCGCAGGCACAGGCGTTCGCCGACCAGCGCTGCAAGGCCTGCGAGGAAGAAGCCGGACAGCCACACGCGCGACACCTCGCCGCCGAGCTTGGCGAGGAAGGAGGCGCCGGTGAACAGCAGGAAAACGAACGCCCAGGCCGAGATCATCCGCGTCATCTGGCGGAGCTGGCCGCGGAAGACCTGAATCTGATAGATGTCGGCGGACTGAAACGAGATCACGGCGGCTACCGCCATGCCGAGAATGGCGGCGATGTATTCCCAGCGGAAGCCGCTCAAGGGAACGACGTAAGAGAGATAGAGCGCAACGCCGATCGCCGAGATCAGCACGAAATCGGCGATACGCACCCCGCCCGCGATCACGATCGGCGAATAGGCCTTGCGGACCTTCTGGTTGGAGACGGCGAGTGCGGCCGGCGACAGGCGGCGGCGCCGCTCCATCTGCGGCGCTCCGGCGGTCGGGGTTGCGGTCATCGGGGCGCTTGCCGCGGCGTCCAGCATCGAGCGTGCGTTAATCGGTTCCACGTCAGTCCACATCCGTTCTTGGGCGGCACGTAAGCATGCGCGTGCCGCAGCGGAATTGCCCACTGCTCGGACTTACGGGACAAATTCGAAGAAACAGTTACGTTGGTAAATAACGGTTAACGGTTGGCAAACGCGTCGCGATAGCCGGTCAGCACGCCCTCGACCATGGCTTTCTGGGAGAAGTGCTGGAAGATGCGCTCGCGCAGCGATTTTGCGCGAGCTTGCGCGCCCTCCAGATCGTCGAGCGCGCCCTCGATGGCATCGGCCATGGCGCCGACGATGTTGGGGACGAACAGGGCGTCGGCATGGTCGGGGCCGAAGATCTCGGGGATGCCGCCGACCTTGGCAGCCACCATGGGCACGCCCGCGGCGGCCGCCTCGATCACGACATAGGGCATGGAATCGCCGCGTGAGGGCACCACCAGCAGCGAGCCCTTGGAGAAGCCGTAGCGCGCCTTGACGTGGCCGAGGAAACGCACGGCCTCGCCGAGGTTTAGCCGCGACACCTGAGTTTTGAGGTTAGCCATCTCCTCGCCGTCGCCGCCCAGCGACAGCGTGACGTTCCTGCCGTCGGCGCGCAGGCGCGCGACGGCGTCGATCAGCAAGTCGGCGCCCTTGATGTGGCGGAACTCGCCGACGTAACAGACGTCGGTCGCATCGTCGGCTTTCTGCACTGAATCGAATTCGCCGGCGGTGACGCCGTTGAAGACGGTGCGCACCAGGCCGTTCGGCACGCCGATCATGCGCTGATAGGTGTCGCGGGCGAACGCGCTTTCGAACAGGAACAGCTCGGTATTGTTCATCAGCATGCGCTCGAGGCGGCTGTAGAGCTGTCCCTTGATGGTCGAGAGCGGATAGTGCAGCGAGCCGCCGTGCGGGGTGTAGACGCGGATCGCTTCTTTCGAGGCTCCGCGCATGCGCAGGAAAGCGCCGGCCTTGGCGCCGTGACCGTGCAGGACGTCCGGCTTGAGGCGGCGGACCATGCCCATGAACCGGGCCCAGGTCACGAAATCGAACGGAGAGGGTTCGCGCCTGATTGCAAAGCGATAGACGCCGAGCTTCATGCGCGGTGCGATCTCGGCCAGCGCCTGCTCCGCGCGTTCGCCGCCGGTCAGGCTGTCGGCGATGATCCCCACCTGGTGACCGCGGTCAGCCTGGCCGTTGGCGAGGTCGAGGATGTGCCTGATGATGCCGCCCACGGGCGCGCGCGTTGCGTGCAGGATGCGGAGCCGCTGGCCTTCGACGAGGGGCATGATCAGAACCAGCGCTCGCCGACGACCACAGTATCGCCCGGGCTGATCGGCGTGCCCGGCGGCATGACCATGCGCGAGGAGCCGGATGCGTCGGTGTGCGTGATGGTGACGCGATCCTTGCGCGCGCGCGGCGAGAAGCCGCCGGCGATCGCCACCGCGCTTTCGGCGGTCATGTTGGGCACGTAAGGATACTGGCCTGGCGCCTGC
>NZ_JBQTHN010000091.1:0-8609 GCF_052389815.1 Bradyrhizobium sp. | reverse complement strand
TGCAGACGGACCTGACCGTCATGATCTCGGGCGAATCCGGAACCGGCAAGGAGCTGGTCGCCCGCGCGCTGCACGAATACGGCCGCCGTCGCAACGGCCCCTTCGTCGCCATCAACATGGCGGCGATTCCGCGCGAGCTGGTCGAAAGCGAGCTTTTCGGCCACGAGAAAGGCGCCTTCACCGGCGCCGAGCAGCGGGCGCAGGGCCGCTTCGAGCTCGCCCGCGGCGGCACGCTCTTCCTCGACGAGATCGGCGACATGCCGCCCGAGGCGCAGACCCGGCTCTTGCGCGTCCTGCAAGAGGGCGAATTTACCCGTGTCGGCGGTCGCACGCCGATCCGCGCGAATGTGCGCATCGTCGCCGCCACCCACCACGACCTGCGCCGGTTGATCCGCCAGGGCATGTTCCGCGAGGACCTTTTCTATCGCCTCAACGTCGTGCCGATCCGCTTGCCGCCCTTGCGCGAACGGACCGAGGACATTCCCGAGCTCACCCGCCATTTCCTCGCCAGCGCGGAGGCCGAAGGCCTGCCGGCCAAAAGCGTCGAACCGGCGGCGATGGAACGGCTCAAGACCTACCGCTGGCCCGGCAACGTGCGCGAGCTGGAAAACCTCGCCCGGCGCCTCGCCGCGCTCTATCCGCAGGACGTCATCACGTCCTCCGTCATCGACGGCGAACTGGCGCCGCCTGCGGTCTCGGCCAGCGGCGGCACCAATCAGGCCGTCGATAATCTCGGTGGGGCGGTGGAAGCCTATCTGTCCTCGCACTTCTCTGGCTTCCCCAACGGCATGCCGCCGCCCGGGCTCTATCACCGCATCCTCAAGGAGATCGAGATTCCGCTGCTGACGGCTGCGCTCGCCGCCACCCGCGGCAACCAGATACGTGCCGCCGACCTGCTCGGTCTCAACCGCAATACGCTGCGCAAGAAGATCCGGGATCTCGATATCCAGGTTTATCGCAGCGGCGGCTAGGGGATGGCCGGCGGCTGGGAAATGCCAGCGACGCGACGGCGTGGCCGGCAGTGACCGGATGTGCCACCCGACGATTCGCATGCCTTCAACACCATGGTCGGAATCGGCATGTCGCATTTCAATGCGGGCCGCTACCGCGAGTCGGCGCATTGGCAGGCGAGGGCTCTGGCCGAGCATCCGTCTTCTACCTGGATCCACGCCACGCTCTGTCCGGCATATGGTCTTGGCGGCCAGAAGTCCGAAGCGGAGCACAGCCTGCATTTGTTGCGCCGGGAATACCCGGATTTGACCGTGGAAGCGGCGATGGCGGCCTATCCGCCGGTATCGGCTGCCTATCGCGAGCGGTGCGCTCGAGGCCCTGCATGGCCTCGGCTTGCCTTCATGAACCCTTCATGAGCCCTCCATGAGCCCTTGGGCGGCGTTGCACGGCCGTCAAATAAGGGCTGTTGACGGCCTCGTTACCGAAAAAGGCGCCGCGGAAATGTCGCAATTCGGCAACAGGTTGTGATAAGATTGCATCAGTCCGCGGGCAGGCGGACTGACCCTGTCAGCTCACCATTTTGCCTTTGATGACCAGCTCAGAACCTGCAGCAGACGAACTGGACGACCCGTCGCTCGCGCGGCCGAAAGGCTGGGCGATCCGCCGCTGGCTGGCGCCCGTCGCGATCGCCTTGGCGCTGTTCTCGGCGTTCCTGACCTTCGTCGTCCTGACTGGCTTGACGCCGATCGAGCCGAAGCGGGAGGTGGTCTACGGCTTCCTGCTGATCAATGCCGCGACCATCATGGTCCTGCTCGGCATCATCGCCCGCGAAGTCTGGAAGGTGGTGCAGGCCCGCCGGCGCGGCAGCGCGGCGGCGCGGCTGCACATCCAGGTGGTCAGCCTGTTCTCGATCATCGCGGTGCTGCCGGCGGTGCTCGTCGCCATTGTCGCCAACGTCACCATCGACCGCGGCCTCGATCGGCTGTTCTCCGGCCCGACGCGCGAAGTGATCCAGAACTCGCTGATCGTGGCCAATGCCTATCTGCACGAGCACGCGCAGATAATCCGCGGCGACATTCTGGGGATGGCCAACGATATCTCCAACGCGCGACCGTTGTTCCAGCTCGATCCGCTGAGCTTCCGCCAGAGGCTCACCGCGAGCGCCGCCTCGCGCAACCTGCCGGGCGCAATGGTGATCGACAAGGATCGCAATATCCTCGAAAGCGCGCAGACCGGCATCCAGCAGGAGTTCACGACCCCGGACGCCGAATTCCTCAAGGGCGTCGACGAGAACGAGCCGCAGATCGCGGTCTTCATCGAGGCCAACTACGTTGCGGCCGTCATTCGTCTGCGCGGCTTCACGGATACGTTCCTTTATGTTGCGCGCGTGCTCGACCCGCGCGTGGTGGCGCAGCTGCGACAGACCCAGGCCAGCGTCGCCGAATATGCCGCGCTGGAATCGCGCAAGCTCGGCATTCAGGTCGCTTTCGCGCTGATGTTCGCGGTGATCGCGCTGACCATCCTGATGGCCTCGGTGCTGATCGGCCTCAACTTCGCCAACCGCCTGGTGGCGCCGATCCGCCGTCTGATGAGCGCGGCCAACATCGTCTCGACCGGCGACCTCAACGTCCAGGTGCCCGTGCTGAAGTCGGAAGGCGACCTCGCCCAGCTCGGCGAAACCTTCAACAAGATGACGCAGGAGCTGCGCAGCCAGCGCGACGAGCTGGTCAATGCCTCCGAGCTGATCGACAGCCGCCGCCGCTTCATCGAGGCGGTGCTGTCCTCCGCCAGTGCCGGCATCATCGGCGTCGACGCTTCGGGAAGCATCGGCATCCTCAACCGCTCGGCGGAAAAGCTGATCGAGAAGTCCGAGTCCGAGGTGCTGGATCATCCGCTGTCGGAGGTGCTGCCCGAGCTCGACGACATGATGAAGACCGCGCGCGAGGGCACGCAAAAGCTGGTGCAGGGCCAGATCACCCTCAACCGCGACGGCCACGAGCGCAACCTGTCGGTCCGCGTCAGCGCCGAGCAGACCAGCCAGTCGCTGGACAGCTACATCATCACCCTCGACGACATCACCGAGCTCGTCAGCGCCCAGCGCACCTCGGCCTGGGGCGACGTCGCCCGCCGCATCGCGCACGAGATCAAGAACCCGCTGACGCCGATCCAGCTTTCCGCCGAGCGTATCCGCCGAAGGTTTGGCCGCACCGTCACCGAGCCAAAGGACAAGGAGATCTTCGAGCAGTGCACCGACACCATCGTGCGCCAGGTCGACGACATCAGGCGCATGGTCGACGAGTTCGCGCGCTTTGCCCGCATGCCCAAGCCCGTCATGGAAGGCGAGGACGTCGCCGACGTGGTGCGTCAGGCGGTGTTCCTGATGAAGGTTGCGCATCCCGAACTCGATATCGAGGCCGACATCAAGCAGGACCCGATGCACGCGCAGTTCGACCGCCGCCTGATCTCGCAGGCGCTGACCAACATCATCAAGAACGCGACCGAGGCGATCGAGCAGGTTCCGCCGGACGAACTCGGCAAGGGACGCATCGACGTCGTCGCCCAGCGCGAAAACGACGACATCTTGATCGACGTCATCGACAACGGTATCGGCCTGCCCAAGGTGGCGCGCCAGCGCCTGCTGGAGCCCTACGTGACGACACGCCAGAAGGGCACGGGCCTCGGACTTGCGATCGTCGGCCGCGTGCTCGAAGACCATGGCGGCCGCATCGAGCTGAAGGATGCATCCGACTTCCGGCCCGGCCAGCGCGGGGCCTGGATGCGCCTGCGCTTTGCCGTCACGGGACAGGCGAAGAAGCAGGGCGAGCCCGATCAGGAAACAAGGCCGCAGGTTTCTGAAACCAGTGCGGCGGGACCGACGACTAATGACCAAGAAAAAATCAAGGCCGAGACCGGCAGCTGACAAGACAGGTGTAACCCATGGCCAGTGACATTCTGATTGTCGACGACGAAGCCGATATTCGCGATCTCGTAGCCGGCATCCTCGACGACGAGGGTTTTTCGACCCGCACGGCGCGCGATTCCGATTCTGCGCTGGCCGAGATCGCCAACCGCCGGCCGCACCTGGTGTTCCTCGACATCTGGCTGCAGGGCTCCAAGCTCGACGGCTTGCAGCTGCTCGAGCAGATCAAGAAGGACAATGCCGATCTGCCCGTCGTGATGATCTCCGGCCACGGCAACATCGAAACCGCGGTCGCCGCGATCAAGCGCGGCGCCTATGATTTCATCGAAAAGCCGTTCAAGTCCGACCGGTTGATCCTGGTCGCCAACCGTGCGCTGGAAACCTCGCGGCTGAAACGCGAGGTGAAGGAGCTGAAGCAGCTCGCGCCGGCCGCCAGCGTCCTGACCGGCCGCTCCGCCTGCATGAACCAGCTGCGCCAGACCATCGACCGCGCCGCCAAGGCCAACAGCCGCATCATGATCGTCGGCCCGTCCGGTGCCGGCAAGGAGCTGGCCGCGCGCACGCTGCATAACCTGTCGAGCAGGGCCGACGGTCCCTTCGTGGTGATCAACGCCGCCGCCATCACGCCGGAGCGGATGGAGCTCGAGCTGTTCGGCGTCGAGCAGACCAATGGAGGCGAGCCGCGCAAGGCCGGCGCGCTGGAGGAGGCCCATGGCGGCACCTTGTTCATCGACGAGGTCGCCGACATGCCGCGCGAGACCCAGAACAAGATTCTGCGCGTATTGGTCGACCAGACCTTCCAGCGCTCCGGCGGCACCGCGAAGGTGAGCGTCGACGTCCGCATCATCTCCTCGACCGCGCGAAATCTCGAAGACGAGATCGCGGCCGGGCATTTCCGCGAGGATCTCTATCACCGGCTCTCGGTGGTGCCGATCCGGGTGCCGCCGCTGTCGGAGCGGCGCGAGGACATCCCCGAGCTGATCGACTATTTCATGGACCAGATTTCCTCCGCCACCGGCCTGCCGAAGCGGCAGATCGGTCAGGACGCGATGGCGGTGCTGCAGTCGCATGTCTGGCCCGGCAATGTCCGCCAGCTTCGCAACAATGTGGAGCGCGTGATGATCCTGGCGAGCGGCGGGCCCGAGGTGATCATCACCGCCGACATGCTGCCGGCGGACGTCGGTTCCATGGTGCCGGCCATGCCTACCAGCAACAATGGCGAGCACATCATGGGCCTGCCGCTGCGCGAGGCAAGGGAGGTGTTCGAGCGCGACTATCTGATTGCCCAGATCAGCCGCTTCTCCGGGAATATCTCTCGCACGGCGGAATTCGTCGGCATGGAGCGCTCGGCGTTGCATCGCAAGCTGAAGGCGCTCGGTGTCGGCTGACGCAGCTGGCCGCGCGATCTTTGTCACTGGCGGTGCGCATCGCATCGTGCCCGCCTCACAATATGTTGACCGGCGGTGCATTCGTGCATCTTTTGCACTCGGCCCGGTCTGGTCTAAACGATCATTTCCCTGGCGTGTTGCAGGTGCATGAATGGACGCGATCTTGCGAAAGATTGTGTGTGCGGCGACCCTGATGGCGGGGATGTTCCTCCTGATGGCGGATGCCCGCTCCACTTCTCTCTCGCTCGGCGGGGAGTTGTCGAGCGTTTCGGGCGATGCGCCTGCGGCGGTGCGCGGCTCAAGCGAGGTACGTGTTGCTGCGCGGCTTGTAACGGCGAAGCTGCCATGTCCGCTCTGTCCGAAGCAGAGCAAGACAAAACAATGTTCTACGACGCCGTGCCCTCCCGCTTCAGCCTCGCTTGAGGGACCGAGGCTAGTTGCGATCACGCTTGACGGGTCTTCACTTCTATTGCCGAGCGAGGATGCCAGCCGCAATGGAATTGACCCGCGTCCCGATTTACCGCCCCCGAAATCCTGACCTGAGTACGTTGCTTGCAGCGTGATCGTGCTGCCCGAAGGGGCGCGGGCTCCCCGCGCTCAATGGTGACGCACGCTTCGTTTCAATACTCAGATCAGGACATACAGAAATGCATCTCAATATCTCGCCTAACACCGCGGCCACGCAGTCGCTACTCGCGCTTATCCTGAGGGTGGGGCTTGGCCTTGTCTTCGTCATCGGCGGCAGCGCCAAGCTGGAGCGTTTGCTCACACCCTCAAAAGCCCGAGGAATCGTGGATGAGTACGTGGGGCCGCTCGGCTACATCAACCAGACGTTCCTGGATTGGCTCTTTGCAGGACATCTTCCGGCGTTTGTCACGCCATGGAGCTTCCTGACGTTCCTGTCGACCTTCGAGTTGATCTCGGGGGCCATGCTGATCGCCGGGTTGATGGTACGTGCGCAGGCCGTTCTGTGGGCGCTCCTGCTGTGGAGTTTCGTTTTCTCCCTGCCCGTGGTGACCACACCGGGAGTGAAACTGGCCACCGCGACCTACACTTCGCCGGCCGAGTTCGTGCAGATCCGCGACATTGCACTGTCCGGCTTCTTCTTCGTGCTCTACAACCTCGGCCCTGGACGGGTCAGCCTTGACGCCAGCCGCTTTGGTCTCCCGGCCGCATTTGGCCGGGACTGGGACGCGCTTGGCCTGCTATTGCGGTTGTCGCTTGCGTCAGTGTTCCTGGTCGGTGGGCTTTTCGCCGGTTACAACAAGATCACGACGTTCGGGATGCCAGGGTTACTCCTGACGGCAATCGGCGTTGGCCTGGTAGCGGGTGTCGGTGTGCGCTATTTCGCGCTTGCCGCGGTCGCCGTACTCGCATGGTTCATGCTGAGCAAGATCGCGGGCGCCAGCGGCACCATCGGTTACTTGAATTCCGTCAAGCGGGAGTTCGCGCTGCTTGCAGGTGCGGCCGTGCTTGCGGCCGCCGATGGAGGCCGCTCGTTTGCTCTCGATAAGGCGTGGCGATCGGTCCGCGAGGGATTGAGCGTCTACGTTGGCAACGGCCAGGCAACTGACCTGCCCCAACGGAACCGCTAGACGCAAACTCGTGGGAGAAGCCGCTCAGGCTTCTCCCACGAAACGGCAATACGCCAAAAAATTATCGCCAGCGTACGAAGATCGGCGTCGGCTGACGCAATAGAATCGGCTCGCTCCGACCTTACGTGCAGGCCGGCGGCCATGCGCCGGTCCATGCAGTTGCTTGGGAATATTCGTCTCTTTTTGAGGCCTTAGAGAGAAATGCCACCACGTTCGTTACCGGGGAGGCGCGAACGCGCTTGCCTAAAATCTGCACCTGCCTTCTAATCGTACCGCCGCACCTCAGGAGGGGGATCTCAAGGGGAAGGCGGCACCCGGCGAACGGCTCCAACAGAGGGCAGCCGCCGGTTCAAAAATAAAAAACTGCGGGATAAAAAATGGCGGCAGACCGCGCACAAAACCTACAAGACACCTTCCTTAATCACGTTCGTAAAACCAAGACGCCACTGACGATCTTTCTGGTCAATGGAGTGAAGCTGCAGGGGATTGTCACCTGGTTCGACAATTTCTGTCTCTTGCTCCGGCGCGACGGTCACTCGCAGCTGGTCTACAAGCATGCGATATCGACCATCATGCCCGGCGCTCCGATCCAGTTGTTCGAGGGCGGCGAGGAACAGGCTTGAGAGAGACCTGAGTGGAACCCCGGACTTTTGGCGGGGGGACCGACCGTCCACGGTCGGGAGGGGATACGTCTACCGGGCGGGTGATTGTCATCGGCCCCTACATGCGGATGCGCCGCGGCGATGCCGATGCGCAAACGGATGCGGTCGTCCGGGATTCCGAGGCAAGGCTGGAGGAAGCCAAGGGGCTGGCGGCTGCCATCGACCTCACGGTGGTGGATGCGCTGATTGCGCCGGTCGCGCAGATCAGGCCGGCGACCTATCTCGGCAAGGGCAAGGTCGAGGAGGTGCTCGGCCTCGTCAAGGGCAACGACGTCGAGCTCGTGGTGATGGATTGCGCGCTGTCGCCGATCCAGCAGCGCAACCTCGAGAAAGCCTGGGGCGCCAAGGTGCTCGACCGCACCGGGCTTATCCTTGAAATCTTCGGCCGCCGCGCCAAGACGAAAGAGGGCGCGCTGCAGGTCGAGCTCGCCCATCTCAACTACCAGCGCAGCCGCCTGGTGCGGTCCTGGACCCACCTGGAGCGGCAGCGTGGCGGCTTCGGCTTCATGGGCGGTCCGGGCGAGACCCAGATCGAGGCCGACCGCCGCCTGATCCAGGAACGCATCACGCGCCTTGAGAACGAATTGAAGAAGGTGCAGTTGACGCGGCGGCTGCATCGCGCCGGCCGGCAGCGCGTGCCGTACCGCGTGGTGGCGCTGGTCGGCTACACCAATGCCGGCAAGTCGACGCTGTTCAACCGCCTGACGCGCGCGGACGTGCAGGCCGCCGACATGCTGTTCGCCACGCTCGACCCCACCTTGCGCGCGCTGAACCTGCCGCATGGCGGCAAGGCCATGCTGTCCGACACCGTCGGCTTCATCTCCAATTTGCCGACGCAGCTCGTCGCCGCCTTCCGCGCCACGCTGGAGGAGGTGCTGGAGGCCGACATCATCCTGCATGTCCGCGACATCTCCCATGAGGATGCCGAAGCGCAGGAGCGCGACGTCGATGCCGTGCTGCGCCAGCTCGGCATCGATCCCGAAGCCGGCTCAGGTCAGCGCGTCATCGAGGTCTGGAACAAGATCGATCGGCTCGATCCCGAGGAGCGCGACAACCTTCGCAATATCGCAGCGCGCCGTCCGCCCGAGCGGCC
>NZ_JBQTHN010000090.1:0-3754 GCF_052389815.1 Bradyrhizobium sp. | reverse complement strand
GACCGCGGGGAACGCGCGGTCGCCGCCGATCCGCAAATTGCGGATCGGCGCAAATTGACGATTCAACGATGTCGGGAACTCCAGGCAGACGGCGAGCCGCGCGGCATCGATTGCCGCGCGGCTCGTTTGCGTCAGGCGGCGCGCTCCAACAGCCTCCGCGCCTTGCCCTCCAATTCGAGGCGGGTGTCCTGATGGGTCTTAGCTCGCGCGAGCGCCGTGATGCCCTGCACGAAATCGAAGATGCTCTCGGGCTTGCGATGTTCTTCGCTCAACACGGTCTCGATGATCTTCGCCGTCTCCGATTTGGAGAAACCCCGCTTGCGCAGAAAGCTCTCGCGGTCCTCGTCGCTACGGGCGACGATCCGCTCCCGCGATGCCTTGATCCCGGCGATGAACGGGGCGGGTGAGGAATTGGCGAAACTCGTCAGCGCAGGCGCGGCCTCGTGGGCAAAACGCTGTGCGGCAAATTTGGAATGCCGGATCGTGATCTCCTCAAAATTCTCGACACCCCAGAGATTGCGGTTCATGCACACCGCGCGGAGATAGAAAGAGGCGATGCCGAGCGTCTTCGATCCGACTTCCGAGTTCCAGCAATAGAAACCCCGGAAATACAAATCCGGCGATCCGTTCGCCAAGCGTCCCGCCTCGATAGGATGGGTATCATCCACCAGAAACAGGAACACGTCGCGGTCGCTGGCGTAAAGCGTCGTGGTATCCTTGGTGATGTCCACGAACGGATTGTGGGTCATGGTCGCCCAATCCAGCACGCCCGGCACCTTCCACATGGTGTCGCCGGTGCCATTGCCCGCGATGTCAATCACGGCGGCGACAAGCTCGTGATCCCAGATGCGCCCGTAATCCGGGCCGGTGACGGCGCGAAGCGTGAGGCGACCGTCATCGGTTTCCAGTGTTTTCAAGAGCTCAGCGCGGTGTGAGAGCAAGCCATGTTGCAGGTTGATCCCGGCCAAGGCTGCGGGAAGCTGCCGCATATAGGATGATGGGGCACCGACCAAGGTGCAGAGCTGGCCGAAACTCCAATGTGTGGGCGCCACCGGTTCGTCGCGTCCCGGCACCAGCAGGGCCAACCGCTCGGCATTGTCTCTGACAGCCTCCACCTTGACGGCGCGACTTTCCACGGTGCGGACCTCTGCGGATTCGGCGCGGCGGCGTACCGCATCATAGAGATCGGTGAGGCTCAGATAACGCTCGTCATCCGGGCGGGAAAACCATTCCGACGATACGCGGCCAACACGCTCGCCGCGTGACACGTCCACGCGAAAGCCGCTCGAAACAGGCTGCTCGTTCGGGGTCAGGGTCATCAAGGTCATGGATCATTCTCCTTAATCGGGCTTGGGTTAAAGCGCAGCGCTGCGCTGCAACCCTGCCCGTCGGCGAGACCGGGGGTGCAAGGTGCAAGGGCGGCCGGGACGGAGGGGGATCACCCGGCCTGCACAAGCCCCGGACACGGGTCCGGGGCGCGGAAGGTCGGGGAGACCGTCCCGGACGAGCGCCAGCGATCCCTTGCGCCGCGCCGGGGGCAGCGCCCCAAGCAAAACTTCCGGCAAGGAAGCGCGACGCGAGCGTGCTCGCGTAGTTCGATTCGTTTTGAAGATGCCTGTCCTGACAGCGAAGCCTGGGTTCGATCAGAAGGGACCTGCGGCCAGCACAGCGAGGAAGACGTCCGGCAGGATCACGTTCGCCGGAGCGCCGGCGAACATCGGGGCGATCTGGTTCGGCCGGTATCCCGCCAGACCACACCCGATGGGCGTGACTTCGAAGCGGAGGTCCGCGCGTCGGTTCGCGTACCCAAGGAACTGGTCGACATAGCCACGGATGGTCTCCAGCGGAAGCACACGTAACTGCCGATCCTTGGTGGGGATCGCATAAGCGTTCCCTTGGGGCCCGACACCCTGGCCGTAGATCGCACCACGGTGCTGTCGAGCCCAGAGGGCGGCGCCTTTGCCGTGGCGACCTGCAAGGTTGGATCCGAAGACGAAGACGGGATCGATGGACGTCGAGATTTGCATGGATATCTCCTGGTGCTGCCGCTCACCGCGAGCGGTACAACTCCAAAGCGGCGCCCGGGGGCCCCGCACAGTCACCGGAGCGGGAGCCTTGCGGCTTCCGCGGAGGGGAACGGCGAAGCCGTTGACTTTGCGGGTCCGGCGGCACGATGGGAGAGTAACGCGCACTCGCGCCTGCCGAAGGCGGGCGCTCGCACCCTGAGCCAGGAGGCGACGTAGGCCACGTGATCCTCGCGCGGATGGTAGGCGATGCCGAGGTCCGCCAGAAGGAAGGAAGCGGTCAGTTCCGCAGCATCCTGACAGTCCAGTCCCTTTTTGAAATTCTTTGCCGTTGGAGATGGTGCTGGTCATGCTGCCATCTCCTCGATGTGGGGCTGCCGGGCATGCGTCCAATCGGCGGCCTGCTGAGCCTTGCTGGCGGCGGTGAAGATAGCACGGGGATCGTCCTTCAGAAGGCGCGGCCATGAACATGACGAAGCCCCGCTCGTGAGCGGGGCTCCCTGATTGGTCTCTCCTCAATCGCCGTTGCGGCGGGACCAGATGAGGTTGTGGCTCGTGCCGTCCTCGGTCTCGACGAGGCTCGCATAGATCGGCGCGGGGAAGCTCGGATCGTCCAGCTTGACGGAGAGATATTCGCGCTGCGTCTCGCGGGCGGTCTTCTTCCAGGCTGCGCCAAAATCCGTTGCACCTGCGTAGATGCGGAAGTCGGGGCCGCGCTCGCTGTCGCCCTCCGCGGGGACGAACTTCACGGTCTTGACGTTGAGGCTCAGGGTTTTGACCGTGCCGGTGAAGCCGTTCTCGGTCTTGGTGAAGGTGCCGATGGTCGCCATTGTCGTATTCCCTTTTTCCAATCGGGCCGCGCCAATCGCGACCTCGATGGGGGTCGTTCGACCGGGGACGATCGGACCGCACCCGAAGGGCCCAGCGTCAGCGCCTGACGGCCGCCGACGGCTTTTTTGCTTCGCGATGCAAAGCGCGGCACGCGCTGCGGAAAAAAGCCGGCGGCGGCTGTTGCGGGAAGACGATCGAGGCGAAGCCGGTCTTCGGTCAGACCCAATCCATTCGAGGCCGCGAGGTCGACGGCGCAGGTAGAAATGATCTGGAATACGACAGGTGATAGCGGGATTTCGCAAATGACGACGGCAGCACCGTGTCGGTCACAATCGCCCTGCCCCTCGAAGGCAAGGTTTTCGGACACCGTTTTTCGCGGCGACACCGCGGGCCCGCCGCACCTTCGTGTTGCCGTCATTGGCAATGCCGAAGAACACCGTGAAACGCGATGCGATCGGCTCGGTCTTGCCGGTGATCGTGCATCCGGCGCTTTACGCTGCCTGGCCGTCGAGGCCGGGATGGCATGCCGCCCTCATGAGTCCGGCGTAGGCGACTGAGCCAGACCAGCCAGGGAGCGATGCGACGAAGCGGCTGGCGCGAGATTGGCGCACCCGCCGCTTCTTGCGTTAGCGATTGAAGCCGAATGGCGGAAACACGCCGCCGGCGTGGTTCCGGCGCAGCCGAAAGCGCGGCCCGAAGGGCAACGCCCCACAGGAATGCCACTCGCTCCGCGTCCAGGGTTTCCCACTGCCCCCCAATCGATCGGACGCATAGAGGCTGGGCAAATATTCAATCGGCCATCGACGCAGTAGAAATCCATTCGCAGTCCGACGCCATAGCGCCGAAAATATTCTGTTGCCGTCATTGCGCAAGCAGTGCAGAGAATGAACTTTCTACGA
>NZ_JBQTHN010000089.1:0-12511 GCF_052389815.1 Bradyrhizobium sp. | reverse complement strand
GCGGTCCTCGTCGGACCGTTGGGTGTAATAGCGCTCCTCGCCGCGCGGCCCGTTGTAGCCCGCGCCCGTGTCGCGCTCGCCGAACGCCCGCGTGCGGTCGCGGTCATATCCGCGGTCGAACGTCCGGTTTTCGCTGCCCGACCACCGTTCGCGCTCGTCGTTCAGCCCGAAGACGTCGTAGCGGTCGTCATACCGTTCGCGCTCGCGCCCCCGCCAATACCGCTCCTGATCGTCGCTCCAACGACCGGCCATGGCCTGTCTCCTTCGTTCCTGAAGTCGTCTGGCGGTCGCAACCGCCGCACGGGCGAAACCAGGAGCGAAGGGGGTGGTTCCTCCCCTAGAGCGGAATGTTGTCGTGCTTCTTCCAGGGGTTGGTGAGCTGCTTCCCCCTCAGGTTCTTCAGCGCGTTGACGATCCGCCGCCGCGTCGAGTGCGGCATGATCACGTCGTCAATGTAGCCGCGTGAGGCGGCGACGAACGGGTTGGCGAAGCGGGCCTTGTATTCGGCTTCGCGCGCCGCGATCGCCTCGGGGTCGCCGATCTCGCTGCGGAAGATGATCTCCACTGCGCCCTTCGAGCCCATCACCGCGATCTCGGCCGACGGCCAGGCATAGTTCACGTCGCCGCGGATGTGCTTGGAGCTCATCACGTCATAGGCGCCGCCGTAGGCCTTGCGGGTGATCACCGTGATCTTCGGCACGGTGGCCTCGGCGTAGGCGAACAGCAGTTTCGCGCCATGGCGGATCAGGCCGCCCTGCTCCTGCTTGGTGCCCGGCATGAAGCCCGGGACGTCCACGAAGGTCAGGATCGGGATCTCGAAGGCGTCGCAGAAGCGCACGAAGCGGGCGCCCTTGCGCGATGAGTCGATGTCGAGCACGCCGGCCAGGGTCTGCGGCTGGTTGGCCACGATGCCCACCGGCTGGCCGTCCATGCGGCCGAAGCCGACCACGATGTTCTTCGCGAAGTCCGGACGGATCTCGAAGAAGTCGCCCTCGTCCACGACCTTCAGGATCAGCTCCTTCATGTCGTAGGGCTTGTTCGGGTTGTCGGGGATCAACGTGTCCAGCGATTCATCGACGCGCTCGATGTCGTCGAAGCTCGGCCATTCCGGCACGCCGTCTGAGTTGTTCGACGGCAGGAAGTCGATCAGCCGGCGCATCTGCAGCAGCGTATCAACGTCGTTCTCGAAGGCGCCGTCGGCAATGGAGGAGCGCGTGGCGTGCACGGAGGCGCCGCCGAGCTCTTCGGCGGTGACGACCTCGTTGGTCACGGTCTTCACCACGTCGGGGCCGGTGACGAACATGTAGCTGGTGTTCTTCACCATGAAGATGAAGTCGGTCATGGCAGGCGAATAGACGTCGCCGCCGGCGCAGGGGCCCATGATGACGGAGATCTGCGGGATCACGCCGGAGGCGATGACGTTGCGGCGGAACACGTAGGAATAGCCTGCGAGGGCGGCGACGCCTTCCTGGATGCGCGCGCCGCCGGCGTCATAGAGGCCGATGATGGGCGCCCTCGCCTTCATCGCCATGTCCTGCAGTTTTGTGATCTTCAGGGCGTGCGTTTCGGATAACGACCCGCCGAACACGGTAAAATCCTTGGCGAAGACGAAAGTCTTGCGGCCGTTGACGGTGCCCCAGCCGGTGACGACGCCATCGCCCGGCACCTTCGTCTTTTCCATGCCGAATTCGGTGGAGCGGTGCTCGACGAACATGTCGAACTCCTCGAACGAGCCCTTGTCAAGCAAGAGCTCGATGCGCTCGCGCGCGGTGAGCTTGCCGCGCGCATGCTGCGCCTCGATGCGCTTTTCGCCGCCGCCGAGCTTTGCGCCCGCGCGACGCTCTTCGAGGGTATCCAGGATGTCCTTCATTTGCTTCCGCCCGTGTCAGCCACTATTTGCCCCGGGGCGGTGTTCCAGCCCCCAAGTTCGGGCGCGGTTCTAACACGCCCCTTCGCGAAGCGGAAAGCGGCTTTGGGTCCGATAAGGCGGACCGGGGCGGTAAGATAATCCAGACAAATCAATGGGTAGGCAGGACATGCGCGAGACGACCGTAACCGTTGAAACCGGCGCCGCCACGGGCGGGGTGCGCGCTTTGCTCCGGATGGAGGGCGTGGTGCTGTTCGCCGGCATGACCCTGCTCTATGCGCTCTGGGACGGCTCGTGGTGGGTCTATGCCATCCTGTTCCTGGCGCCGGACTTGAGCTTTGCCGCCTATCTCGCCGGCCCCAAAGCGGGCGCGCTCGTCTACAACGCCGCGCACTCCTATCTCGGGCCGGTCGCGCTGATGACGGCGGGACTCGCGACGACTTCACCCCTGGTGCTGTCGGTCGCGATGATCTGGCTCGCCCATATCGGCATCGACCGCGCGCTCGGCTACGGGCTGAAATACCAGGCGGGCTTTGCCTTCACCCATCTCGGCAAGATCGGCAAGGGCGCGGCGGGATAGTGCCTGCATCCATGGAACTCGTTGGAATGTGACGAACGCCGGCCGCGTCCGTGCGTTGTCACGCCATCGGCTATCGAAACGGAGGCCCGTCATGTCACAATCGCGTTTCGCGCCGGCGGCATTGCTCGTCGTCGCACTTGGTTTTGCCGGGGCCGCGCAGGCTGCGTCCCCCCTGTCGCCGCTCGCCGGAACCTGGTCGGGCGGCGGCACGCTGTCGACCAGCGACGGCATGCAGGAGCGGCTGCGCTGCCGCGCCTCCTATGACGTGGATGGCAGCGGCTCGGAGGTCACCCTCAACCTGCGCTGCGCCAGCCAGAGCTACAATTTCGACCTTGCGGGCAACGCCGCCTACAGCGGCGGCGCGATCTCCGGCCAGTGGACGGAATCGACGCGCGGTGCTTCGGGCACGATCGCCGGGCGCGCGACCGGCGACCACATCGAGGCGGCGGCGCGGGGCGACAGCTTCTCGGCCAATTTGTCGCTGACGACGCGCGGCAACCGGCAGACGGTGTCGATCCGCCCGCATGGAGCGGCCAATGTGACGGCGGTGTCGCTGTCGCTCTCGCGCGGACGCTGAGGATTACCTGAACTCGACACCGATGCGCGTCGGCTTGCGCCAGACCACGGCGCAGCGGCGCTCGGCGCTTTCCATCTCGATTCGCATCCTGAACTGATCGGGAATCGCGGCGAGGTTTTTCGCCTCGATCGAGGCCCCGGTCGCGGAAATGTTGCGCACCATGCACGTCATGCTCCGGCGCGCAAAATTGATGCGCGCGGCGTGGCGGACATTGCGTCGTGATGCCCTGCGCTTGTCAGCGGAGCCGCCGCCCTGTCCCACCGCAGCCACTTCGACCTGCGGCCGGGTGAAACCCGACTTGATCTTGACCGACTTGATGATCTCGGTGTGGATCTCGAAATGGCCGAGCGCCTTCTTGCGGCGGGCGGCGTTCGGGACGCCGGTGAGCTGCAGCGAGCCGAGCAGTTGCTCGACCTTGCCGTTGCTTCCGAATGGCAGCAGCAGCCGGTCGCAGTCGATGCGATTGTCCTGGGAATCCCAGGTGGAAAGCACCATGTAGACCATGCAGGCGGTGTTCGCGCATTCCTTGGCCGCATCGAGCGCGGGCCTGCGCAACGACATCGGCACCACCTGCTCCATTGTCTTGCCGGCCCAGGCGCTGTTGAAGGCGTCGGCGATGTTCTCGCCCTGATAGAGCGCACGGAATTTGCGTAGACGCCCTGCGCCCTCGATATTCCAAACCACGAGCTGTTTGGAATCGTGCATGGCAAGCTCCGGCCGAAACTCGGTGAAGGGTGGAAAGGGCCGGCCGGCAGCAAGCTGGTCCCAGTAATGGGCAAGCGCAAGCTGGCTTTCTGACCTGATGGTATGCACTGACGCGATGCGGAACGTCATGGCCATGTCTTGACGTTGAGATTTGGCGGAATGTGCCGGAAAACCGCTTAACGTTGCGTGACGTCAGACTGCGGCTTACGCAAACCGTGAGGCCCGCGCAGAACAAGCGCACCGGAATAGTTTCCAAGACGTAAAAGACTTCGACGGAAAACCGCAAAATCAGCGGCCGCGTCACACCGCGCCGATATCCGCCAGGCACTGCTGCGTGACTGACACGCGCGCGGCGATGTGGTCCTTCGTCTTGCAGTCCACGTTCATGGCGAACACGGTGTGCTGACTGCCCTTCTCGGCCCAGCCGACCAGCCAGCCCAGCGAGGGCTGGCCGCGCTCGGCGCCCAGCAATCCCGTCTTGTAGCGGATGACGGTCTCGCCGACTTTCGTCACGGTGAGGATGTCGCGTACCAGCTGCTGGCTGCGCTTCGACACCGGCAGCGCGAAGCGGCGCAGGCGGTCGAGGAAATCGACCTGCTGCAGCGGATCGATACGCAGATCGCCGGTCAGCCAGAACTGGTCGATGCCGCCGCCGATGTTGCGGTTGCCGTAATCGAGCAGGTCGAGATATTTCTGCATGCGCTCGGCGGCGATGCGCCGCGCGATCTCCTGATAGACCGGCACGGCGGAGGCGGCGAACGCGGTGCGCAGCGTGTGAGCCCTGTTCCAGGGCTCGATGCTGCGCGTGACGCCGTCCCACTTGAAGACGTCCTTGTCAGGGTCGGCGACGACGCCGGTCTCCAGCGCAATCAGCGAATTCGGCACCTTGAAGGTCGAGGCCGGCAGGCGGTCCTCAGCCGATCGGATCTTGTCGCTGGCGATGATGAGAAGGTCGTCGACCTTGTAGCCGACGAACGTCCCTTCGGTGCCGAGGTCGAAAAAGCGTTTGGCGAGGTCGCTGCGGAACTCGCGGCGCTGGGAGGAGACGCCGGCGAAGCTGCGGGCAGGCAGGAAAGTTGCGGCGGCAAGAAGACCGAGCGCATGGCGGCGATGGATCACGGAAGGCACCGAACGGGTTGGTAAGACGGCGGCAGGATGCGGATGGCATCGTGGTGAAACGATGACAGGATGAATCAAAAACCGCGCAGTTCTAGCGCACCCTGCCCGACAGCCGCAGCACGAAAATCAGGACTTCCGCGACCGCCTTGTACAGCTCGGCCGGGATCTCGTCGCCGAGCTCGACCTTGGAGAGCGCGCCGGCCAGCACCTCGTTCTCCTCGATCGGGATGTCGTGGGCTTTCGCCACCTCAATGATCTTGGCGCCGATCGCGCCCCTGCCCTTGGCGACGACGCGCGGCGCGCCGGTACGGTCATAATGCAGGGCGACTGCGAGCTGGTTGATGTCGGAGCTCACAGCGCGCGATCCAGGAAATGGCCGGCGGTGGAACCTTGCGGCTGCGGCGGCGTGCCGTCGCGGACGACGATATCGCCGGGCTTCAGTTCGGCACGCGCCAGCGCGCTGCTCAGCTCGGCGCTACCGTCGCGTAGTCTCTCGGCCGTGGCCGGCCGTTCCGCCCACATGCGCACCGAGGTCTTGTCACCGACCAGGGCGATCAGCGCATGCACCGGGCCGCTCGGCTCGACGTCGAGGGTGAAGCGCGCGCGCCAGACCTTCCTGGCGGCTTCGACCTCGGTGCCGTCGCCGTCGCGGGAAATCTCGAACTGCACCATCGCGGTCCCCTGTTGCGTGGCAAAGGGGACCTCGAAGCTCCAGCGCGGCCCGGCCGTATCGTTGTTCAGCGCGGGCTGCGGCAACGCATCGATGCGGTCCGGCAGCGAAGCGACCTGCAGCAAGGTGTGGCGCGCGATGGCAGCCTCGGTGTCGGCTAGCAGATGATGCGCGGCCGGCGCCAGCGGCGTCTGCGGTGAAATCGCGGCGGGCAGCACCGGCTGCGGCGACGGCAGCGCGCCGCGGAACGGCGGCGGCGGCGTGTTGGTGTGGACTTCGTCACCCGGCGCAGGGCTGAAGGCTGCTGCCTTGGCGGCCTGCCCGGGCTCCGGCAAGGTTTGCCGCAAAGCGCCGGGCGTGGCGGCAGCCGGCGCGTCCTTCAGGACGGCGAGCAGTCCGGCGCGGGCGGGAACAACGATGGCTTCGCCGACGTCTTTCGCGACGGCCACCCTCGCCTGCGGCAGCAGGATTTCCTGCGGCTCGAGTTCCTGTGCCGCGGTCGGCGCCAGCGCCGGCGCGTTGCCTGCTTTCGGCAAGGCCGGAGTTTCCGCGGATTGTCCGCCGAGCACCGTCTGTAGCGTCTGCCGCAACACCAGCAGCGCGGCCTTCAGGTCGGGCGCGCTGCCGCTCTGCGGCACGGCGCCCGCGGCGAGCGAAGCTTCCAGGAGCAGGCCGGATTTCTCGAAGGCCTGCTTGATGTCGGCGCCGTCGAGACCGGGGGCGAGCCCCGTCTGCTGCGCCAGCACCTGCTGCATCGCGTGCAGAAGCCTTGGCGGCAGCGCGGGGGAAGCGGCGACACTGGCGAGATTGGCGAACAGCGTGCCCTGGCCGCCCTGCTCCGTCGCCGCCGTCTGCGCTGCAATCGTGACGGTTGCCTTCTCCAGCGGAGTCAGCACCGCTTTTGGCGGCGCGCCTGACGCGGGCGCGGTCGGCGCCTCCAGCAGCGCATCCGGCGACAGCGTCACCGCATCGGGCCCGACGTCGGCGGCAATGGCGCCGCCGCCGACATTGGTGAGGCGGATTCCGTTCTCGGTTTGCGAGACCGCGAGCTTCAGCGCCTGGCCCTGCTGCAGCGGGATTTCGGTCTTCACGTCGATGGAGAGCGAGGCAATGGCGATCCGCACGAGATCGGCGGACAGCACCTTCAGCACGGTGGCGTCGATCGTCGTCCCCGGCCGCAGCACGAGCTCGGGCCCGACCGCAGCGGCCTGCTTTGCCGCGGTTACCGGAAGAACTGGGGTGACTGATGTCGCCATCCGAGCAGGCTAGCCGAGCGGCGTAAACCTCTCGTTAACCGGCGGCCGCGACCAGCAAAAGTGGACGCCGGTTTTGCGCGGGACAAACGTTTGTTTGCCCGGCGGGCGCGGCCCAAAAAAGGCTTCAGGTGGCTTGCATCGCGTTAAGAATCCGCGTGGCGGCCTCGAAATCGACCGCCCGAGCGGCGCGGCGGGCGGCGACTTCCTCGTCGAGGCCCCACTGCTCGACATTGAAGTCCTCGTCGACATGGGCGGCGGCCCAGATATCGGCGGGCTTGCGTACGCCATGGGCCAGCGCCAGCGCCAGCAGCGCCGAACCGGTCAGGGTCGTCACCACATGCAGCGCCGCGATCGACCAGGGGTCTTTCGGAAACGCCGCGCGCGCCGCCGCGATGGCCGTATCCGGCTGGCGCACGTGATTGATGCCCTCGGCCAGCATGAAATGCGCGCCCAGTCGTTCTGCCGCCCAGAACACGATGGGGTCCCAATGCGCGGCCTCCTTCGCCACCAGCGCCTCGGGATGGCCGGCGCGATAGAACAGGAGGTCCGAGCCGAGATATTTGGCGACGTCGTCGGCGACCAGACCGGCCCGCTCGACCACGCTTTGCACGACGCTGTTGGCAAAGCGCGTCAGCGGCATGGTCAGGGGATCGATGGTCTCGCCCTGCGCGGCCCATTCGGCCGCGATGGCCTGCGCAATCCCGCGCTTCGGCACCACGACGGTCCTGCCGGACGGGGTCTTGATCGGCTTGCCGTCGAGCGTAACGGTGAAGCCGCCATCGGCCTCGCCGACGCCGGCGTCCTTGTAGAAGCGCTTGCGCTGCGGCGCGCGCGAGGCGCGGCGCACCGCCTCGCCGGGATCGAGCGGCGACTGGCCGGCGACTTCTTCGAACAGTTCACGCATGCGGTTTCGAGTCTCGGCGGATCGGTGATATCGTTGCCGTAACAATACGATATCGGCCGATGCAAATAAAGCCGATGAAAGTCGCGCGCCCTTGTTTGGTCAATCGCATATGCCGACGGCTGGGTCACGATCGACCCGACCTAGCTTGCGAACCACCGAGGCGCTGGCGCCGTCCGATGTGCCGGCCGCCGGCAGCGGCCACCGAAGTCGGTGCGGTACCGTACAAAATCCGCGCGAACCGCGGGCCGCATCGCCGCAAACCGACTCCTCCGCCAAGGCGCGTTGAGCCAAGGTGCGTGTGGGAGCAACACGTCCTGTGCGCAGCTACGAGTGCAGAGGAGAACAAGATGAACAACAACGTCGCGAAAGTTTCCTTCGGAACGCTCCTGGCCTTGATGCTGATCGCCGCGGCCAAGGCAGACGAATCGTTCAGGCTCAGCAACGGTCAGAACATTTCATGCAGCCGCAGCCTCAAGCCGGGGAAGCTGAAGATCGCGACCTGCAACTCGTACGCCTATCTCTTCAACACCAGGACATCGGAATACTTCCGTTGCGATGTCTCACTTGCCGTAACCCGCGACGCCAAGGAAGTGATCACGGTGCAGACGGACGGCTACTGCGAGCGCAAGCCGCGGATCTTCGATTCCGATTCAAGCTATGACTTCGATGTCAGCGAGACCGAGCCTCCGAGCACCAATGCGTTCTTTGGCCGGGGCGGCTTTTCGGTCTGGGCGGCAGACACGACACGGCAAAAGGTCCGCGGCTGCATCACGATCGCCACGGGCCTGGGTTCCGACATCGAAAGATGCGTCGACATGACGTTCAAATAAGGGAGCAGCGATGCCGACCCTTGAAACTCCTGCGAATGCCTCGCGCTTCCATCGGACCCCAATTGCTGCTTTCCCACGCGCTAGGCCTCACCGCGTCGCGCAGTTCCGCGAATAGGTGGTGCGGTCGGCGGGCCCGAGGCCGGAAGCGGCAGCGGCGTCGAGGCATTCGTTGATGCGCTCGCCGAAGGATTTTTGCCGCGGCGGCGCGTAGGAACGCTTGGGCAGTTCGTCCATCTTGGGGATGGCGGGCACCTCGATCTTCGGCGGAGGCGGCGGTGCGGGAGGCGGCGGGTTGTAGAGAGAGCCGCCGGGCGGAATGACCTGCGCGACGGCGCTTCCCGCCGAGAGGGCGAGGATGACGGCACAGCAATATGTCAATGACCACTTCATGCCAGTTATGTCGTGACGGGACCGCGAGAGTGCAACTAACTTATATTTGAGCAAACGAGCGGAACTCGCAAACGCAACCGTGACGTTAGCGGCTTCGTCATGGCCGGACTCGTCCCGGCCATCCACGTCCTTTCTTGCGACTGGCGGCAAGGACGTGGATGGCCGGGACGAGCCCGGGCATGACGACGTTGAGGCACTGCGGCCACATCATCAAGAGCGGCTCACGGCTTCTGATAGATCACCTGCCCCGCGCGGATCGTCGTGGCCACCCTGGCGAGATTGCGCAGGTCGGCGATGGGATCGCCGTCGAGCACCACGAGATCGGCATCGAAGCCCTGCTCCACCCGGCCCTTCTTCGCGGCCTTGAAATAGGCCGCGGGATTGGTGGTGAGCGAGGCCAGTATCTGGCGCTCGCTGAGTGCGCGGCGCATCAGCTCGTATTCCAGCGTGGTGTCGTAAACTTGAGTGAAGCCGACGTCGGTACCGAACAGGACGGTGCCGCCGTTCTCGGCAAATCCCTTGAGCTGGGCGACGATGTTGTCGACGATGCGGGCACCGATCGCAGGCGGCACCGGCAATTTGGCGAACAGCGACAGGGTCGGCGTCAGCGCGACGTTCTGCTGCTTGAAGTGCGCGAGCTGCTCGGCCGTGTAACCGGCCTGCCTCGTGACCGTATGCGCCATCACGTCCACTCCGGCCGCGATCACGACGTCGATGCCGGCGGTGTTTTGCGGATGCGCGAACACCGGCCTGCCCTTGCCATGCGCGACGTCGACCGCGGCCTTGGCGATGGCCGCGTCCATGTTCACGACCGGCTTGTCTTCGCCCTTGTAGGAGCCGGTGAACAGCTTGACGCCGTCGAGCTCCATCTGCCCATAGGTCCGCGCCAGCTGCGCTGCCCGCTCCGGTGTAGCGGCTTGAGGGAGTTGCAACTCGGCCGGCAGGTAGGCCGGGTGTCCGTCCTTGGGAAAAATGCTGCCGGCAAAGAAGATAGTGGGGCCGAGCACTTCGCCGGCCTGCACGCGCTGGCGCAACGGCAACAGCTCGGCCGGGTTGGAGCCGAGGTCCCACACGGTGGTGAAGCCCCACCGCGTCAGCATCGCCTGCATATGCGCGGTGAGCGGCGCGGCCGGACCCTTGGCTGCGCTGTGCCACACCGCTTCCGTGAAATGGACATGGCTGTTCCAGAAGCCGGCGACGATGGTCTTGCCGGTGCAATCGATCACGCGCGCATCGGCTGGAATCGGAACGTCGCCGGCGCGGCCGATGGCGGTGATGGTCCCTGCCGATGTTACGATGACGGCATCGGCAATCGGCGTTGCCTCGGGCGAGGCGTAGACGCTGCCGCCCTTCAGCACCAGCGCCTGGGCTTGCGCCGCAGCAGGCGACAGAGCAAGAAAAGGGAGAAGCGCGGCGCAGAGCCAATTGCGGATCATGAGCGAAGCCTTTCGAAACCGTCATTCCGAAGCACGCGAAGCGTGAGCTATGGAGCGCAACTGCGTTCCCGAGAATCTCGAGATTCCGGGTTCGATGCTCCGCATCGCCCCGGAATGACGGTTGAGAAACTACACGAACAACACGACGCTGCTTTGATCGATATTGCTGCGTACGAGGCTTGACCGATGCCCGTCACTCCTCCGGCGCGTTCTCGATTGGGTCGAACCGCTTGGCGTCGAAGCCGAGCAGATTCCAGGACTGCTGCATGTGCGGCGGCAGCGGCGCTGACGCGTCGATGACCCCGCCGCGGGGATGCGGGATCACGATGCGCCGCGCCAACAGGTGCAGGCGGTTCTGCAGGCCGCCCGGCAGATCCCATTGCTGCTTGTTGAAATATTTGGGATCGCCGACGATGGCGTGATCGATATGGGCCATGTGCGCGCGCAACTGATGCGTCCGCCCGGTGACCGGCTTCAGCGATACCCAGGCGAGCTTCTGCGCCGCGGTCTCGACCACGGCATAATACGTCACCGCGTGGCTCGCGCCCTCGTCGCCATGCTCGGCTATCCGCATGATGCTGTCGTCCTCGCTCTCTTCCTTGGCGAGATAGGTTGAGATGCGGCCTTGCTTCGGCTTGGGAACGCCGGCCACCAGCGCCCAATAGATTTTTCGCGCCGAGCGGTGGCGGAAGGCGCCGGTCAGATGCGTGGCAGCAAAGCGTGTCTTGGCCACCAGCAGGCAGCCGGAAGTCTCCTTGTCGATCCGGTGCACCAGACGCGGCTTCTGCCCCTTGGCGTCGCGCATCACCTCCAGCATCTGGTCGATGTGGCGCGTGGTGCCGGAGCCGCCCTGCACGGCAAGGCCCGCCGGCTTGTTCAGCACGAGGACGTCGTCATCCTCGAACAACGTCATCTCCTTCAGCGCGGCCAGCGTCTTCTGCGCCGCGTCCGACAGCACGCCCACCGTCTTGGGCGCATCGAGCCGCAGCGGCGGGATGCGCACGCTCTGCCCCTCTTCCAGCCGGTCCTTGCTGTCGGCGCGCTTGCCGTTCACGCGCAGCTCGCCTTTGCGGACGATGCGCTGGATGTGGGAAAAGGACAGGCCGGGAAAGCGCGCTTCCAGGAAGCGGTCGATGCGCATATCGTTCTCGTCCGCGGTCACCACCACGGTCTGCACCTTGGTGGGCAGCTGCGGCTCGGGTGCGACCTCCCGCTCGCTGCGGACGGTTGCCGGCTTCTCCCGCCGCGGCTCGGCAAAGCGCGGCGGCTTGCCGCCACCGGACCGCTGACCGGGCGCACGATCGCTCCTTGCCGCAGCGCGAGGCGGCCGCGCGCCACTCCGATCGCCCTTGGGCCGGTCGCCCTTCGGACGGTCGTTCTCATGACGCGATCTTTCACGCGGTCCGCGGTCGCGGCGGCTCATGCAATTGCTCCAGATTGACCTGCTGCGTAGCGCAAAAGGGGCGAATCGTCACGGCAAAATCGGTACCAATCACGGACCAGATCGGCCATGTTGGGCCGAAGTAGACAAGAAACGGAGGATGCCGGAATGGCCGGGTTGAAGTCGTTGCTGGCCGCGGTCATCGCCGCCCTCCTCGCCACCGGCGCCTCGGCGCAGCAGCCCCCGATGTCGGAGGACCTCGGCTGGAAGCTGCTCGAACTCGGCCGCGTCATCGATCCCCCGAAGACGGCTGCGATCTATGCGCCGATGCAGGAGAAGGAGCCGTATGCGAGCGTCAAAATCGAGCGCGACGTCAAGTACGGGCCGGCCGATCGGCACCTGCTCGACGTCTTCATGCCGGAGGCCAGTTCAGCGCCGCGTTCGGTGCTGATCTACGTCCATGGCGGCGCGTTCATCGGCGGCAACAAGCGAATCCCGAACAGCCCCTTCTATGACAACATCATGCTGTGGGCGGTGAGGAGCGGGTTTGTCGGCGTCAACGCGACCTACCGCCTTGCGCCTGCCTCGCCCTGGCCGGCCGGCGTTGAAGACATCGCTTCCGTCGTGAAGTGGGTGAGCGAGAAGATTGCCGAACGCGGCGGCGATCCTGCGCGCATCTACCTGATGGGGCAATCCGCGGGCGCCGTGCATGTGGCGAGCTACGTGTCGCATCCGGAACTGCACAAGGTGAACGGTGGTGGAGTCGCCGGCGCCATCATGGTGTCCGGCATCTATG
>NZ_JBQTHN010000088.1:0-16350 GCF_052389815.1 Bradyrhizobium sp. | reverse complement strand
TCCTCAACACGAGCTGGCAAAAGGCTCAGCTGTCCCCGGTCTCGTCCGGTCTTATAGGTGCGATTCGTCATGAGAAGAATCGTACATCGATCCAGAATCTAGCGAACAGAATTCTTGCCCAGTCTCTCCGCTTTGCCCACCTACGGCAGTTCTTTCAATCGATCGCGGCGATCGCCTCGATCTCGATCAGCCAGCCCGGTCGGGCAAGGCGCGAGATCACGGCAAGCGTGCTGGCCGGCGGCTTTGCCGTGTTGATGTAGCGGTCGCGCACCGTGCGGAATTTCGGAATCTCGGCCTGATCAACCTCGGCGACGAGATAGACGTTCATTTTCACGATGTCCGCCATGGTGCCGCCGGCCGCCTCGATCGCGAGCTTGAGGTTCTTGAACACCTGCTCGGCCTGCGCCTCCAGGTCTCCCTCGCCAACCAGTTTTCCCGACGCGTCGGCCGACACCTGGCCGGCCACATAGACCAGCGTGCCCGTGACCTTTGCGACATGCGAGTAGCCGACCGGCGGATGCAACGTCGCCGGGCTGAAGATTTCCTTGCTCATGACGATCTCCCTTTCATTTCCCGCCAGAACGGCCGGCCGATCTCGTCGGCGACCTCCGCCCGGCACACTCCGATATCGTGCAGTTCACGATCGCTCATGGCGGCGAGTTGACGCCGGACGCGGCGGCGCTCGCGCCATGCCGCGATCAGAATCAGGATCGACCGCGCGATTGCAAGCAGGGAAACCGGAAACGGCCGCCGGCGGAGCCGACGGCCTTCGGCACATACGTTGCTCAATGCCTCAGCCCACCGCCCGCTTGCGCGCTTCCGGAAACGGTCCGAGCACGCGCTCGACCAGCGCGGAGTCGCAGTATTCCTTGATCAGCTTGATCTTGCCGTTCTCGATGCGCCATACCATGCAGTATTGGTTATCGTAGCGCAGGCCGTTCTTGGTGACGTTGTCGCCGCGCGCTTCCACCACGACGGTGTCGCCCTCGGCAATGAAATTGAAGGCCACCGTGCGGGGCCGCACCGCGAAGTGCGAACGGAAATGGCCCATCAGGCCGTTGAGAATGGCGTCCTTTCCCCTGAACTCGTGCGACCAGGAATATTGCCCGGTAACGATCCAGCTGGCGTCGTCGGCGAGGTTGTCGACGAAGGTGGTGCCGCTGCGGCTCGCCGAGTCCGCATAGACCTGCTGCACTAGTTTCTTGTTGGCTTCCGCGCTCATGGCATTTCTCCATTGATTGGCTGCTGCCAATCATGGCTCCGAAGCGGATATTCTTCCAATCGATATGAAGTATGATATATATTTGTGCTATGAATTTGAATTCGCTTGACCTCAATCTGCTCATCGCGCTCGACGCGCTGCTCCGCGAAGTCTCGGTCAGCCGCGCCGCCATGCGGATCGGGCTGTCGCAGCCGGCGACCAGCCACGCGCTGCAGCGGCTGCGCGACCTGATCGGCGACCCGCTGCTGGTGCGCACCGGCGCGCGCATGGAGCTGACGCCGCGCGCGCAAGGCCTGCGCGGCCCGCTGGCGCAGGCGCTGGATCAGGTGCGCACCCTGTTCACGCGGGACGAATTCGACGCCGCGCGCAGCGAGCGGCATTTTCGCCTGATGATGCCGGACCTCGCCGTCGAGCTATTGGTGCCGCCGCTGATGGAGAAGGTTACGAAACTCGCGCCGAACGTCACCATCGACGTGGTGCCGTGGCGCGGGCCTGCCATCATGACCCCGGAATTCGCCCGCACCATCGATCTCGTCTGCTCGATCGGCGATGCGTTCAAGGGCTTTCACCGCCAGCGTCTCTATACCGACAGCGACGCCCTTGCGGTGCGCCGCGGCCATCCCGCCGGCAACCGCTTGAAGAAGCGTGAGGCGTTCCTCGCCGCCCGTCACGTCGCCGTCGTGATCCGCGGCCAGAGTCAGGACCTGATCGACATCTGGCTGCGCCCAATGGGCATCGAGCGCCGCATCGCGCTGGTGGTGCCCGGCTATATCGAGGCGCTGCACGTCGCCGCGCGCACCAATCTCGTCGCCTTCGTGCCGCGCCGCCTGATTGCGGCGCTGACGTGGCAGCTGTCGCTGCAGACGGTCGCCCCGCCGTTCGATCCCGGGATCGACGAGCAGTATCTGTTCTATCCGACCCGCGCCCAGATGGACCCGGGCTCGATCTGGCTGCGCAACCTCATGCTCGGCATCGGGCGGGAGATGGAGCGGGGCAAGAGCCGCACGGCGTGATTTTTGTAGGTGGGCAAAGCGAAAAGCGTGCCCACCTTTCTTGCACCGGAGCTGGCGAAGGTGGGCACGGCGCAAATGCGCCTTTGCCCACCCTACGATTCCTACGCCGCCGCCTTCTCCTCCGCCAGCACCGTCGCCACGGCCGGGCGCTCTTCCATCCGCTTGCGGTGCGCGACGATCTTCGGCAGTTTTGTCATGTCGACGCCATCGCTCTCCAGCCAGCCGGCGATGGTGTAGAGATAGGGATCGCAGATCGTGTACTGCTCGCCCATCACCCACGGCCCTTTGAGGATATCGCGCTCGATCAGCGCAAAGCAGGCCATCATCGTCTCCGGCACCTTGCGCTTCATGTCGGCGAGCGAGCCCTCTTCGCTCGCCCAGCGCGAGCCGCGCATCTTGTGGGCGTGCGCGACATGCACGGTGGAGCAGAGATAGCTGTTGACCGATTGCACCTGCGCAAACGCCATGGGATCGTCGAGCGGCGCGAGCTTCGCTTGCGGAAAGCTCTGGGCAAGGAAGGCGAGGATCGCGGGCGTCTCGGTCAGCACGCCGTTGTCCGTCACCAGTGTCGGCACGCGGCCCTTGGGATTGATCCTGAGATAGTCGGCGCTGTTCTGCTGGTTGTTCCTGAAGTTGAGCCGCTCGGCACTGTAGGGCGCGCCGACCTCTTCGAGGGTGATATGCGAGGCGAGCGCGCAGGTGCCGGGGGCATAATAGAGCTTCAACATGTCGGTCCACTCCGAAAAACCGAGGCACGTTAGCGGGGCCGCCCGCCGCCGTCCACCCGGCCGAAAACGTCCGCTTTCGCGGTTGCCGGGCAGCGTAATCCCGTGCCATGACGATGGCCAATAGTGGGGGCGTATCATGACCATACTCATTGCGGGCGGCGGCATCGGCGGGCTGACGCTGGCGCTCAGCCTGCACCAGATCGGCGTTCGCGCACGCGTGTTCGAGAGCGTGTCGGAGCTGAAGCCGCTCGGCGTCGGCATCAACGTGCTGCCGCATGCGGTGCGCGAGCTGATCGAGCTCGGCCTGCTCGACCGGCTCGATGCGTCCGGCGTGCGAACCAGGGAACTCGCCTATTTCTCCAAGCACGGCAAGCCGATCTGGAGCGAGCCGCGCGGGCTGGAAGCCGGGTACAAATGGCCGCAATTCTCGATCCACCGCGGCACGCTGCAACAGCTCCTGCTCGACACCGCGATCGAGCGGCTCGGCCGCGAGAACATTTTGACCAGCCATCACCTCACCGGCTGGACCGAGTCGACCGACGGCGTGCGCGCCGAGTTCATCGACAAGGCAACCGGCAAACCGGCCGGTACGTATGAGGGCGACCTGCTCATTGCCGCCGACGGAATTCATTCGGCGGTGCGCGAAAAACTCTATCCGCAGGAGGGCCCGCCGATCTGGAACGGCCGCATCCTCTGGCGCGGCGTCACCGCGGCGGACTCGTTCCTCACCGGCCGCACCATGATCATGGCCGGTCATGAGGTGCTCAAATTCGTCTGCTACCCGATCTCGAAGTCGCCCGACGAGAGCGGCAAATACCTGATCAACTGGGTGGCCGAGCGGCACATGCCGCCGACCTATCAGTGGCGCCGCGAGGACTATAACCGCACGGCGAGGCTCGAAGAGTTTCTGCCGTGGTTCAAGGACTGGAAGTTCGACTGGCTCGACGTGCCCGGCCTGATCGAGAACTGCCCGCATGCTTACGAATATCCGCTGGTCGACCGCGATCCGGTTGCGCAATGGACCTTCGGCCGCGTCACGCTGATGGGCGATGCCGCGCACCCGATGTATCCGATCGGCTCCAACGGCGCCTCGCAGGCCATCCTCGATGCCCGCGTCATCACCCGCGAGATCTTGGCGAAGGGGCCGACCAATGACGCGCTCGTCGCCTATGAGGCCGAGCGGCGGCCGGCCACCACCGACCTCGTGATGCTCAACCGCCGCAACGGCCCGGAGCAGGTGATGCAGCTGGTCGAGGAGCGCGCGCCCGACGGCTACAAGGTCATCACCGACGTGATGTCACACCAGGAGCTCGAAGACATCGCCGCCAACTACAAGCGCGTCGCCGGCTTCCAGGTCGAAGGCCTCAACGCCAGGCCGCCGATCGTGCAATTACCCGACGTGCGCCGCAGCGCCTGAGACTATTGCAGCGCCTTCCCCGCCTCGACCAGCCGCGCGTTGGTCGTGGCCGTCGCAAGCAGCGTGCCATCCTTCGCAGTGAGCCGGCCCTCGATGAAGGCGACGGTCTTGCCGAGTTGCGTCACCCTCGCCTCGCCGATGATCCGCCCGGGCCTGGCCGGCGCCAGGAAATTCACGGTCAGGCTGATGGTCGCGGTGTAGAGCCGCCCCTCCGTCATCGCGAACACCGCCGGCCCCATGGTATCGTCGAGCATGGCGGTCAGGATGCCGCCCTGCACGAAACCGGCCGGGTTGCAGAAGTCGCGCTTTCCTTCGAAGCCGATTTTGATCCAGCCTTCCCCCGGGCGGGCGTCGAGCAGATGCCAGCCGAGCAGCCCCGCGATGGGCGGCATGGCAATGCGGTCGAGTGCGGTTGCGATCATGGGAACCTCCGTATGGCTCCCTGATAGCGCGGGCCTGCTGACAGCATGGTGTCAGCATCAAGCGCCGCTATTCGCCAAGCCCATGTACGATCGCCTTGCGCATGACGTTGGGCAGCGCCTCGTCCGCGAGCGTTGCGACCGGCACCCAGCGCATGCCGGCCGGCGCACGGGTTCGCGCTGGCACTTTGGTGGTGTAGACCACGAGTTCCAGCGGGAAATGCGTGAAGACATGGGTGACGACGCCCGCCTTGCGGCGCCAGCGCGCACCGCCATTGAGTTCGGGCGCCTGCTTCAACGCGGCCTTGTCCTCCTGTCCGGCGAGCCAATCCGAGCCCGGCACTTCCGACATGCCGCCGAGCAGGCCCTTTTCGGGACGCGAGCGCAGCAGAATTTCGCCGCCGCGCGTGACGACGAAAGCCGCGCCCCGCCGCAGCTCGCCCGACTTCTTCGGCGCTTTGCGCGGAAAGGTCTCCTGATCGCCGCGCGCGCGCGCCGCGCAGTCGTCGTTGAGCGGACACAGCGCACAGGCCGGCTTCCTCGGCGTACAGATCGAGGAGCCCAGATCCATCAGCGCCTGCGCGCTATCGCCGGCGCGAGACTTCTCGTCGCCGGCGCGAGGCTTCTCGTCGCCGGCGCGTGTGTCGGCAAGCAGCGTCGCGGCGAGCTCCTGAATCCTGGGCTTCGCCTGCGGCAGTTCCTCCTCCACGGCATAGAGCCGCGACACCACGCGCTCGATGTTGCCATCGACAGGCATGGTACGCCGATCGAACGCAATCGCCGCAATCGCGGACGCCGTGTAAGGCCCGATGCCCGGCAGCGTGCGCAGCCCTTCCTCGGTGTCGGGGAATGTGGCGCCATGCTCGCGCAGCACCGCCACCGCGCAGGCATGCAGATTGCGCGCCCGCGAGTAATAGCCGAGCCCCGCCCACATGCGCAGGACATCGTCGAGCGAGGCGCGCCCGAGCGCTGTGACATCCGGCCAGCGCGCCAGAAACTTCTCGAAATAGGGACCGACGGTTTTCACCCCCGTCTGCTGCAGCATGATCTCCGACAGCCACACCCGGTACGGATCGGGCCGCTCGCCCGCCGCCGCCCGCCACGGCAGCCGCCGGCGATGCCGGTCGTACCAGTCGAGCAGCCGCGCGGGGCGGGAGGCCGCCTGATGCTCTCGTGCTTTCTTTCGCTTGGTGGCCGCGCCTGATAGACTCATGCCCGTATGGTTGCAAAGCGTTCCCAGATGAACAAGCCTCGCCCCGTCAGCGCCAAGCCGCTCTCCGTCCTGCTCAGCGACGTCTTTTCCGACGCGTATGCCAGGCAGGGGTTTGCCGCGCGCGAGCTCGTGACGCGCTGGGCCGAGATTGCGGGCGCGGACATCGCCCGCCATGCCGAGCCGCTGAAGATGCAATGGCCGCGGCCGGTGGAGGGCCAGCCGCAGGAACCGGCGACGCTGGTGCTGCGGGTGGAGGGGCCGGCGGCGCTGGAGATCCAGCACAAATCCGACGTGCTGCTGGAACGGGTGAACCGCTTCTTCGGCTGGCACGCGGTCGGCCGGCTGGCGCTGCGCCAGGCGCCGCTGTCGCGCCGGGAGCCGCCGGCACGTCCGCGCCCGCCGAATGCAAAAGCGGTCGAAGAGGTCGCAAAAACCCTGTCCGCGGTCGAGGACGAGGCGTTGAAGGACGCGCTGGCGCGGCTGGGGGCCGCCATCAAGCGAAATTGAGTCCGTTCCGGCCCTCCTCCGCCAGCCCGCCATTGCCACATATGTCGTTTCAAGCTAGCGGAAGGCGTCCATTCGCAAGTCCCTTGTCTGCCTCGCCAATCCCGGGAGTCGATCTTGATCCTCACGCGCCGCGCCTTCACCGCCGCCCTGTCGCTGACCGGGCTTGGCCTGCTTGCAGGCTTCTCGCCGCTGCGCCTGATCTCGGAAGCTGCGGCGCAGACCGCGGCCGATATCGCCAAGCCGGTGTCGCTGCCCGACATGGCGCTGGGCCCGGCGAACGCCACGGTCACCGTCACCGAGTTCGCCTCGATGACCTGCCCACATTGCGCGGCCTTCACCGAGAAGGTGTTCCCCAAGATCAAGTCGGAATACATCGACACCGGCAAGATCCGGTTCGTATTCCGCGAGTTCCCGCTCGACATCAAGGCCGCCGCCGGCTCGATGCTGGCGCGTTGCATCGCCAAGGACGATTCCGGCAAGTTCTTTGCCGTCATCGACATGCTGTTCCGCCAGCAGAACGATTGGGCGGCGAAGAACACGACGGAGACGCTGATCCGTATCGGCAAGCAGGCGGGGCTCTCCCAACAACAGGTCGAGGACTGCCTGAAGGACCAGAAGCTGCTCGACAAGATCGCCGCGGACCAGAAGTACGCCAACGAGGTGTTGAAGGTGAATTCGACGCCGACCTTCTTCATCAACGGCGAGATGGTGAAGGGCGATCAGAGCTTCGAGGAATTCGACAAGCGCATCAAGTCGTTGTTGAAGAGCTGATTCGTAAGGCTTTCGCGGTCTCGATTCACAGTCTCCGATAAGCCCTGCAAAAGGCTTGGGAAAAGCTTCCTCCCGCGGTTGCCCTTCCGCCCCGGCCCCGCCATTGTCGCGGCCCATGAGAGCCGCATGACGCGACTCGTCCACACCTCGACATTGCCTTCTATGGTATTGTCACGGCAGGGAGATTCGCGCCCGGCCAAGAGAGATTTGTGTCTATGAAACTCACGCGCCTCCGCCTCCACGGTTTCAAGTCCTTCGTCGAGCCGACCGACTTCATGATCGAGCCGGGCCTCACCGGCGTGGTCGGTCCGAACGGCTGCGGCAAGTCGAACCTGGTCGAGGCGTTGCGCTGGGCGATGGGCGAGACCTCGCACAAGTCGCTGCGCGCCGCCGACATGGACGCGGTGATCTTCGCCGGTTCCGGCAACCGCCCGGCGCGCAACCACGCCGAAGTCGTCATGACGATCGACAATTCCGATCGCTCGGCGCCGGCCGCCGTCAACGACAGCCAGATCCTGGAAATCTCCCGCCGCATCGAGCGCGAGGCGGGTTCCGTCTATCGCATCAACGGCCGCGACGTGCGCGCCCGCGACGTGCAGCTCTTGTTCGCCGACGCCGCGACCGGCGCACGCTCGCCGGCGCTGGTTCACCAGGGCAAGATCGGCGAGATCATCCAGGCCAAGCCCGAGCAGCGCCGCCGCGTGCTGGAAGACGCCGCCGGCGTCGCCGGCCTGCATGCGCGCCGCCATGAAGCGGAACTTCGCCTCAAGGCCGCCGAGACCAACCTCATCCGCGTCGAGGACGTGATCGGCCAGCTCGCCGGGCAGATCGACGGCCTGAAACGGCAGGCGCGGCAGGCGATCCGCTACCGCGAGGTTGCCGCCAAGGTGCGCAAGGCGGAGGCCATGCTGTTCCACCTGCGCTGGGTCGGCGCCAATGCCGACGTCGCCGAGGCCGGCCACACCCACGATATCGCCGTGCGCGAGATGGCCGAGCGCACCCGCGAGCAGGCCGAGGCCGCCCGCATCCAGGCCGAGCGCGCCGCCGAGCTGCCGGCGCTGCGCGATGCCGAAGCGCGCTCCGCCGCCGGGCTGCAGCGCCTGACCAATGCCCGCGAGCTGCTCGACCGCGAGGAGCAGCGCGCGAAAGAGCGCGTCGCCGAGCTCGACCGCCGCCTGACGCAGTTCGCCGCTGACATCGCCCGCGAGCAGCAGCAGATCGCCGACGCGGATCTGGCGCTGCAGCGCCTCGACACCGAGGACGCGGAGCTGAAGGACGAGATCAAGACTCGCGTCGAGAAGCGTTCCGGCGTCGACGAGCGCGTGGCGGAAGCGGAAGCGACGCTTGCCGCCTCCGAACGCTTGTTCTCCGAACTCACCACGGCGCTTGCCGACCTCACCGCCAAGCGCAACCAGCTCGAGGCCGGCGTGCGCAGCCATCGCGACCGGCTGGCGCGGCTCGACCAGGAAATCGCCAATGTCGAGCGCGACGAGCAGAAGCTCGCAGCTGAGACCGGCGGCCTCGGCGACATCGCCGCGCTTTCGATCGCGATGACGACCGCGCAGCAGAATCTGACGGAAGCCGAGAGTGCCTCGCAGGCGAGCGAAGCCGCGCACGTCGCCGTCCGCGCGGTGCTGGAAGCCTCGCGCGCGCCGCTGGCCGAAGCCGACAAGCGCGTGCAGCGGCTGGAGACCGAGGCGCGCACCATCTCCAAGCTCGTCAATGTCGAGACCAAGAACCTGTGGCCGCCGATCATCGACGGCATCACGGTCACCAAGGGTTACGAGAAGGCGATCGGCGCCGTGCTCGGCGACGACCTCGACGCGCCGGTCGATCCCTCCGCGCCGATGCGCTGGACCAATGCCAACGCGAGCATGCAGGACCCCTCGCTGCCCGAGGGCGTGGAGCCGCTGGCCAATCACGTGCAGGCCCCCGCTGAACTGGCGCGCCGCCTCGCGCAGATCGGCGTCGTCGCCAAGGAGCGCGGCGCCGAGTTCGTCTCGCAGCTGAAGACCGGCCAGCGGCTGGTGTCGCTTGAAGGCGACGTCTGGCGCTGGGACGGCTTCGTCGCCGCTGCCCACGCCCCGACCGGCGCCGCACGGCGCCTGGCCGAGCGCGCCCGTCTCGTCGACATCGAGAACGAGCTCGAGCAGGCCAGGCTCGACGCCGCCGCCAAGCGGCAGGCACTCGAAAATGCCGAGGCCGAGCAGAAGGCCGCAGCTTCCGCCGAGTCCGCCGCGCGCGAGGCCTGGCGCGCCGCGCAGCGCGAGGCCGATGCCGCGCGCGAGCGCCATGCCGCGGCCGAACGCGAGATCAACCGCCACGCCGCGCGCCGCTCGGCGCTGACGGAAGCCCGCAGCCGCCTCACGGCCGACCGCAGCGAGGCCGAAGCCGCGCACGAGGGCGCGACCGCCGCGCTCGACGAACTGCCCCCGAGCCTCGACACCGAGACCAGGCTCGCCGCCGTCCGCGCCGAGATCGATGGCCACCGCCGTTCTGCCGCCCAGGTCCGCGCCGAGGCGCAGGCGCTGGCCCGCGAAGCCGAACTCGCCGACCGCCGCGTGCAGGCGATCCTCGCCGAGCGCAACGACTGGAATAACCGCAAGGCAAGCGCGGCCTCGCAGATCGAGACCGTGCAGTCCCGCACCTCCGAGGTCACCGCCGAACGCGCCGAGCTCGATAATGCGCCGGCCGTGTTCGCCGAGAAGCGCAGCGCGCTGATCTCCGAAATCGGCTTTGCCGAGAAGGACCGCCAGACCGCCGCCGACGCGCTTGCCGCCGCCGAGACGGCGATGGCCGAGACCGACCGTGCCGCGAAGGCTTCGCTCGAAGCGCTCTCCGCCTCCCGCGAGGCGACCGCCCGCGCCGAGGAGCGGATGGAAGGCACCAGGCGTCGCCTTTCCGACATCGAGCGCGAAATCCACGACATGCTCGAATGCGAGCCATCGGCAGTGGCCGGCCTTGCCGAGATCGAGCAGGGCACGGAGCTGCCGCCGCTGCCGGAGATCGAAGAAAACCTCGAGAAACTGCGCCGCGACCGTGAGCGGCTTGGCGCCGTCAATTTGCGCGCGGAGGAAGAGCTGCGCGAGGTCGAGAGCCAGCACACCGCGCTGACCACCGAGCGCGACGACCTCGTGGAAGCCATCAAGCGGCTGCGCCAGGGCATCCAGAGCCTCAACCGCGAGGCGCGCGAGCGGCTGCTCGCCTCGTTCGAGGTCGTCAACAGCCACTTCAAGCGGCTGTTCGTCGAGCTGTTCGGCGGCGGCGAAGCCGCGTTGCACCTGATCGAGAGCGACGACCCGCTGGAAGCCGGCCTCGAGATCATCGCAAAACCGCCGGGCAAGAAGCCGCAGACGCTGTCGCTGCTCTCGGGCGGCGAGCAGGCCCTGACGGCGCTGGCGCTGATCTTCGCGGTGTTCCTCACCAACCCCTCGCCGATCTGCGTGCTGGACGAGGTCGACGCGCCGCTCGACGACCACAATGTCGAGCGCTTCTGCAACCTGCTGCACGAGATGACGGGCTCGACGGAGACGCGCTTCATCATCATCACGCACAACCCGATCACCATGGCGCGGATGAACCGGCTGTTCGGCGTCACCATGGCCGAGCGCGGCGTGTCGCAGCTGGTCTCGGTCGATCTCGAGGACGCGGTGAAGATCCTCGACGTGGCGTGACGCGCGCCGCCTCGCCCGATCTTCCCGCCGCCTTGCGGGCGGCGCTGGAAGCGAGGCTGCGGGGCGTCTCGCGCAACGAAGCCGCCGAACGCGCAGGCGTCATCTCGAAAACCTATCGCGATGGCGGCGGATCGGCCGCCATCAGCAGCGAGAGCGATGCGCTCGCCTACGCGCTGGCGCGGATGCCCGCGACCTACGCCGCAGATATCGCGAGCCTCAACGCGCTCATCGACTTACGACCCGACTTCGCGCCGGCGAGCCTGCTCGATGTCGGCGCCGGCCCGGGCACGGCGACGTGGGCCACGGCCGAGGTTTTTCCTTCGCTCACATCGTTCACCCTGATCGATGCCAACGACGCGCTGCGCAGACTGGCGCTCGATCTTGCCGCCGACAAAGGGCACCAGATCAGCTACGAGCGTGGCGAAGCACGTGCGCTGCTTGCGAGAGCCGAGGCCGCCGACCTCGTCGTAGCGAGCTATGTCATCGGCGAAGTGAGCGAGCCCGAGCGAACCTCGCTGGCGGACCTGATGTGGGAGAAAACCCGCGACACGCTGCTGGTGGTCGAACCCGGCACGCCCGCGGGCTATGCGCGGATCATTGCGCTACGCGAGCAACTCATTGCAGCCGGCGCGCACGTGGCAGCACCCTGCCCGCACGATGGCGTCTGCCCGCTTCAACCGCCCGACTGGTGCCACTTCACCCAGCGCCTGCAGCGATCCCGCGCGCACAAGCAGATGAAGGGCGCCGAGGTGCCGTTCGAGGATGAGAGGTTTGCCTATGTGGCGTTGACACGCGAACCGGTCAGCCAGCGCCCGTCTCGCGTGCTGGCACAGCCCGCCATCGGCAAGGCCGAGGTGGTTGCGAAGCTCTGCACGACTGACGGCATCGAAACGGCAAGAGTCCCGCGGCGAGACAAGGCGGCCTATGCGCAGGCCCGGCGCTGGCGCTGGGGCGATGCGGTCACTTGACGCCCCGTTGGCCAGCTAAGCCGCCTACAGGTACAAGATCGTACCGCATGATGCTATCGAGGTTACAGCGAGCGCTTGCCCATGGCCGCAATGCCGACATCGCAGATTCCCGCTCAAGAGCGCCGCTAATGTTCGCAGACTGGACTGTTCAGATCGATCGTGCGGCACGAAAGCTGACGATAGTAAAACACTGGAAGCTGCCATGGACAAACATCGTCCTACGGAAAACGATCGTCAATTATTGCACCTTCGATGAATGCGATGCGCTGGGCACAGCCTCGTATGGCGACAGTGACAGCTATCCGACTTTTGGCGTGTACCTGGACTTCAGAGGTGGACGAGAGTTCATTCCTGTGGGCCTCTTAAGCGATGCTTCAAATCTTGCCGGGGAATTGTCCGCGATAGCGGGCATACCGAGGCAAGACATACAAAGCTACCCGTTCTGGAAGCTTTGGGGCCGGTCCAAGGACTGACGGACGGGCGGGCACAGGACACGATAGCGCCTTGCTAGGGACTTGAACTAATCCGCCCTTGCTTCCGACCAAGACAAGACCCAATTTCCGGCGGGCTGCCGCCCGGCAGCCGCCTCGTTCAGGGATACCCGTCCTCCCACCAGGAGATTTGCCTCATGTCGTCCGGCTGGATCGTTCTCGGCATCATTGTCATCGTCATTCTCTTTGCGATCGGCGCCTATAACCGCCTGGTCGCGCTCCGCCAGCGGGTCGACCAGTCCTTTGCCGACATCGACGTCCAGCTCAAGCAGCGCCACGACCTGATCCCGAACCTGGTCGAGACCGTGAAGGGCTATGCCTCCCATGAACGCGGCACGCTCGACGACGTCATCAAGGCCCGCAATTCGGCGATGTCGGCGCAGGGGCCGGCGCAGGTCTCCGCCGCCGAGAACCAGCTCTCCGGCGCGCTCGGACGCCTGATCGCGCTGTCGGAGGCCTATCCGGACCTCAAGGCCAACGCCAATTTCCAGCAGCTCGCGGGCGAGCTCTCCGACCTCGAGAACAAGATCGCCGCCAGCCGCCGCTTCTTCAACAACGCGGTCCAGGAATACAACACCGGCATCCAGCAGATGCCGGCCGCGCTGTTCGCCGGCATGTTCGGCTTCACCCGCAAGGAATTCTACGACCTCGGCGCCAGCCGCACCCAGGTCGAGGCCGTGCCGACGGTGAAGTTCTAGGGACTGGTGCGGATGATGCTCCCCTCTCTCCGAGTCATTCCGGGGCGTCGCGCAGCGACGAACCCGGAATCTCTTCCCACCCAGCAATCTCGAGATTCCGGGTTCGCGCTTCGCACGCCCCGGAATGACGGTGGCTAGCGGAAGCGCATCATGGCCGCCTACGGTCTCTACACGCATATCGCATCGAACAAATTCCGTTCGATGATGATGCTTGCCGGGCTCTTTCTCCTCATCTACGTGCTGGTCTATGCTGGCGCGCTGCTTGCGGAAGTCTTCCTCAACAGCAACCGTTCGGCCGGCGACTATCTGGCGCTCGCCGCCCGCGACCTCGTCGCGGCGTTTCCCTGGGCAACCATCGCGGCTGCGCTGTGGATCGTGATCGCCTATTTCTTCCACCAGAACATGATCGACGCCGTCACCGGAGCTGAATCCGTGACGCGGAAGGAAGAGCCGCAGCTCTACAATCTCCTGGAAAATCTGTGCATCTCCCGCGGCATTGCGATGCCGAAGTTGAAGATCATGGACAGCCCCGCGCTGAACGCCTTCGCGAGCGGGCTGAACCGGCGGCAATATTCCATCACCGTCACCACGGGGCTGCTGAAGGCGCTGAACGACCAGGAGATGGAGGCGGTGCTCGGCCACGAGCTCACCCATGTCCGCAACGGCGACGTACAGCTGATGGTGGTCGCGGTCATCATCGCCGGCGTGGTCGGCTTCTTCGGCGAATTGTTCTTCCGGATGTTCACCAATCTGGAATGGAATTCGCGTGGCAGCAGCGGCTGGTCGTCATCGTCTTCATCGTCGTCCGATTCCTCCTCCTCGAGCAGCAACAGCAAGAGCTCGGGCGGCGGGGCCGTCATCGTGGTCATCGTCGCGATCGCGCTGATCGTGCTGGCCTGGCTGCTGTCGCAGGTGGTCAAACTGGCGCTATCGCGGACGCGGGAGTTTTTGGCCGACGCGGGCTCCGTGGAGCTGACCAAGAACCCCGACGCCATGATCTCGGCGCTGCGCAAGATCGAGGGCCGCGGCGAGCTGCCCGGCGCCACCTCCGCCGTGATGGAGCTCTGCGTCGACAATCCCCGCGAGGGCTTTGCCGACCTGTTCGCCACCCACCCCTCGGTGCAGTCGCGGGTCGACAAGCTGGTGCAGTTCGCCGGCGGCCGCGACCCCGGCCCGCTGGACTATGCCGGGGAGGACGCCGTCGAGCCGGAGCAGCAGGAGGCTGCTCCCGCCGACCAGCCGCCGCCGCTGCCTAGCAAGGGGCCGTGGAACGATGCTGGTGTGGCTGTCGGCATCCCGCCGCTGCCCGGAACGGGTCCCTGGGGACCGCACCGCTGACCCGGCCGGCCGGCAATCCCCCGCCGGCGCTGAAAAATTCCCACGCTGCGGCCGGCCTTTGGCTTAAAGGTTTGATTTCCCCCTTGTTTCTGCCATGTTCGCGCCCAAAGCAGGATATGGGGACTTGCCGATCGCTTCCCGCGGTCGGGGGCGCGCGTAAGGGACAGCGATGGTAAAGCCGGTTGTGATTGTGGTGGGTGCGGACAAGGGCGGGGTCGGCAAGACCACCATCTCGCGGACGCTGCTCGATTATTTCAGCGCCAACAACGTGCCAACGAGGGCGTTCGACACCGAAAGCCCGCGCGGCACCCTGAGGCGCTTCCACCCCGACATCACCGAGATCGTCGACATGACGACGACCTCGGACCAGATGAAGATCTTCGACACGCTGAGCGCCGGCCCCTCGGTGACCGTGATCGACGTCCGCGCCGGTCTCTTGTCGCCGGCGCTGGCCTCGCTGCGCGACATCGGTTTCCTTGACGCGGCGAAATCCGGCCAGATCACCTTTTCCGTGTTCCACATCCTCGGCCCCTCGATCGCCTCGCTGGACGAGATCGCCGAGACCGCGGGCTTCATGGGCGGTGCGAAATATTTCCTGGTGAAGAACTTCATCAACGACACCCAGTTCTTCCAGTGGGACCAGGCGACCTACAATTCCTATTTCCACCGCATCAAGGACGCGACCGACCTCACCATCCCCAAGCTGAACGAAATGGCCTATGAGCAGGTCGAGGTCGCCTCGGTGCCGTTCCTGAAATTCGTCGCCAACAAGGGCCCGCGCGACGAGGCCGCCAACTATTCGTTCGTGCTGCGCGGCTATGTCCGGCACTGGCTGGCCAACGTCTGGAGCGAGTTCGACCGCATCAAGCTGACCGACCTCGTCGGCGCGCCCGCCGGAGGCAAGTCCGCGCGCAGCAGCGGGGAAAAATAACCCGCACTTGACGGATGGGGCTGGATCGGGCGCGGATTTCGCCCGATATAGCGCATCATGCACGTCACGCCGGTCTACATCATCTGCTCGCCCCGCCCGCAGGTCGGCAAGACGCTGCTGGCGCGGCTCTTGAGCGAGTTCCTGCTGCTCAAGAACGGCAACGTCGTCTCCTTCGACGTCAACCTGAAGGAGCCCTCGCTGCTGGAGTACCTGCCGCGCACCACCGAGACCGCCGACGTCATCGACACCTTCGGCAAGATGCAGCTGATGGACCGGCTGATCGTCAACGACAGCCTCGCCAAGGTGATCGATCTCGGCTTTCACGCCTTCGACGAGTTCTTCAAGATGGTCGAGGAGATCGGCTTCATGAAGGAGGCGATCCGCCGCGGCGTGGCGCCGGTGATCCTGTTCGTGGCCGACGTCGACCGCAACTCCGCCCGCGGCTACGAGACGCTGCGCACGCAAATCCCGGCAGGCGCGCTGGTCACAGTCGACAACGAGTTCGTGGTGCGCGGCGAACTGCCGGAAGCCATGGGGCACGGCCGCCGGCTGGCAATCCCGGCGCTGCCGCCGTTCCTTAAGTCCTATATCGACCGGCTGAACTTTTCCTTCACCGACTATCTGCGGCACGAGAAGGATTCATCCACCGAGCTGCACCAGTGGATCCGGCGGAATTATCTGAGCTTCCGCGACCTGGAGCTGAAGCTGATTCTGCAGCGGTGAGCGCGCTCCCTCTCCCCGCTCTTCGCGGGGAGAGGGTTGGGGTGTGGGGCTGCTTCCACATATTCGGCGCTAAAGGGGACTCGCGGAGAGTCCCCCTCACCCGGATCGCATCTCACGTTGCGATCCGACCTCTCCCCGCTAGCGGGGCGAGGTAAACCGAGTTCGCCGATTCAGTTCTCAATCAGCCGTAGAGCGCGTGTGACGCCCCGGCCTCAATGCCCCTCGAACGAGATCAGC
>NZ_JBQTHN010000087.1:0-5369 GCF_052389815.1 Bradyrhizobium sp. | reverse complement strand
TCTCGCAGGACGAGGTCGTCGGCTTCTACACGTTGGCGTTCGGGGACGTAACTTATGAGGATGCACCGGAGCGGCTGCGCAAGGGCGTCGCCCGGCATCCGATTCCCCTGATGATCCTCGCGCGCCTTGCGGTCGCCAGCGCCTGGGCGGGAAAACGGATCGGGTCCGGTCTTCTGAAGGACGCGCTCGGGCGCACGCTTGCGGCGGCCGAGATCGCCGGCCTTCGGGCCTTCGCCGTCCATGCCAAGGATGACGAGGCGCGGGCCTTCTACGAACGCTTCGATTTCATCGCATCGCCCAGCGATCCCATGCATCTGTTCGTGCTGCTGAAGGATATCAGGGCCTTGATCGGCCCTTGACGCGGGGACTGAGCTTTTTTCCCCAAGCGGTCGCAGCAGCAGATCACTCGGCTCGATTCCCAGCGCTTTCCGCAATCTTCCGTGATCATGCGGGCAGGGCGAGCGGTGTTCCAGCCGCGTCCTTCAATGCTGGAATGGTTGATGTCGTCGAGGGCCGAAAGCTATATTTTGCGTGACCGGCGAGCCGTTCGCTTGGCGAAATGGCCGGTCGACTCGACCTGCGCTAGTATGTCTCCGGGAACAACTCCCAATGCGGCGGTAATATCGACAAACTCGATAACGTCGATTCGTCGCTCTCCGTTTTCATATTTTGCGACGAAGGATTGTGGTTTGCCCAACGCCTTTGCCACGTCGGCCTGAGTCATCCCTTTCGCCTTGCGGGCTTCCGCGAGCAGGGATTGCAGAAGCTGCTGTCGTGGCGTGCGCAAGGATTTCTGCATTCGGAACGAGGCCCCATTGAAGAAGAGGAGCCGTTCCGGTAATCCTGAGTTGGGATTATCCCATTTTGGGATTATTCCGAGTGCCGGGGGGAGGAGGGTGCGCCGTGCGCGTGAAGCCTGAACTTGATCCCGATGTCGACGACCAAGCGCCCGATGGTCCCGACATTACCGTTTACGACGAGGCGCATTTCGTGACCTATCTGCGCCTGCTCGACGCCGAGAGGGATGGCGCTGATTGGACCGAGGTAGCCCGCATCGTCCTGCATCGCGATCCAGATGAATTACGAACCCGGCGTTGCTTCGAAAGTCATCTGGCGCGCGCGCATTGGATGACAAAGCGCGGCTACCGCCGCCTGCTCGAGCAATCCGTCGAACGAGCGCGTCGCTCCCGATCCTGATCGCGAAGACCCCAGACCCCCGCCGATTTCCGCGCCATGGTATCCGGCAGCACGACATCAGTGGTTTTGGATTGCCTTTGGGCAGGCAGATTATTCTCTGATCGCTCCGCATCGCCACCGATCGGAGCGCTCATGTCGGGAAGTCGCATTCTCTGGGGGCAGATTACCCTCGTCCTGGCCGTCGTTCTGACGACGACCTGGACCGCAACGCAATGGACGGCTTGGCGGCTCGGTTTTCAGCCGCAGCTCGGGCAGCCCTGGTTCGAACTGATGCCGAGCATGCCGGTCTATTACCCGCCGGCATTCTTTTGGTGGTGGTATGCTTACGATGCCTATGCGCCATCGGTATTCGTCGAGGGCGCCTTTATCGCGGCGTCCGGCGGATTCATCGCCATCGCAGTCGCCATCACCTTGTCGATCTTGCGGGCGCGCGAGGCGAAGAATGTCGAGACCTACGGTTCGGCGCGCTGGGCATCCGACCAGGAAATCCGGGCGGCCGGATTGCTCGGCCCGGACGGTGTCATCCTCGGCTGCCATGCCCAGCACTATCTGCGCCATGACGGACCGGAGCACATTCTGTGCTTTGCGCCGACAAGATCCGGTAAAGGCGTCGGCCTGGTGGTCCCGACGCTGCTGACGTGGCCCGGAAGCTGCATCGTTCATGACATCAAGGGAGAGAATTTTGCGCTGACGGCAGGCTTTCGGTCCCGATTCGGCCGCGTGCTCAAGTTCGATCCGACCGACGTCTTGTCAGCCGCCTACAATCCGCTGTTGGAGGTGCGGCGCGGCGACAAGGAAGTGCGCGACGTCCAGAACATCGCCGACATCCTGGTCGATCCGGAAGGAGCGCTCGATCGCCGCAATCATTGGGAGAAGACCAGCCACAGCCTCCTCGTCGGCGCGATCCTGCATGTCCTCTATGCCGAGTCGGACAAGACGCTCGCCGGCGTCGCCAACTTCCTGTCCGATCCGAAGCGCCCGGTCGAGGCGACACTGCGCGCCATGATGTCGACGCCGCACCTCGGAGAAAGTGGCGTTCACCCCGTCGTTGCTTCCGCCGCCCGCGAGCTTCTCAACAAATCGGACAACGAGCGCTCGGGCGTGCTCTCCACCGCGATGTCGTTTCTCGGGCTTTACCGCGATCCCGTGGTGGCCAAGGTGACGGACCGCTGCGACTGGCGCATCGCCGATCTGATTGCGCAAGCGGCGCCGGTCAGCCTCTACCTCGTTGTGCCGCCCTCCGACATCAACCGCACCAAGCCGCTCATTCGGTTGGTCCTCAACCAGATCGGACGGCGTCTCACCGAGGAATTGAACGACAGAGATCGGGCGCATCGTCTGCTGTTGATGCTCGACGAATTCCCCGCACTCGGACGGCTGGATTTTTTCGAGTCCGCGCTCGCCTTCATGGCCGGCTACGGCATCAAGAGTTTTTTGATCGCGCAATCGCTCAACCAGATCGAGAAAGCGTACGGCGCCAACAATTCCGTGCTGGACAATTGCCATGTGCGCGTTGCCTTCGCCACCAACGACGAACGCACCGCCAAGCGCGTCTCGGATGCCTTGGGCACGGCGACCGAACGGCGCGACTCCACCAACTATGCCGGCCACCGGCTGTCGCCCTGGCTGGGGCATCTGATGGTGTCGCGACAGGAGACGGCGCGGCCGCTATTGACGCCGGGTGAGATAATGCAGCTGCCACCCGCCGACGAACTGTTGCTGGTCTCGGGCCAGCATCCGATCCGTGCCAGGAAAGCGCGCTACTACAGGGATGCCCGCCTGTCTGAGCGCATCCTGCCACCTCCGGTCCTCGGCAAGCATGCCCGGAAAGTGACTGACATGATGGCTGACGATTGGCGTGCCCTGCCGCTTCCGATGGATGGTGCCGAACAGTCGGCGGCAAGCAATCAGGCTGCCGACGTCGACCCCGCCAATGCCGGCATAAGGCGCGAGCCGGAATTGCCCGAGCACAAAGAAATCGTGCCGAGCGAACGTCCGGCCGACAGTGAGTTCGACGTGCTGGAGGACGAGTCTGACATCGACGCGGCGAAGGCGAGGGCGTTGCGGCAAGACGTGCGCACCGTGGCGCGGCAGGCAGCAATGGATCCCGCCGATGGCATCGGGTTGTGAGGCATCGCCATGCAAACCAAGACCCGCATGAACGTCTATTTCGAGCCGGGGCTCCTCAAAAAAGTCGAGGCGCTGGCGCTTCGGCGCAATGTCTCCAAATCCGCCGTGATCGAAGCCGCCGTGGCGTCCTTCCTGTCGGAAGATTCCGCAGAGCGGTTAGAGGCGGTTTTCGCGCGGCGCATGGACCGGCTCGGCCGCCAGATCGCCGGCATGGACGAAGATATCGCCATCCTCGGCGAAACAGTCTCCCTGTTCATTCGCTTCTGGCTGACGATCACACCGCCATTACCCGACAACGCGCAGGCTTCCGCGCGCGCCAAGGGCCTGGAGCGGTTCGAGGGGTTTGTGCAAGCGCTTGGCCGGCGCCTGGCGAAGGGTGATCGCTTCATCAAGGAGGTGTCGCGCGACATCCCGGCGACGCGAGCCGACTTGAACGTTGGCGACGACCACGACGATCCCGTTTGAGCCTTGTGTTGAGTGAGCGATTCCGTCAATTACCGCCATTACTTCGCCGGGGTACGCTGACCCCATCAGGGTTGTTGCAAAGCATGCCCTGCTGCCACTTCTAATCATCCCCGTCCACACGGGGCCGCTCTTGCGGTCCCCGGGCCGCTCTTGCGGTCGCCGGGACGGGGGACGAGATGGCGGTTGTTCACCAGAAGTCTGAAGCGATCATTCGCGGCGCGCGCATGCTGCGCACGGCGCTGGGTCCCGCCATCGCGGGATTCCTTGAAGACCCGGCAATCGTCGAGGTGATGCTCAACCCCGATGGGAGGCTCTGGGTTGACCGGCTTTCAGAAGGGCTCTCCGATACCGGCGAGCGCCTGAACGCCGCCGATGGAGAGCGGATCGTGCGCCTGGTCGCGCACCATGTTGGATCGGAGGTTCATGCCGGTAGCCCCCGCGTCTCGGCGGAGTTGCCCGAGACTGGGGAACGGTTCGAGGGATTGTTGCCGCCAGTTGTCGCCGCGCCGGCTTTTGCGATCCGCAAACCCGCCGTCGCCGTGTTCACGCTGAATGACTACGTCGCCGCCGGCATGATGACATCAGGCCAGGCCGAGGCGCTGCGCACCGCTGTTGCCGCGCGCAAAAACATCCTGGTTGCCGGCGGCACCTCGAGCGGCAAGACCACGCTCGCCAACGCGCTGCTCGCCGAGGTCGCCAAAACGGCCGATCGCGTAGTGCTGATCGAGGATACCCGCGAGCTGCAATGTCTGGCGCCGAATCTCGTGGCGCTCAGAACCAAAGACGGGGTGGTGTCGCTGTCCGATCTCGTACGCTCCTCGCTTCGCCTGCGCCCCGACCGCATCCCGATCGGCGAAGTCCGCGGCGCCGAGGCGTTGGATCTGTTGAAGGCCTGGGGTACCGGCCACCCCGGCGGCGTCGGCACCATCCACGCCGGCAGCGCGCTTGGCGCGATGCGCCGTCTCGAGCAGTTGATTCAGGAAGCCGTCGTCACCGTCCCGCGTGCGTTGATCGCCGAGACCATCGATATCGTCGCGGTGCTTTCCGGCCGCGGCAGGGAACGCCGGCTCACTGAGCTGATGCGCGTCACTGGGCTTGCACCGGCCGGCGACTACGTCCTTTCACCCGCAGGAGACCGGCCGTGATCCATCGCCTGTTCCGCATTCGCCGCGTCATCGCGAAGGCAGCCGCCTTCATAGCCCCGGCGACGGTACTGACCACGTTGGCAGGGAGCCCCGCCTGGGCCGTCGGCTCCAACATGCCGTGGGAGCAGCCGCTCAACCAGATCCTGCAATCGGTCGAAGGCCCGGTCGCCAAGATCATGGCGGTCATCATCATCATCGTCACCGGACTGACGCTGGCGTTTGGCGATACCTCGGGCGGCTTTCGCCGGCTGATCCAGATCGTGTTCGGCCTTTCGATCGCTTTTGCGGCCAGCTCCTTCTTCCTCTCGTTCTTCTCCTTTGGCGGCGGAGCGCTGGTCTGATGGAGGAGGTCCCCGGATTTGCAGCACCCGTTCATCGCGCGCTCACCGAGCACATCTTGCTCGGCGGCGCACCGCGCGCGGTCGCAATTCT
>NZ_JBQTHN010000086.1:0-79759 GCF_052389815.1 Bradyrhizobium sp. | reverse complement strand
TCCCCGCCGGTTCCCGAACCGGCCGGTTTACGTTAACGCGACAAATCGCTGCCGTCGTCCCTCGTCTGCCCGCGGAACCGTCGTACAGTCGCCCTTCCATAGCGGGAGACGCCGACCATGCAGGACCGACGGCAAAGTGCGCGCGACAAGGTGTTTCTCGGCGGCATCGCCGAGATCAACGATCGCGGCTCGACGGTGGATTGCGTGGTGCGCAATATCAACGAGCGCGGCGCCTGCGTCGAGATCGATGAGGCCGCCAGGCTGCCCGAGACCGTCAATCTGAACATCCCGCGCAAGGGCCGCTCCGTCCTCGCCCGGATGATCTGGCGCCAAGCCAACCGCGTCGGCCTCGCCTTCCGCACCATGGTGACGGACCCACAGTCCAACGACCTCGACGAACGGCTGCGCCGCAGCCAGATCAAGCAGCGCCAGCTCAAGCGACGCATCAAGGAGCTGCTCGGGGAAGGCTAACGGCCCGCGCGCCTGCGCAGCATTTCGCCTCAAAACGACTCCGGTATAACTACCCCCTTGCCTCCACCTTCGGGTTGCGCTTAGTTTCGCTCAACTTGGGGGAGAGTTGTGTCATGCGTATCGTGGGGATTGTGGCGCTGTGCGCCGTGGCGGGCGGCTGCGCGTCGGTAACCCGCGGAACAACCGAGAATCTCACCATCGTGTCCACGCCGCCAGGCGCGGAAGCGACGATTTCCGGACTCGACAACCCGACCGCCTGCGTCACGCCGTGCACCGTCGTCGTCAAACGCAATGCCGACATTTCCGTTTCGGTTGCGAAGGAAGGTTACGAGCCCCAGGTCGTTCAATTGACGAAGGAGATTCCGGCCGCCGGCGCTGCCGGTTTCGCCGGCAATGTCATTGTCGGCGGACTGGTCGGCATGGGCGTCGATGCCGTCACGGGCGCCGCGACCGATCACAAGCCCAACCCCGTCGAAGTCACCCTGGAGCGGATCGCTCCACCCGCGCGGCCCGGGCCGCCGCGAAAGCCGCGTCCTGCCGCTCCGCCGCGGACGGGAACGTAACCGCAACCCAAATGAAAAGGCCGGCTCAGCAGCCGGCCTTTGGTCAATCGTCAAATCCGCTTCAGACCTTGACCAGCGGTCCGCGCGAGGGCGGCGCCTTGGACCCACCGCCGCCGGGACCGCCCGGCGGCTTCGGCTTCCGCGGCAGGCTGCTGCGCTTGCGCGCGCCCGGCAGCTTCTCGGGCTTGGGCGTGACCGGGCCCTCGACGAACTCGAAGCCGATCTTATCCTTGTCCGTCGCCTCGTCCTTGACCAGCACGACGCGGACGTGGCCGCCGCCCTTGAGCTGGCCGAACAGCACTTCGTCGGCGAGCGGCTTCTTGATGTGCTCCTGGATCACGCGGGCCATCGGCCGCGCGCCCATCTGCTCGTCGTAGCCGCGCTCGATCAGCCAGGCCTTGGCGGGCTCCGACAGCTCGATGGTGACGTCGCGGTCGGCGAGCTGCGCCTCGAGTTGCAGCACGAACTTCTCCACCACCATGCCGATCACGTCGGCATTGAGGTGCGCGAAGGAGACGACGGCGTCGAGCCGGTTGCGGAACTCCGGCGCGAACTGCCGGTTGATCGCCTCGTGGTCGTCGCCTTCCCGCTTCGACCGGGTGAAGCCGAAGGCCTGCCGTGCCAGATCCGCGGCGCCGGCATTCGTCGTCATGATCAGGATGACGTTGCGGAAGTTGACCTGCTTGCCGTTGTGGTCCGTGAGCCGGCCATGATCCATGATCTGCAGCAGTACGTTGTACAGATCGGGATGCGCCTTCTCGATTTCATCGAGCAGCACCACGCAGTGCGGATGCTGGTCGACGCCGTCGGTGAGCAGGCCGCCCTGGTCGAAGCCGACATAGCCGGGCGGCGCGCCGATCAGGCGCGACACCGTGTGCCGCTCCATGTACTCGGACATGTCGAAGCGCAGCAGTTCCACGCCGAGCGAGGCGGCGAGCTGCTTTGCCACCTCGGTCTTGCCGACGCCGGTGGGCCCGGAGAACAGGTAGCTGCCGATCGGCTTCTCCGGCTCGCGCAAGCCGGCGCGGGCGAGCTTGATCGAGGCGGACAGCGACTCGATCGCCTTGTCCTGGCCGAACACCACGCGCTTCAGCGTCTGCTCGAGATGCCTGAGCACCTCGGCATCGTTCTTCGACACGCTCTTGGGCGGAATCCGCGCCATGGTCGCGATCGTGATCTCGATTTCCTTGATGCCGATGGTCTTCTTGCGCCTGTGCTCGGCAACCAGCATCTGCGCTGCGCCCGATTCGTCGATCACGTCGATCGCCTTGTCGGGCAGTTTGCGGTCGTGGATGTAGCGCGAGGAAAGCTGCACTGCGGCCTCGATCGCCTCGTTGGTGTATTTGAGGCGATGGTAGTCCTCGAAATACGGCTTGAGCCCCTTGAGGATCGCGATCGCGTCCTCGACCGTCGGCTCGTTGACGTCGATCTTCTGGAAGCGCCGCACCAGCGCGCGGTCCTTCTCGAAGTGCTGGCGATATTCCTTGTAGGTCGTCGAGCCCATGCAGCGGATGGTGCCGGAGGCGAGCGCCGGCTTGAGCAAATTGGAGGCGTCCATGGCGCCACCGGAGGTGGCCCCTGCCCCGATCACCGTGTGGATCTCGTCGATGAACAGGATGGCGCTGGGATGCGCCTCCAGTTCCTTCAACACCTGCTTCAACCGCTCCTCGAAGTCGCCGCGATAGCGCGTGCCCGCGAGCAGCGTGCCCATGTCGAGCGAGAACACGGTGGCGGCCGCCAGCACTTCCGGCACCTCGCTGTCGACGATGCGCTTGGCGAGCCCTTCCGCGATTGCGGTCTTGCCGACGCCGGCATCGCCGACGAACAGCGGGTTGTTCTTCTGCCTGCGGCACAGCACCTGGATGGCGCGGTTGATCTCGGCGTTGCGACCGATCACCGGATCGATCTTGCCGTCGCGCGCCTTCTTGTTGAGGTTGACGCAATAGGTCTCGAGCGCCTCGCCCTTCTTCTTGGCGTCCTCGTTGCCCTTGGTCTCGGTCTCCTCGTCGACGCCACGCACCGGCCGTGCCTCGGAGACGCCGGGCCGCTTGGCGATGCCGTGACTGATGTAGTTGACGGCGTCGTAGCGCGTCATGTCCTGCTCCTGCAGGAAGTACGCAGCATGGCTCTCGCGCTCGGCGAAGATCGCAATCAGCACGTTGGCGCCGGTCACTTCTTCGCGACCGGAGGACTGCACATGGATCACCGCGCGCTGGATCACGCGCTGGAAGCCGGCGGTGGGCTTGGCGTCGTCGCCGCTGTCGGTGACGAGGTTTTCGAATTCGGTCTCGAGGTAGTTGACGAGGCTGGTGCGCAGCTTGTCGAGGTCGACGCTGCAGGCGCGCATCACGGCGGCCGCATCGGAATCGTCGATCAGCGACAGCAAGAGGTGCTCGAGCGTCGCATATTGGTGGTGGCGCTCGTTGGCGATCGCCAGCGCGCGATGCAGGGATTGTTCAAGGCTCTGGGAAAAAGTTGGCATTCGCGTCCTCTGTAGCCCCCACCATCATGATCGCCATTACCTTGGCAGGCAACAACAACCTTTGCCGTCCTAACTCATATAGTTACGCCCGATCATGGCAAAAGCCCGGCCCGAGAAAACCGGTTTTCCTCTGGAATCGTTCGCAACCCGTCACCCCCGCATTTCACCGGGGGCGCCGTCCGCGTCATTCAACGATTTGGATGCAAGACCCGTTCCGATTCTTGCCGGAGCGAGCGGAAATACGAGCTACTTCTTTTCCATCACGCACTGCAGGGGGTGCTGGTGCTTGCGCGCGAAATCCATCACCTGCGTCACCTTGGTCTCGGCGATCTCATAGGTGAACACGCCGCACTCCCCGATTCCGTGATGGTGGACGTGGAGCATGATCTTGGTCGCGGCCTCGACGTCCTTGTTGAAGAATTTCTCCAGCACGTGAACGACGAACTCCATCGGCGTGTAGTCGTCGTTCAGGATCAGCACCCGGTACAGGTTCGGGCGCTTGGTCTTCGGCTTGACCTTGGTGATGACCGACGTCGAGGGACCGCTGGGCCCTCCCGGCTTGTCGTCATTGCCCAATCGGGGTTCGGACGCGGCAATGAAGGTCGAAACGATGGTAGGAGCTGATTGCAACATGGCGCAGGCGTTCGAATTTCCCCACGGTAAACCGGACAACGATACCGCGTCGCCCGAGAGGCCGCTCCTTGCGGAGTTCCCTCGCGGGTTCCCGGACCCGTTTGCGGGTCGCCGTACCGTCCGGCATGACCCCGTCATGCCGCATCGGCTGCATAAATATGGGCCCATGGTCGGCCCGCTGCAAGCGCACCTGACGCGACTGCCGGCCAGGCCGATTCTCGGGTCCGGCGACCGGCTACAAGGTTAAACAATCCTGCCGGGTTTGACAAAAAAATGCGGCATCCATTTAGCGGCGCATTGACGATGCCCGAGGCTTTCCCGGCCGATTCGTCCTTTCCTGGCCGTTGAATCCGCCTTTCTGCGGTCCGGTTTACCACCCATTTAATGGCCTGCGCCGAAGTAGCGGGGTTCAAAACCCAAATTCGGTGACAACCATGTCTGGTGCTTCCGTCCTCCGTAAGCTTCGTGCCGCCGCCGGCCGGTTCATCGGCGCGCGTGAAGGCAATATCGCGGTCATTTTCGCCCTGTCGGCGATCCCGATCATCAGCTTCGTGGGCGTTGCGATCGACTACACCCGCGCCAACGCGGCGCGCACGGCAATGCAGGCGGCCCTCGACTCGACCGCCCTCATGCTGTCGAAGGACCTCTCCACCGGCACGATCAACTCCTCGCAGATCAGCACCAAGGCAACAGCTTATTTCAGTGCGCTGTATAACAATAAGGACGCAAAGAACGTGTCCGTCGCCGCCACCTATACGCCATCTACCGGCGCTACTCCGAATAAAGTCGAGATCAACGGTTCGGGTGAGATTATCACCGATTTCATGCGAGTCGCTGGGTTCCCGACGATGGGTTTCGGCAGCGCATCAACCACAGCATGGGGCAATGTGCGCATGCGCGTTGCGTTGGTGCTCGACGTCACCGGCTCGATGGCCTGGGACGGAAAGATGCCGGCGATGCAGACCGCCGCCAAGGACCTTGTCGACCAACTGAGCAAGCTCGCCACTGTCAACGGCGACATCTACATCTCGGTCGTGCCCTTCGCCAAGGACGTCAATGTGGGAGCGAGTTACTACAATGCGTCCTGGATCGACTGGACCGACTGGGAGAAAGTCAATGGCACCTGCAGCAACACCACGTACAAGAAGAAGTCGACCTGCGAAGCCAACGGCAAAGTCTGGACTCCGAAAAACCACAACACCTGGACCGGTTGCCTCACCGACCGCACCCAAGACTATGACACCAAAAACACAGCTCCCATAACGTCGAATACGGCGACGCTGTTCCCGGCCGAACAGTACTCCTATTGCAGCACCAGCAGTTGGGCCTATATGCCGCCAATCATGCCGCTGAGCTATGATTGGACGGCTCTGAAGGCCAAGATCGACGCGCTTAAGCCGACCGGCAACACCAACCAGGGCATCGGGCTGGCCTGGGGCTGGATGACGCTGACCCAGAGCGACCCCTTCAACGCGCCGGCGAAGGAATCAGGCTACGTCTACAAGGACACCGTCGTGCTGCTGTCCGACGGCTTGAACACGCAGAACCGCTGGTACAGTAGCTCGTCGCCGATCGACGCACGGCAGAAGATACTGTGCGACAACGCCAAGGCGGCCAACATCACTATCTACACCATCCAGGTGAATACCGGCGGCGATCCGACCTCGTCGGTGCTGCAGTACTGCGCGACAAGCACAAACAACTTCTACCTGGTCACTTCGGCGTCGCAAACCGCTTCCGTTTTTAAGGACATCGCCACCAAGCTGACATTGCTCCGCGTTGCCAAATAGCGACGCGCCTTCATCGCGCGCAAAAAAGCCCGGCTCGCGCCGGGCTTTTTTTCTTCGACGATTGCGAAAGATCAGTTGGCGGCCGGCGTGAACTTGGCGACCAGGCCTTCGAGCGGCTTGAAGGTCTGCTTGGCGAGATCGCCATAGAGACCGGCGATCTTCTGCGCGTCGGCGACGAACGTCTCGTAGGAGGTGCGCGCGTAGTCGCTCTGGGCTTCCAGCGCCTTGTCGAGGGACTTCACGCCCGAAAGCTTCTCGGCGAACGACTTGGTCTCTTCGAACTGCTTCTTGACGTGCTCGCCATAGGCGTTGGCGATCGCGGTGACGCCGCTCTGGAAGGTGGTCGCGTTGGCAACGGCCTGCTCGAACTGTTCCTTGCCGTAGCTCTGGATGTCTTCGAATTTCACCATCATGGAGTCCTTTCCCAGACTGAATGTTACTTCCTGTCCGGAGATCCCGGCTCCGTGACACCGACTCATATATACTGCGGTGCACAAAAAATCAATAGAACTTGTGCAATGCACAAGATGGCGCCGCAAATTTGGCGGGAATCCCGGTCCTCAACTCAACGGTTCCTTAATCTTTTGGAAACTCGCGCCGCCTAACCTCTGCTTTGGACTTGTTCGCCTTCCGGCAGGCGCTGAGGAAAGCGCTTGTCAAACAGCACCTTAGCTAGAATAGCGGTGCGACGGCCAGCCCGACTTGAAGTGAAAGTCCGGATCGGCCATCGCGCAGGGTAACCGTCGCCGACCGTTTGGGCACAATTTTGCCTCACGAACCGGTGATCAAGACAGAAAATGGGACGGGGAAGTTTATGCTTCGCACCACCTTGGCTTCCTCGCGAGCGTTGCGAGCGTTTGCTCTCGGACTGATCACAGTCTCGGCTACCGTCATCTTCACGACAGACAGTGCCGACGCGCGCCGCTACCGCGGCAAGCGTCACCACGAAGCGCGATCGAGCTACAGCCCCGCCTTCGCCTCGATCATCGTCGATGGCAATTCCGGCGCGGTACTCCAGTCCACCAACCCGGACGCCCCCCGCCGTCCCGCTTCGCTCACAAAAATCATGACGCTTTATCTTCTGTTCGAGCGTCTCGAAGCCGACAAGATGGCTCTCGACACGCAATTGCCTGTGTCGGAGCATGCCTCGGAACAAGCCCCGACCAAGCTCGGGCTCAAGCCCGGCCAGACGCTGAAGGTCGAAGACGCCATCAAGGGACTGGTTACCCGTTCGGCCAATGACGCGGCCGTGGTCGTTGCCGAAGCGATCGGTGGCGACGAATCCGAATTCGCCAGGCTGATGACGCGCAAGGCGCGTTCGCTAGGCATGAGCAAAACCGTCTATCGCAACGCCTCGGGCCTGCCTAACGACGAGCAGATCACCACGGCGCGAGACCAGGCCATCCTCGGCCGGGCAATCCAGGACCGCTTCCCGCGCTACTACCGTTACTTCGCGACCTCGACCTTTGTCTACCGGGGAAACTCGATCCGCAACCACAACCGCCTGCTCGGCAGCGTCGAAGGCGTCGACGGCATCAAGACCGGCTACACCCGCGCTTCCGGCTTCAACCTCGTCAGCTCGATGCGTCGCGGCAACCGCCATCTGGTCGGCGTGGTGCTGGGCGGCCGCAGCGGCGGCTCGCGCGACGCCGTCATGCGCAACCTGCTTGCCGAGAACCTCGAGAAGGGCGCAACCAAACGCACGGTTGCCGCCATCACCGAGCGTGGCCCGGCCAATGCCGCGGTCGCGGAAACGGAGGCCTCGAAACCAGCGGCACTGGTGCAGGTGCAGGGCGCCGTGCAGGTCACCGCCCACTCCGAGCCCAGCCTCGATGCCATGCAGGCTCGCTCCGTCGCTCCGGCAAAGCCGTCGCTGATGGCTGCTGCAGCCGCCGCCCTGCCGCCGCAGCCCAAGCCTGAGGTACAGGCCAAGCCTGAGGTACAGGCCAAGCCCGAGCCCGCCCCGCTCACCAGCGGCGTGATTCAGACCCAGCAGTTCGCCCCGATCCCCGGCTCCGCCGAGCCGATGAAGCCGGTCCGGGTCAAGACGGTTCAGGTCAAGGCCGGGGGGATGAAGCTGGCTTCCGCCGGTCCCGCTCAACCGGCCCCGCCTGCGACCACCCACACCATTCCGCCGCGACCCGAAGTTGCCGAGACGTCGAACGCCGTGGTCGCGAAGGCCGATCCGGCAAAGACGGAATTCGTACGGCCTGACGTCGTCCGCCCCGAGCTCACGCGCAGCGCCCTGCCGGCGCAGCCGCCGGGCCACGGCACCGGAAATGGCCTGCTCGGCGTATTGCCTGCCTCCAGCGCAGCCGCCGCGCCGGCGCAGGCGATGGCTTATGCCGCTCCCGCCAAAGCCGAGACCGCGCCGCCGGCCCAGGTCGCCCCGCCGCAAGCCGTCCAGCAGAACGGCGCCATCAAGCCGGCCGCCCCCGCCTCCGCCCGTGCCGGCTGGATCGTGCAGGTAGGCGCGCTCGAGAGCGAGAGCGAGGCCAAGCAGCGCATCGAAGCCGCCAGGAGCCATTCGCGCGGCATGCTCAACAAGGCCGACCCCTTCACCGAGCCGGTCGTCGCCAAGGACAATCGAAAGCTGTTCCGGGCCCGCTTCGCCGGGCTCGAGCGCGATCAGGCGGAGGCCGTGTGCCGCACGCTCAAGCGCGCCGACATTTCCTGCATCACGGTCCGCAACTGACCTTGCATCGCTTGACGGCAAGGCCGGGGCGCCTATCCCGGCCTTTTTCTTCGGCTCTGCCCATGCCGGTTTTGGTCCCGGCCTGCCGGCGCAAACTTCTCGTCAAGAATTTACGGTTAAGTTTCAGAAAAGGCAGGCCACGCCGGGCAACGGCGGGTGGGCCATGGGGCATCGATCAGAGGACGGCGGCTTTCGGAATGTGGCGTTGGTAGCGTTGCCGGAGTTAGCTGTGATGCGTGCGAAGCAGGGTATCCTTGGCCTCGTTTACACGGGCGGCGAGATACGTCGATCCCCCCTGGTCGGGATGCAATTTCTTCATGAGGGCACGGTGCGCGCGGGCGATGTCGTCGCGGCTCGCCCCCGGCTGCAGGCCAAGGATCTGATAGGCCTCCTCCGCCGTCATTTTGCCGCTCGGCGCCGCGCGGCGCTGCCGCCCTGCCCCGTTGCCCTGCGCGTCCTGACGCCAGGCGGGAAACCGGCGGTCAAGATAGCTTTCAAGTAAGGCGACGCTTTCGGCATCGAAGGCCGGCATCATCGCCAGCAGCCGGGCGAGATCGAACTCGCCGAGCGAACGGCCGGCATGTTCGCCGGCGACGATCGTCCCCGACAATTCGCCGCTGTCGTGGTCGAGGCGCATGTCCAGGAAGGCCGATCGCACCCGCGAGCTCTGTCCCGACGAGCGCTGCCCGCCGCCGAACAGGCCGCCGAAATTGGCAAAGCCCGCTGTGCCGAATGGCGCCCAGCCGAGCAGGCCGGCGCCGAAAATGCCGAGCGGGATGGCAACCGCCAGTTGGCCGCGCAGCCCCGTATAAGCCGCAACCGCCAGGGACACGACGCCACCGACGATCTTGATGGCACGCGCCAGCATCGCCGGATTGGCGGCGCGAAACATCTGCAGCAGCAGATAGAGAACGATAACGGCGACGACGCCGGCGACGAGTGTAACCATGACACAAGTATAGTGATGTCGGCGACGAAAAGCATGGCCGACGGACCGGCCCCGCCGCTCACTTCATCTGGCTGAGAAGCGCCGCCGCGCCGCTGCTGGCCGACAGCCTGAGCGCCTCGCGGCCGCCGGCGGCGTAAGCTGCCGCCGCGCGCAGCAGCTCGCGCAGCTGCGCCGCCGCGCCCGGATCGAAGCGGCACCAAGCGCCCCCGGTCAGTCGCGCGATCTCGCGAAACGCCCGTTCGGCCTCGCCGTCGTGGCCTTCCTGGAACATGAAGGCCGGTACTTTCAACAACCCGAGCTCGCCGGCCCTGGCGCAGAGCTCGTCGACATTCTCTTCCATGGCATCGCCGACGAATACCAGCGCGCGCACGCCGGCTGCGACCGCCTCGCGCCGCGTCTCCGCCAGCACCTTGCCGATCTGCGTGTTGCCGCCCTGGCAGTCGATCTTGCCCATCAGCCGCGCCAATTGCGCCGAATCGGAAATCCACCCCGTGGCGCGGCACTCGCCGAGGCCGCGATAGTAGACCAGGCGGATGTCGAGGCTGCCGACAGAAGCAGCTTCGCGGAACATGTCGGCTTGCAGGCTGCAAGCCATGTCCCAGGTCGGCTGCCGGCTCATGGTGGCGTCGAGCGCGAAAACCAGGCGGCCTCGCGCACCGGCCGCTTGCGGCGACATCGCACGCGCCTTGGCGACGAAGGCGGCGATATCCCCAGAACTCGACGCGCACCCTTCGGGCAACGAGCCTGCCTTGCGCGAAGGCACTTCGCTCGAGGAGTTCGGTTTGGACGGATCGCCGGCCATGCGCGCCCTCGGGACTGGATGCACGCTCCATGTGGGAGCTGGATCCAGCGCGGTCAATGCGCGCCGAACCCGCTTGCGCGCAAAGAACGATCAAGGCGCCTTCAGTTGGCGACCTTCGCCGGCTTCTTCTGCGGCGGGGCGTAAAGCGTCACCGGACCCGGTTCGGTCAGGATCTTCGGCACCGTCTTCGTCGTGTCGACCGGCCCAATCGCGCTGTCGGCGGTGTCCAGGAACCTGTCGAGCATGGACTGGATCGAGCTCTTCGCCACGTCAGGACCGGTGTCGCGCATGTCGTTGTGCTGGAAGCCGGTGTCGACCACCGTGATGTCGGCCCTCTCGCACTCCTCCGCATCGGGCACGACACCCGGATCCGGCTTGAACTGATTGTCCCTGGAGCGGAACGACAGGATCTTGAACTTGCCCTCGGTCAGGAAGGGCACGCGCAGATTGTCCAGCGTGACCACCTTCTTGATCTCGTCCGGATACTGCTTGGCGAAATACATTGAGATGTCGCCGCCCAGCGAGTGCCCGACCATCGTCACCCTGTCGTAGTCGGCGTTCGGCTGCCGCTTCTTCATTTCGGCGACGGCAAATTTGATGTTGGCAATACCGCGCTGCATCTGCGGCAGGCGGCCGACATAGAGTTCGCCGACCTTCGTCACCATCGGCGGATCGGTCGGCAGGTCGTGCTGCGGGGCGATCACGAGATAGCCGCGCGCCGCAAATACGTTGGAGAGGAAGGAATATTCGGTGTGCTTGACGGTATTGCCGTGGTTGATGATCGCAACCGGCAGCTTGATCAGGCCGGCCTCGGCCTGCAACTCCTTGTCACGACGAACGGCGATCTCGACGGCAACAAGGCGATTGTTGCGGTCCGCATCATGCAGCGCGATCGTCTCGTGCCGGATCGCCAACTTGCTTGCAGTGAAGTAGGCAACGACCAGCAGCGCGGTCAACGAAAGCAGAACGGCAATTCCACGTTTCATCTTTTCCTCGGCGCAACCCCTGTTTGGGTTTGTTCCATGTTCGGGACTCTGCGGTCCCATGTCCATGATATATGTCACGCTGACGTGACATAAAGTCCAAATCTTGTGAATACGGCGCCCTGCTTTTGTGCGCTGCACTTACTTGTTGTGCAGCCGACCAATGCCGGGCTCCCAGTTCCTATAGATAAGACGGAAGCAGTCAAAGTTCGGTTCGGTCACCTCCGTAAGAAAACGGATCCCAACCGTCCGGGTTCCACCTGACTAGGTGTCTAGATACCGTAAGCGCGGCGCTGACTGAAAAATTCCCGCAGCCGGTGGCAGGCGTTGAAAACTGCGATGGCGTGACGAGGCGGAGCTCAGGCGCCGAGGATGTCGTGGATTTCGAGCGGCTTGTCCACCGCGTTGAACCACTCGGCGCGGTTGGCGGCGCGGCGGCGTCCCCGTTCGTCGAGCGGCAGCTTCAGCTGCCGCAGCAGACTCGTCACCTCTTCGCGGGCGGTGACATGGCCGAGATTCGGACGGGTGCCGAGCGTTGCCTCGTCGATGTCGTCGAGCGCAGTCAAGCCCCGCGGGAAGAACTCGCGATAGACCACGCGCTCGGCAAACCCGTCCACCGATCGGAAGCCCAGGCGGAACGACAGCTCCTTGAGGCCGTCCGCAACCAGCTGCTTGTTGCGCGATCCGATCATCGAGAGGCGGTTGCGCACGACGATCCAGTCGGAACTCGCGCCATCGAGCTGTCGGCGCCTGCGGCGGGTATCGCGCACCATCTCGGCGTAGTGGCTCTCGCCGGTCACCGCATAGGTCTGCGGATCGACCGTGCCCAGGACGTCGAAATCGAGGAAGCTGTCGTTGATGGGCGTCACCAGCGTGTCGGCCATCGAATGCGCCAGCCGCATCAGGTAGCTGTCGGTGCCCGGCGTATCGATCACGATGAAATCGAAGGTGTGCTCGACCGCGCTGACCGAATCCGTGAACTGCTGTAATTCAGAATTTTCGTTGTCGGCAACCTGCATGGTCAGCCCGGCCTTGATGCAGCGATGCACCGGCAGCTCGAGCTCTAGCCCGGTGCGGCGGGCCCAAGCCTGGCGGTTGTTGATGTAGTGGGTGAAGCTCTGTTGGCGGCAGTCGAGGTCGATGGTGGCGACCCGCTGGCCGGCTTTCATCAGGGCGACAGCGATATGCAGGGCGGTGGTGGATTTTCCCGAACCGCCCTTTTCGTTGCCCAGCACCACGACGTGTGCCGAACCCGACTGCCCCTGACTGGCCTGCACGAGCATGACTCAACCCCTGTCACATCTTCGAGTCAGGCCGTACCGCGGTCAAGCGAAATGCGTGGTAAACCGCTCGAAGTACAATAACTACGCGCATTATCCTGAATCATGTGTGCGTCAGGTCACGCGTTGGTTCATTTTCTCGGCAGCGTGTCCGCCGACGGCTTGGCTCCGGCCAACTCGCCTTGATAAGGTCCGCCGCTCCCGCCCCATGCCAACAAGGCCAGCGGCCTGTCCGCCGCCAACCGCCCCGAGTCCCGATGTCACGCAATCCCATGGTCGTCCGCACCGTCCCCGCCCTGCGCCGTACGCTCGACGGCCTTCGCGCCCGCAAGGCCCGAGTCGCACTGGTCCCGACCATGGGCGCGCTCCATGACGGGCATTTGTCGCTGGTCCGGCTGGCGAGGAAGCGGGCGGAAAAAGTCGTGGTTTCCATCTTCGTCAACCCCACCCAGTTCGCCCCGACCGAGGATTTCGGGTCCTATCCCCGCACCTGGAAAGCCGACGTCGAAAAGCTCGCCGCAGAGCGTGTCGAGCTAATCTGGCATCCCGATGTCAAAACCATGTACCCGGAGGGATTTGCGACTCGAATTGCACCTGAGGGCCCGGCCGTCGCCGGCCTGGAGGATCGTTTCCGTCCGCACTTCTTCGGCGGCGTCGCAACCGTCGTCGGCAAGCTGTTCGCCCAGGTCCGGCCTGACGTGGCAATCTTCGGCGAGAAGGACTTCCAGCAGCTTCGCGTCGTCACGCAAATGGCGCGCGACCTCGATCTCGGCGTCAAGGTGATCGGCTCGAGGACCGTGCGCGAGCGCGACGGCCTCGCGATGTCATCGCGCAACGTCTATCTCTCGGCCGAGGAGCGACGGGTCGCTCCCACCCTCTACAAGGCGATGAAGCGGGGCGCGGCGGGGATCCGGTCCGGCGAGGACATCGCCGCTGCGCTGGCGGCCGGCGAGGAGACGATCCGGAACGCCGGCTTTGCCCTCGATTACCTCGAAGCGCGCCATGCCGAGACGCTGGCGCCGGTCGGCTCGATGAAGGACGGTCCGGTCCGAATGCTGGTAGCGGCGAGGCTCGGCACCACGCGCCTGATCGACAACATCGCGGTGTAGCCGCGCGCCCTACAGAAGACCCAGATCGCGCAATTCGCGGCGCATCGGTTCCGGCATGGAAGCAACGCCTCTCGCGGCACTCTTGTCGAGATCGGGCGGCGCGGCGTCGGGCTTCAGGTAGCGCCAGCCCTGGAACGGCCGCATCGGCCGCGGCGACACCGCGACCACCTTGGGCAGCATGACGATGCGGCAGCGGCCGATACCGTCCTTGTCGCGAAACGGCTCGATCGCGATGATTTTCTCGCGCGCGGCGACCTCGCCGCGGATCACCCAGTAGAGCGAGCCGCCAGCGAGAATCTCGCCATCGCGCTTCGGCGTCATCCGCGTGATGTGGACATGTCGCTGCGGCAGGCCCTTCTTCTTCGCGGCCGCCATCCGTTCGGCGACCCATTGCTTGAGTTCCCGAACCGACTCGCAACCCACGGCAAGCTTGATGAGATGAAGTGGCATGCCCGCTAATTAGCGGGCCGGGACGACGGCATCAATCGTCGTTAGCCGCAGGCGCCGATGCCGGCGGTGGAGAACTCGGCGGCGTGATCGGCGTCGGGGCGCGCGCCGACTTCGGCGGCGCCTGCTTCTTTGCGGCAGGCTGCGGCGCAGCAGCGGGACGCGCCGCCGGGGTGGGCGGCGGCGCGGGCGCGGCTGTCCGCGGCGGTGGCGCAGCCGATCCGGGCGCTCCCGGTTCCGGCGTCATGATGTTGACCGGCGGGGTCGAAGAAGCCGACGGGAAATCGATCATGGTGGTCGGCTTGCCGCTCGGCGCGCTGGCCCCCGTGGGCGGCGGCAGCGCAGCCAGCGCGCCCGAGGGCACCCCTGCGATCCCTGGCACTACGGGCGGAGCGCCCCACGAGGTCGAGTAGCGCATCACCAGCCCCTCATAGACGCGGTCGTCCATGTTGGTGATGATTTGCCGGCTGTTGGCGAGCGAGCGGAACGCCGAGCAGGCCTGCGGCGTACAGTGGTCGCGCGCGACCAGCACGTAGGCCATCAACCCGTAGCGGTCGCGCTCGATCGAGCGGCGCAGCGCCTCCACTTCAGGCGTGAGATTGCTGGTGATGGTGGCGGCATCGCCAAGCGAGGTCAGCCGCGTGATCTGCGAAGCGGCATAGGAGATCGCCGCAGCCGCCGATTCCGGCGAGCCGAACAGCGTCTTCTCGCATGCAGTCAGCACCGTCTCACCGGCGAGATCGTCGATGCAGGAAAGGGCCGGCAAGGAAGCCATAGCCGGCGGCGGCTGACTTGCCGGCGACGAGGATAACCCCGGCAGACCGAAGCCGCGGATCGTCGCCGCCGCCGCGCCGACCGCGAGCAGCGTGATGACGGCGAGCACACCGTTGGCGACCGACCTCTCGGCGCGGAGCAGCGTAACGAGGAGCAGGATCGCGAAGAATCCGGCCGCAGCCAGCATTACCAACACGGGAAACGACGGCGAGCGCCAAATGTGATCGAGCGATGATGCCCAGGCCCAGTTCATGCGCAATGTCCCTCAAGCGCAGCACATATCGCATCATGGCACGACAAGCCGGACTCGTGCGCCATCTACTTGCGCAGCATGCGATTGCGATGCCGGCAATTTGGCGGCCACGGATTTGGAACCCTTGCGCCGCCGAACCTGGACCGCAATCGCATCAGGTAAGGGCGAGCTGGCTTTCCTTGGCGACCCGCTCGAAGGCTTCGCTCGAACTCTTGATGCGGTACTGGCAATCGTCGCCCTCGGTCGGCAACAGACGGATCACCTCGTAGGTGCCGGTGGCAGCCGGACGCGACACATTGCTTGCAGTGAAATAGACGTTCGATCCAACGGTGAACTTGTGCTTCAACGCCCTCTCCATACGCGCGCTTTTCCGGCCTGACGCCCACGGTCCCCGTAACGACGGCCGGTTGAGAACCCTGCGGCAACCTAGCACAGCCGGCCCGCCATTGGCCAGTATCATCGCGACATGGCAAATGCGCAGATTTCGCAATTTTATCAGTACCCTACCCGCTCGGCGGAGGCCTCCCGACGGCTCCGTTTGCGGAGCTTCGTGAAGCACCGGGTTCAGGTTCAGCGCTTGCCGGCGCCCTCTGGTGACAACTACCAGAAGAATTCAACTAAAAGTTGCCATAATTGGCAGCTTTTTGGGCACCGATCGTCCGATGGGCATCACACCGTCTCGAATTTCTCGATGATGATGGTCTCGGCGAGGCCGTCGCGCGTCCATTCCTGGAATGCCGGCAGCGCCTGCATCGCATCCATGTAGCGCCGCGCCTCGCTGCCCACTTCGAGGGCATAGGTGCGGAAGCGATGCACCACCGGCGCATACATCGCGTCCGCGCCGCCGAAGGCGCCGAACAGGAACGGACCGCCGTGCCGCATCAGGCACTCCGACCAGATTTCCCGGATGCGGGCGATGTTGCCCTGCGCCTCTTCCGACAACGGCACCGGACCGACCGGCCGGTGCAGGTTCATGCCGCATTCGTTGCGCAGGGCCGCAAAGCCGGAATGCATTTCGGCCGAAATCGCGCGCGCCCGGGCGCGGGTCGCGCGATCGTCGGGCCAGAGCTTCTTTTCCGGAAATTTCTCGGCCAGATACTCGATGATGGCGAGCGAGTCCCACACCGTGACGTCGCCGTCGACCAGGATCGGCACCTTGCCGGCCGGCGAAACGTCGAGGATACGCTGCTTGTCGGCCATCCCCGTATAGAGCGGAATGAACGTCTCCTCGAACGGGATATTGTTGGCGCGCAGCGCCAGCCACGGCCGCATCGACCATGACGAATAGTTCTTGTTGCCGATGACGAGCTTCAGTCCAGCCATGCGGGGGAATCCTTTTTCGAACCTTCATCTTGCCACAGGCGACGAGAGGCGTTCAACCTGTCGTTCCGCGCGAGATTCCTGCCGAGGGATACAACATGGGCGCCTATCTGGTCGACATCGTCGCGGTCGGATTCTTCGCACTGGAATGGCTGGTCTATTCCATCACACTGGAGCACACCGCCTACGGCCGCACCGGCCTGTCGGCGCGCATGAATGCGTTCCGCGAGGTCTGGGTGCGCCGCATGCTCGACCGCGATGCGCGGATGGTGGACATGCAGATCATGGCCTCGCTGCAGAACGGCACCGCCTTCTTTGCGTCCACCAGCCTGTTGGCGATCGGCGGCGCGCTCGCCCTGCTTCGCGCCACCAACGATGCGCTCGCCGTGCTCGGCGCGCTGCCGATCGACATCGCGCCCTCGCCCGCGCTGTGGGAAATCAAATGCGTCGGGCTGATCCTGATCTTCATCTACGCCTTCTTCAAATTCGCCTGGTCCTACCGGCTGTTCAACTACGTGGCGATCCTGTTTGGCGCGATGCCGCCGGCGAGCGAGCGCGACACCGCGGAGGCGCAGGCCCACGTCATGCGCACGACGAGGCTGTTCGAATCGGCGGGTGCCCATTTCAATCGCGGGCAGCGCGCCTTCTTCTTCGCGCTCGGCTATCTCGGCTGGTTCATCAGCCCGTGGGTGCTGTTCATCACCACGGCCGCGGTCGTGATCGTCACATGGCGGCGCCAGTTCGCGTCCAATGCATGGAAGGCCATGGACGCCAAGCCGTGATTGCTAGCGCACGCCCCTTCAACCTACTTTGCATGGGGTTGTTTTCGCGAGTTTAGGTTCCAGGCACCGCTGCCACTACCCCGAAAAATCCTTCGGCGTGAAATCGAGGTCGAGCACCTTCCATTCGCCGTAGCGATCGGCAGGCAGCATCTTGTAGGGCTGGCATCGCTTCAGCCCGGCAATCGCGCCCTGCAACAGCTCGATCGCCTTGGCGTTGGCACTGCCGCCGCCAACCACCGGGTCGGCGGCGAGCCGTCCGTCCTGCGTCAGGTAGATCCGCAACTTGACCATGACGTGGTCGGAAGGCTGTACCGACGCAGGCAGTTTGGAGCAGCTCTTCAGATGCCGCCTGAGCTCGGCGATGACGCTGGACTTGACGTCGGCGGCGATCGTCGTCGGGTCAAAGCCGTCTTCCGACTTCCCCGGCTTGGCCGCAAGCGGCGGAAGCTCAGCAGGCAGCCCAAGCATGACGTTGTACTTCACGGTAAGGTCCGGCTCGGGTGGCTGGTACTCCGGCGGAGATGAGGGCTGCACCGGCGGCGGCGCGGCTGCCGCCGCGGCACGCCGTTCCGACCGCGCCTGGGGCTGGGCCGGTGGCTGCGGCGGAGCGCTCTGTGGCGCGCTTGGTGCCGCGGCTTTCCGTTCGGGAGCCGGTTGCTGCGCCGGGACGGGTGGATCGGGCAATGCGACTTGCGCAGGCTCCGCCGGCTCGAGGTCGGGCTTGTGCTCGGCCTTTAGGTTCTCCGGCTCGGCTTCTTCCGTCGTGACGATGTTGACCGCGATCGGCTCGGTGGCCGAGCCGAGCGGCTGCACTTCGGACAGCAGTACCAGCAGCGCGAGAAGCGACAAATGCGCAATCACCGACGCCGTTGCGCCCGTGCGTATGGCCTGATCGTTTTCCACTCTCGACTTGCAGCGTTGCGGACTTCCCCCGCCCGCCAGCATAGCCCGATGCGGGACAGTCTCAATCCCATTTCGGCGAGAAGCCGAAATCGGTCAACCTGCCCTCGCGGCTGCCCAGCACCGAGATTTGTGCCATCTCGTCTTCCGAGAGCTCGAAGTCGAACACCTCGATATTCTCCGACAGCCGTTCCAGCCGCGACGTCCGCGGGATCGCCGAGACATTCTGCTGCACCAGCCAGTGCAGGCAGACTTGCGCTGCGCTCTTGCCGTGGGCGCGCCCGATCCGCGCGAGCACGTCGTCCTTGCGTACGCGCCCCTTGGCGATCGGGCTGTAGGCAACCAGCGCCATCTCGTGACGCGCGCAGGCCTCCCGCACCTTGGTCTGGTCCAGATAGGGATGATACTCGACCTGATTGCAGATCAGCGGGGCCGGGCATTTTTCGACCGCCTCCTCCATCAGCGCCACCGTGAAATTCGATACGCCGATATGCCTGCACATGCCGAGCTTTCGCATCTGCGCCAGCGCATCGAGCGTCTCCGACAGCGGCACGCGCGGGTTCGGCCAGTGCAGCAACAGCAGGTCGACCTCGGCGATGCGCAGCTTGTTCAGGCTCTCCTTGGTCGAGCGTTCGAGATCATGGGGCGCGAAGTGGCTGGTCCAGACCTTCGTGGTGACGAACACCTCGCTCCTGGGAATGCCGGAAGCGCGCAACGCCTCGCCGACCTCGCGCTCGTTCTCGTAGATCTGCGCGGTATCGATGTGGCGGTAGCCCAGACGCAGCGCCTGCTCGACCAGCCGCGCGCAGGTCCGCCCGCGCAATTCCCAGGTGCCGAGCCCGATCGCCGGGATTCTTGCGCCTTTGGCTTCGACGAATCGCATGGCGGGCTCGTGAGGTTCGGGCCGCATTATGTCTCGCGCCGAGATTGCTTGCTAGGCCGGCGCGGGTACCGTCGAAAGTGCCGCAAACACCGTCTCGGGCGAATGCGCAATCACCGCGAGCAGCGCGCGCGCGGGCCCCCGCGGCGCGCGCTTGCCCTGCTCCCAGTTGCGGATGGTCTCGACGGGCACGCCGAGACGGGCTGCAAATTCGATCTGGGTCAGCTGGGCGCGGCGGCGCAGGTCGCGCACGGCGGGTTGCGCGGCCCCTGGCTCCATCTCGGGCGCAAGCGGAAATTCCTTGCCGTCGCGCAACTCGACGATCCGCCCGTCCGCTTTCAGCCGAAACCGTTTCATGACCGAAATCCCGGGCGCATGATCCGCCAAAGTGTCAGCGGTTTGGCGACAAGATCATGCGCAAATCAAACAAGGAAATCATCGGCCAAGCCCGTTAAGACTCGATTAACGATAGCAAGCCTTGTCGCGAAAGGGCTATTTCAACCCGAACCACAGCGTGGCGATGCCGAGGAAGGAGAAGAAGCCGACCACATCGGTGACGGTGGTGACGAAGGTGCCGGAAGCAACCGCCGGATCCGCCTTCACCCGCTCCAGCAGCATCGGGATCAGGATGCCGCCCAGTGCCCCGGCAACGAGGTTGCAGACGATCGCAAGCCCGATCACGACCCCGAGGCCTGGGATCTTGAACCACGCCACCGCGGCAACTCCGGTGATGACGGCAAAGGCAAGCCCGTTGACGAGGCCGACCATTGCCTCGCGCATCACCACCCGCCAGGCGTTGTTGGCGCCGAGGTCGCGGGTCGCCAGCGCCCGCACCGCCACCGTCATGGTCTGGGTCGCCGCATTGCCGCCCTGGCTCGCCACGATCGGCGCCAGCACGGCCAGTGCCACCATCTTCTCCAATTGCCCCTCGAACAGGCCGAGCACGGAGGATGCCAGGAAGGCGGTGGCGAGATTGACCAGCAGCCAGTTGAAACGGCCGCGCGCGATGGTCCACACGCTGTCGGACAGTTCTTCGTGACTGGTGACGCCGCCCAGCGCCTTCAGGTCCTCGTCGGCCTCCTCCTCGATGACGTCGACGACGTCGTCGATGGTGATGACGCCGACCAGGCGGTTCTCGGTATCCACCACGGGGGCCGCGACGAGATTGTATTTGCCGAACATCCGCGCGACTTCCTCCTGGTCCTCCAGCACGGAGACGCGGCGACGGTCCTCGTCCACCAGTTCCTTGAGCGGAACCAGGCGGCGCGAGCGCAGCAGCACGTCGAGGGGGACCGCGCCCTGCCAGCGCTTGTCGGCATCGACGGCATAGATTTCATAGAACCTGTCCGGCAGATCGGACGTCTCACGCATGTAGTCGATCGCCTGGCCGACGGTCCAATCCGGCGGCACCGCGATGAACTCGGTCTGCATCCGCCGGCCGGCCGAATTTTCCGGGTATTCGAGGGAGCGCTCGATGACGTCGCGTTCGGACGGCGGCAGCTTTTCGAGGACTTCCTCGCGATCGTCCTCGTCGAGCGATTCCAGGATCTCCACGGCCTCGTCCGAGTCGAGTTCGCGGACGCCTTCGGCAACCTCCTCGGGCTCGAGCTCTTCGAGGATCTCCTCGCGGACGCCCTCGTCCACCTCGTTCAGCGCCGAGAAATCGAAATCCGAACCCGTGAGCTCGACCAGCTTGACGCGGTCGTCGGCTTCGAGCGCGGCGATAAGGTCGCCGAGATCGGCCTTGTGCAGCTCCCCGACAATGGCGCGCAGAAACGCGGCGTCGTCGGCCTGGATGGCGCGCGCCACCTGCTCGACGAATTCCGACCTGATCTGCCCCTCATCGTCACGCATCGGGTGGCGATCGAGCAGCGAGGCCTCAGGGGCGTGCGCAACATCGGTATCGTCGGCCATGCCGCGCCCTCGCCGTTTGACAGGAATGCTGAACTCGTCTGAGCTGCCGCACGCATTACCCAATGGGCAACGCCTGGCGCAATGAGAATTATGGATAGTCGACGATCGCACCTGTGTTTCGCGGCAGCGCTGGGTCTTTCGGGCGCGCTCGCGCTCCCGGCGTTCGCCTCCGATTGCCCGCACAGGGATGCGCTCGGCACCTCGCGCACGATCGCTGTCGAGGCGGCCACCACGCCCCGCGTGGGCTTGCGGAGCTTTCCGAACACCCTGGATCTGAGAGACCGCGAGATCGTGCTGACCTTCGACGACGGCCCATCGCCGGCGGTGGACGAGAAGATTCTCGCCGCCCTCGCCGAGCAATGCGTGCGCGCCACCTTCTTCCTGATCGGCAAGCGCGCGTCCGAGTATCCGGAGATGGTGCGCAAGATGGCGGCAGCGGGACACACCGTCGCGCACCACAGCTGGTCGCACCAGAATCTGAAGAAGATCACGCCCGACGAAGCGCAACGGGAAATCGACCTGGGCATTGCCGCGGTGGAGGCGGCGCTCGGCATTACGACGGCCGCGTCGCCCTCGACGCCGTTCTTTCGCTACCCCTATTTCGAAATGTCCGAGCCATCCCTCGATCATCTCGCGCGGCGCGGCATCGTGGTGTTCGGGGCCGATCTGTGGGCGGATGACTGGATCAGGATGACACCGGAGGCGCAGCTCGCGCGGATGATCGACAGCGTCAAATCGGCCGGGAAAGGCATCCTGCTCTTGCACGATTCCTCTCCGCAGACGGCAGCCGCGCTGCCCGACTTCCTGCGCTATCTGCGTGACAACGGCTATTCCATAGTGCATGTGGTACCGGCGGCCTCGGCCACGCCATTGGCCAGCGTCGGTCAAAACGAAAAACGTGAATAACTCCAATAATTAATGCGGCCTTCATGAAGCCGCTTGTAATGAATTTGACTGAATTGGAATGCGGGCAGGTAGTGCAATGGCCGGTAATGTTGGGGGTGGCATCCGCGTCAGGCACTTCGCCGCGTTGATGTTGGGGCTGGCGTTCGGCGGCGCTGCGCAGCCCGCGATGTCTGCCAATTGTCCCCGTCCCGATGCGCTCGGCACCTCGCGCACCCTCGTAGTCGATGCGAAGCAGCATCCGCTGATCGGCTCGATGCAGTATCGCGAGACGCTGCCGCTCAACGACGGCGAGGTGGTGCTGACCTTCGACGACGGCCCGCTGCCGAAATACACCAACCAAATTCTCGATATCCTCGCTGGGCAATGCGTCAAGGCGACCTTCTTCCTGGTCGGCCGGCAGGCCCAGGCCAATCCGGAAGGCGTGCGCAAGGTGCTCGCGGGCGGCCATACGATCGCGTCCCACAGCCAGAGCCATCCGATGGCCATGCACCGTCTGCCGATCGACCGCGCCAAGGCCGAGATCGACGACGGCATCGCTTCGGTGACGGCAGCACTCGGCGACAAGAGCGCGGCAATGTCGCCGTTCTTCCGCATCCCCGGCCTCGCCCGCAATGACGCGATCGAGGAATACACGCGCCAGAAGGGCCTGCAGATCTGGAGCGCCGATTTTCCCGCCGACGACTGGCGGCCGGTGTCCTCGAAACGCGTCTATGATCTCGCCTTGCAGCGCCTCGCGGCCAAGGGCAAGGGCATCCTGCTGCTGCACGATATCCAGCCGCGCACGGTGGCGGCGCTGCCGAAGATCCTGCAGGACCTGAAGGCGCGCGGCTACCGCATCGTCCACGTAGTGCCGGCAACAGCGGACAATCCGGCGACGCCGGCCGATCCGCAGCAATGGCGGCTCCATCCGGCACCGGAACTGGTTGCGACCTCGCGCTGGCCGAAAATCCCGACTTTCGTATTCGCACAGCACGCGCCTCTTCCGGTGCCGCTGCTGACCGATTCCTACTGGAACGACGTCAATATCCTCGACCGGCCGCAGCCGCGCGGCGCGGGCATTCCATTGCCGCGGCAGGCGCCGTGGCCGCGGCCGGGACAGCTCGCCTCGATCGACGCCGCGAGCGTCATGCCCGTTCCGGCGGCCTCGGTCTTCGCGGTCGAGGAAGGCGTGCAGGTGGCGATGCTGGGCGTGAAAACTGTGAGGCCGACCGGGCGTCGCGTTGCGGTTGCCACCGCCGAAAGGCCGGGCAAGCGTGCGCCGGCCGCCATCGGCAGCCGGGCACGGCAAGTCGGTGCGGCGCGGCCTGCCCGTCCGGCGCAAACGGTCCGGACCGCGGCCCCGCCCAAGCGTCCGGTTCATGACAAGAACAACGTGAAGCGCACCATCTGGCACGATCAGCAGGCAACCCTCTGATTGATCGGCGGCGGCTCCGCGGAGCAGGCCTAGTTGGTGACGATCTTGGCGATGCAGAGCAGGATCGCCAGCGCCAGGAACAGAAGGTCGATATACGCCTTCATCTCGCCGGCATGGCGCAGCCCGGCGACCTCTCCGACGATCTGCTTGCGCGAGGCCGCCGCATTGGGCCCTTCCGCCGCGATGGCGGACAGCCGCCTCGCCTCGCTCTCCAGCCGCTCGATGCGCTGGAAGAAATAGAACGAGCGCAGCGCCGAGGCCGAATGCATCCCGGCATAGATCAGGATCATGACCGCCAGCATCACCCGTTGCGGGTATTTTTCGATCAGGTTCAAGCTGTAGTAGACGAGCGCCAGGAACACGAAGTTCGAAAGGAATCGATAGACGTAGCCGAGGACCTTCATGCGTGGCTCCGAACGAGAGATGGTACCCTATGCGGGAAAATCGTTTACGTGGCGTGTGTGTCATGCCGGCAACACGCCCGGCGGTTTTCAATTGGTTAAGCCCTGCGGCGCGTGAGACGGCCCTTGTAGTCTGTCATGATGGGCCGGGGAAAATTGCCAGGATTTGGGATCAGGGGGCAGCATCATCTGCCGGCAACGTCTTAATTGAATTCGGGATCTTGATCACCATCTCTTGATCGGTCACTGACGGGGGGATGCCGATGTTTCGAGCGACTGCGCGTGCCGTTCTTGCCGCTGCGCTCCTCGCCGCCTCGCCGGCGCTGGCAGCGGAGGGCGCACGTCCCGACAAGGTCTCGTTCTATTTTGCGGCCCACCAGGACGACTGGCAGCTGTTCATGAACCCGTCCGCCTTCCGGGACGTGATCGGCGCGGCCGCCAAGACGGTGTTCATCCACGTGACGGCCGGCGATGCCGGGCTCGGGACCGGCACGGGCAAGCGCAAGCATCCGCTGTATCTGGCACGCGACAACGGCGCCGAGCAGGCGGTGCGTTTCATGGCAGACGCCGAAGCAGAACCCGGCAGCGGCACGGCCTCGACCACGCCGTTCAACGGGCACCCCATCTACCGCGTCAGCTACCGCAACACCGTCAGCTATTTCCTGCGCGTGCCGGACGGCAGCCCGCTCGGCACCGGCTATGTTCACACCGGTTTCCAGTCGCTCAAGCGCCTTGCCGATGGAGACAACGGCACGCTGGCTGCCGTCGACGGCAGCACCGCCTATCACGGCTGGAACGATCTGGTCGGCACGCTGCGCGAGATCATCCGCCGCGAGCGTGGACAGGCACGATTGGTGCAGCTCAACGTGGCCGAGCTCGATCCGCACATCAATCCCGGAGACCATTCCGACCACCTGATGACGGCGAAAGCGGCGATCGCGGCGGCGCGGGATTTGCCCTGTATCCGCATCGTCTCCTATGTCGACTATGCCAGCTCCAAACTGCCGGAAAATCTCGACCCGCACGAGCGGGACATGCAAAGCTCCGTGTTTGCGGTGACCCTCGCCGGCGTGCAGGCGCTGGGTCAGCCGACCTCATGGCGGCACTACGACAGGTCTTATGTCGGCCGTAACTATTTTCGTGTGCAGGAGGAGCCCGGCAATTGCGCCTTGCCGGCCACCGAGATCGCGGCGCGCCGCAGGGCGCGCTAGCCTCCGTCAGGGCTGACTTCTTCGGCGCTTCGGGACGGTTCGCGCGGCTCGTGGCAGATTGACTCAGGTCAACGCGCGCTTTGCGCATTTCCCATCAGATTAGCCGCGACCGGATCGCGGGGAAATTCGATGCGCCAGCTCGAAGCGCCGGCGGCTGCAGCGGCAACACAGCGCGTCGTCTCGGTCGATGCCCTGCGCGGCTTCAACATTTTCTGGATCCTCGGCGCGGACGCCGTCATCTGGTCGCTCAACGAAATGTTGCGCGACAAGGGGCCGGTGCCGAGCGCTGTCGGCGGCTTTCTCAACACGCAGATGACCCACGTGGCGTGGGACGGCTTCCGGTTCTACGATTTCATCTTCCCGCTCTTCATCTTCGTCACGGGCGTGGCGATCGTGCTGTCGCTGCCGCAGCTGGTCGAGCGGGAGGGCAAGGCGCAGGCCTATGCCCGGGTGTTCCGCCGCGCGCTGATCCTCTATGGCCTGGGGCTGATCTTCTACGGCGGCATCAGCCGTCACTGGGGCGATATCCGCCTGGTCGGCGTGCTGCAGCGGATCGCACTCTGCTATCTCTGCGCCTCGCTTCTGTTCCTGAATTTCCGGGCGCGCGGCATCGTCGTGGCATTGGCGGTGCTGCTGGCCGGCTACTGGGCATTGATGACGTTCGTGCCCGTGCCGGGGATCGGCGCCGGCTCGTTCGCGCGGGACGCCAACCTGGCAGACTGGATCGATGCGAACTACCTGCCGGGATGGAAGTGGGAGGTGACCCGCGACCCGGAAGGGCTGCTGAGCACGCTGCCGGCGATCGGCACCTGCCTGATCGGCGTGCTGGCCGGTCTGCTGCTGGCAGACCCGCGGCTGCAGGGAAGGCAGAAATCCTTACTGCTGATTGCCGCCGGCATCCCGATGATCGCAGCCGGATATCTCTGGGGACTGCAATTCCCCATCGTCAAGGTGATCTGGACCTCCTCTTTCGTGCTCGTCGCCGGCGGCTACAGCCTGATCCTGCTCGGCGTCTGGCATCAGATCATCGATGTCTGGGGTTACCGGCGCTGGGCAGTCATGTTCATCTGGCTCGGCGCGAACGCCATCACGCTCTACTTCATCAACAACGTGACGGCCGATCAGTTCGCGATACGCTTTGCCGGCAGCACGGTGTCGACGTTCGAGCTGTTCGCGACGCGCTTCGCCGGTGGGGATCTTGCCGCCCTGCTCGACCGCGCGATCACGCCGAACACCGGAACGTTCGTCGTCCGAATGCTGGGCCTGACCTTCGCGATCCTGCTGGCTCGCTTCCTCTACCGTCGCAAGATCTTCCTGCGGGTCTGAATCGGGACCGTTCGCGGCTTCCATCCCATGCCCGGCCGCCGCTCGCGTGCAGTCCGGCGCGGGGCCGGACCTGACGCTGGCCTCGCTTCCTCAAAATATCGAAAACAACCCCATGCAAAGTAGACCGGCGGTTCGATCTGAATCCTCAGTCAGGTGTCCGACGCCAAGCCGCATTCGCCAAGTTGCTTTCCGGCATCAACAAACGGCTGGCCGCGTGACGGTCGAGATGGTTAGCGAACCGAAGGACCATCTCCCTTCACCTTCAGCGATGGTCGACCTGCGTGCGGCTCAGGGTTTGGCTAAGTCCACTTTCCTCCAGGTCTGATCCGGATCGAACCAGTTCATCCGCCTGACGAGCTTGTTTGTGTAGTCGCCGAGGTCCTTCTGGTGGACGACGCCGTTGTGATTGACCAGGAAAGTCATCACGCCGGAATTGCCGTATTCGGCGGGCCAGGCGAGCAGCGCGAAACCGCCGATCATTTTGCCTTTCACCACATAGTTCAGCGTGCCGCCGGGCGCGTTCGGGCCCTGCTGGGTCAGGATGCGGTAGTAATAGCCATGATAGGGAATCGGCCCCTCGCCGACCTTGTAGCCTTCGGCGGAGGCATCCGCTGCGAGCTCGCCAAGCGGACTGTCATCGCCGGGCCAATAGAGGCCGTCCTTCTTGCCCGTGGTGCTGACGATGCGCTGCGCATAGACGCCCGCGCCCTGCCCTCGATCCTTCTCGGCATACTCGTTTTGCGCGTCGACAAAGGCCAGACAGGTCTGGATCGCATCGAGCTCGTTGCGGCCGATGCGGCGATAGAGGATTTCGAGGCGGCCGGCGGCCGTGTCGAATTCCCATCCGGCCTTCTTCTTCATCAGCGGGATCGGCAACGGGAAATCGTCATTTCCCAGGATCACGACGGCTTTGTTGTCGCCCTCCGCCTTGACCGAGTGTTTGGCATCCCAAGCCGCGGTGAAGCGTTCGCGCGTCTCCTTGTCCGCGACCTCATCGCCGGAGGAGATGATGTCCTCGCCTTCGGCGCCAAGGACGCGCAGCATTTGCCTTCGCGTGCCGGACTTGACCGCGGCAGCGAGCGCACTTGCCGCCTCGTCGGCCGACGGAAACATCTGTTGCGCGCGTGCTTCCGGCGCTGCGATGCAGAGCATGCCGGCGAGCGAGAGGCCTGCAGCGAGCAAGCGAGCGAAGGGGAGCGAATGATTCATACCCATCGTCAGATCCTCGAACGCGTGGGAACCTGCCCGCCCGCGGCGAGCCAGTCACGATAGGTGCGGAATTTGAGGCCAAGCCTGTCGTAGTAGACGCGCAAATAGCCGTCGCTGCCGCTCGTCACCGCATCCGGCCGCACCGCCTGCACCTCCTGCGCCATCACACCGACATAGCGCCTGGTGCTGCCGAGATAGCTGAAGCGGTAATAACCGAGGCCGTTGTTGAGATGGCCGAGCAGGACGACATCGTGCTTCAGCGCGATGTCGGAGCGCCGGCCTCCTCCGCCGCCACGACCGCCGCCTCCTGCGAATCCACCGCCGCCACGGCCGCCCATGCTCATCTGGCCGCGCGCCGACGCCATGCTGGCGGCGCGCCCGCCGCCCGATATGCCGCCCAAGGCGCTGTCACGCCCGCCGCCGTGACCGCCACCGGCAGCAGGCCCGCGGGCGCGATCGGCAGCAGCCGCACGGTTGCCGCTGCCACCCTTGGCACGATCGCCGCCCTTGGCGCGATCGCCACCCTTGGCGCGATCACCACCCTTGGAACGATCAACCGCAGCGGCACGATCGCCGCCCTTGGAGCGGTCGGCGGGGCCTGCACGGTCGCCCGCGCGATCTCCTGACCTGTCCCCTGCACGGTCGCCTGGCTTCAACACCTGCTGACCGTCGCGGCCGCGATAGTTCATGCGGTCGCTGACGCCCGCCTTGTTCCCGGCGCCGCCGCCAAAACGGCTGGCCACATTCTGGTTGGGGTATTTGACGCCCTGGCGGTGCACCGGATTGTGCTGCCAGTTGATGTTGTTGGTCCTGTGATTGACGTAGACGTTGCGGTTGCCCCAGTTGCAGCCGCCGCCCCAGTAATTGCCCCAGCGTCCGATCGCCCAGCCCGCGCCGAAGGCAAGGCCGGTTGCGATCACGCCAGCGCCGATATAGGACGGGTAACCCCAGTAATAGGGCGGATACTCCGCGTAAGGCCAGGTGCCGTAGACCGTCGCGGGATCGTAATAGGGCACATACAACGTGTCGGGGTTGGCCTGCTGAATTACGATGACGTCGCGGTTGTCCTGCTTCTGGACGCTGACCTTCTGCTGCTTGTTGGTGACGAGCTTGTTGTTCTTCTGCGCCTTCTCGCGCAAACGCTGGATTGCGTCCATGACGTCGGGCTGCTGGGCCAGCACGACGTCGCCGAGATCCTTGGTCCAGTCGATCTTGTCGCTCATCATCGCGAGAACGTCCGGCGTGGAGGCGAGCGCCTTGACGCTGTCGTCCCATTGCTGCTTGTCCACCGCAGCCTTCAGCGCATCCCCCTTCAGACTCTTGTTGCCCTTGACCCAGCGGTCGGCCTGCACGATTTCCAGCGGATAGGTGGAAGCCGCCAGCACGTTGGCGAGCAACTCGTCCGGATAAAGCGCGATCGGAGCGACCATCGCCTCGAGTTGTTCGGGCTTCAGTGGCTCGACCTGCGACTGGGCCGGCTGCTGGCCTGCAGGCACCGGGGCGGCTGGGGTCTGCGCCGTGCTCGCCGCGGGCGCCGCCATCAGAAGCCCAAGTGCAAGCAGAATCGTCACGCAACGAACCATCGTCGCCTCCCTACAGATTATCTGCTCAGCTTCACGCGCTCGAGAACTGAAGGGTTGACACAGATCAACGGAATGCGGGTCCGAACGGGCCGCTCGGGAGTGCGTCGAGCGGCTGCCGTCGGATTGGCAGCCCTCCTTGATCCTATCCCAGTCAGGGCAAGACCAAAAATCGAAAAAATCCTGCAAAATCATTGGCTGATTATTGAGGCGGCCCGCTCGGAGGGCGCTCGCATTTGTTGCGATTTCAGAGGGTTGGCGGAATCTCTCAAAGCACAAGGTGCATTTCGGATCCAAGTGCGTCTTTCAGAAGGTGCCGACACGGCTTCACCCCGAAACATCCGTTCAAAGCCATCGCCATATCGACATTGCCGCGAACGACCGCGATGCAGCTGCGGCCGGGCATGAGCTTGCTACACCCTTCCACCAGTCGCCTTGAAGATGGGGCAGCAAAGCGCTATGTTAGACAAAATCCAGTTTTGTCTAACATACGGGCGAAATTCCATGGCAAAGGCATCAGCGAGCAAGCCCACTCTGCTCCGGCCGAAACGGAGGAGAGCTGCATCCAAGGGCAACTCGGTGCTGATAAAGACGCTTAAGCGTGAGCTTGCGACCAGCGGGCCTGTCGTGAGCAAGGCACGATTTGAAGCGGTCATGCTGGCGGCCGAACAGTCTGGCCTCTTGAGCGAAAAAGGCAGCCGCATCGGTGGCCGGGTAAGTCGGGCCTTGGTCCGGCAGGCCAAGCGCCAGACGGGCATTGAGACGGATACGGACTTGATCGAGTTTGCGTTGGCGACGGTCGCACTCGAGGACAATTTCGCAGAGGCATTCAAGGAGTCTCGGGGCAAGGTCAACCCGACATTGAAGCTCGGTTTCTAAGGTGGCGGAATTCGACTTTGACGCGGCGCGACGTTGGGCGCGGTTCGATCCGGGAAGCACGCTGGCACGGCGCAGCGACGATGAACTTCCATTCGTCAGCGCCAGCCTGATCGCCGGACAGGGATTACTGCTCGATTCCTGCGTCTATATCGATCAAATGCAAGATCGCTCGCCTCAGGTCCTGGACGAGCTGATCGCGCAGCGACAAGTCAACCATTCGACTGTCGCAATCCGGGAGTTGATGCACACGGTCGGCGCGATGAATCCATCCGACGCGCGAACCGCCTCTGTCGTCGATGTGATCGGGAAGCAGATCAAAGCGATGCCGCCACATCGGATCTTTGCGCCGGACGTGGAGGTGCTGGGACGAGCCGCGCTGCTATCGGGGATCCTCAGCCGCCTCCAGGGATATGAAAAGGACGGCAAGTTGCGCGCGCTTTGGGATTGCGTGCTCTTCCTGCAGGCGCAAAAGCTCGGCCTCGTTGTCCTGACTGCAAATGTCGGCGACTATGACATTCTTCTCCAGCTCGTACCCACCGGACGCGTGCTGTTGTATCGTTCGAAATGATCCCATTGTCGTGAAATCGTAGCCGGCAATCGCGCGCAACCCGGCGAACGAACGCTAATAGTCCTGCCAGCCTCGAAGCGGGGCTAGCATAAAAAAATCGCTTAATAATCAGATGTTTAGTTTTGAGCTGGTGCGCTCGGAGGGACTCGAACCCCCACGATTTTACTCACTGCCACCTCAAGGCAGCGCGTCTACCAGTTCCGCCACGAGCGCTTGGGAGACCGGCTCCGCCTCGCGGCCCGCCGGATCAACGGCGCCGATGTAACAAATCGAGATTGGGGGTACAAGGGCTGCGACGGCCTTGATTCAGTGGAGATTTGGCCCGGGAACGGCTTACCTGGTGGCGGGCGAGCGTGGCAGCATCTGCTTGACTTCCACCGCGATCCGGTTGCGGTCGACCAGCACCACGCCGGAGGCGATCGGCATGTTGTTGGCGAGGATCTTCACCTCGTCGGCCTCGGTGGCATCGAGCTCGATGATGGCGCCGCGGGACAGCCGCATCACCTGGTGAATGGGCATCGTGCTGGTGCCCAGCACCACGATCAGATCGACCGTGACTTTATCGAGAGTTGACACTGCTGAGCCGCCGACCCGTGACTTAAGTTGCGCGGAATTCCGCCCCTCGAGAACCTGACCACGTTATGGTTAGCCAATGGTTAATGACCGCCAAGACCTTGATTTGACGACGTTCGCCGCTCCCCTCGGGGCGCCCGCGGTGGAGTGGCGGATCTCCGATTCCCCGGTGCCCTACCCCGAGGCCGTGGCGGCCATGGAAGCGCGCGCCGCCGATATCGCGTCCGGCAAGGCCGGCGAGCTGGTCTGGCTGCTGGAGCATCCCCCGCTCTACACCTCCGGAACCAGCGGCAGGGACGAGGACCTGCTCGACCCCCGTTTCCCCCTGTTCACGACCGGCCGCGGCGGGCAGCTCACCTATCACGGCCCGGGCCAGCGGGTGGCCTATGTGATGCTGGACCTGAAACGCCGCCGCCCCGACGTGCGCGCCTATGTGGCGGGGCTCGAGGAATGGATCATCCGCACCCTCGCCCGCTTCAACGTGCGCGGCGAGCGGCGCGAGGACCGCGTCGGCGTCTGGGTGAAGCGTCCCGACAAGGGCGACGGCTGCGAGGACAAGATCGCCGCGATCGGCGTGCGCCTGCGCCGCTGGGTCTCCTTCCACGGCATCGCCATCAACGTCGAGCCGGACCTGTCGCACTTCGCCGCCATCGTGCCATGCGGCGTCGCCGACGTCAGGTACGGCGTCACCTCGCTGGTCGATCTCGGCCATCCCCTGACGATGGCCGACGTCGACGTCGCGCTTAGGCAGGCGTTTGCGGAGGTGTTTGGGCCGGTGGGGTTGCCGCTGCCGGAAGCGACGGCGGGGTGACGGCTCACGCAGCACGGCCCGATAACCGTACCCGAACGCCAATCCCGGAATATTCCGGCGCGCCCGGAACCAAATTCCCCCGCCGCGCGTTCAGGCAGGTTGGTCGGGGCTCGCATGGCCGGTAAAGAAAAACGAAGACAGCGCGATCTCTTTGAAAGCGAGCGCAACTTCCGTCTTCTCGTCGAGGGCGTGGCCGACTATGCGCTCTACATGCTCGACCCTGCCGGCACGATCACGAGCTGGAACGTCGGCGGACAGCGCATCAAGGGCTATGCGCCCGAGGACATCGTCGGCCAGCACTTCTCCCGCTTCTACACCGAGGCCGACCGCGCCAGCGGCAAGCCGCAGCGCGCATTGCAGATCGCGCGCGAACAGGGCCGCTTTGAAGAGGACGGCTGGCGGGTGCGCAAGGACGGCACCTTCTTCTGGGCCAGCGTCGTCATCGATCCCATTTATGAGGACGGCGAGCTGGTCGGTTTCGCCAAGATCACCCGCGACATCACCGAGCGTCGCGAGGCGCAGCTCAAGCTCGAGCAGATGCAAAGGCAGCTGGCGCAAGCGCAGAAACTCGACGCGCTGGGCCAGTTGACCGGCGGCGTCGCGCATGACTTCAACAACCTGCTGATGATCGTCAGCGGCAGCCTGCATACCCTGCGCAAGGGCGTCGGCGACGACGCCAGGATGCAGCGCGCGCTGTCGGCGATCGAAACCGCCACCAGGCGCGGCGCGGCACTGACCAGCCAGCTGCTCACCTTTGCGCGGCGCCAAAGCGTCAACCCGCAATCGGTCGATATTGCCGAACGCATCAATGCCGTGCGCGAGGTGCTCGACACCGGTGTCGGCAGCGCGGTCACGCTGCAGTTCGACATCCCGAGCACCGGCCTGCAGGCCGCCATCGACATCGCCGAGTTCGAGACCGCGCTGGTCAACCTCGTGATCAACGCGCGCGACGCCATGCCGGGCGGAGGCACCGTCACCGTCTCCGCGCGCGCCCGCGCCGGCAACGCCGAAACCGGCGGACGCGACTACGTGGCGGTGTCGGTGAAGGACACCGGCGTCGGCATCCCGCCCGACGTGCTCGACAGGATCTTCGATCCCTTCTTCACCACGAAGCCGATCGGCAAGGGCACCGGGCTCGGCCTCTCGCAGGTGCACGGCTTCGCCCACCAGGCCGGCGGCACCGTGAAGGTCGCGAGCGAGATCGGCAAGGGCACCGAGGTGACGATGCTGCTGCCACGCGAAGCCGTCGCTCCGCGCAGCGATGCGGTCGCGAAGATCGAAGATGGCAGCAGCGGCACGGTCCTGCTGGTCGAGGACAATCCGGACGTGGCTTCCGCGAGCATCGGCCTGCTCGAACAGCTCGGCTATACCGTGTGGCGGGTACCGGATGCGGAAGCGGCGCTGCGCGCGGTCGAGCACGAGGGCATCGACATCGTGTTCTCCGATATCGTGATGCCCGGAACGATGGACGGCCTGGCGCTGGCCCATCGCCTGCGCCAGATCCGCCCCAATCTGCCGATCCTGCTCGCAACCGGCTACAGCGACGCCGCCGTCAACCTGCAGAACGAGTTCCCGATCCTGCGCAAGCCCTACGAAATCCATCAGCTCAGCCAGGCCATCGCGCGCCTGCAGCGGTGAACGGAAATGGCCGCGACCGACAAGGCGTTCACGGGATCGATCGCTCAAGTCTATGAGCGGCTGCTGGTGCCGCTGATCTTCGCGCCTTATGCCGACGACCTCGCTGCGCGGATTGCGCAAGTCCGCCCGCACCGCATCCTCGAGACGGCGGCCGGTACCGGCGTCGTGACACGCGCGCTGGCGGCACGACTGCCCGCCGGCGTCTCCATCACCGCCAGCGATCTCAATGAGCCCATGCTGGCGCAGGCGAAGGCCACCCTGCCCGATCCGCGCGTCGAATGGCGGCAAGCCGATGCCCTTGCGCTGCCGTTCGACGACGCCAGCTTCGACGTCGTGGTCTGCCAGTTCGGCGTGATGTTCTTTCCGGACCGGATCAAGGGTTACGCGGAAGCGCACCGCGTCCTTGCGCCCGGCGGCCGGCTTTTCTTCAACGTATGGGACCGCATCGAGGACAACGAGTTCGCCGACGTCGTCACCCGGGCGCTGGCGCAGGTTTTCCCCAACGATGCGCCGCGCTTCCTGGCGCGCACGCCGCACGGCTATCACGACCGGGACACGATCCGCGGCGACTTGCAGCAGGCCGGCTTCGGCGCCATCACCATCGATGCTGTCGAGCATGTCAGCCGCGCGCCCTCGCCGCGCGAACCGGCGATCGCCTATTGCCAGGGCACGCCGCTGCGGAGCGAGATCGAGGCACGCGGCGCGCCGGGGCTGGAAGCCGCCACCGACAGTGCCGAACGGACGCTGGCGCAGCGCTTCGGCGGCGGAGCCATCGAGGGACGCATCCGCGCGCTGGTCGTCTCGGCACGCGCCGCGCGGTGACGACGCAGCTTGCGTCAGTACTTCGCGACGACACTCGGCAGCGGGTTGAAGTGATAGTTTACGCCGAACTTCACAAGGTGCAGATCCTGGCCGACCTTGTTGATCGGCGCTACGAGGGTCACGCCTGCTCCAAACAGCCCGCCAGCGGCGGTTCCGGTCATGGTCACCGCCTGCCCGAACATCCTGACATAGTCGTACTCCGCCTTGACCGACCAGTTCGGCGCGAAGGCGTACTCGGCGCCGGCACCCGCCACGACACCACTGTGGATCGCCTTGCCGGAAAGCGACGCCGCAGTCGTCGGCCCAGTTGTCGAAAGGTCGAGGGTGTGCGCTTCCTGCGCGATGGCGACGCCGCCCTTGCCGTACAGCAGCAAATTGCTGCCGGCGACGAAGCCGGCGCGCGCGGTGGCAAGTGCCAGCCAGTCGATCCTGCTGTTGAGGATGCTGGTCTGGGTAGCCACGCCAGGGCCGGGACCCGTTGCGCTTAGGCTGCCCTTGATGCCGGTGCCGAGAATTTCGCCCTCGACGCCGAACACGAAGCTGCCGGCTTGCGCATTGGCGCCGATGGTGCCGCCGGCGAGCCAGCCATCGGTCCGGAAATCCGGATTGGGCGCCCCGAAGCCGTCGCCCCACTGCGTGCTGCCCCAGCCATAGCCGCCCTGGACGCCGATATAGCCGCCGGTCCAGTCGTTGCCCGGTACCGGGCGAACGGCCGGATAGGATGGATCGACGGCAACGCCGCCCCAGCGGTAGTTGACGCCGACCTTGGCGACATGAATCGACTGATCGATGCTCTGGTCGAACGCGAGTGGACCTGCAAGGGCAGCGGCCGTGCTGGTCCCCCGGAGCGAGACGGACCGGTCGCCGAAAAGATGCAAGTTGTATTCGCCGAACAGCGACCAGTTTCCGCCCAGCGCATACTCGCTGCCGAAACCGAGCATGGGCGCGTAGCGCACTTCATTGCCGCTCGCGACGGTAAAGGATCCGGGCACACCGGTCACGAGCATGGAAAACGAGTGCTTCTCGTGCGCGGCGCTCAGACCTGCTTTGGCAAACACGAACCAGCGGTCGGCGGCGAGGCCCGCGCGGCCGGCGACCGTCGCGATGCCGTCGATCCCCGAGGCATGATCGATCGCGACACTGCTGGCGAGCGCCGGGCCGCCGATCTCGAGATGCGATTTTCCGTTGATGTCAGTCCAGGATCCCGCCAGCTCCCCGCCGAACACGAGGCTGCCAAGCTGCTTGTTGATTCCGATCTGGCCGCCCGCGAGCGCGCCGCGCGCAACGAAGTCCGCCTGGGTGCCAGTCGGCGACCAGTCCTTCATGCCGCCGCCGTAGCCGGCATGCGCACCGATATAGACGCCGCTCCAGTCGAAGGTGGCGGCGACGACCGGCTTTGCCTTGACCAGCAAATCGGCCGCCATCGCTGCCCCCACCGGCAGCGCTGCGCCAAGCGCCGTTGCGGCCAGCCAGGCCCGAGCCTTGATGATGTTCATTTGCTGCATTCCCGTGGTGCGATCGGTTCGCGCATCACTCTAGCGGTCATCCGCCCAAGAAGCTGTCGCCATCGCGCAACAATAATCGGAAAAATAGCACTATTAACGAATGTACTTCGGTACCGGACGGTCCGTGCACCGGTCCATCCAGGACAATGCCGTCGAGCCTGCGCAAGCGCTCGCGACATGATCGACGCGATATTTCACGGAAAGGACACGCCCCTCGTGGCCGCAGCGCAATGCGCCCGGCGCGGGCAAGCGCGGGACCTGGCGAAGTCCGGAGGATTGCTGTCGCGCGAAGCCGTCAGTACTTCGCGACCACCGCGGACGGGGCGCCGAACTTGTAGCTCACGCCGAAGCGCACGATGTCCTGCTTGACCTGGCGCGACCAGGACAGCCCGCAGGGCCCCGCGGGCGAGCACTGCGTGGCCGGGTTGAGCAGCAGCGTGCTGGTCACGGTCCCGAAATCGGCGTGCAGATATTCGCCCCGCGCCAGCCAGTTGTCCGACAGCATCCATTCGACGCCGCCGCCGGCGACCCAGCCGGTGACGGACGACGAGAAATTGCCGACCGTGAAGTTCGCCGTGCCGTCGTTGGCGCAGCCGAACAGGCGGCAGTCCAGCGCGAGAATGCTGTCGACCTTGGTGAAGGCCGCACCGCCCGTTCCGTACAGCATCCAGCGGTCGAAGGTGACGCCGAGACGGCCGCGCACCGTCGCCATCGAACGCGTCTCGCTGTTGACAAAACCGTAGCCAAAACCGTTGTCGAAGCAGGGAACGCTGCGGCGGTCGGTCTCGCGGCAGAATGCATAGCGCGGCTTCATCCACTGCCCGTCGGCTTCGACGCCCACGACGAAGTTCTTCGCCACCTGCCAGTTGTAGCCGGCGTGCACGGCCGCGAGGAACGAGGTGCCGTTGCCGAGCTGGTTCTGCCTGAGATTGGCGAACAGCGGGTCGGGATCGGGCTGGAAGAAGTTGGACTCGCCGTTGCCGCCCTGCACGACGCCGCCGAGATCGCCGCCGATGTAGAAGCCGGTCCAGCTCGCGACGGCCGCAATCGCGGGCGCCTTGGTGTACATCCTGGCGGGCGGCGGCGGCGCGCCGAAGGCGTAGTTGACGCCGGCGCGGACCATGTCGGCGCGGAAGCTGACGGTCTCCGGCGCGCCCGGGATGATCTCGAACACCGGCGCGGCACCGAGATCGACATGGAGATATTCGAGCTTCACCGACCATTGCGGCGCGAGCTTCGCCTCGATGCCGGCGCCGGCCGCCCAGCCCGGGCGGGAGGCGCTGCCCTCCGCGCCGATCAGCGCGTCGTAACCCCTGAGATGGCCGACCGCCGCGCCGCCCGTCAGATATGGCAGCACCCAGCCGTTGGCGCCCATGGCGTAGCCGACCCTGCCGCGCAGCGTGCCGAACCCGTCGAGCTGCGTGCTGCAAGGATGCGCGAACAGCGCCGGCAAGCCGCAAGCAGCCGAGCTGCCGCGGATGTTGGCGAAGGCGTAGTCACCCTCGATGCCGAACAGCAGCGGCCCCGACTGCCAGTTGTAGCCAAGCGTCAGGCCGGCAAGACCGCCATTGACGTCGTAGTGGCCGTCCCCGACGATTTCGACATTGGGAAGCACCACGCCATTGTCGGTCTGGCTGGATTGGCCGGTGCCGTAGCCGGCATTGAAGCCGCCGTAGGCTCCATTCCATGATTGCGCAGCCGCAGGGGCGACTGCGGCAGCCGCCGCGAGCGCAGCGACTCCAAGAAGGGTCAGCCTGTGTCGAATCATCCCTGCCCCGCGAATCAACAGGGCAAGCGTAAGGTTCCATCAAGCGCCCGCCACAAATTGTTATTGGATGAACGTCCCATTGTCGGCGACTGTTGCAAAAAGCGCAGCTTCAGCGTGAGTCGCTCGGCCCGCAGATGTTTACGAGCCGTTAACGATTGACCTGCCCCGGCCGCCACGACAGGTCGTCGGACCAGAGGTAGATGGCGATCGCGGCGAGGCACATCACGAGGCCGATCCAGAAGATCGGGGAATGATGGATCGGCCGTCCGCCCCGCTTCGAATTCGATGGCTCCACCGTCGCCTCCCTTGAAAACTAGATCGTGGACAGCACCGAAAACCGCTCGCCTTGATGGCGCAGCCTGAGCTGATCTTCCTCGGCGGTTTCACTGATAACGCTGGCGACGCGTGACGACGGCGGACCGTGGCGGCACAGCGCGACCATTTCGGCGACGACCGAGGCCGGCCCCGCAAACAGCGCTTCGACGCTGCCGTCCCTGCGGTTCCGCACCCAGCCCTCGAGCCTGCTCTGGCGCGCCTGCTGCTCCAGCCAGGCGCGATAACCGACACCCTGCACCCGGCCGCGGATCGTCACCTGAATTATCGCGTGGCTCATTTCTTCAGTCCGAGGAGGTCGATGCTGCGCGCCTTGACGTCAGCGGCCCGCGTTACGCGCGCGGTCAGGTCGGCAGACGCAAGGCCCTTCAGATCCCTTGGCGGCGTGCCTTCACGTAATGCTTTAAGCGTTTCGTAGACGGCCTGGGTGGCTGCCGCGAACGGCGCGTGGCCCTGCAGCGCGATCTTTACCCGCTGGCCGATCAGGAATGCGGGATCATCGATCTCGCCCTGGGTGTTGCCGAGCACCAGCGGCAGCTTCGTCGCCGCTGCAATCGCCTGGACTTCTTCCCGGGTGGTGAGACCGGTGAAGAACAGCGCATCGACGCCAACAGCCTCGTAAGCCCTGGCGCGTTCGATGCACTCGGCAAAGCTCGACGCCTTCGGCCCGCCGCCGCGCGCGCCGGTGCGGCCGAAGATGACCAGCGAGGGATCGCTCCGGCCGGCGAGCGCGGCCTTCATCTTGCCGACGCCCTCCTCCAGCGGAATCAGTTGCGGTTCGGCAACGCCGAAGGCCTGCGGCAGCAGCGTGTCCTCGATGGTGAGGCCGGCGGCGCCCGCGCTCTCCAGCTCCTGCACCGTGCGGCGCACATTGAGCGCGTTGCCATAGCCGTGGTCGGCATCGACGATGACGGGCAATTCCGCCGCGCGCGACATCCGCCGCATCTGCTCGCACAGCTCCGTGAGCGTGATCAGCGTGATGTCGGGATCGCCGAGCACCGCAAGCGAGGCGACCGAGCCGCCGAACATGCCGAGCGGGAAGCCGAGATCCTGCGCGATGCGGATCGAGGCCGCGTCATAGACCGAGCCCGGGCGAACGCACGCGCTGCCCTTCAGAATCGCGCGCAGTTTCTCCCGGCGTTCACGGAAGGCCATGGTCTCACTCCATCCGCGTCATTGCGAGGAGCGAAGCGACGAAGCAATCCATCTTTCCCGATGCGGCGCCATGGATTGCTTCGCTTCGCTCGCAATGACGTCAGGCAAACTCCAGAATCAGCGCGTCGACGGCGAGCGTGGCGCCGGGTGCGGCGTGGATCTTCTTCACGGTGCCGTCGCGCTCGGCGCGCAGCACGTTCTGCATCTTCATGGCTTCGACCACGGCGAGCGTCTCGCCCGCCTTGACCTCCTGCCCCTCGTTGACGGCGATCGAGACCACCAGGCCCGGCATCGGGCAGAGCAGCTTCTTGCCGGTGTCGGCTGCGGTCACGACCGGCATCAGCCGCGCCGCGGTCGCCTCGCTCTCGGTGAAGACGTAGGCCGAGATCTCGAAGCCGCGGTGCGCCAGCCGGAAACCGTTCGGAATGAAGCGCACCTGCACGGCGGCGGGCAGCCCGTTGATGTTGCCCTGCCAGACGGCGTCGCCCGGCTTCCACTTCGATTCCAGGAGATGCGGACTGACCAACGCGCCATCGGCGCCGACGAACAGCACGGCAATACCCTCGCCTTCGCGCGCCACGTCGAGGCCGACCTCCTCGCGATCGAGCCAGACCGCGCGGCGGCGCTCGCGCTGCACGATACGGCCGTTCATCTGGCCGGAAATCTGCCGCTTGCGCTCGCCGAGCACATGATCGATGGCGGCGGCGACCGCGGCGAGCCGGCGCGCCACCTCGCCTTCCGGCGCATGCGCGGAAAACCCCTTGGGGAATTCTTCGGCGATGAAGCCGGTCGAAAGCCGGCCCTCGCGCCAGCGCGGATGGTGCATCAGCGCCGAGAGGAACGGAATGTTGTGGCGGATGCCGTCGACATAGAAGGCATCGAGCGCGTTAGACTGCGCCTCGATCGCCGCCGCACGCGACGGCGCATGGGTGACGAGCTTGGCGATCATCGGATCGTAGTGGATCGAGATCTCGCCGCCCTCCTGCACGCCGGTATCGTTGCGCACGGTGATGCCGTCATGGCTCATTTCCGCCGGCGGGCGGTACTTCACCAGCCGCCCGATCGAGGGCAGGAAGTTGCGGAACGGATCTTCGGCGTAGACGCGGGATTCCACCGCCCAGCCGGTCAGCGCGATGTCCTTTTGCGCCAGCGCGAGCTTCTCGCCGGCGGCGACGCGGATCATCCGCTCGACGAGGTCGACGCCGGTGACGAGCTCGGTGACGGGATGCTCGACCTGCAGGCGGGTGTTCATCTCCAGGAAATAGAAGCTCTTGTCCTGGCCGGCGACGAACTCCACCGTGCCGGCGGAGTCGTAGTTCACGGCTTTCGCCAGCGCGACCGCCTGCTCGCCCATCTTGCGCCGCGTGGTCTCGTCCAAGAGCGGCGACGGCGCCTCCTCGATGACCTTCTGGTTGCGGCGCTGGATCGAGCATTCGCGCTCGCCGAGATAGATCACATTGCCATGCTTGTCCCCCAGCACCTGGATCTCGATGTGGCGGGGATCGACGATGAATTTCTCGACGAAGACGCGGTCGTCGCCGAACGAGGACTTCGCTTCGGCTTTCGCAAGGTTGAAGCCTTCGGCAACCTCGCTCTTCGAATGCGCAATGCGCATGCCCTTGCCGCCGCCGCCGGCCGAGGCCTTGATCATCACGGGATAGCCGATCTCGTCGGCGATCTTCACCGCATGCTTGTCGTCCTCGATGACGCCGAGATAGCCGGGCACGGTCGAGACGTTGGCCTTGGCAGCCGCCTTCTTGGATTCGATCTTGTCGCCCATCGCGGCAATCGCGACCGGGTTGGGGCCGATGAAGACGACGCCGGCCTTCTGCAGCGCGCGCGGAAAGGCTTCGCGCTCGGACAGAAAGCCGTAGCCGGGATGCACCGCCTGCGCGCCGGTCTTCCGGCAAGCCTCGACGATCCTGTCGATGACGAGATAGCTTTCGGCCGCCGCGGGCGGCCCGATGAATACCGCTTCGTCCGCCATTTCGACATGCAGCGCGTCGCGGTCGGCCTCGGAATACACGGCGACCGTCTCGATCCCCATGCGGCGGGCGGTCTTGATGACCCGGCAGGCGATCTCGCCGCGGTTTGCGATCAGGATTTTCTTGAACATGTTCTTTGCGGGCTTGAGCTTTTTGGCGGGTTTCCTCGCCGCCTGTGGTACAGCAAAACCGAGCCGAGGCAACGGTATTAGTGGTGGTTATCGCTTGGGAATGGCCCCGACTAATGATGCCGCGAGTCTTGCCGACTGGTGCTCAGCCCGAATAGGTCTGGAATCTCCCCCGCGCATAGGCATGCGACACCGCCTTCATCAGCTCGGCGACCTCGTTCTCGAGGTAATTGTTGGCCACGATCAGCGCGCGGATGGTCGCGCGCGTGTCGCCGCCGCAGGCTGCAATGGCCTGATCGATTGCAGCCTCCAGCCCGGCTTCGCCGCGGTCGCAGGGCTGTGGATGGAGGGACATGAGGAGATCCGGCGCAAAGCGAGAGACGCATGTTCTCTTTTTGTTCCGTCTCCGTCAACCCGCCCTCAACGATTTTTCCCGTTCACCAAGAGATGGTAAAGCCCACCTCCGTAGTTCTCCGGAAGAGAACAAAGTTCCGCCATAACCCCCTGATGTCGCCAGCAAAGCCGGCATGAACGATTTCACCCAAGCGATCCTCTCTGCCTTTGCCCTGATCGCCCGGCTCGATCCGGAACTGATCGGCATCGTCTCGCTGTCGCTCCGCGTCAGCCTCACGGCAAGCCTGATTGCGCTGGCGATCGGCGCGCCGTTCGGCGCGTTTCTCGCGGTCAACCGGTTTCGCGGGCGGCAGGCGGTGATCGTGCTGACCAACGCCTTTCTCGGCCTGCCGCCGGTCGTGGCCGGGCTCGGCGTCTTCCTGCTGCTGTCGCGCTCCGGCCCGCTGGGCCCGGCGGGTCTGCTGTTCACGCCGACCGCGATGATCATCGCCCAGGCGGTGCTGGCGACGCCGATCGTGGTCGCGCTGGTGCATCGGCCGGCTTCGCTGTTGTGGGCGGAGTATTCCGATCTCGCCCGAATCGACGGCCTCTCCACGTTGCGCAGCATCGGACTGATCTTCTCGCTCGGGCACGGCTCGATCCTGACCGCCTTTCTCGCCGCCTTCGGCCGCGCCATCGCCGAGGTCGGCGCCATCATCATCGTCGGCGGCAACATCGCCGGCTTCACCCGCACCATGACGACGGCTATCGCACTGGAAACCAGCAAGGGCGATCTGGCGCTCGCGCTCGGCCTCGGCCTGATCCTGCTGTTGCTGAGCATCGCGGTGTCCACCGTTGCGCTGCTCGTCGTCGGACGGGTGACGGCGAAATAGCTGCCTGCCCGCCGCAATTACCTGTGCTAGAAAATCTTCTGTGAATGGAAATGGTGTTGCCATGCGGTTCCGGACGTCCCTCCCCGCCTTTGCCCTCATCTGCGTCCTGACCTCTCAGGCCCTTGCCGCTACCGCAACCGTGAAGGACGGCGCCACGCTGCAACTCGCCAACAGCACCTTCCGCCTCGACGGCATCGACGCGCCGGCGGTGGACCAGATGTGCATCGACGAACATGCCGACAGCTGGACCTGCGGCGTCGAGGCGCGCGACCAGCTGGCAAAGCTGGTGGCCGGCAAGCAGGTTCGCTGCGGCGATCTCGGACCGGATCCGGCCTACAAGAATCGGCGCGTCGGGCTTTGTATCGTCGAGGGCGATGCCGTCAGCCTCGGTCAGCTGATGGTTCAGAAGGGTCTTGCGCTCGCCGATGCGAAGGGAAAATTCAAGGCGGATGAGCTCGCCGCGAAGGACGACCGCCGCGGCCTCTGGAAGGGTTGCTTCACCGCGCCGGCCGATTTCCGGCTCTGGAAGAAGGACGCTGCCCTGGTCGGCGGCGCATGCCGCCCCGACCGCGACCAGCAGATCCGCAGCGTGCTGTTCTCGGCCGATCCCGTGATGCCGGCGGGCTGCCCCATCAAGGGCAAATACGCCGTGCGCGCCCGCGTCACCGGCAATGTCGGGATCTATCACCTGCAGGCCTGCCGCTCCTATCCGGGCCTCGACAATTCCGAGCGCTGGTTCTGTTCGGAGGAAGACGCCCGGGCCGCCGGTTTCCGCAGGGCCTACAATTGCGGCAGCAAGGCCAAATAGCTCAGGCGGCGGCCTCCGCCGCCTTTCGCGGGACCATCAAGGCGCGGACCTCTTGCGCCTGGAGCGGCGGGCTGAACAGATAGCCCTGCATCTGGTTGCAGCCCAGCGCGTGTACGGCCATGCGCTGCTCCTCGGTCTCGACGCCTTCGGCTGTGGTCACCATGTTGCGGTCGGCGGCGATCGAGACCACGGCCTTGATGATGGACGAGGAGCCGGTGCCGAGCTCGGTGACGAAGCTGCGGTCGATCTTGATCTTGTCGAACGGGAAGCGCTGCAGATAGCTCAGCGACGAGTAGCCGGTGCCGAAATCGTCGAGCGCGATGCGCACGCCGAGATCGCGCAGCTGGCCGAGCACGGCAAGCGCCGCATCGTCATCGGCGATCAGCACGGCTTCGGTAATCTCGAGCTCCAGCCGGCACGGGTCGAGCCCGGTCTCGGCAAGCGCGGCGGCGACCTTGAGCGACAAGGCCTGCGAGCGGAACTGGACCGGCGAGACGTTGACCGCAATACGCACGTGAGCGGGCCAGTTGACGGCTTCCGCACAGGCCGTGCGCAGCACCCAGTCGCCGAGCTCCTCGATCAGGCCGGTCTCTTCCGCGATCGGCACGAACTCCGCAGGCGAAACCATGCCGCGGCGCGGATGATTCCAGCGCAGCAGCGCTTCGCAGCCGGTCATCGCGTTGCTGTCGAGATCGACCAGCGGCTGATAGTGGATCTCGAAGCCGCCGTCGGCGATCGCGCTGCGCAGGTCGCTTTCCAGCGCGCGGCGCTGGTTGGCCTCCGTCTCCATCGACGGCTCGAAGAAACGGTGGGTGCGCCGGCCGGCGGCCTTGGCGGCATACATCGCCAGATCCGCGCTCTTGAGCAGGCCGTGCAGGTCGCTGCCATGCTGCGGCGCCAGCGCAATGCCGATCGAGGCGTCGGCCGAAAGGCTATGGCCCCGGCAGTCGAACGGCGTGCGCAAGGCGGCGTAGATCCGTGCGGCCAGCGCGTTGACGTCGACTTCCGAGGTAGCGCCGTGCTGCACGACAGCGAACTCGTCGCCGCCGAGCCGCGCCACGAAATCATCCGGCCCGATCGCATCCTGCAGCCGGATGGAAACGCCGCGCAGGAACTCGTCGCCGATGAGATGGCCGAGCGAGTCGTTGATGCGCTTGAACTCGTCGATATCGATATAGAGGATCGCGAAGCTGACTTCGGCGGTCTGCAACAGCAGGCCTTCCGCGTGGCGCTGGAACAGCGTGCGGTTCGGCAGGTTCGTGAGCGCATCGTAATGCGCGAGGTGCTCGATCCGCGCCTCGACGCGGCGGCGCTCGGTGATGTCTTCCAGCGTGGTGACCCAGCCGCCACCGGGCGAGCGCTTGTAGATCAGGCGGATCACGCGGCCATCGGGGACGCCAATCACCGTATCGTGCGCCCCGTCGCCCAAGGGGTCGAGGAATCTTTCGCAATAGGCATCGACGTCGCCGACGAACGAGCCTTTCTCCTTGCGGTGCAGGATCAGGTCGCGCAGGTGGCAGCCGGGCCTGACGACGTCGGGCGACAGCTCGAACATGTCGATGTATCGCTGGTTGCAGATCACGAGCCTGCCCTCGCCATTGAAGAGCAACAGCCCCTGCGTCATGTTGTTGATGGCGGCGTCGAGGTGCCTGCTCTTCTCCGACAGCAGGTTCTGGGCCGCGCGATGCTGGCGCCGCAGCTGCCGGACGATCAGGAAGATGGTGGCGATGACCACGATCACCGCGAGCGCCGCAGCGAAGAACTGCAGCCGGGTCTGCGCCCGCCAGTCGGCCAGCGCGGTTTCGGTCTTGGTCGCGGCGACGATCATGATCGGGAAATGGTGGAGCGAGCGGACTGCGCCGATCCGGTCGTCGTCGGTCATCCGGCTGACGAAGCGGCCGGAGATGTTGCCGCCGGCCGCCAGCGCCCGCTGGAACTGCGGCATGCTCGACACGTTCTTGCCGACGATGCTCCGGTCCTGCGGATAGCGCGCAATCACGGTGCCGTCGCGATGGATCATCGAGATCGTGGTGTCGGCTTCGAGCGCGAGCGATGCCACGAAATCCTCGAAGTGGGAGGGCTCGACGCCGCGGCTGGCGAGGCCGATGATGTTGCCCTGGCGGTCCGTGATCTTGCGGGCGAACACGGTGGTCCACACACGAGTCACCTTGCTGACCGCGGGCTCGACGATCACATCCGGCGTCGCCCGCCCCGAGGTGAATTCGCGGTAGTAGCGGCGATCCGCGATATTGACGTCCGGCACCGGCCACATTTCCGAGGAGTTGATCAACCAGCCGTCCTTGTTGAACACGTTCAGGGCGCCGACGTGCGGAAGCGCCGCAAGCCGCGTGCGCAGCATCTCGTGCGTGGAAAGCAGCGACATCTGCTTTTCGAAGGCTTCCGCAGTGTCGAATCCGCCGGCGCGGACATAGCCGATGATGTCCCGGTGGACGTGCTGCAGATCGGACAGCTGCTGATCGAAATGGCGCGACAGCAGCAGCGCGGTGTTGGTGAGGTCGCGCTCGGCGACCTTGATCGCGCGTTCGCGGTACTGCAACGCCACATGCGCGGTGCCGAGCGCGATCGCCAGCACCAGCGCGGCGCCGCACAGGACCAGCCACTGGATTGCGCCCATCCGGCCGCGGATCGGCGCCCAAACCAACGCCCAAGTTTTCGATAGCACCCGGCGCATTGAGGCGGCGCCGCCTGGCGAGCTACTCGACATTTCCATTGCCCCCACCGGGCTCCCTCTTACGGGAACACAACCAAAAAGGGCGTTAGGAAAACCAGTTATCGGAACGTTAAAGCGCGCCCGTCGGTACGGAGGTAACTTCAATCCGCGTCGGCGCCGGCCTGGATTCGACGGGTTCGACCAGCACCTGGACGACGCCGGCCTGGATCATGCCCAGCGCCCGCGCGGCGCTGGTGGAGACGTCGATGATGCGGCCGCGCACGAACGGGCCGCGGTCGTTGACCCGGCATTCGATCGACACCTTGCCGCGAGACACCCGGAGCCGTTTGCCGAACGGGTGGCTACGGTGGGCGCAGGTCATCTCGCCGCGCTTGCCGATCCCGGGATAGAAGGAGGCCAGGCCGGATTCGGCCTTGGCCAGCGCGCTGCCGGATAGCAGCAGAGCCACGCCCAACATTGCTCTTCGCATTGCGTTTGCACCGGTTGGCCCCGCCGGCAAACGCGGAACATCGATGCAGGTTTCAGCAGTGACGGTTCGCATGTCTGCCATTCCGGGCATCGCCATGCGGAACCATTTTCACAAGAAACATTTGCCCGGCGAGCGACACATTTCCGGCGCGTGTCGTCCTGCCCCCCAAGCGGCTTCACTTTTTGAGCCCCCGCGCTGGAACGACGGCCGCCGGCACCTGTTAGCGGCTGAAACAGCGAGCGAGGTTTGCTATGAAGGTCCATGACGCGATGACTCCCAACGTCCAGCTGTGCACGCCCGAGGACACCCTGCGCGATGCCGCCGAAGCGATGGCCGCGCTTAATTGCGGCCTGCTGCCGGTGACCGACAACAACCGTCTGGTGGGCATGATTTCCGACCGCGACATCGCCATCCGAGGCGTTGCGATGGGCCGCGGTCCCGACGCGCGCATCGGCGACGTGATGACGGCCGACGTCAAATACTGCTTCGAGGATCAGGACCTCGAGGAAGTCACCGAAAACATGGGCGACATCCAGGTCAGGCGCTTGCCGGTGCTCAATCGCGACAAGCAGCTCGTCGGCATCATCGCGCTCGGCGACATCGCGCGTGCACATAGCGGCGACGGCACCGCGGACGCGCTGAGCCGCATTTCCCGTCCGGGCGGACAGCATGCGCAAGCCTAGACCGTGATGAGATCAGGTTAAACTGGAGCGGCATCGCGAACTCACCTCTCCCGCTGGGGCCCCGCTGGGGAGAGGTGAACTGAGTCAGCCGGACGATCTATTCAACCAAACCCCATCACGATTTAGCAGCCCGCGAGATCGACCAGCGCAATCCCGAGGTCCGGCCGCTTCCTGCGCCGCAGCCTGGCCGGCGCTTCCGTCAGCACGACCTCCAGCGTCGGCCGCACGATGCCGGACGGGAAATGGCCGCCGCGGGTCGAGCCGTCGGACAATCCCAGTACGACGTGGACATGCAGGCTCGCCTTGCCGTCGTCGCCGATGGCGACATCGCCGATGGCGCTCAAGACCTCGCATTGCTCGTTGATCTCGATCTTCCGGTAGTTCCTGGAGACGAGATCGAACCAGCCGATCGTCGCCCGCTCGAACGCGCCGATCGCCGTCAACGAGGCCGCCGCGAGCTTTTCCTCGTTGGCGAATTTGGTCAGCGCGGCAAAGGCCCCCCCCCCGGAATCGAGAATGATGACGTGGACGTGGGCCGGGCTGGTGGTGACGAGCCTGCTCTGCATCGGACCGGCTCCCTAGGCGGCGCGCCGCGGGGCATGGCGGCCCGGCGCGAATCCAATCCATGTGCCGGTTGTCTTCATGAGAACAATTCCTTGCAATGCACCATTGTTGACAATCAACGGCAGGGCGCATCGTTCCCACACCCTGGACCGATGTGCTGAGTGCAAGGAGAAAATCATTCTGCTGGCAGTCGCGGCAATTGAGGCGCATGCTTGTCCCATCACCGGCACAATATCGGTGACAGAGAGACTGATCGAGCTCCCGCCACTTTCACGACGGTAGAGGAGCATGCCATGCAGCGACGACGTTTCGAGCAAGCAACCTCGACGGAGGAGCGCCTGGTGCAGGAAGCAGAGCACGCGAAAGCCGAGGCCGAGACATTGCCTCCCGGCGCGGAGCGCGACCTCCTCCTGAAGAAAGCGCGGCAGACCAAGACCGCGGCGCACATCGACAAATGGGTCGATTCCCCGGGGCTGCGCCCTCCGAAGTAGAATGACCGGAAAACGGCCCCGGCGCGGCGTGCCGGGGGCCGTCATTCCAGATGGCTTCCGGCCCAGGGGGCTGAGACGGGCCGGCTGCACGCAAGTCAGATTCGGCGCCGGGCTTTTGGTTCCTGTTCTTCTGGCGTTCCGACCGGGCACGCTCAGTGCGTACCGGATTCATGCCACTTTTCGAGGTCGTGCTTCTTCTCGCCTGGCCGCTGCTCTTTCTCGGGATTTCCCTTCCATGGCTCCTTTGTCTGGGCGTGCGAGCCCCAGTCGGAAGCCTCGCCCGGATCGGGAGTGACCGGCTTCTTCCTGCTCATGCGAAATCTCCTCCACAGGGCCAGCATCCGCCGCCGCAGCCGTTCCGCCGATTTGAACGCGACGTGCAGCCGCATCACGGGCCTCCGGCCATCGAGCCCGCCACCACCATGGCCAATGCGTCGAGATCGATCTTGCCATGGATGACGAACTCCGGGGAACTTTCGACCTGCAGCGCTTGCGGCCGATTGGCGGCCTGCCGCTCCAGCTCCGCAACGATCGCTTCTTTCAGATTCTCTTCCAGCATCTCCGCCTCCTCCAACGCGATCATCCGGTTCAACTTGCAGGGCCGTCGCGGGTTCCTCATCGCAGCGGGAACGCCGAGTAAAGGCTGACGGTTATCAGGATTAAGATTGAAGGAAGGGAGGTTGCGATGAGCGATGCCAGGGATATCCAGCACGGCGTCAACGACCCCGTCGGCGGCGTCGACGTCAAGCGCAGGTTTTTCGAGGTGCAGACCCCGCATGAGCGGGCCCAGTTCGCCGCCGACGTCCGGCGCGATGCCCTGCCCGATCCGGACGAATACTTCCTGCCGGAGCGGCTGCGGCGCGCGCCGACGTCTCCGCTGAACTGCCGGACCGGCCGCCGGCCGACCGGCTAGCCCCGTTGCTTTCGCGAACAAGAGCAATCGTCATGAGCAAGATCAGAGAGAAGGCCCAGGGATTCACCAAGCAGTTCGTCGGCGAGATGATCGGCGACGGCTTGCTGGTCCAGGAGGGCAAGGAACAGGAGCGCAAGGCGGAGGAAATGGAATCGCCGGATTCCTCGCCCCGGCGCGAGCGCCCATCGAAGCGCCAACACTCCTGAATGTCAGTGCGACGGATCCGCCTTGGCCTCGTTGCGAGCGGGAACGCTGACGTGCACCTCATGGCCTTGCCGCATGGCCAGCGATGCAGCGGCAATCGCCGCCTCGAACGCGGCTTCCTTCGTCGCATATTCGCCGTTGACGTCGCCGTCGTGCAGCACGCCCCACTGATCGCGCACCGGGATGATCGCGTATTGAGCCAGGCCCATCTTTCTCAACTCCCCGTTGGGCTGTGACAATCCCAACCGGCGCGATGCGAAAGGGTTCCCGTTGGCCCGGCCGGCTGGGGAACGTGGAAAAAGCCCCGGCCGTGGCCGGCCAGGGCAAGTTATCGGGAGGATCACCTGAACGGTGACGCGGGGCCAACGTCCGGGCCACGGTGCCGTTCCCGGAGCACGATCCGGAAGAGCGTGAAGCGGCTTTCCTCGACCCGAGGGATTGTGCTCAAACAGCAACCCAAACCGCGATGACGATTGACCCCAATCGCATCGCGCTTTGCCCGATCGCGGCCGCTTCAGGTCATCGGTCCCGGCATGAAGCAGATGATGGTGAGCCCAAATGAGCCGCGGACCGGCCACACCATCGTCTTGCCGGCGCGGTTGGGCTCGGTGACGACGGCGTCCTCGGGCACGTCGTGCCAGGCGCCCTCCAGCCACACGCGGTAACGACCGTTCTTCGATTCCCAATCGACGTCGGACACCGCCCTGCCGTCGGCATCCGAACAGCACAGGCCGCGCTTGCTGGCCAGTCCTTCGAACCACTGCTTCAGCGGAGAATTGGCATAGCGTCCGTCGAGATCGCGCGCCGATGCATCAAGAGCGAAGACGAGAACCACCAGCAGAGCCAATAGCGCGCGCATCTCAACCACCTCGAGCATGAATCCGATCGCGGCGACCCGCCGGCGCCGCACCGCATTTCGTGGGCTCCGCAACGTTGCGGACTTCGAGGTAGCAATCGCGACGGCCGCCGAGAGTTCCTAAGCCTGGCGCCCGCTGCACCGCATCGTTCAGGAGCGCGGAGCAATCTGCAATTCGATCAATGCGATTCGTTCGAGCACGGCCGAGTCACGTTCGCCGGATTTCGCGGTGCGAAGAATGGATTCCGCCAGCAGATTCACATGCGCCGAACTCAAGGGCTCCGGCAGCGCGGCGGTAGCCCTGCTCAGCGCCGCCGCCATGGCCTCGATCACTTCCGGCTCGAATGCGGCATCCGCAAAGTTCTTCATCAGAGCCTCCCCTGGTCAAAGGGGGCCTCTCGCCGGCGACACGCAAGACGGGCCGACCACTAATCAAGCAGAAGGCAGGCTTGTTGTTCCTGCGTTGGCGAATGCGTGCGGCAAGGTGAAGGCCGAGCTGCCGACGGCGCTCGACGCTTCGCATCAGAGCAAGCTAGACAAGCTGAAGGACACCAGCGGCAACGACTTCAGCTCCAGCTTCAACTCGATGCAGGTCAGCGCCCACAAGGACGCGGTCGACCTGTTCGAGCGCTACGTCGGCGGCGGCGACAATACCGACCTGAAAGATTGGGCCGACAAGACGTTGCCCGCGCTCAGGCATCACCTCGAGATGGCGCAGAGCCTCGGCAAGAAGTCGGCGCCCACGGTCGGCGAAGCAGGAAGTAACACGGACGAAGGGGCCGCGCGCGACGCGGCCCCGATTCCTCAAGGCGGCGGCAACAGCCGCGGCGGCTCGTCATAGCCCTTCCTGTGGCTGTAGAACAGCAGCGCCATCAATCCGACGCCTACGATCAGCGACAGCAGCGAACCGAGGATCAGCGCGGTAAAGAACTCCGGCGACATCGGCCGCCCGGGCTCGCTCAGTCCGAAGTATGCGAACGCAACGGCGCCGGCGAGCAGAAGGGCGAGCACGGCCAGGGTGACGATCCTTCCCGCACGCATGATGTCTCTCCGCTAACTGTCGTCCTCGCTCTTGCTGGTCCGCTGTGCCCGTTCCTTGTCAGCCGGCTGTTCTTGCCCGCGCTCGTCGAGCACGATGCCTTGACTGCCGGCTTCACCCGGCTTCGGCCTATCGGCGTCGCGGCGCCGTTGCGGCTGCCGCTCTTTGCGCTTTTCGGCGCGCTTTTCGGCCACCATTCTCTTTCCCCGTCCTTTTTCCGCGTCGTTATCGGGAAACGACCCCTCTGCCGCGGGAAGGTTCCTGCAATCAGGCAAAAAATGAAACCGCCGGCGGGAGGAACGCCGGTTCGGTCACCTCGTTTGATGAACGACCAATACAAGGACGACAGCCCATGACGGCCCGGCGCTACCGGTCAGGCCGCAGGTTGCCGACGCGCACACGGGAACTGGCGCTTCGCCGCTCACGGGCGCTCGACGACTCCAGCCCTGACGAACTGGACGAGTGGATGGTGGGATGCCCGGCGGCGGACCCGCTCCAAACCACGCGTTAGGACTTCTGCTTCTTCTTCGGTACCCGGGCGCCGCTCCGGCGCGCCTCGGACAGGCCGATGGCAATCGCCTGCTTGCGGCTCTTGACCTTCTTGCCGGAGCGGCCGCTGCGCAGCGTGCCGGACTTCCGCTTCTTCATGGCGCGCTTCACCTTCTTGGCGGCGCCCCTGGAGTATTTCCGCTTCTTCGCCTTCTTGGCCATTTGCATCTCCGTGCTGTGCCGCAGCGGTTGGTGCCCGCACACGGTTGGAACTCGGCCTGCGGCCAAAGGTTCACGCTGCGGGGCAGATCGGAGCGTCGGGCTTCAGGCCGTCGGCACGCCATGATAGTCGTTGACCGCACGGGCCCGCGCGGCTTCGACGCGCGGTTCAATGGTGGACGACGTCGAGCGGTAACCGACAGACCTCGTCGCCCTCCTCGTTGGTAACGAGAACGGCGTAGTGGCGGTTCTTCAGATCCGGCAGCCGCTTGAGCAAGCTCCGCGCGATCATGTCGGCGGAGTTCATCGCCTCGATGTCGTCGGCGAGATCGGCGCCGCCGGCATCGACGACGGCCTTCCAGTTCACGAGATCGAAATGATAGAGGGGCATGGCAACCTCAGCCTCGCAGCACGCGGGATAAACCCAACCGAGTGCTTTTGGTTCCCGGCACGGTCGCCCGCCATGGCCGGACATCTCATGATGAGGGCACACGATCCTTCGAAGAGGCCGCGTGCCGTTCGAGGAAGTCCCTGAGATGTTCGGGCGCGGCCACGCCTTCGATGTCGCAGCGCGTCTGTATCTCGCTTGCGACGTCGGACGATAGATCCTTCGACCAGTGCTCGAGCGTGTTGAAGGCCAGGACACGCACGGGATCGCGGAATCGGCCGGCGATGAATTCCTCGACCACCGTCTCGAAATCCTCGACCTCGACCTGGCTCTCCTGCCCGTCATGTCCGGGCGACGCGATGGCATCCACGACGACATAGATCGTCTGGTCTGCGCCGTAGGGCACGACATCCGGTGACTCGACGGCCGGTGACATGGGAAACTCCCTCGCAACCGACCAACAGGTGCATCGCCATCCGGTTCCAATCGCGCCGAACCGACTTTCGTATCAGCCGGCGCCGTCCCGATCAGCCGACAAACCGCTGCCCGACGAACCGCATGAATGGCCGGACGCCGCCCGCTCCAAACAAGACCACCGTGTAAGGCTGGGGCTCCCCGCCGCCTTCCATTCCCGGCGATCCGGCCGGCATGCCCGGTACGGAAAGACCCTTCGCATCCGGCCGCTCGGCCAGCAACCGCCGCACCGCCACCGCCGGCACGTGTCCTTCGATCAGATAGCCGTTCACCTCGGCCGTGTGACAGGCGGCGAGGGCCGGCGGAACGCCGAGCCCTGTCCGCACCGACTCGAGATCGGAGGTCTCCTCGACTTGCACGACAAATCCGGCTTTGCGGAGATGGCGCACCCAACCCAAACAGCAGCCGCAGTTCGGGTCCCGGTGGACCGTGACGACGCCGGTCTCGGCGTTGGCCCGTATGGGAAGCGCAGCCAAGGTAACCATGCCGATCAGCAGGGCCCGGCGCGTCGCCCGATATCCATTCTGTTCCATATCCTACTCCCCTTCTCACTTCATGGTGACGCGGCCGGCCGATTCAGCACCGTCCCTCGATCGCCTTGCTGATCTCCGCCGGCGCGGCAAAGATCACATCGGCGCGGTCGCCCATCATGCCTGCGGACACCAGGGCCGGCGCGCCGCTTCGGGGACCGTCTTTGCTGGAATCCGTCTTCAGGCGCAGATTGCGTTCCCAGAAGGCGCGGGTCTTGCCGTCCGATGTGGTGACGCGATAGGTGTCACGGCAATGCGTGATCGCCTGCACCTGCATGCTCGGCTCCACAGCCTTCAGATCGGGAACGCGTCCACCGCCACCCATCATTCCGCCCATCGGGCCCCCCGCCGTTTGCGGCGGCTGAGCTCCGGGCTTCGTGGCTTCCTTCAGGTACGCGAGCAAACCTGCGCGAACACGGTCATCCTTGATGCCGTTGAACGGCATCTCGTTGTCAGGCACCATGCGATCCGGATCGGTCATCCAGGCGTCGAGCGAGCGATCGTCCCAGATGATTCCGGAGGCCTTCAGCGCCTCCGAGAAGCGGTCGAAACTCGGCAAGCGGCCGGCCGTTCGCCCCCAGAGGCCCGCAAGACTGGGCCCCGACATGTTGCGATCGGGTTCGAGCGAGTGGCACGGCGCGCAGGCCCGGAAATCGCGTTCTCCGCGAGCAAGATCGCCGGTTTGCGCCAGCGCCGGCGTCGAAAGCACTGCCGCAGCTATCACCATCCTCGCGCTGTTCTTCATCGCGGACTCCATGACCTGAATCACTTCATTCGGCCGGCTCCAGAATCGGCTTCTTCTTGACCGTCGGTTGCGGCTCGGCCGGCAGTTGCGAACCGCCCTCCTCGTCCGAAGGCAGCCGGTAACCTTTGACCAGCCCGAAGATGGCGGGGATGACGATCAGCGTCAGCAAGGTCGAGGAGATCATGCCACCGATCATCGGCACGGCGATGCGCTGCATGATCTCCGAGCCCGTGCCCGAGCTCCACATGATCGGCAGGAGCCCCGCCATGATCGCCACCACCGTCATCATCTTCGGCCGCACCCGCTCGACGGCGCCTTCCATGATGGCATGGTGGAGATCCTTTCGGGTCAACGGCCGCCGCTCCTTGGCCCGTTGCTCGACGATTTCCGCCAGCGCCTGGTTGAGATAGATCAGCATCACGACGCCGGTCTCGGCCGCAACACCCGCGAGCGCGATGAAGCCGACGGCGACCGCCACGGACAGGTTGAAGCTGAGCCACCACATCAGCCAGAGCCCGCCGACCAGCGCGAACGGCAGCGACAGCATCACGATCATGGTCTCCGCGACCGAACGGAAATTGAGATAGAGCAAGAGGAAGATGATCAAGAGCGTCACCGGCACCACGATCTTCAGCCGCGCGGTGGCGCGTTCGAGATATTCGTACTGGCCGCTCCAGATGACATAGTAGCCTGCCGGAAACTCGATGCTCGCCTGCACCGCATGCTGCGCGTCCTTGACGTAGCCGCCGAGGTCGCGGTCGCGGATGTCGACATAGACGTAGGTCGCAAGCTGCCCGTTTTCGGTGCGGATCGTGGTCGGTCCGCGCGCCAGCTTGATGGTGGCGACCTCGCCGAGCGGGACCGCGCCGCCTGCCGGCATCGGCACCAGGATGTCGTCGGCAATCGCCTTGGGATTGTCGCGAAGATCGCGCGGATAGCGCATGTTGACGGTGAAGCGCTGCCGCCCTTCGACGGTGGTGGTCACGGTCTGGCCGCCGAGAGCGGTGGCGATCGCGTCCTGCACGTCGCCGATCATCATGCCGTAGCGCGCCAGCGCCGGCCGGTCCGGCGTGATCTCGAGGTAGTAGCCGCCGATGCCGCGCTCGGCATAGGCCGAGGATGTGCCGGGCACGGCCTTGAGCACCTGCTCGATCTGTTTCGCCAGCTTGTCGATCTCGACCAGATCCGTGCCGATCACCTTGACGCCGACGGGGGTGCGGATGCCGGTCGAGAGCATGTCGATGCGGGCTTTGATCGGCATGGTCCAGGCGTTCGACACGCCGGGAAACTGCAGCGCCTTGTCCATCCCGGCGATCAGGCCGTCGATGGTGAGGCCTTTTCGCCACTCTTCCTTCGGCTTGAGATTGACCACCGTCTCGAACATTTCGGTCGGCGCCGGGTCGGTCGCCGTCGAGGCCCGCCCCGCCTTGCCGTAGACGGAGGCGACTTCGGGGAACGAGCGGATGATGCGGTTCTGCATCTGCATCAGCTCGGCCGCCTTGGTCACGGAGATGCCGGGCAGCGTGGTCGGCATGTACAGCAGCGTGCCCTCGTTGAGATTGGGCATGAACTCGGTGCCGAGCTGGCGCGCCGGCCAGATCGTGACCGCGAGCACGGCGACCGCAAGCAGCAGCACCAGCGTCTTGGCGCGCAAGACACCATGGATCACCGGGCGATAGATGAAGATCAGGAAGCGGTTGATCGGATTCCTGTGCTCGGGGACGATCTTGCCACGCACGAAGAGCACCATCAGCGCCGGCACCAGCGTGACCGAGAGCAGCGCGGCCGCCGCCATCGCAAAGGTCTTGGTGAACGCCAGCGGGCTGAACAGCCGCCCTTCCTGCGCCTCCAGCGTGAAGATAGGCATGAAGGAAACGGTGATGATCAGCAGGCTGAAGAACAGCGCCGGCCCCACCTCGGACGCCGCCTTGATCAGGATCTCGAGCCGCGGCTTGCCGGGCTCGGCCCGCTCGAGGTGCTTGTGCGCGTTCTCGATCATGACGATGGCGGCATCGACCATGGCGCCGATGGCGATCGCGATGCCGCCCAAGCTCATGATGTTGGAGCCGATGCCGAAATATTTCATCGCGCCGAACGCCATCAGCACGCCGACCGGCAGCATCAGGATCGCGACCAGCGCGCTCCTGACGTGCAGCAGGAACGCGACGCAGACCAGCGCCACCACGAGGCTCTCTTCCAGCAGCGTGCGCTTCAGCGTATCGACGGCGGCATAGATCAGGTTGGAGCGGTCGTAGACCGGCACGATCTCGACCGACTTCGGCAGGCTGGTGGCGATCGCGGCAAAGCGCTTCTTGACGTTATCGATCACGTCGAGCGCGTTCATGCCGAAGCGCTGCAGCACGATGCCGCTCGCCACCTCGCCCTCGCCGTCGAGCTCGGTAATGCCGCGCCGCTCGTCGGGGCCGAGCTCGACCCGCGCGACGTCGCGCAGCAGCACCGGCGTACCCTTGTCGGCCTTCAGCACGATGTTGCCGAGGTCGTTGATGTCCTTGATGTAGCCCTTGCCGCGGATGACGTATTCGAATTCCGTCAGCTCCACCGTGCGGCCGCCGACGTCGGCATTGCTGGCGCGGATCGCCTCGCGCATGCGCTGCATGGTGATACCGAGATTGCGCATGCGCTGCGGGTCGAGGATCACGTTGTACTGCTTGACGAAGCCGCCGACGCTGGCGACTTCGGCCACGCCCTCCGCCTTCGCCAACGCGAAGCGCAAGTTCCAGTCCTGGATCGTGCGCGTGTCGGCGAGGTTGAGCTCCTTCGACATCACCGCGTATTGGTAGACCCAGCCGACGCCCGTGGCGTCGGGCCCGATACTCGGCGTTACGCCCGCCGGCAAGCGCGAGGCCGCGCCGTTGAGGAATTCGATCACGCGCGAGCGCGCCCAGTAGATGTCGGTGCCGTCCTCGAAGATGACGTAGACGAAGGAGACGCCGAAGAAGGAGAAGCCGCGCACCACCTTCGATTTCGGCACCGTCAGCATGGCGGTCGCCAGGGGATAGGTGACCTGGTCCTCGATCACCTGAGGCGCCTGCCCGGAATACTCGGTGTAGACGATGACTTGCGTATCGGAGAGATCTGGAATGGCGTCGAGCGGCAAATGCAGCAGCGCCCATAAGCCCGCCGCCGCGGCAAAGCCGGTGCCGAACAGCACCAGCAGCAGGTTGCGCGCCGACCAAGCGATGACACGGGCGATCATGGCTGACCTCCCGTGGCAAGACCCTTCAGCGCCGCCTTGAGGTTGCTCTCGGCGTCGATCAGGAAGTTGGCGGCCACCACCACCGGCTCGCCGTCGGCAAGGCCGTCGCGGACTTCGATATAGCCGTCGCCACGCTGGCCGATCTTGACTTCGCGCGGCTCGAAGCGGCCGCGGCCCTTGTCGACCAGCACCGATTGCCGCGTGCCGGTATCGAGCACGGCGCTTTCCGGTACCGCCAGCACGGCATCGCTCCTGCCGACATTGATCTCGGCATCGACATACATGTCGGGCAGCAGCACCAGATCGGCATTGGCCAGCTCGACGCGGACGCGCGCGGTGCGGGTGTCGCGGTTGATCTGCGGATAGATCACCGCGATCGTGCCGGCAAACTCGCGGCCGGGAAAGCTGCGGGCCTTCACCGCCACCTTCTGGCCGACCGCAACCAGGCCGAGATCGCGTTCGGCCACGTCGACCATCGCCCACACCACCGAGGTGTCGGCGACGCGGAACAGCACGTCGCCCGGCTGCGCCCGCATGCCGTCGATGGCGTTGCGTTCGAGCACGATGCCGTCGCGCGGCGCCGACCATTCGACGCTTAGCGGCACTGTCCGGGTCTGCTCGATCCCGGCGATGACGGCGTCAGGGACATCGAGATTCTTGAGGCGCTGGCGCGAGCCGCGGCCGTATTGTTCCACCCTGCCGGTGGTAGGCGACATCATCGTGGTGATGTATTCCGCTGCCGCCGAGGCGACCGCCGAGCTGTAGATCTCCATCAACCGCTGGCCCTTCCTGACAAAGGTACCCGTCGTGACATCGGCGACCCTTTGCACGAAGCTCTCGGCGCGCATCGCGATCACGGAGATGCGTCGCTCGTCGAGCTGGATGGTGCCGGGCGCACGAATGACCGTACGGATCACGCGCGGAGAAGCTGTTTCCGACTTGACGCCGGTGCGCTGGATCTTGCCTGGCGTCAGCTTCACCGAGCCGTCGTCGCTGTCGTCGCCTTCGTAGACGGCGATGTAATCCATCCCCATGGAATCCTTCTTCGGCACCGGCGAGGTGTCCGGCAGTCCCATGGGGTTGCGGTAGTACTTGATCTTGCGCGGGCCTTCCGCCGTCGCCGCCGGCTCGGGCGCAGCTTTCGGCTCGAAGCTGATATCGGCGCCGGCCGGCACGGCGACATAGTCGCGTCCGTCAGGCGCCTTTTTCGGCGTCAGCGAATAGAACGGCTTGCCGTCGGGATCGCGGTAGTAGATCGGCGCAGCCGCCGTGTCCGCGGCGGCAGGTGTTGCGATCGCAAGCTGCTGACGGCCCTGATACGTCAGGTACCAGCCGGACGCGCCGGACGCCACCGCAATCGCGGCAGCAGCGGCACCGAGGATGACAGCGCGGCTCATTTCAGCGCCGTGATCAAGAGCTTGTTGTCGACCGTGCCGGTCTCGCCCTGCACCTTGGCGCCGAGCGACAGCCGCCAGCGGCCGGTCATGCTGAAATTGGCCTTGAAGCTGTAGACGTCGGGCTCGCCGGCGGGCACGGCCGCGATCCGGGTGTCCATGCCCTCCATGTCGTCGGGCGCCATGTCGAGGCGGACGGCGAAGATGACGGCGTCGGGCACTACCTTGCCGGTGGTCCTGTTGAGGAGCCGCACCGCAAAGACGCGCTCGCCCTTCTTGACCGTCGGCTCGACCAGTTGGAATTCATAATCCCCGATATCGGCGAAAGCAGCCGTGGGCCCGGCGATGGCCAAGGCGAACAGCGCCACCGCAGCGGCACGCATAAAGCTGGAAGTCTTCATTTTCCTGTTCCTCGAACGGTCTGGCGTGCCGCGGAATGCGGCATGCGGAGGCCGCGCGGCCGCAAGCAGACGGCGCGCCGGCGGTCCGGCGCGGCACGCGCCGGTCAGGCCAGGTTTCGAGGAGGATGGTCGGGCGGTCGGGCGGAAAGGCCGTCGATCAGGAGATCGTCGGGCAAGGCAAAGGCGGCCTGCGCCATCGGAAGCGGCGCGAAGGCTGAAGCAGCCGTGGGCGCCGGGATCGGCATGGTCATGGAGCACAGCGCCATCAGCGGACAGGCGTCGCAGTCCTTGGCCGGCGTCGTGCCCTCACCCGGGCAGCACGGCATGCCGTCGGCCGCGGCGAGCATCTCGCCGGCAACGGCGTCATGCGCCTTGGCAACCGCCGGCGCCGAGGACGGCGCGGACAACAGCCCCACCGCCACGGTCAGCACGATCAGCCAGTTGAACAGCCGCCTCGGATTCATGTCCTCATAATCCCACACCCGCACCGGTTCCGCAAACCGCCGCGCCGGCCGGGCACGTCTATGTGATCGGAAATCGCCCGGCGCACTTTGATCTGGCTCACGTTCAGTTGGTTAATTTCTCCTATGCGGACAACGGAGACGACCCCGGTTGCCGCTCCGGGAACGGAAATCAGGCTTTCCGGTTGGCCCGGAGCAGCTCCTCAAGGACGGAACGATGGCATTCAAGAAGGTCAAACCGATCGAGGTAGGCACCGCCGGCATCGTCGGCACGGCAATATTCCTGCTGGCGTGGGGCCTCGTCGAACGCATCACCGGCACCGAGCCGAAGAGTGCGCCGCCGGGCACCACCTATCAGGTCGCGCACAAGGCCGGCGCCAGGGTGACGCCAAGCGAGCCGCCGTCGGTGCTCGAACAATAGCCCGCCACCCTCCGAAAACGCTGCGGCTCTCGAAAACCGGGTGCGCCCGATTCGCGCGATCAGGTCTGGATATCTGGAAGGCCCGAGCGCGACCCGCCCGCCTCGCCCCGCTTCGGATTATCGGCGGTCCGTCCGTTTCCGGACTCACGCGATGGACTGGCGGTCGTTCATGGCTTTTTCGACCTCGTCAGCGAGCGCGTCGAGATGTCTGTGCAGGCGATCGAACATCTCGCGCTTGGCCCTGTCCGTCGTCAGTCCCTGATCAGCGCGCACTCAGCGGCGTCGGTCCGCAGCTTTTCCAATTGGGCCCGGTAATCCTTCATGATACGCGCCCCCCAAACCGCGGCCCGGCGGATACCGCGTCGGTGATAATATCCATCGCGTGATTTCCAGCGCCCGTTCGCTCCGTTCGGCGGACCGCAGCAACGCCTCGCGCTTTGCGCCCGGCGGCAGCAGCCGGGCGCCTTCGCGGGCCTCTCGCGCAGCCTTCATCAATCGCTGCTCGAACGACAGCTCATGCCTTACCGTTTTCGCCTGATCATCTTCGTGTCCATGCAGTCATTGAAGACCGAAAGTCGCCGCGCTCAAACAGCCTGCCGGGAACTTTTCTGTGATGAGCCATTGGCTCAACTGCCTCAAGAGGCGGCATCCGTGACGGCCAGGAGGCGGCGATTCCCCTGCTATCCACAGCCCCGGCCAAATCGCGCGATTTTCGTTTTCGGAAAAGTCGCTAAGCTTGACGAAGCTCGATTGGTGGCTTTGGAGAAAACGAATGAAGCTTGATGAGAGAGCGATGGCGAACCTGGAGGTCGCCCTTGACGCTGCCTTCCGCGCATATCCGAACGGCGGCGATCATGAAAACCGCAAGCACGTCGCGCGCAGGATGATGCAGAGCGCCCGCAAAGGCGACACCACGCTCGGCGGCCTCGCCGCGGTTGCGAAATCCGCGCTGCGGGAAATCGCGTTACGCAAGGCAGGTTAGGCCACGAGGCCGATCCGGCTACGGAATTTCGCCGCCCCTGCTTCCGCCGGCCGAGTGCGGCTTGTTCCAGAAGTACTCGCGATTGCCGGTCGCCGCTTCCGCGTACTGGTCGATCGCCAGCAGGATGGCCTGGACGTGCTGGTAACACCACCCTTCATGCGCCCCGATCCGCCTGACCTCCGCCAGCGCCTCGATGAACGGGGGATGCTCGCTGGCGTCGCTGAAATATTTCCTCATGTTCATCCCCTTCGCCGGCGCACGATGACGCCTCCCTTCGCGGCAACCGCTTGAATTCGTCCCTCTCGACGCAAAGCACATCGATCCTGTCGAGCATGCGCTGCAGCAGGGCTTCGGCCGAAACTGTCGAGATGCCGGCGCGCTGAAGCTGCAGGATCTCCCTTCTCTGCCTCGTCACCTGCTTGCGCATGTACTCGATTTCGGATCGCACATGCTCAAGCCGCATCGCGCTTCCTCATGGCCTTCCTGATCTGCCTGCGGACATTTTCCGTCGGCCGTCCGGCCCGCTCGAGCCGGCGCAATCTGTGAAAAAGCCTGATGATTTTCCGGTCCTGCTCGACGCTCATGGCCAACCTCGCGGGTCGCCCCAAAGTGAACGAAACGAGAACAAAGGTCAAGCAGCCAAGGGTAGCGAACGCGCCTTCGCCACCACTTGTGAGGCAACGGCCGGGCAGCCTTGCCAGCTAGCCCTTCCGCAACACCGCCACGAAAAACCCGTCGGTGCCCGTGCGCCGCGGCGTCAGCAGCCAGCCTTCGTCCGAGCGCAGTGCGGCCTGTGAAAATTCCTCGGCCTTGTCCCACAGCACGCTTGCCGTCTCCTCCGGCGGCTGAACCGAAAACTCCGGATGCCGCGCGATGAACGCCCGCACCTGCTCGTTGTTCTCCGCAGGCAGCACCGAACAGGTGATGTAGGCAATCCGCCCGCCCGGCTTCACCATGACGGCGGCCCGATCGAGCACCTCGGCCTGGTCCTTCAGCCGCAGCTCAAGCGCGCCGGGGCGCATGCGCCATTTGGCATCGGGATTGCGACGCCACGTGCCGGTGCCGCTGCAGGGTGCGTCGATCAGCACGAGATCGGCCGACGCCATGATATCGGCGAGCGGCTCGGTCTCGCCCTTCGGCGCGCGCACCTCGCAATTGTGCACGCCGGCGCGCGACAGCCGCTCGTGGATCGGCGCGAGCTGGCGCTTGTCGCGGTCGGTGGCGATCAGCCGGCCCTTGCCGCCCATCATCGCCGCGAGCGCCAGCGTCTTTCCGCCGGCGCCGGCGCAGAGATCGATCACCTGCTCGCCGGGCTTTGCCGCCGAGAACAGCGCGGCAAGCTGCGAGCCCTCGTCCTGCACCTCGACCGCGCCCTTGACGAAATCCTCTTCCGAATGGATTCCCGGATTTCGCGCGTCGGCGCCGAGCTCGATGCGAAGCCCGACCGGCGACCATGGCGTGGCTCTGGCGCCGAGATGCTTCAGCGAAGCCTGCACCTTCTCCCGCTTGGCCTTCAGCGTGTTGACGCGCAGATCGAGCGGCGCGCGGCTCGCCATCGCGGTTGCCTCCGCCACGCGGTCCGCGCCGAAGGCAGCGGCAAGCTGCGCATCGAGCCACTCCGGATAATCGCCAGCAACATGCGCAGACGCCTCGGCGAGCGAGGCGGAGGCCAGCGCCGCACGCTCGGCCTCGCTGAGCGGCTCAGGTGCGAAGCGGCCGCCGTCGCACAACGCCGCGATGGCGTCCGCATCCATGCCGCGTTCCAGCTTGAGCATGCCGAGCAGGCGCGCCCGCGGCGTCTCGCTCCCCATCAGATACGCGCTCGACGCCCGCCGCCGCAGCACGTCCCACACGAGCCCTGCGATCGCCGCGCGGTCGCCGGAGCCGGCAAAACGGTGCGAGGTGCCCCATTCCTTCAGCGCCTGCGCTGCCGGAACGCGCTGCGCCTCGATGGCGGCATTAATTTCGATGGCGGCCGACAGCCGGGCGGCGGGGGTCATGGAGATCTTTCGCGTGTCGCAGGGAGTGACCAAGCCAGGCACGATGCGGCTGGCGTCACCGTTCCGACGCGTTACACTGCTACGGTTTGATTTGGAAGGAATATTGCCGGGAAATACTGCAATGACTGAATTTCGCCTGACCCAGATTTCCGACACCCACCTCTCCCGTTCCGCCCGCTTCGCCAGGCTGACCGAGAATTTCCACCGCGTCAGCGAGCATATCGATGCCGTCAGGCCCGACCTCGTCATCAACAGCGGCGACGTGTCGTGGGACGGCCCGACCAGCCGCGACGATCTCACTTACGCGAAGGAGTTGCACGCGGCCCTGCCGGTGAACTGCCGCTACCTGCCCGGCAATCACGATATCGGCGACAACCCGACCGTGGTCGGCAAGCCACCCTCGCTTGCGGCCAACGAAAACGACCGCACCGCCTTCGTAGACGTTTTCGCCGAAGACCGCTGGCGGTTCGAGGCTGCAGGCTGGCGCTTCATCGGGCTCAACTCGCTGATCATGAACACCGGGCTGCCGAGCGAGCCCGAGCAGATGGACTGGCTCGTCGCGCAGCTCTCGGCCGCGAACGGCAAGCCAGTCGCGCTGTTCCTGCACAAGCCGCTGTTCCTGCAGACGCCCGAGGATCCGGAAACGGAGGACACCGCCATCCGCTATGTGCCGCAACCGGTGCGCGCGCAGCTCGTGACGATGCTCGGCGCGCACGACGTGCGCCTCATCGCCAGCGGCCACGTGCATCAGCGCCGCGATTTCACCTATGGCCGCACCCGCCACGTCTGGGCGCCGTCGGCCGGATTCGTCATCCCGGATACCAAGCAGGAAGTGATCGGCATCAAGGAAACCGGGCTCGTGGAGTACCGCTTCAGACCGGACAGTCTCGAGGTCCGTTTCGTGCGCGCGCCCGGCCAGGTCGATGTCGGCATGGACGAGCTGTTTGCGCTGGCGAAAGGCTGATCGCTACGCCTTGTCCGGCCCGACGCGCACCAGCTGCTTGCCGAAATTGGCGCCCTTCAGGAGGCCCATGAAGGCTGCCGGCGCGCTGTCGAGACCCTCGGTGACGAACTCCCTGTGCTTGAGCTTGCCCTCGCGGAACCATTGCGACATGTCGCGCAGGAAGTCGCCGTGGCGCGCGGCGAAATCGGAAACGATGAAGCCGCGGATGGTGAGCCGCTTGACCAGCACCGCGCGCATCAGCGCGCCGGCCCACTTCGGGCTGGTCTCGCCGAAATTGTTGTATTCCGAGATCAAGCCGCACACCGGGATGCGCGCGAACGCGTTAAGCAGCGGGAACACGGCCTCGAACACCTTGCCGCCGACGTTCTCGAAATAGACGTCGATGCCTTTCGGGCATGCCGCCTTCAATTTGGCTGCGAGATCTGGATCGCGATGATCGAGGCAATCGTCGAAACCAAGCTCGCGCTTGACGTAGTCGCACTTGTCCTTGCCTCCGGCGATGCCGATCGCCCGCGCGCCCTTGATCTTCGCGATCTGGCCGACCGCGGAGCCCACCGCGCCGGAGGCGGCAGCGACGACCACGGTCTCGCCGGCTTGCGGCTTGCCGATGTCGAGCAGGCCCGTATAGGCGGTCATGCCGGGCATGCCGAGTACACCGACGGCGGTGGAAATCGGCGCGATCGTCGGATCGATTTTCGCGAGCCCCTGCCCGTTGGAAATCGCGTGCGTCTGCCAGCCCGCGCGCGACAGCACGATATCGCCCTTTGCAAAGGCCGGGTTGCTGGAGGCCGCGACCTCGCTCACCGTGCCGCCCTCCATCACGCCGTTGATCGGCACCGGCTGCGCGTAGGAGGGCCCTTCGCTCATCCGCCCGCGCATATAGGGATCGAGCGAGAGCCAGATCGTGCGCAGCAGCACCTCGCCCGGCCCGGGCGCCGGCACGGCATATTCCTCGATACGGAAGTCGGACGGCTTCGGCTCACCAGCGGGGCGGGAAGCCAGCACGACGCGTTTGCCCTGGGACATGGGATGTCTCCTCTGATTGTTATTGTTCGTCATTGCGAGCGAAGCGAAGCAATCCAGCTGTGTCAACTGGATTGCTTCGTCGCTTTGCTCCTCGCAATGACGGCTTTACACCCCGCCCGGATAGTTCGGGGATTCGCGCGTGATGGTGACGTCGTGGACGTGGCTTTCGCGCAGGCCCGCGCCGGTGATGCGCACGAACTGTGCTTTGTCGTGGAATTCGGCGAGATCGCGCGCACCGACATAACCCATCGCGGCGCGCAGGCCGCCAGCAAGCTGGTGCATGACGTTGCCGACCGGACCCTTGTAGGGCACCTGGCCCTCGATACCCTCGGGCACGAGCTTCAGCGTGTCCTTGATGTCCTGCTGGAAATAGCGGTCGGCCGAGCCGCGCGCCATTGCCCCGACCGAGCCCATGCCGCGATAGGCCTTGTAAGAGCGGCCCTGCCACAAAAACACTTCGCCCGGCGTCTCGTCGGTACCGGCGAGCAGCGAGCCCACCATCGCGACATCGGCGCCGGCGGCGAGCGCTTTCGCAAGGTCGCCGGAATATTTGATGCCGCCGTCGGCAATCACGGGCACGCTGGCCTTCTTCGCCGCTTCTACTGCATCCATGATGGCGGTGAGCTGCGGCACGCCGACGCCGGCGACGATGCGCGTGGTGCAGATCGAGCCCGGACCGATGCCGACCTTGATCGCGTCGGCGCCCGCGTCGATCAGCGCCTGAGCGCCTTCCCTGGTCGCAATGTTGCCGGCGATCACCTGCACGGCGTTGGAGAGCCGCTTGATGCGGTTCACCGCATCCAGTACGCGCGAGGAATGGCCGTGCGCAGTGTCGACCACGACGAGGTCGACCCCGGCGTCGATCAGCCGCTCGGTGCGCTCGAAACCGCCCTCGCCGACGGTGGTTGCGGCTGCGACGCGGAGCCTGCCCTGTGCGTCCTTGCAGGCAAGCGGATGGGCAACCGCCTTCTCCATGTCCTTGACAGTGATCAGGCCGACGCAACGATACTGGTCGTCGACGACCAGAAGCTTCTCGATGCGGTGCTGGTGCAGCATCCGCTTCGCCTCGTCCTGGCTGACGCCCTCGCGCACCGTGACGAGGTTCTCGTGCGTCATCAACTCCGAGACCTTCTGATTCGGATCGGTCGCAAAGCGCACGTCTCGGTTGGTGAGAACGCCGACCAGCTTGCCGGCCTTCTTGCCGCTGACGCCACCCGTCACCACGGGAATGCCGGAGATGCCGTGGTCCTTCATCAGCGCCAGCGCATCGGCGAGCGTCGCTTCTGGTGCGATGGTCAGCGGGTTGACCACCATGCCGGATTCGAACTTCTTCACCTGCCGCACTTGCGCCGCCTGCCCCTCGGCATCGAAGTTGCGGTGAATGACGCCGACGCCGCCAGCCTGCGCCATGGCGATCGCCATGCGGGCTTCGGTCACGGTGTCCATCGCGGATGCCATGATCGGGATATTAAGGGGAATGGCGCGGGTGACCTGGGAGCGAATATCGACGTCGGAGGGCAGGACGTCGGAAAGGCCGGGCTTGAGCAGGACGTCGTCGAACGTGAACGCTTCGCGGATCGCGTGATTGCCGCTCAGGTTAGAACCTTGGGCCATGGCCATTGCCAACTCCTTTCGGCGGCGCGGCGCCGCGAACCTTCTGGGGATGAACGTCGCCCTCGGCTGAGCCTTGCGGCACGGCCCTCGAATCGAAGCCCATCGGTGGGGTTGACGGTGGTCCCTAGCATGGCCTTCAGCCGAATCAAAGCGTTTGGCTGCCATGCACAGGTTTTTGTGACCGGCTGGGCGCCTACGGCGCCCGTCACCGGCGGACCGAAGCGGCCCGAGCGACACACACGTCACGCAGGATTTAGGCATGCCACGGGCTTGTGCAATGGCCTCCGTGTCAACTGGATGATACAGCCCGACCTGACCCACCGGCCTCCCGTCCCACATCCCCATGGACAAGCAGCGCCTCATCCCGCTCATCGTCGCCACGGCCCTGTTCATGGAAAACATGGACTCGACGGTGATTGCGACATCGCTTCCGGCGATCGCCGCCGATATCGGCACCAGCCCGCTGACGCTGAAGCTGGCGATCACGTCCTATCTGCTGTCGCTTGCGGTGTTCATTCCGGCGAGCGGCTGGACCGCCGACCGTTTTGGCGCGCGGCTGGTGTTTGCCGTCGCGGTAGGCGTCTTCATGCTGGGCTCGATCGGCTGCGCGCTGTCGCAGTCGATCACGCATTTCGTGATCGCGCGCATCCTGCAGGGCCTCGGCGGCGCCATGATGACACCGGTCGGGCGGCTGGTGCTGCTGCGCTCGATCGACAAGAGCGCGCTGGTCAGCGCCATGGCCTGGGTGACGATCCCGGCGCTGATAGGCCCGGTAATCGGCCCGCCGCTCGGCGGCTTCATCACCACCTATCTTTCCTGGCACTGGATATTCCTGATCAACATACCGATCGGGCTGCTCGGCATCTTTCTCGCGCTGAAATACATCGACCCGATCAGGAGCGAGGATCCCGAGCCGTTCGATCTCTATGGCCTCGTGCTCGCCGGCATCGGGCTTGCCGGGATCGCCTTCGGCCTGTCGGTCGCAGGGCTCAACCTGCTGTCGTGGACGGTGGTTGCGGCGCTGGTCGGCATCGGCTCGATCTCGATGACGCTCTATGTGATGCACGCGCGGCGCACCGGCTCGCCGGTGCTGGATTTCTCGATGCTGCGGCTGCCGACGCTGCGCGCGGCCATCATCGGCGGCTTCCTGTTCCGGCTCGGCATCGGCGCGCTGCCCTTCCTGCTGCCGCTCCTGATGCAGGTCGGTTTCGGCCTGTCGCCGTTCCAGTCGGGTCTCGTGACCTTTGCGTCAGCCGTCGGCGCCATGGGAATGAAGACGCTGGCCGCGCGGATCATCCGCGCCTTCGGCTTCCGCAACATGATGACGGCGAACGCGCTGATCAGCACCGTCTTCCTCGCGGCCTGCGCCCTGTTCACCATCCACACGCCGCTGCTCCTGATCATGATCATCCTGGTGGTCGGCGGCTTCTTCCGCTCGCTGGAATTCACGGCGATCAACACCGTGGCCTATGCGGAAGTCGAGCCGGCGCAGATGAGCCGCGCCGCCACGCTTGTGAGCGTCAACCAGCAGCTGGCGATTTCGGCGGGCGTAGCCGTCGGCGCCTTCTCGGTGGAAACGACGATGTGGTGGCGCCACGCCACCGAGCTCGACGCCACCATGTTCGCGCCGGCCTTCATCGTGGTCTCCATCATCTCGGCGGCGTCGGCCTGGTTCTTCTGGCAGATGCCCGACGATGCCGGCCACGAGATTTCCGGCCGCAAGTCGATCGAGGTTTCCAGCCGCAAGGGCGAGGCGAGTGCGATGGCGGGCGCGGCGGTCAAGGCGGCCTCCGGAGAGACCCAGGACGCCAGGGATCAGCGACTCGGCTGACCCTGGGGATCAGCGGCTGGGCTGACCGCGAAAGCCCGCCGCCAGCACGTAGCGCTCGGAGGAATCCTGCCGGCTGGAGGCCGGTTTCACATGGCGCACGCTGGAAAAATCGCGCTTCAGCTGCGCAAGCAGCTCAGCGTCCGCCCCGCTCTGGAACACCTTGGCCAGGAACGTGCCGCCGGGATTGAGCACCTCGCCCGCAAACTGCGCCGCCGCCTCGACGAGGCCGACGATGCGCAGCTGGTCGGTCTTGCGATGGCCGGTGGTGTTGGCGGCCATGTCGGACATCACGACGTCGGCGCGGCCGCCCATCATGGCGAGCAGCTTGTCCGGTGCATCGGCATCGAGGAAATCCATCTGCGCAAAGGTGACGCCTGGAATTTCGCCCATCTCCAGAAGGTCGATCGCGATCACCTTGCCCTTCTCGGGCGAGCCGACGCGCTTGGCCGCGATCTGGCTCCAGCCGCCGGGGGCGGCGCCGAGGTCGACCACAGTCATGCCGGACTTGAGAAAGCGGTACTTGTCGTCGATCTCGATCAGCTTGAAGGCCGCACGCGAGCGATATCCCTCGCGCTTCGCCTTGGCGACGTAGGGATCGTTGAGCTGACGCTCCAGCCAGAGTTTTGAGGACAGCTTGCGCTTGCCGCCGGTCTTGACCTGGACATGCAGCCGCCCGGTGGTGTCTTTCGCCATATTCAAAGTCGCCTGATGTATCACGGCCTCGTGGTTCGAGACGCGCGGCGTCGCCGCGCTCCTCACCATGAGGGTCTGGCAGACCTCATCCTGAGGAGCGCGCTCCTGCGCGCGTCTCGAAGGATGAAGCCACCAAGAGAGAGTGCCTAGCACGCCTTGAGCACGCCGTCCTCGCGCATCATCCCGACCAGCATGCCCTCGCGCAGACCGCGGTCGGCGACCCGCAAGCGAGGCATCGGGAAGGCGTTGCGGATGGCATCCAGGATGGCGCAGCCCGCCAGCACCAGATCGGCCCGCTCGACGCTGATGCAATTGTTGGCGACGCGCTCCTCGTAATTCATGCCGAGAAGCCTGGCGACGGTCGCGGAAATATCCGCATCGCTCATCCAGATGCCGTCGATCCGGCGGCGGTCGTAGCGCGAGAGGTTGAGGTGCACGCCGGCGAGCGTCGTGACGGTGCCGGAGGTGCCGAGCATGTGCATATCGCGCAAATCCCGGCCGTGCTCGGCGGCAAACGGCGCGACATACTGCGCGACCTCCTCCACCATCCGCGCATAGGATTGCGGCGTGACATCGCGCCCACCGAAATGCTCGGCAATCGACACCACGCCGAGCGGGATCGACATCCACCCCTTGATCGCAGGCGCTGCGCCTGGCGTGTCCGGATCGCGCTCGATCCGCACCAGCTCGGTGGAACCGCCGCCGATGTCGAACAGAATGGCGCCGCGGCCCCTGGAATCGAGCAGCGGCGAGCAGCCGATGACGGCGAGCGTCGCCTCGGTCTCGCGGTCGATCACCTCCAGCTTGATGCCAGTCTCGGCCGCGACGCGCCGGCGGAAATGGTCGGCATTCTCGGCGGCGCGGCAGGCCTCGGTCGCAATCAGCCGCAGCCGGCGCGCCTTGCGATACCTGATCTTGTCGCTGCAGATCGACAGCGCCGCGATGGCCCGTTCCATCGCCGCGTCGCTGATCGCCCCGGTGGAGGAAATGCCCTCGCCGAGGCGAATGATGCGCGAGAAGGAATCGACCACGCGGAACCCGTCGCCTGTGGGACAGGCGATCAGCAGCCGGCAATTGTTGGTGCCGAGGTCGAGCGCCGCGTAGACGGCGCCGTCCACCGCTGCCGCAGCCGACCCGGTCGGGCCTCCGCGAGGCGCATGGCCGTCGCGAAGCCGCATTTGGTCGTCCATCAAATGTCTTTCAGCAGGCCCATCCGGGCCGTCATGGAATTACTGTTCGGCGAAACCTTAGCAGCGCCGATTTCTGGTGCAATCCATCACAACGACCATGCCCATTCGTGCGTTGTCGTCCCGCTCCGGGTGCGTTATCTGGTCCAAAAAGCCCGCGGAACCCGGGCAAAATCACTCCATTTCAGGTCATTTCAATGCAAGACCAACCGTCGAAGTCGTCCATCGAGAACGCTATTGCACTGCAAAAATACGGTGTCGGCCAGCCGGTCCGCCGCAAGGAGGACGACACGCTGGTCCGCGGCAAGGGCAAGTATACCGACGACTTCAGCCTGCCCGGCCAAGCCTATGCCTGGATCGTCCGTTCCAGCCATGCCCATGGCCTCATCAAGGGCATCGACACCGCCGCCGCGAAGGCGATGCCGGGCGTGCTTGGCGTCTGGACCGGCGCGGATCTGGCTGCGGCGAACTACAGCCCCTTCACCTGCGGCCTGCCGCTGAAAAGCCGCGACGGCACGCCCCTGCTGCAAACCAACCGCCCGGCGCTCGCCGCCGACAAGGTACGCTTTGTCGGCGATCCCGTCGCCGTCGTGGTGGCGGAAACGCTGGCGCAGGCGCGCGATGCCGGCGAAGCCGTCGAAGTCGACATCGAGCCCCTGCCCGCCGTCACCAATCCGGCCGAAGCTGCCAAACCCGGCGCGCCGCAGCTTTACGACCATATCCCGAACAACGTCGCGCTCGACTATCACTATGGCGATGCCGCGAAAATCGACGCGGCCTTCGCTGCGGCGGCGCATGTGACGAAACTCGACATCGTCAACACCCGCGTCGCCGTGGTATCGATGGAGCCGCGAGTGGCGCTCGCGCATTACGACAAGAAGTCCGAACGCTATACGCTGCAGGTGCCGACGCAAGGCGTTTCCGGCAACAAGGTGACGCTCGCCAAAATCCTCAACGTGCCGAACGACAAGGTGCGGATCCTCACCGCGAATGTCGGCGGCTCCTTCGGGATGAAGAACGTCAGCTATCCCGAGTACGTTTGCATCCTGCATGCGGCGAAAGCGCTCGGCCGTCCCGTGAAGTGGACCGACGAACGCTCGACCAGTTTCCTCTCCGACAGCCACGGCCGCGCGCAGCTGATCCATGCCGAGCTGGCGCTGGACGCGGAAGGCCACTTCCTCGCCGTGCGCCTTTCCGGCTACGGCAATCTCGGTGCCTACATCACCGGCGTCGCACCGGGTCCGCTCTCGCTCAACACGGGCAAGAACCTCGCCAGTGTCTACCGCACGCCGCTGCTCGGCGTCGACATCAAGACGGTGCTTACAAATACGACGCTGATGGGCGCCTATCGCGGCGCCGGCCGGCCGGAGGCCAACTATTACATGGAGCGGCTGATCGACCGCGCCGCGGACGAGATGGGCCTCAACCGCCTCACCCTGCGCAAGCGCAATTTCATCAAGCCGGCGCAGCTGCCGTTCCCGGCGGCGTCGGGCGTCACCTATGACAGCGGCGATTTCGCCGGCGTGTTCGCCAAGGCGCTGGAGATTTCCGACCACGCCAACTTTGCCAAGCGCAAGAAGGACAGCAGGAAGCGCGGCAGGCTGCGCGGCATCGCCGTCGGCTCCTATCTCGAAGTCACCGCGCCGCCGAGCGGCGAGCTCGGCAAGATCACCTTCGAGCCCGAGGGCACGGTGAAGCTCACCACCGGCACGCTCGATTACGGCCAGGGCCACGCCACGCCGTTCGCGCAGGTGCTGTCGGCGCAGCTCGGCGTGCCCTTCGAGAAGATCACGCTGGAGCAGAACGACAGCGACCTCGTGCGCTTCGGCAGTGGCACCGGCGGCTCGCGCTCGATCACCGCATCGGGCCAGGCGATCGTCGAAGCATCCGCGCTGGTCGTCGACAAGGGCAAAAGGGCGGCCGCCCAGGCACTGGAGGCATCCGAGGGCGACATCGAATTTGCCGGCGGCCGCTTCACCATCGCCGGCACCGACCGCTCGATCGGCATCATGGAGCTGGCGCAGCGGCTGCGCGAGGGCAAGGTGCCTGAGGGGACGCCCTCCTCGCTCGACGTCGACCACGCCACCAAGGAGATCGTCTCGACCTTCCCGAACGGCTGCCACGTCGCCGAGGTCGAGATCGATCCCGACACCGGCGTGGTGCAGATCGTGCGCTACAACGCGGTCAACGATTTCGGGACGGTGGTCAATCCGATGATCGTCGCCGGCCAGCTGCATGGCGGCGTCGCGCAAGGCATTGGACAAGCGCTGATGGAGGAAGTGAATTACGATTCCTCCGGCCAACCCATCACCGGCTCGTTCATGGATTATGCGCTGCCGCGCGCCGAGGACATTCCGCTGATGGGGATCGGCGACCACCCCTCGCCGGCGAAGACCAACCCGCTCGGCACCAAGGGGTGCGGCGAGGCCGGCTGCGCCGGCAGCCTTTGCGTCATCGTCAACGCGGTGCTGGATGCGCTGTCCGAGTACGGCATCAAGGAGATCAACATGCCGCTGACGCCGGAAAAGGTGTGGCGCGCGATCCGGAATGCAGAGAAGGTGAACGCAGCGTAACTCGCCCTCATTCTGCACCGCGACAGAAACGGAGCCGCTCCAGTGTCCGCCGCCATCATCGACGAGCTCCGCTCGGTATTCGACGCCACCACGGTTCTGACCGGCAGCGACATCGACGCGCGCTATCACACCGACATGGCGGGCGTGCCCGTCGCCCCGCCGCTCGCGGTGATGCGCCCGCGCAGCACCGAGGACGTCTCGACGTTCCTGCGGCTTTGTCACCTGGCGCGCGTGCCGGTCACGACCCAGGGCGGCATGACCGGCCTCGTACGCGCCACCATGCCCCAGGCGGGCGAGATCGTACTGTCGATGGAGCGCATGAACGCAATCGAGGAGGTCGATACCGGAGGCGGGGTCGTCATCACCCAGGCCGGCGTACCCCTGCAACGGCTGCAAGAGCGCGTCGGACAGGACGGCTTCATGTTCCCGCTCGATCTCGGCGCCCGCGGCAGCTGCACCATCGGCGGCAACATCTCGACCAATGCCGGCGGCAACCGCGTCATCCGCTACGGCATGACGCGCGATCTCGTGCTGGGTCTGGAGGCGGTACTCGCCGACGGAACCATCCTCAGGGGCGTGCGCAAATACATCAAGAACAACACCGGCATCGACCTCAAGCAGCTATTCGTCGGCACCGAGGGAACGCTCGGCGTGGTGACGCGCGCGGCGCTGCGGATCTTTCCGGCGCCGGCCGAGCAGCAGGTGGCGCTGTGCGCGCTGTCGAGCTTCGACAAGGTGCGCGCGCTGCTGGCGCTGGCGCGCACGCGACTCGGCGGCGACCTCACCGCCTTCGAGGTGATGTGGAACGAGTACTACCGCCTGACCACCGAACTCGTGAAGGGCGTGGCGGCGCCGCTGCCGACAAACCATCCGTTCTACGTATTGCTGGAATCCTGCGGCAGCGACGCCGAGCGCATCCGCAGCGACCTGGAGGATATGCTGGAGAAGGCGCTGGAGGACGACATCATCGGCGATGCGACGATCGCAAGCTCGGGCGCCGCAGCCGCAGCGATCTGGAACATCCGCGATTCCTCCGTCGAGCTGGGCCGCGCGATCGGCCCCAACGGCGTCGGCTTCGACATCAGCCTTGCCATCGAGAGGATGGAGGCCTTTGCCGACAGGATCAAGGAAGAGGCGAAAAAGATCGACAAGGACGCCTATGCGATCGTCTTTGGCCACGCCGGCGACGGCAATCTGCACGTCAACGTCAAATATCCGCCGACCGTCGACCGCACCGAAGAGATCTCAAAGCTCGTTTACGGCATCACCGGCGATTTCGCCGGCTCCATCTCGGCCGAGCACGGCATCGGCATCCTGAAGCGGCCGTACCTGAAGCTCAGCCGCACCGAGGAGGAGATCGAAACCATGCGCACGCTCAAGCGCGCGCTGGACCCGCATCACATCCTCAATCCTGGCCGCATCTTCACGGTCTAAGCTCACGCCGACGCAGCCTGCGGCTGGCGCAGCATCTTCAGCGCGCGCTCCAGCAGCTCCAGCCGGTCCTGGCCCCAGAAGAACTCTCCCGAAGGCAGAACGTAGCTCGGCGCGCCGAACACGCCGGCCGCCAGCGCTTCCTGGGTGTATCGTTCATACAGCTCATCGAGCTCGGCATCCGATGGTCCGCCTGCGCGTACGGCCGCAGCGTCGAGACCGGCGCGCGTGGCCGCTGCCGCCATCACCGCGGGATCGCCGAGCGGCTGGTCCATTTCCCACAGCGAGCGTCCTAGCTCCGTCGCCAGTCTGTGGGCGTCCTTGCCCTGCAGCTTGGCCGCGATGACCAGGCGCGTCGCCGCCGCGTCGTCGCTCGGGGAGTTCTTCGGCTGCAGGATCAGCGGGATATCCCGCACCTCGCGCCAGCGCTTAAGCTCCATCAGCCGATAGGCGCGCCGTTCCGGCGAACGTTTCGGCAGCGGCAGCCCGCCCGTCTTCTCGAAGATCGGCCCGAATTTGGCGGGCTTGACGTTGACATCAGCGCCGTTGCGTTTGGCGACTTCGGCAAGCAGCGCACTGCCCATGTAGGTCCAGGGCGAATTCAGGGAGATGTAGTAGTCGATCGTGACTGACATGTTCGGAAAACTTTCCTTACGCCGCCGCCTCTTCGCGCGGTTGGGTGATCGCGATGTGCCAGCAATGCGCCAGCGGCGTGGTGCCGTTGGCGACCACCAGCGCGTCGAGCTCGACGAAGCGGTGGCCCTTCTTGTCGTAATTGGCCGTGACCTTGGCGCGCGCGGTGATCTCATCGCCGGCTTTTGCAGCCGACAGCAGCTGCATCTTGCTGCCGACATGGATCCATGGGCCGAGAATGGCATTGTCGACCAGCACTCGATTCATCACGCGCTGGATCAGGCCGGGATGGCCAAAACCTTCGCGGGCGAAGATCGGATCGGTCTCCCTGATATCGGCGAGATATTCGCTGGCTGCCTCGCCGGCCCAGCGGCGCGGCGTCGTGCCGAGCCATTTGCCCGTCTCGTAGGAAGACGCATTGACCGGCTTGCGCTCGGCAACCGCAGGCACCTCGCAATAATCAGCGAGCGAGAACGCCGGCACCGTTGCCGGCAACGAGGCGCTGCCGGTGGCGCAGAGATCGCCGCGGCTCCTCACTTCGATCGTCAGCACGTCATTGCTCCCCTCCGCTGTCACCTCGGCCATTTCGCCGTCATAGACAGGCTTGATGAAACGCGCGTCGATCAGGCCGCGATCGAGGAAGGCGCGGCCCCATCGCACAACCGGGATGTGCATCATGTAGGCCATCACGTCCACGCCCGGCACGAGCCCACCGCTGAAGCCGAAGCGCTTCGCCACGGTGTCGTCGTGCATCTTGTTTTCGGATTGCTTGGCGGTGTTGTAGGCCTGGATACGCCAGGTTTCGAGCCGGCCGGACATGGTGTTTCCCCTGCTTTTCTGGCCGCAATCGTAGCCTGCGAAACCGCCGGCGCAAGCGCGTTCCCGGCATAGCACTTTTGCTCGCAATTGCCCTCGTGATGAGCTACCACGCGGCGGCAATGACCCATACCGCCCCCCGCATCTATGTCGACGCCGACGCCTGCCCGGTGAAGGACGAGATCTACCGCGTCGCGGCCCGGCTCGGCGTGCCCGTCAGCGTCGTCGCGGGGAAATTCATCCGCATCCCGCAGGATCCGCTGATCGAGCGCGTCGCGGCGGGCGACGGCATGGACGCGGCGGACAACTGGATCGCGGAGCGCGCAGGCCCCTGCGACATCGTCGTTACCTCGGACATTCCGCTGGCCAGCCGCTGCGTCAAGGCCGGCGCCGAGGTTATCGCGCCGAACGGCAAGCCGTTCACCGAGCAGTCCATCGGCATGGCGCTCGCGGTACGGAACTTGATGACGGACTTGCGCTCGTCGGGCGAGATCACCGGCGGCCCGAAACCTCCCGGCCCGCACGACCGCTCGAACTTCCTCTCCACGCTCGACCAGACCATCCGGCGCATCCAGCGCCGTGCGGCCGAGCAAGGCGTTTCGGGCCAAGGCTGATGGCGCCGCCCCTCATCCAGCTCAAGGACATCAGGCTAACCTTCGGCGGCGCGCCGCTGCTGAGCGGCGTTGAGCTCAGCGTTTCCGCCAATGAGCGGGTCTGCCTGATCGGCCGCAACGGATCCGGCAAGTCGACGCTGCTGAAGATCGCGGCTGGCCTGGTCGAGCCCGACACCGGAACCCGCTTCGTGCAGCCCGGCGCCACCATCCGCTACCTGCCGCAGGAGCCGGATTTCGGCGACCACGAGTCCACGCTCGCCTATGTCGAGGCCGGCCTTGGGCCCGGCGACGACCACTACCAGGCGCGCTATCTGCTCGAGCAACTCGGCCTCACCGGCGAGGAAGACCCCGCGCACATTTCCGGCGGCGAGGCGCGCCGTGCGGCGCTCGCGCACGTGCTGGCGCCCTCGCCCGACATCCTGCTGCTGGACGAACCGACCAACCATCTCGATCTCCCGACCATCGAATGGCTGGAAGCCGAGCTCGAAGGCCGCCGCTCGGCGCTGGTGCTGATCAGCCATGACCGCCGCTTCCTCACCGATCTGACGCAAGCCACCGCCTGGCTCGACCGCGGCCAGATCCGGCAGATCGACCGCGGCTTTGCCGCCTTCGAGGCCTGGCGCGACGAGGTGCTCGCCGAGGAAGAGCGCGAGCAGCACAAGCTCGACCGCAAAATCGTCAACGAGGAGCACTGGCTGCGCTACGGCGTCTCCGGCCGTCGCAAGCGCAACGTCAAGCGGCTCGGCAATCTGCGCGCGCTGCGCGAACAGCTGCGGACCTACAAGGGCGCAGCCGGCGGCGCCAACCTCGTGGCGGCGGAAGCGGAAAAGTCCGGGCGGCTGGTGATCGAGGCCAAGAACATCGGCAAGTCGTGGGGCGATCGCAGGATCGTCGACGGTTTTTCCATCCGCGTGCAGCGCGGCGACCGCATCGGCATTGTCGGGCCCAATGGCGCCGGCAAGACCACGCTGGTCAACCTGCTTACCGGTGCGATCGCACCCGACAGCGGCAGCATCCGCCTCGGCGCCAATATCGATATGGCGACGCTGGACCAGCACCGCGAAAGCCTCGATCCCAAGTCGACGCTGGCGGAAGCGCTGACCGGCGGCCGCGGCGATCATGTCATGGTCGGCGACAAGCCGAAGCACGTCATCGGTTACATGAAGGATTTCCTGTTCGCCGAGGTGCAGCGCGGCACGCCGCTGGAAGCGCTCTCCGGCGGCGAGCGCGGCCGGCTGATGCTGGCGCGCGCGCTGGCCAAGCCGTCGAACCTGCTGGTGCTGGACGAGCCGACCAACGACCTCGATCTGGAAACCCTCGACGTGCTCGAGGAGATGCTCGGCGACTACGACGGGACTGTGATCCTGATCAGCCATGACCGCGATTTCCTCGACCGCGTCGTGACGTCGGTGATCGTGCCCGAAGGCAATGGGCGCTGGATCGAATATGCCGGCGGCTATTCCGACATGCTCTTGCAGCGCGGCGCCGATCTGAAGCGGGAACACGCCAAGGCAGCGCCAGCGATAGAGGAAAAGAAGGAAGCGCGGGCCCCTGCGCCTTCGTCTGCGCCAAAGCGCCGACTGAGCTTCAACGAAAAGCACGCACTGGAAACGCTGCCCAAGACGATCGATAAGCTGCCGGCCGAGATTGCAAAGCAGCAGCGCTTGCTTGACGATCCCGATCTGTACCGGAAAGATCGCAGGAAGTTCGACGAGGCCTCCGCGGCCATCGCCACCGCGCAGACCGAACTTGCCGCGGCGGAAGACCGGTGGCTGGAGTTGGAAGTCCTGCGGGAAGAAATAGAACAGGCATAGGCTTTTGCCGTCACTGCGAGGAGCGAAGCGACGAAGCAATCCATCTATCCGTTATGCCGCATGATGGATTGCTTCGCTTCGCTCGCAATGACGAGAGGGACAACCGGAGTTCAAGTCATGACCATACCGCTCGCCGCCAAGATCGCCCGCGAATACGGCACGCCCTGCGCGGTCATCGACATGGACCGCGTCGAGCGCAATATCGCCCGCATCCAGGCGGCCTGTGACGCAGCCGGCCTCGCCAACCGCCCGCACATCAAGACCCACAAGAGCCCGATGCTGGCGCAGATGCAGATCGCCGCCGGCGCCAGGGGCATTACCTGCCAGAAGATCGGCGAGGCCGAAGTGATGGCGGATGCCGGGATCGACGACATCCTGATCAGCTACAATCTGCTCGGCGAGGAGAAGATGGCGCGGCTGGCCGCGCTGCAGGCCAAGGCGAACATGACGGTTGCCGCAGACAACGCGGTCGTCGTCGCCGACCTGCCGAAGGCCGCCGCGGCCTCGGGACGCACGCTCAACGTCGTGGTGGAATGCGACACCGGGCGCAAGCGTGCCGGCGTCGAGACGCCCGCCGAAGCGATCGCACTGGCGCGCGAGATCGCCGGCTCGAAGGGACTGAAGTTCGCCGGCTTTATGCTGTACCCGACCGAGACTGGCTGGACGGAAGCGCAAGAATTCTACGACGAGGCGCTGGCCGGCGTGCGCGCGCACGGGCTTGACGCCGGCATGGTCTCGACCGGCGGCTCGCCGAACCTGAAGAATCTCGGCAAGCTCAAGGGCGCCACCGAGCACCGGCCGGGCACCTATATCTACAACGATCGCATGCAGGTCGCGGCCGGCGTCGCCTCCTGGGACGATTGCGCGCTCAACATCTATTCGACCGTGGTCAGCCGCGCCGCGCCCGATCGCGGCATCCTCGATGCCGGCTCGAAGACGCTGACGTCGGATACCGGTGGCGGGCTCGACGGCCATGGCCTGATTCTCGAGCACCCCGAAGCCCGGATCGCGCGCTTCGCCGAGGAACACGGTTTCCTCGATCTGGCCCGCAGCAACACCCGCCCCAATGTCGGCGACGTCGTGCGCATCGTGCCCAACCATGTCTGCGTCGTCGTCAACATGATGGACGAAGTCGTGATGGTGCGGGGCGAGGAAATCATCGGCACGCTGCCGGTCGCCGCAAGGGGGAGGCTGCGGTAGGTCTATCCGTCATTGCGAGCGAAGCGAAGCAATCCATCTTGCCGCGCCAAAGCTGGATTGCTTCGTCGCTCCGCTTCTCGCAATGACGTCAACCTGATTGGCGTTCGAGCCACTTTAGCACGCCCCGCCCGGCCGCAGCACCGGTCGCAAACGAGGCCTGCAACAGATAGCCTCCGGTCGGCGCTTCCCAGTCGAGCATCTCGCCCGCGGCGAATACGCCGGGCAATCGGCGCATCATGTAGTCGGCATCGAGTTCCTCGAAGGCGATACCGCCCGCCGAAGAAATCGCACGCGCGATCGGCGCGACGCCGGTGAGCCGGATCGGCACCGCGTTGATGAACCGCGCCAGATCAGCAGATGGCATCGACGCCAGCGACATGCCGGATGCTTTCGCGGCTTCCTGCAGCAGCCCGATGGCAACAGGCGAAAGGCCGGCCGCCTTGCGGAGGAAATTCGAC
>NZ_JBQTHN010000085.1:0-29774 GCF_052389815.1 Bradyrhizobium sp. | reverse complement strand
CTAAGACACCGCCGCCTGCACCTTCATCGGCGCGGGCTTCGGTCCCCAGCGCGTGAACACGACGCTCAAGCTGGAGAGCACGCCGAGCATCACCATCGAGCTTGCCGCCAGCACGAAGAAGTTGCCGGCGGTCGCATCGTGCGTGGACAGCCACCAGCCGCCGACGGCGATGAAGACCAGCCGCGCGGTCTGCGCCAGCACGGGTCCAAGCACCTTGGCGGCGCCTTGCGAGGAAAAATACATCGACAGCGACAGGCCGATGAAGGCGTACATCGGCGCTGCGGTCGCAAGATACTGCCGGCTTGCGGCGCGCACGCCCGGATCGCCGGTGAAGATGTTGACCCAGAGATCCGGAAAGATCGCGATCAAGGTCGCGATCGAGCCGACCGAGACGAAGGTGACGGCGCCCGCGATCCAGGCGATGCGGCGGGCGCGCGCGACCCTGCCGGCGCCGATCGCCATGCCGACCATCGGCACCGAGGCGATGCCCACCGCAAAGGCGATCGAGGTCAAAAGGAACTCCAGCCGCGCCCCGATGCCGAAGCCGGCCAGGACCTCGGTGCCGAAATTCGCCAGCAGATGGGTGAAGATGGAAACGCTCAGCACGCCCTGCAGCGGCGAGAAGCAGGCAATCGCCCCGACCTTCAGGATGTCGAAGAACATCGCGCCCTGGATGCGAAGCCCGCGCAGCTTCGGCACGACGCGGGCGCGGCCGGAAAACATGTACCAGCTCATCACGGCAATGCTGACGGAAAACGCGATCAGCGCGCCGGCGGCGACGCCGCGCATGCCGAAGGACGGGATCGGGCCGATGCCGAGCGCGAGCGACCCGCCGATCACGATCTGAAGCGCGGCCGACGACAGCATCAGCGCCGACGGCAGCTTCATGTTGCCGGTGCCGCGCAGGATGCCGGCCATGCTGTTCATCAGCCACGGAATCACGGCGCCGCCGAAGAAGATCTGCGTGAAGGCCACCGCCTGCGCCAGCACGTTGCCGCGTCCGCCGAGCAGCTCGAGCAGCTTCGGTCCGAAGATCAGCATGCCCAGCATGAAGACGAGGCCGAAGCAGATGCCGATCAGCAGCGCATGCGCCGCCAGCGTCGAGGCGCGCTCGCGATCGCCGGCGCCGATCGCCCGTGCAATCGACGACGCCACCGCGCCGCCCATCGCGCCGCCCGACATGGTCATGGTGAGGATCACGCAGGGAAACACCAGCGCCATCGCCGCCAGCGGCTCGACGCCGAGCCGGCCGATATAGGAGGTTTCCGCAATGACGACGCAGGTGCCGGCGGTGAGCGCCATCACGTTGGGCCAGGCGAGCCACAGCAGCGTGCGCAGGATCGGACCGTCCAAAAGCGCGTTCTTCACCGGCGGCTGCGGCGGCGGCAGCGGGCGCTCTTTCTCGTCGACAGGAATTTCGGCGACGCCGATATCGGACATTTTGGCTCCCGCGCGCAGTCTCGCGCTGCGCGCCGAAGTGTCCTAGCACGGCAGGCCACGATTCCCCCCGCGCAAACCGCATTGGGGGGCTGCGGGATTGCCGCTTCTTTCTTACCTCGCCCCGCTTGCGGCAGGGCTTTCGCATATGCGGTTGGCAACCGCGAAAGTCCTCGGCCTCCATGGTTCGAGACGCGCCGCAAGCGGCGCTCCTCACCATGAGGGTCTAGGATTTCGCCGCGAAGAAGCCCTCATCCTAAGGAGTCCGCCAAAGGCGGGCGTCTCGAGGGATGGGCCGCAAGGCAAAACAAAAGAGCTGCGCGATCGTCTCGCGCAGCCCTTCGTTGTTGGCAGGCGGATTACGCTTTCGCTAATCCGCCCAACTCGTTTCCTCAGAACATCAGGCCGTCCTTCACCAGGACCCAGCGGCCGTTCTTGATCTGCTGCACCTGGGTGATGGTGTTGGCGAGATGGTTGGTCTTGGAGAACTTGGTCGGCGGCGAGTTGAAGATGTCGCGGAACTCTGCGCCGGACTCCAGGGCGTCCAGCAACTTCTGGCCGGTCAGCTCCTTGCCCGCCTTGTTGACGTAGAAGGCAAAGGTCTGGACCGCGTTGTAGCCGATGATCGCCTGGGTGTTGGCGGCCGAGCCGAACATCTTCTTGTAGTTGGCGAGCCACTCCTTGACCTTGCCCTTGGCGGTGTCCTCGTACGGGATTTCGAAGCCGGAGATGGAATAAAGCCCTTCCACTGCTTCCTTACCCAGTGCCGGCACCTCAAGCACGTTGACGGGTGTGGCGCCGAGGAAAGTCACTTCCCAGCCGAGCTTCTTGGCTTCGGTCATCACGCCGATCGGCTCGCGGATCACCGCGCCGAGCAGCACCATGTCGCAGTTGTCGGACTTCATCTTGGCGACCTGCGCACTGAAGTCGGACGCGCCGCGCTTGTAGCTTGTGATCGAGGCGGGCTTCACCTTCATGGCTTCGAGTTGCTGGTTGAAGCCGTCGAGCACGTTCTTGCCGTACTCGTCGTCCTGGTACATGATGCAGGGATTCTTGAACTTCTTCAGCTCCATCATGTATTTGAGGCCAGCGCGGGTGCTCTCGACATAGGGCAGGATGTTGCTGAACTTCAGCCGTTCCTGCGGCTTGGCCGGATCGAACTTGTAGGTGAATTCGGCCGCGGTCAGCGGGAACAACTGCATCACGCCGGCATCGAACAGCACGTCCTGGGAGGCGAGCACCGTCGGCGAGCCCATCGGGCCGACCATCGCGAACACCTTGTCGCGCTCGACCATCTTCTGCGAGGCGAGCACCGCGCGCTTCGGATCGTAGCCGGAATCTTCCAGCACCAGCTTGATCTTGCGGCCGTGGATGCCGCCCGCGGCGTTGATCTCCTCCACCGCCATCTTCATGCCGTTGGATACCGGCACGCCCCAGAACTTGATCGGACCGGACAGGTCCTGATGCGTCCCAATCACGATCTCGTCGGCCGAGACGCCTTGATTGGTGATCTTGGTCTGGGCGGCGGCCGGCAGGTGGGTCAGCGCAAGCGCACCCACCGCAAGGCCCAGCGCCTTGAACGATTTCGACATTCGCAGTCTCCTCTTCGTTGGCCCGTGTTGAGCGAAGGATGGGGGCCTTCAGTCCTTCGCCGTTTTCGTCGCTCCCGCACTTCTTAGTGGGGCATGATCTTGTTCCGAGAACCGGTTTCCATTTCTCGGGATGATGCCCTCTCTTTGGTCAGGGCTTTCTGCCCTACGCAACCGCCCGATCGCGATACATGGCGTCGATCTCGGCGGCGTAACGCTTGTTCACGAAGCTGCGCTTCAGCTTCATGGTCGGTGTCAGCTCCTCGTCCTCGGGTGTCAGCTGGCGCTCGATCAGATAGAACTTCTTGATGGTCTCGACGCGGGCGAAGTTGACGTTGACCGCCTCGATCTCGCGCTGGATCAGATCCCGAACCTCGCCGGCGCGGCAAAGGCTCGCGTAGTTGGTGAAGGGGATGTTGTGGTCCTGCGCGAACTTCTCGACGTTCTCCTGGTCGATCATGACGAGGCAGGTGAGGAACGGCCGCTTGTCGCCGATCACCACGGCGTCCGACACGTAAGGCGAGAACTTGAGCTGGTTCTCGATCTCCGACGGCGTGATGTTCTTGCCGCCCGAGGTAATGATGATGTCCTTCATCCGGTCGGTGATCTTGACGAAGCCTTCGTTGTCCATCGCGCCGACGTCGCCGGTGTGCAGCCAGCCCTTGGCGTCGATGGTCTCGGCCGTCTTCTCCGGCTGATTCAGGTACCCCATGAACAGGAAGTCGCCCCTGATCAGGATTTCGCCTTCCGGCGAGATCATCACCTCGCCCCACGGCACCGTCTTGCCGACCGAACCGAGCTTGATGCGCTCGGTCGGCATCAAGGTGGCGACGCCGCAATTCTCGGTCTGGCCGTAGACCTCGCGCATGTCGATGCCGAGCGCCATGTACCAGCGGATCAGGTCCGGCGCGATCGGCGCTGCGCCCGTAAACGCGATGCGGCAGCGGTCGAGCCCGAGCATGCGGCGCATGTTGCGGAACACCAGCCAGTAGGCGATCTTGTTGGCGATGCGCAGGCCCAGCGACGGCGTCTCGCCCTCGAGCCGGCAATCGGTCATGCGGTTGCCGATCGCGAGCGCCTTCGAATACATCCACTTCTGGAACGAGGTGGCGTCCTTCAGCGCGATGGTGATGCCGGAGTAGAATTTCTCCCACACCCGCGGCACCGCGAGGAAGGCCGTGGGCTGCACCTCGCGCAGATTGTCCGGCACGGTTTCCGGGCTCTCGGCAAAGTTCATCACCGAGCCCAGCGCCATCGAAACGTAATAGCCGCCGACGCGCTCGGCGACATGGCAGAGCGGCAGGAATACCAGCCGCTCTTCCGCGTCGGTCGATGGGAACAGGTCGTTGGCGTGACGCATCTGGTGGGTGACGCTGCGGTTGGAATGCATCGCGCCCTTGGGCGGACCGGTGGTGCCGGAGGTGTAGACGAGGATGGCAAGGTCGCCCGAGGTGCGGCTGCCGACCATCTCGTCCCACAGCTCGGCGTGGTCCTGCTCGTGGTTCTGGCCGAGCGCCATGAATTCGGCGAGCGACAGCACCATCGGGTCGGTGAAGCCGGCGAGGCCCTCCATGTCGAAGATCACGATCTTCTCCAGCGTCGGGCAGCGCGAGCGGCAGGTCAGGACCTTGTCGAGCTGCTCCTCGTCCTCGACGAAGATGACGCGGGTGCGGGAGTCGTTGATGAGATATTCGACCTGGGCCGCCGAATCGGTCGGATAGATGCCGGAGGAGACGCCGCCGGCGCACAGGATGCCCATGTCGGCATAGACCCATTCGGGCACGGCGTTCGCAAGAATGGAGGCGACGTCGCCCGGCCGGAATCCGATGGCGTGCAGCGCGTAGGCGATGTCCTTGGATATCTGCACCCACTGCCGCCAACTGGTCGGCTGCCAGATGCCGAATTTCTTCTCGCGAATCGCGGGCTTGTCGCCGCGCTTCTCCGCGGCGAGCACGAAGCTCCGGGCGATCGTATCGGCCACCGTCAGCACTGCCGCTCCGGCCATGCCTTTTCCTCCCTCTCGTAAGGCCTCGTCCCGCCAGCCGGCTGGCGCCGGTCTTGTTGCCGCGGGCAGGGCCGAATCTAGCGCCAAGTCCTTCTTAACGCCACGTTTTCTTCTTCTTCCAGCGCCGCTCGCCCCGCGCGCCCGCTTCCTTGGCGCCGAGGTAGAATTCCTGGATGTCCTGCGAATTCATCAGCCGCTCGCAGGTATCGTTCATGACGACGCGGCCGATTTCCAGCACATAGCCGTAATGTGCCGTTTCCAGCGCCACTTTGGCGTTCTGCTCGACCAGGAGGATCGAGGTGCCCTGCTCCTGGTTGACGCGCTTGATGATGGTGAAGATCTCCTTCACCAGAATCGGCGACAGCCCGAGCGACGGCTCGTCCAGAAGCAGCATGGCCGGCCGGTTCATCAGGGCGCGGCCGATCGCCAGCATCTGCTGCTCGCCGCCGGAGAGCTGTCCCGCCGGCTGGTTGAGACGCTCCTTCAGCCGCGGAAAGTAACCGTAGACCATGTTGAGGTCTTCGGTGACGCCGTCACGGTCCTTGCGCGGATAGGCCCCCATCATCAGGTTCTCGCGCACGGTCAGGAACGGGAACACCTCGCGTCCCTCCGGCACGTGCGACAGGCCCATGCGGACGATCTTGTCGGCCTCCATGCGCTGGATCGGCTTGCCCATGAACTCGATCGATCCCTTCTGCGGATCGAGGATGCCGGAGATGGTCTTCAGCACCGTGGTCTTGCCGGCGCCGTTGGCCCCGAGCAGCGTGACGATCTGGCCGCGCGGCACCTCGAGGCTGATGCCCCGGATCGCCATGATCGGCCCGTAATAGCTCTCGATGTTGCTGATCTTGAGGATGATGTCGGAAGCGCTCATGGCATCGTCCTCATTACGCGCCGAGATAGGCGGCGACGACGTCGGGATGGCTCTGCACCTCGGAAGGCGAGCCCATCGCCAGCACCTTGCCGTAGTTCAGCGCGATCACGCGGTCGGAGACGCGGTTGACCAGACTCATGTCGTGCTCGACCATCAGCACGGTGATGCCGAGCTCGCTCTTCATGTCGCGGATCCAGAACGACATGTCGTCGGTCTCTTCCACGTTGAGCCCCGAGGAGGGTTCGTCGAGCAGGATCAGCTTCGGCTCGGAGCATAGCGCGCGCGCCAGCTCGATCACCTTGCGCACGCCGTAAGGCAGGCCGGAGATCAGCTTGTCGCGGTAAGGCTCCAGATCGAGGAATTCGATCACCTGCTCGACCCGGCGGCGGTGCACTTTCTCCGCCGCCCGCACGCCCGGCATGAACAGCAGCTCCTGCCAGAGGCTGGTGGTGGAGTGACGGTGACGGCCGACCAGCAGGTTGGACAGCACCGTCGCATTCTCGAACAGCTCGATGTTCTGGAAGGTGCGGGCAATGCCGAGTCTGGCGATGTCGTAGGCCGGCTCGGAGGTAATGTCCTGGTCCTCGAAGAAGATCTTGCCGTGGGTCGGCGGATAGATGCGCGAGATCAGGTTGAAGATCGAGCTCTTGCCGGCACCGTTCGGCCCGATGATGGAGAGTATCTCGCCCTTCTCGACGGCGAAGCTGACGGAATCGACCGCCTTCAGGCCGCCGAAATGCAGCGACAGGTTTTCGGCCCGAAAGTAGCTCATCGGTTCCGCTCCGATTTCACGTAGATCTTCTGCCGCTTGAAGGTGGCGCGCTTGTAGAGCGGGAACAGTTGGAAGAAGAGCTTGATCTTCAGCCAGCGGCCGTAGAGCCCGAGCGGCTCGAACAGCACGAACACCATGATGATGAAGCCGTAGATCGCGCCCTTCAGGCCGTTGGCCGAAGCGAAGGCTGCGACATTGCTCTGGATGTTCGATGCCGTCTCCTTGCCGGCGCCCAACGCAGACGCGCTGCCGGCGATGATGCCGGGCATGTCGTCCTTCAGATAGGTCAGGAACGGGTCGATCATGACGAGGAAGATCGCGCCCAGCACCGCGCCGTGCAGGCTGAAGGTGCCGCCGATCAGGATCACGATGATGAACTCGATCGAGAGCAGCAGCGTGAACATTTCCGGCGAGATGAAGGTGAGCTTGTGCGCGAACAGCGCGCCGGCGAAGCCGGTGATCGCCGCCGAGATCGCGAACGCCTTAACCTTGTAGAGCGCGACGTTGACGCCCATGCTGCGCGCGGCGGTCTCGCTGTCGCGGATCGCGATGAAGGCGCGGCCGGTCGGCGAGCGCAGCAGATTGAGCGTGCCGATGATGATCAGGATCAGGAAGCCGAGGCAAAGGAAGTAGAAGCCCGGACTGTCGCGCGGCACCACTACGCCGAACATCGACAGCGTCTTCACCCGCATGCCTTCGTTGCCGTGGGTCACGCTCTCCCAGCGCGCCAGGATTTCCTCGACGATGAAGGCGAAGGAGATGGTCGCGATGACGAGATAGATGCCTTGCAGGCGCAGCGCCGGAAAGCCGACCAACGCGCCGATCACGCCGGTGAGGAGGCCCGAGGCAAGGAAATAGACCAGGAACGGCACATCGTATTGCTGCAGATACGCCGCGGTGTAGGCGCCGATCGCAAGGAACGCCGCGTGCCCCAGCGAGGCCTGGCCGGTGAAGCCGGAGAGGATGAGCAGGCCGACGCCGACGGTGGCGTAGATGCAGACGAACACCAGCTGACTCATGATGTAGCTGGACAGCACGAAGGGCGCGATGGCGAGCAGCACCAGCAGCGTGCCGTAGGTCCAGACATAGCCGGAATGCGGGAACAGCCGGATGTCGTCTTCGTAGTCGGTCTTGAAGATGAAACGCATGGCTAATCCCTAGACCTTCTTGCGCACGTGCAGGCCGAACAGGCCTTCGGGCTTGAGCAGCAACACCGCGAGCAGAACGATGTAGGGGGCGACGTCCTTCCAGCCCTGGGGCAGGTAAAAGCCGGCCATGCTCTCGATCACGCCGATCAGCACGCCGCCGACCAGCGCGCCCGGTATCGAGCCGAAGCCGCCGAGCACCGCCGCGGGAAACGCCTTCAGCCCCAGCACGAGGCCGACATTGGAATGGACGAAGGTGATCGGCGCCAGCAGCACGCCGGCCGTGCCGGCAACCGCGGCGCTGATCGCCCACACGATCGACACCACGCGCTTGACCGGGATGCCCATGTAATAGGCGGCAAGCATGTTTTCCGAGCTCGCACGCATGGCGGTGCCCAGCGTCGTGCGGTTGAAGAACAGATAAAGCAGCGTGCAGAGGATCACGGTCGCGGCGATCACCGAGAGCTTGTCGTGCGCCAGCACCAGCGGGCCGATCTTGAGCACGCCAGCGCTGAACGGCGTATCGATCTTGAGGTCGTCGGTACCCCAGATGATGCCGGCCATCGAGCGCAGGAAGAAGCCGAGCCCGATCGTCACCATGATGATGGAGAATTGCGGATAGCCCAGGATCGGACGCACCACCACGCGCTCGGCCAGCATGCCGAACAGCGCCATGGCAATGACAGCGCCGGCAAAGCCGAACCAGTAGTTGAACCCGAGCATGCCGATGAAGGTGAAGCCGAAGAACCCGCCCAGCATCATCAGGTCGCCCTGAGCGAAGTTAACGACCTCGGTCGCCTTGTAGATAAGGACGAACCCGAGTGCGATCAGGCCGTAGACGCAGCCAAGCGCAATGCCACTCACCAGCTGCTGAACGAAGTCCAGCATTACATCCCTCCCCCGACGCGAAGGCGATTCTTGGAAGACCGCCAGTTTCGCATCTTGTGTCCACACGCTACGGCGTCTTGGCGCGCCGATTGAGCCTCGCGACGAGGCCGCGGCTATACAGCCTAAAGCCCTGATCGCTGTCAACAAAGCTTGGTTGCCGCATCCACTTGCTTGTTGCGGAGAAATGCCGCAGCCGGCCGAATTATTAATCATTGCGGCCAGGCGATTCACCGCGCCGAAACAACTTCGGTCCATGGTCTGCTGGCCGGACCGGACATGGATTTTCCGTATGACGACAGGCGAGGCCGCGCTGGCCGTGCGAGGGTTAACCAAGCGTTTTGATCGCCTGGCGGTCGACGCGCTCGATCTCGCCGTGCGCTGCGGCGAATTCTACGCGCTGCTCGGTCCCAACGGAGCGGGCAAGACCACGACGCTGCGCATGGTCGCCGGCCTGCTGCGGCCCGACGCCGGATCGGTATCGATCCTCGGCATCGACGCACTCGCCGATCCCGCCGCCGCCAAACAGGCGATGGCGTGGGTGTCGGACGAGCCGATGATCTATGACAAGCTGACGCCGCTGGAGTATCTCGAATTCGTCGCCGGCCTCTGGGGCATCGAGGCGGCGGTCGCCGAAGCTTGCGCGCACGAACTGCTCGCCTCGCTCGGCCTCACGCCGCATCTGCACGAACGCTGCGAAGGCTTCTCCAAGGGCACGCGGCAGAAGGTAGCGCTGGCCGGTGCGCTGGTGCATGCGCCGCGCCTCATCATCCTCGACGAGCCGCTCACCGGCCTCGACGCGCTGTCGGCGCGTCATGTGAAAGGGCTGCTGCAGGCGCGCGTCCGCGCCGGCTGCACCGTCATCATGACCACGCACATTCTCGAGGTCGCCGAGCGGATGGCGGACCGTATCGGCGTCATTGCCGCGGGCCGCCTCGTCGCCGAAGGCACGCTGGAGGAATTGCGCCAGCGCAACGGCCGCAACGACACGCTGGAAGACATGTTCATCGCGCTGGTGGACGAGGCCGCCGCGGCATGAGCGCGGCCTCCAGCCTCGCCTGGTTCGTCCGTCACGAAGTGCGGCTGGCGTGGCGCGAGTGGATCGCCATGCTCACCGGCGGTCGGCGCGGACGCAAGCGCGCCGCCATGATCGGCCTCGTCGTCTTCGCCGCGCTGATGCATCTGCCGGCCTATGCGGTGATCGGACGATTCGCCGATTTGCAGATGCCGCTCGACAAGACGTCGCTGATCGTGATGACGGCCATCATTGCGCTGGCCTGGGCCCTGATGCTGTCGCAGGCGATCGAATCGGTGACGCGCGTGTTCTACGCCCGCGCCGATCTCGACCTCATCATGTCCTCTCCGGTTCGGCTGAACAATATCTTCTCGGTCCGCATCGCCGCGATCGCGCTTTCCGTCACCGCAATGGCGCTGTTGTTCGCGGCGCCCTTCGTCGACGTGCTCGTCATCGGCGGCGGCACGCGCTGGCTTTCCGCCTTCGGCGTCGTCATTGCGGTCGGGCTCTCGGCCGCGGCGGCGGCGATTGCGGCGACGCTGCTGCTGTTTCGCGCGATCGGCCCGAGCCGCACGCGCCTCGTGGCGCAGATCCTTGCCGCCGTCGTCGGCGCCGGCTTCGTCATCGCCTTGCAGGTCGCGGCCATCCTGTCCTACGGCACGCTGTCGCGCTTTGCCGTGCTGACGTCGGATGCTGCCGCCGGCCTCGCGCCGGATGGCGATAGCCTGCTGTGGTGGCCGGCCCGCGCCGCCCTCGGCGACGGCGAAGCGCTGTTGCTGCTGCTCGCAGCAAGCCTCGTGATGCTCGGCGCGGTGATGGCGGTCTTCTCGCCGCGCTTTGCCGACACAGCGATCGGCGTTTCCGCCGGCGGCGCCTCGTCACGAGCCGGACCGCACGCCAATCCGTTCCGCAATCGCTCGCGCCAGCAAGCGCTGCGACGGAAAGAGTTCGTGCTGCTGAAGCGCGATCCCTGGCTGATGTCGCAAAGCCTGATGCAGCTGCTCTATCTGGTGCCGCCGGCGCTGCTGCTGTGGCGCAGCTTCTCCGACAGCTCGGCCGCGATCATGCTGATCACGCCCGTGATGGTGATGGCCGCCGGCCAGCTCGCCGGCGGGCTCGCCTGGCTGACCATCTCGGGCGAGGATGCCGCCGATCTCGTCGCCACCGCGCCGCTGCCGCCGGCGAGCGTGACCCGCGCCAAGATCGAGGTGGTGGCGATCGCGATTGCCGCGATCTTCGCGCCGCTGACGGCGGCGCTTGCGTTTGCCTCGCCGATGCAGGCGGCGGTCACGGCGCTCGGCGTCATCGTCGCCACCGTTTCGGCCACCGCCATCCAGCTCTGGTTCCGCGTGCAGGCCAGGCGCAGCCAGTTCCGCCGCCGCCAGACCTCCTCGCGCATCGCGACCTTCGCGGAGGCCTTTTCCTCGATCGGCTGGGCCGCCACGGCCGCGCTGCTGCTCGCCGCTCCGCTCGCGGCGGCCGTCAGCGGCGCCCTGACCGCGGCCATCATGGCGGCCACCTGGAAGATCAGCCCGCGGCGCGATTGATCGCTCCTTGAAAGTAAGGGTTTCTTGCCTTACATTTGAAACGAGCTGCTTGGAGCCCTCTCATGACGACACTTACCGTTACCGCCAAAGGCCAGGTCACCTTGCGCAAGGACGTGCTTGAGCACCTCGGCGTGCATCCGGGCGAGAAGATCACTGTGAATAAACTTCCGAACGGGCGGATCGAGGTGAAGGCTGCCGGGCGAACCGGGAACATCACCGACACCTTCGGCATCTTGAAACGACAGGGTCGCCCATCCCTCTCGATCGAGGAGATGAACAAGATCGCTGCGCGGGGCTGGGCCGGCAAGCGATGAGGATCACGGCCGACACCAACGTGCTGGTCCGGGCCTTCACGGGGGACCACGCAGAGCAGAGCAAGATTGCGCACTCGACGCTGAAGAGAGCCGAACTCATAGCAATCTCCATCCCGACGCTCTGCGAACTCGTGTGGGTACTGTCACAGGGCTACAAGATTCCGTCGAAGGAGATTGCGGACACGATCCGGCAACTGATCAATTCCGCAAATGTGGCGGTAGACCAGCCCGCAGCCGAGGCAGGCCTAGCGCAACTCGACGCTGGCGGAGATTTTGCCGACGGAGCCATTGCCTATGAAGGTAGCTGGCTCGGAGCCGATACGTTCGTGTCGTTCGACAGGAAAGCCGTAAAGTTGATGGATCAGCGTGGCGAGTCCGCGCAGTTGCTGGCCTGATGAACCTGGCGATAAACTACGGTCATGACGGCGGCCGGATTCGGCGATAGGGTGCCGGCCGACATGTTCTCGCGGGAATGGTCCGTCATGCCGAGATTGATCGCTGCGCTTGCCTTGCTCTGCTCTTTCGTCACGTCGGCCCACGCACAGGGCTCGCCGCGCAGCGAGTGTCTGGCGATGGCGGGAATTCCGCGCGCGGTGCCGGTGAACTACCGCCTCGCGGCCAAGGCCGAGGACGTCGCCATCACCTACGCCGGCCATTCCACCTATTACATCGATACGCCGCGCGGCGTGCGGATCGCGACCGATTTCAGCGGCGCCTACCATGCGTCCGGCCGGCTGCCCGACGTCGTCACCATGAACAAGGCGCACTCCACGCACTATACCTTGTTCCCCGATCCGAAAATCCCGCACGTCCTTCATGGCTGGGGCGAGAACGGCCAGGCCGCGCATGTCGAGCTGCGCATCGGCGACGCCTATATCCGCAACGTCACCACCGACATCCGCCGCTACTACGGCGACTTCGCCGGCGGCGACATGATCAAGGACGGCAACTCGATCTTCATCTTCGAGGTTGCGGGCCTGTGCATCGGCCATCTCGGCCACCTGCATCACAAGCTGGACGAAAGCCATTTTGCCCAGATCGGCCGCATCGACATCCTGATGGTGCCGATCGACGGTACCTATACGATGTCGCTCGACGGCATCTCCGAGATCACGAAGCGGCTGCGCTCATCGGTGGTGCTGCCGATGCACCGCTTCGCCACCCCGCTCGACGAGTTCATGCAGAAGATCGGCCAGCAGTTCGAGATCGACCGCCGCGGCGAGCGCAGCCTGAAGATCTCCCGCGACAGCCTGCCGACGCAGCCTACGGTGATCATTCTCGACGGGGTGTGAGACTGGCAGTCCAGGCAAAGAAGAATACCAACGGGGAGGGATAATGTCCGCCAGCACCGCGCCCGCTTCAAGCAGCGGGCTCTATGCCGATCCGCGCGAGGACTGGCTTGCGCAGCACACCGAGGAAATCATCGATCCCGGCCGCCCGATCGTCGATCCGCACCATCATCTGTGGGATCGCGGCGGCCTGCGCTACATGATCGAGGAGATGGCCGCGGACATCGCTACCGGCCACAACATCGTCGCCACCGTCTATGTCGACTGCCGCTCGATGTACCGCGCGAGCGGCCCGGAGGCCTTCCGTCCCGTCGGCGAGGTCGAGTTCGCCAACGGCGTTGCGGCGATGAGCGCGAGCGGCGGCTACGGCAAGGCGCAGATCAACGCCGGCATCGTCAGCCATGCCGACTTGCGGCTCGGCGATGCCGTCAGGAGCGTGCTCGAAGCCGAGATCGTCGCCGGCAACGGCCGCTTTCGCGGCATCCGCCATTCCTCGGCTTGGTATCCCGAACCTGCGGTTGCCGGCATGTATGCGACGAGGCCGAAGGGGCTGCTGCTCGATCCCGCCTTCCGCAAGGGCTTTGCGTGCCTTAGGCCGCTCGATCTGTCCTTCGACGCCTGGCTATTCCATCCGCAGATCGGCGAGCTTGCCGATCTGGCGCGCGCCTTTCCCGACACGCGGATCGTGCTCGATCATTGCGGCGGGCCGGTCGGGCTCGGGCGTTTCGCGGGAAAGCGCGAGGAGACCTTCAAGGCGTGGAAGGCCTCGATCCAGGACATCGCGAAATGCCCGGACGTCCACGTCAAGCTCGGCGGGCTTGCGATGTGCCTGCTCGGTTACGACTTCCATCTCCGTCCGAAGCCGCCCTCCTCCGAAGAGGCTGCGGCCGCGTGGCGGCCTTATATCGAGACCTGCATCGAGGCGTTCGGACCCGACCGTGCGATGTTCGAGAGCAATTTTTCGCCCGACAAGGGCCAGTGCAGCTATCAGGTGATCTTCAACGCGTTCAAGCGGATCGCCGCGCCCTACAGCGAGGCGGAGAAGGCCGCGCTGTTCTCGAAGACCGCGGCGGATTTTTATCGTCTCCGGCTCTGACGTCAGCCCGGCGCCCGTTACGCCCACTCGCCCTTGCGGAACACCGGCACCGTTCTGCCGTCGGCATGGATGCCGTCGATGTCGGTCTCGGCATTCCCGATCATCCAGTCGATATGAATCAGGCTCTGGTTGCCGCCTTGCGCCGCAATCTGCTGCGGCGTCAGCTTCGTACCGTCGACGAAGCACTTCGAATAACACTGGCCGAGCGCGATGTGCGAGGCGGCGTTCTCGTCGAACAGCGTATTGAAGAACAACAGCCCGCTCCTGGAGATCGGCGAGGAGTGCGGCACCAGTGCCACTTCGCCGAGCCGGCGCGCGCCCTCGTCGGTGTCGAGCACCTTGTTCAGGACCTCCTCGCCGCGCGAGGCCCTGGCCTCGACGATGCGGCCTTCCTCGAACTTCACCTGGATGTCGTCGATCAGCGTGCCCTGGTAGGACAACGGCTTCGAGCTCACCACGTGGCCGCTGACGCGGCGGCAGTGCGGCGTCGTAAAAACTTCCTCGGTCGGGATGTTGGCATTGCAGGTGATGCCGTTCTTCGCCGTAGAGGCGCCGCCTTCCCACTCGTGGCCGTCCGCGAGCCCGATGGTCAGGTCCATGCCGGGGCCGGAATATTTCAGCGCATGGAAGCGCTGGCCGTTCAGCCATTCGGTGCGCTCGCGCAGCCGCGCATTGTGCGCCTCCCAGTTCGCGACCGCGCCGTCCCGGTCGACGCGCGAGGCAGAGAAGATCGCATCCGCCAGCTTGGCGATCGCGACGTCTTCGCCATCGTCGGGAAACACCTGCTTCGCCCACGACGTAGAGGGATAGGCAATGATGTTCCAGTTGGTATCGAAATTGACGATCTTCTCCAGCGCCGGCTGATAGGCGATCGAATTGGCCTTGCTGGCGCGCGCGACCTTGGCCGGATCTTCGCCGGACAAGAGCATCGGATTGTCGCCGACCACCGCAAGGCGCGCGGTGTTGCTGGAGAACGCCTTGGCCATACCCTCATAGAGCCAGCCGGCGGCGCAATCGAAGCTCGCATCGTGGCCGAAGCGATAGCGCGCCAGCGTCAGCTCCTCGTCGGAGAAGAGCGTCGTCACCAGACCCGCACCGGCCTTATAGGCATGCTCGGCAATCCGCCGGACCAGCGGCAGCGACGCCATCGGCGCGGTCAGCAGCAGGTCCTGCCCCTCGCGCATGCGCAGGCCCACCTTGATCGCGACTTCGGCGAGCCGGTCGAGTTTCACGGGATCGATGGCGGCGGAAAGGTTGCGTTGATGGGCGGTCATGGCGGGCCTCAAATCAGTTGTGGGACAGAGATAAGCCAACACGCCGGTTCCTTCAACGTTGCGTCGGCGGCCAACATCGGCCCCGGCGAAGGCCAGGCAGAGGCCGGGGCCCACAAGCGCCCGGCCTCCCCGGCACGGGCCGCCTCGATGGTGGCGTTGAGCGCGAGCACGGCTCGGGCGAGCGTGTCGATTGTCTCATTGGCGCCGGGGAAGTAGGGTAGCCCGATGCACATATTCGACTGACTGAGCTCGGGCGCCGCGAAAGGGTCGCAAGATCTCTCCACGGCGATAGGGTTGCAGGCAGGAAATCGCGAGGCAAGTGGTCGATGCAGATGCTTCACCAACTGGGCGCCGGGGACGGCTTGCCCATCGCGGCGATTCTGGCCGCCACCGACGACCGTACAAACATGGCGCCACTGCTGGCGGAGGCCCTCGCACGGCACGAGGCGCGCGACCAAGTCGAGGAAGATGGTCTTTTCATCGCCTTCCACCTGCTCGGGCAGTGGCGGGAGAAATCGGCCTATCGCGATGTTGCCCGCTTTCTGCGCCGGCCCGAGGCCGACGAGATCCTCGGCGACGCCACGACGGCGACCTGCCACCGGGTGATGGCGAACGTCTTCGACGGCGACCCCAATCCGATCTACGAAATCATCCGCGACGCCGATGCCGACGAGTTCGTGCGCAGCCGCATGTTCGATGCGCTGGCCATGCTCGTGTTGCAGGGCGAGCTCGAGCGGACGGAAGTCGCCAGCTTCCTGCGCGCGGCATACGGCGAGCTACAGCCCCAAGGCGAGGGTCCGGTCTGGTTCGGCTGGCAGACCGCCATTGCGATGCTGGCGCTTGAAGAACTCGAACCGCTCGTAAGAGAGGCCTTCAAACACGGCTTCATCGACGAAATGGTGGCCACCCCGGCGGACTTCGAGAATGACCTGCGGCGGGCCCAGGCCGGCGAGCCGGTGGAGGAATGGCAACGCGAGGAATACTCGCCGTTCGGCGATGTCATCGACGAGCTTTCGGACTGGACCTACTTCTCGAACGAGAATGCGCCGGATAGGGACGACGGCTGGTTGCCCCCATCGGCGGCGATGCCGGCGCGCAACCCGTTCCGCGATGTCGGGCGCAACGATCCCTGTCCCTGCGGCAGCGGCAAGAAGTTCAAGAAGTGCTGTCTCGGCAAGGCGGACGCCGCGCGGCAAGTTACCCCGGCGGACGACGTCGGATCTCCGGCCGAGAAGCTCGAGGACGACGCAGTCCTTTCCGACTATGACCCGCTCGTCGAACCCGATGCGGCAACATGGCTCGCGGCCGGCGAACAGACGCGGATCGACGTCGTCGAGCATTACCATCGACGCCATGGCATCGATCTGGAAAATTCAACGGTGCATGCCGTCTTCCACGCCATCGTGGAAAACCAGATCGCGGAGGGCGACCGATGGCCGATCCGCCGGGCCTTGTTGCGGTTGATGGCTGAGGGCCTCAATCGTCACGATGCAATCCATGCGATTGGATCCGTGCTCGCCAGCCATATCCACGACTTGTTCCGCGCCGACAAGCCTCCGCCCGGCGCCGAGGTCAACGAAGCCTATTTTTCCGAGGTGGAGCGGCTGACGGCCGAGGACTGGCTGAACTCGGGCTGACGATGGCAGCAGCTTGGGTGGGATTGAGCCACCTACGATTCTAGATCACGAAAAACCCGTGCGTGCCGTCGCGCCGGAGCTGCTCGACCAGGCCGAACTCCCAGTCGAGATAGGCCTGCATCTTTTCGGCCGAGATGTCAGTGCCCTCGTAGGGACGGCGATAGCGATGCGCAGGATCGGGCTTCGGCAAGATGAGAGGCGCGCCGCTCTGCAGCGTGCCGTCGTAACCGCCGTCGAGCACGTAGACTTCCCAGCCCATCTGCGCGAGCCAGGACGCGGTCATGTCGGCGCGGACGCTCCGGTCATCCGTCAGCACGATGCGGGCGCCGCGCACGGGTGCGGCCATGTCGATCTCCTGCACAAGCTGGCCGCCGGCGTAGTGACGAAAGCCCTCGAGATGGCCGGCGGTGAATTCCTCGGCCTCGCGGACGTCGAAGCAATAGAGCGTGCGATACGTCTGCGCCTTGAGCGCCGCGAACTCCTCGATATCGAGGCGGCGAACGCCGGCGCGGTAGGCGACGTCGCGGGCGTTGGCTTCCGCACCGTGGAAGACGCCGATCGCGCCGCGCCGACCTGCGCCGTGTTCGAGCCGGTGTTTCGCCAGCGTCCAGCCGATGGTGCCGTTGCGCAGCGCCACCACCTTGTTGGGCACGCCGGCATTGATCAGGGATTGCGTGCCGATGATCGAGCGGGTGCGGCCCGCGCAGTTCACCACGATGGTGGTCGCGGGATCCGGCGCGGCCCTGGCGGCGCGCAGCACCAACTCGGCGCCGGGAACGCTGAGCGAGCCCGGGATGTTCATCGTGGCGTATTCGTCGAAGCGGCGGACGTCGAGGATGGCGATATCGGCGCCGGAGGAAATCAACGTGGCGACGTCGTCCGCGGGCAAGGACGGGGTGTGACGGCGGGACTCCACCAGTTCGCCAAAGGCCTTGGCGTAGGAGTTGACGTCGGCAAACAACTCGTAGCCGGCATCGCGCAACGCCTTCAGCCCGCCCGCGAGCTCGCGGACATCGCGATAGCCGAGCCTTGCAAGGGTTTCGCGCGCGGCCGGCACCAGGCCTTCGTCATCGTCGAAGAGAACGATCGGAACATCCTTGCGCGGCAGGCGCGTATCCGCCTCCAGCGCGATGCGGCCGGCCGCCATGGTGGCGGCGAACAGCGGATGGCCGGCGGCGAATTCCGCCTCGTGCCTGACGTCGAGCAGCGCGATTTCCTCGCGCAGCAGCAGCGCTGTTCTGATCTGTTGGGGCGTGGCGGCTGGATTCGTCATCGGTTGGCAATGGAAGGGGCGCGCGGCGCGGCCGGAAGGTGTAGCATTCCGTGCGACCGCTGCAAGGCCTGGGTGAGACACGTCACATGCGCCCTCAGCATAACGAAAACGCGACTTCCATGTGACGGTCGAAACCGGCTTCAATGGCGGGCCGTATGATCGCGAACTGACGGGGCAGGAGGCGCACGCCCGATGACGGTGGAGGTTGCGAAATCGCTTCTCTGCGTTCGCCTCGTCGTGTGCGGCGTGCTGCTCGCGATCGAGCCGGCGATGGCCGGCACCGATTCCATTCCGTGCGACAAGTCGTTGCACACGAGGCAGGTGGCGCAGCTCCTGTTCGGCCGCAATGTCGTGGACCGGATCCGTGTCAGCGAATCCGACTGGAGCGATTTCGTCGCGCGCGAGGTGACGCCGCGTTTCCCCGACGGCTTCACCGTGGTCGATGCCACCGGGCAATGGCGCGACGCGCGGCGCGGCAGCATCCTGCACGAGGGCAGCAAGCTGATCGAGATCGTGCTGCCCGGCGCCGCCGATGACCGGGCCAAGATCGAGGCGATCGCCGAAGCCTACAAGGTCCGCTTCGAGCAGCAATCGGTGGGCCTGATCATCGGCCCTGCCTGCGTGCGGTTCTAGGAACCTGCGGGGGACGACAGCACCCTGCGGCATCAGGTCAGCAGCGCTGACCATCGCCGGCACACGTTCCCCCCGGAACAATTGCGGCAAGCCGCGGCAAAACCTATGCTGGGAATCGAACACGCAGCCGCCCATCATGCGGCGGGGGCCGCAGACCCGACGGTGGATGGTTGCATTCCGCACCGGAGGTTAGGTCATGACCATCGCACCCACGCTTCACAAATATCTGGCTGCCGAAAGCATCCAGTATGACGAGATTCCGCACGCCTACACCATGACGTCCGCCCGAGCGGCACAAGCCTGCCACGTGCCGGGCGACCGCGTCGCCAAGGCCATCGTGCTTCGCCACGACGGCGGCTACATACTCGCGGTGCTGCCGGCATCGCATCACCTCAAGATGGCGGAGCTGAGAGAAAGGCTCGGCGACGACGTCGACATGGCCAGCGAAGGCGAGATCTCCGAGCTGTTCATGGACTGCGCGACCGGCGCGGTTCCGGCGGCCGGCAAATGCTACGGGCTCGACAGCATCGTCGAGGAGAGCATCCAGAAGGAGCCGGACGTCTACATGGAAGCCGGCGATCACGAGACGCTGCTGCATCTGAGCCGCGCGCAGTTCGCGCGCCTGACCGCCGACGCGATGCATGGGCGGTTCAGCATGCACGACTGAACGGACGCAAGCGTTCGGCTACCCTACGATGTGGCGGACCGCGGCGCGGGTCAGGAAACGAAGCTTCTCATTGAGCGGGAAGCGGCCGAAGTTCGTCTTCACGGCACCGAGCGTGAAGGCCGTACGTTTCGAGTAATCGATGCGCACGCCGACGATGACGGGCCGGCCCCCGCGTGCGATCGCGTTGGCCTCGGCGATGACGCCGGCAATTGCGGCATTGTCGTTCATCGGCAGGAAGGCCGCACCCGTTGCCACCGCCACGCCTTCGATATTCAGCTTGCCGATTTGCGTGCAGGGCTTGCGCCCGTACGGGATTGATTGTGCCTGGGCGATCTGGGCAAGCTCGCCGTCATTGAACACGTAGTAGACCACGCCGAGGCCGTTGCTGGATGCCGTGAGGATCTCCATGCAGGTCATCATGAAGGCGCCGTCGCCGACGATCGCCTGCACGGAGCGGGCGGGAAAGGCGAGCTTGGCGCCGATCGCGGCCGGTACCGCATAGCCCATGCAGTTGAAATCGGTCGGCAGGATCACGCTCTTGGCCGCATGGATCGGCATCAGCTCGGCGGTGAGGAAGGTGTGGTTGCCGTCGTCGATCGCGAGGATACTGTCGTCGGGTATGGCGCGGCGCAGCTCATCGAAGAAGCGCGCGGGGTTGACGATGTCCGCGGCGTCATGGCGGTACCAGCTTTCGCGATAGGCCGCCTTGTCGCGCGCAATCTGTTCGCGCCGGCCCGGAGACGGCGGCCGCGGCGGAGCGCACGCCTCGAGCGCGGTGAGAAGCTCGTTCAGCACCGCCGCCGCGTCGCCCGTGATACCGACCCTGGCCGGATAGTTCGCACCGATCGCAGCCGGATTGATGTCGATATGAATGAGGTTGTCCGGCACCGCGGCGCCATAGCTGCCGGTCGCGATCTCGGCGAAGCGGGTGCCGATCGCGATCATGCAGTCGCAGTGCGCAAAGGCGTTCTGTGCGGCCGGCACGGCGGAGGCGCCGAAGCCGAACCCGACATGCAGCGGATGATTGCCGGGGAAGATCGACAGGCCCTGCAGCGTGGTTGCTACGGGCGCGTCCAGCCATTCGGCAAGGTGGATCAGCTCGGCCGTCGCATCGCGCGCGCCCCAGCCGGCGAAGATGCGGGGATGCTTCGCCTTTGCCAGCAATCCGGCCGCGCGTGCGATGTCGTCTGCGGCCTCGACGCGCGCGGTTTGCGGTGGCTGGAAGGAAGGCAGCTCGGCGATCTCCTCGGTCAGCAGCAGGATGTTGACGGGAAGCTCCACATATACCGGCCCCGGCTCGCCGGAGATGGCAATCTCGTACGCCTTGAACAGCGTCGGCGCCACATCCTCATGGCGCTCGACGCGGAACGTCGCCTTGGTGAGGCCACCCATGAAGCGATGGGTGTCCATCTGGTGCAGCTGGTAGCGATGCGGCGTATCGGTACGCGGGCCGCCGGAGATCACCAGCATCGGCACGCCGTCGAGAAAGGCCTCGCCGATGCCGCTGGCGGCATGGGTCAGCCCCGCCGCAGGCACCACGGTGAGCACCCCGATCGAATCCGTCAGCCGGCCGATGGCATCTGCCATGAACGCCGCGCCGCCTTCATGCGTCACCAAAACCTGGGTGATGCGGTTGGAATTGTTCAGGGCATCGTACAGCTCGGTCGTGTGCACGCCGGGGATGCCGAAGGTGAATCGCGCGCCGATCTGTTCCAGCGCGTACACCGCAAGCCAGGCTCCGGTTCTCTTCATGATGTGTCCTCACCCGCCAAGGAATGTCGTTCTGCCGTCGATCGCCGCCGCGGCGATGCGCCCCGACAGGATGCAGCCGCCGAGGAACGTGCCCTCCAGCGCGCGCAAACCGTGAACGCCGCCGCCGCCGAAACCGGCCGCCTCGCCGACGGCATAAAGGCCCTCGATCGGCCGTCCGGCAGCATCGAGCACCCGGCTGTGGAGATCGGTCAGGATGCCGCCGAGGCTTTTCCGGCTGATGATGAACTCGCGAACCGCGATCAACGGCATCGCCTTCTCGTCGAGGATCGGCTGAAACTTGCACAGCCGGATGCGGTCGCCCCGGTACTGGCGCAGCGCCGTGATGCGGCGAAGCTGCTCGTCGTTCATCAGGCTCGGTCCACGGGCGATGGTGGCGTCATATTGCGCAACGGCATCCGCGACCGATTCGAGCTGCACCGCCGCGTCGCCCTGCAGCGCGTTCATCTTCGCAACCAGTTCCGGCAAGCTCGCTGCCGTGACGAAATCCCGGCAATTGCCTATCATCTCGTTCACCAGCCAGCGATTGCCGAACATGATATCGCGCAAGAATCCCGGCCGGTTCTTCTCGCGGATCGAGGGATTGTGCTCGGCGCCGGAGACCGCGAGCTCCTTGAGCGCGATCTTCATGTTCATGAGTTGCCAGGAGTATTGGCGCTCCTGCGCGCAGATATCGCTGACCAGCCGCCGCGTGTCGAAGCCGGACACCAGCGGCTGCGGCCCGATCCTTTTCCCGCGCCAGTCGAGCCACAACGCCGAGCGCGGCGGCACCAGCGAGAGACCGTGGTTCGGCTTGCGCGGCCGCGGGTGATGCACGCCGGCGGCATAGTTCCACATTCGGTCGAGATGCGTGATCGCGCCGCCCGCGTCCGCAACTGCATCGTGCAGTCTTCCGTCGGCAAATCGATGCGAGCCGTTGAGAAGCGTGCCGGGCGGCTTGCCCCAATCGCGATGCCAGTTCTGCCGCACCCGGTCGAGATCGCCGTTGATGCCGCCGGATGCCACCACGATCTGCCCGGCGCGCCACTCGAACGGCACGCCGGTCTCTTCGTCGACGCCTGCCGCCCCTTCGATGCGGCCGCCGTGCGAAAGCAGCTGCTCGACGCGGCAACCGAAGCGCAGCGAAAGCCGGCCAGCATTACGGTGTCCGCGCAGCGCGGCGATCAGAGCTTCCGCGACGCCCTTGCCTGTGCCCCAGGCGACATGGAAGCGCGGCACCGAATTGCCGGGACGGAATTCGCCGCGCTCGACCCAGTTGACCACGGGCAGAAAGCGCACACCGAAGCCGTGCACCCAACGATAGACATCCGCGGTGCAGCGCTGCACATAGGCCTCGGCCCAGGCCCTCGGCCAGGGGTCCTCCGAGCCGAACTCGGCGAAGCTGAGCCAGTCGCGCAGCGCAAGCTCGGCCGAATCGCGGATGCCTTGGCGGCGCTGCTCCGGCGAGTCGACGAAGAACATCCCGCCAAAGCTTTCGCGGGCGAGGCCGCCGAACGCGCTTTCCCGGTCGCGATCGACGAGCAGCACGGATTTGCCGCCGTCGAGCAGGTCGAGCGCGGTGGCGATGCCCGCGATCCCCCCGCCAATGATCAATACGTCGCTGTGCTCGTGCTGCATCCGCCCTGTGCCCTCGGCCACCCGGCCCCGCTATCACGGTTTGGGCGGCCTGCACTTGGCGCAGGTCAAGGATCGGGCGGAAACGTGATAGGTTCGACCGCGCGCCCTGCGCTACCGCAGCGCACGCGCGACCGCGAAGGGAGAAACAGGTTGAAGGCCTATGAGCTGCAGGGCCCCGGCGGGGTCGACGAGATGAAGCTGGTCGAAAAGCCCGTGCCCGCACCCGGACCGGACCAGGTGCTGGTCAGGCTGAAGGCTGCGACCATCAACTATCGCGACCTCCTGACGGTGAAGGGCGGCTATGGCTCGCGGCAGAAATTCCCGCTGGTGCCACTGTCCGACGGCGCGGGCGTGGTGGAAGGCGTCGGCGCGGGCGTTACGCGCTTCAAGCCGGGCGACCGCGTGACCGGCAGCTTCTTCGAGGGCTGGCTCGGCGGCGATCCGAGCGAGGAAAAGATGCGCTCCAATCTCGGCGGCGCGCTAGATGGCGTGCTGTGCGAATACCGCCTCTGGCCGCAGGCGGCGCTGGTGCGCACGCCGGATCACCTTAGCGACGTCGAGGCGGCGTCCCTGCCCTGCGCCGGCCTCACCGCCTGGAGCGCGGTGGTGAAGCTCGGCAGCATCAGGCCCGGGCAGACCGTGCTGACGCAGGGCACCGGCGGCGTTTCCATCTTCGCGCTGCAATTTGCGAAGATGAACGGCGCGCGGGTGATCGCGACCTCGTCGAGCGAAGCCAAGATCGAGAGGCTGAAGGCGCTCGGCGCCGACGTCACCATCAACTACAAGTCAACGCCCGAATGGGGCAGGCTGGCGCGACAGCAGACGGGGCACGGCGTCGACCTCGTCGTCGAGGTCGGCGGCGTCGGCACGCTGAACGAATCGATCCGCGCGACGCGAATTGGCGGCACCATCGCCTTCATCGGCGTGCTCGCCGGCCGGCCGGATTCCGAATCCCGCCTGCCATTGATGGTGATGCAGCAGCAACGGCTGCAGGGTGTAACCGTCGGCTCGGCGGAAGATCTGCAGGCCATGGCGGATGCGATTACCGTGAACCGCATGAAACCGGTGGTGGACCGGGTGTTTCCCTTTGCCGAGGCCAAGGCGGCGTTTGCCCACATGGCGAGCGGCGCACATTTCGGCAAGGTGGCGATTGCGATCGGGTGAACGCGGGGCGAAGCTGCTATCGACCGTGACAATCCCCGTTGCTAATGAGGATCGCTGCCGCATGAAGGAATCGTGACCACATCCATCAACATCAGTGCCTATAGCGACGCGCTGGTGGTGCTCGGCACGGCCGGCATCGTGGTGCCGATCGTGCGCCGCTTCGGCATCAATCCCGTCCTCTGCTATCTCGGCGCCGGCGCCGTTCTCGGCCCGCTCGGGCTGGGGTCTGCGGTCCCCAGCGTTCCGTTCCTGTACTGGTTCTCCGTCACCGACGCACAAAACGTCGAGGGAATTGCCAATCTCGGCGTCGTGTTCCTGCTGTTCCTGATCGGGCTCGAGCTGTCGTTCCGTCGCCTCGTGACCATGCGGCGGCTGGTGTTCGGGCTGGGCGGACTGCAGATGCTGGCGACATCCGCGATCCTTTCCGGCGTTGCGATCCTGACCGGCCAAAAATCCGATGCCGCGGTGATACTCGGGGCGAGCCTCGCGCTGTCCTCGACCGCGATCGTGCTCGAACTGCTGTCGAGCGAGGGACGCCTCACCACGACTGCCGGCCGCGCCAGCTTCTCCGTGCTGCTGGCCCAGGACCTCGCGGTGGTCCCAATTCTAGTCTTCATCTCGGTGCTCGGCGCGAGCAGCGGCGGCTCGGTCATGACCCACATCTCCACCGCACTGTTCAAGGCTGCGGTGGCCGTGGCCTTCCTCATCCTGGTCGGCCGGCTGCTGCTGCGCCCGCTGTTCCAGCTGGTCGCGGGCACACATTCGACGGAACTGTTCGTCGCTGCGACCTTGTTCGTCATCGTGGGCGCGGGGCTTGCCGCGCACCAGGCCGGACTATCCATGGCACTGGGCGCGTTCGTCGCCGGGCTGATGCTGGCGGAGACGGAATACGGCAAGGCGATCGAGGCCACCGTGGAACCCTTCAAGGGTCTATTGCTCGGCATCTTCTTCTTCACGGTCGGCATGGCGATCGATTTCCGCGTGTTCCTGCGCGAGCCCGGCTGGCTGCTCGCGGCCGTTGTCGGCCTTCTGGCCGTCAAGGCCTTGGTTCTCGTCATCCTCGGCCGCCTGTTCAGGCTGTCATGGCCGGCGGCGATCGAAGGCAGCCTGCTGCTCGCCTCCGTCGGCGAATTCGCCTTTGTCAGCATCGGCATGGCCGCAGCGCTCGACCTGATCGAGCCGCGCGTGTCGGGCTTTGCCGTCGCCGTCACGGCGGTGTCGATGGCGCTGACGCCGCTGCTCGGCATGCTGGGGAAGCGCCTTGCGACGACGCTGTCGGCCGAGCGCATTGTCGACCCCGAGCTATCGGCTCGTCCGTCCGGCGAGGAGCAACAGGCCATCGTGGTCGGCTATGGCCGGGTCGGAAAAGTCGTCTGCTCGCTGCTCGCCGGCCACGGCCTGAAATACATTGCGATCGATCACGAGGCCGCCGGCGTGGCGCGCGACCGCCGCGACGGCCACAAGGTCTATTACGGCGACGCCACCGAACAGGGCTTCCTCGAAGCCTGCGGCCTGATGCAGGCCACCGGCGTGATCATCACCATCCAGTCGCGTACCGCGATCGACGCGGTCGTCCATCGCATCCGGGCGATGCGGCCGGATGTGCTGATCGTCTCGCGCGCGCGGGACGCCGACCATGCCCGCCACCTCTATGCCATTGGCGCGACCGATGCGGTGCCCGAAACCATCGAAGCGAGCCTGCAGCTCTCCGAAGCGGCGCTGGTCGGGCTCGGAATCGGGGTTGGGCACGCCATTGCCTCGGTGCACGAGAAGCGGGATGAATTCCGCCACGCGCTGCAGGAAGCCGCCCGCAAGGCGGGACTGGAAGAAACCCGCTCCATTCTGCCGAAGCGGCCGCACTCGATCAGCTGAATCCAGCCCCTGTTCGCCCGCACGGCCGGTGGTTTGCGCGCAACATTCTGTAATCACATACAAAAGCTCTTCCCGCCCTCGCGCGGGATGCTCCAGGCCTGGAGCCTTCTGCGACGAATCGTCCCTGATCCGACCCCTCACTTGCAAATAATTATCAATTGCTTTTGATTGCAACTCATTCGCATGTGCAAAGCGAGGTGGGAGTATGCGGAGGTCAGGACTGTTCCGGGGGGACATCGACGGCAATCAGCAGGGCTTCGCCATACCCGACTGGACCTGGTTCGACTGGAGTGCGTGGCGCGGGCCGCGCGACGGCGATGGACCGCATGGGCGCCCCGCCCGTCCGGATCCGATCACCGTCAACTTCCGCAGCTTCGACGGCTCGGGCAACAATCTCGGCGACACCGGGCTCAACGCCACCGGCACCGAGGTCAGCCGCATCGGGCCGGCCTATTTCGAGGACGGCATTTCCGAGCTGCGTGAGGGACCCAATCCGCGCACCATCAGCAATGTCGTCGTCGGCGAGGGCGATGCGGACGTCGCGAACCCGCAAGGCGTCTCGGCCTTCATGTACGCCTGGGGCCAGTTCATCGATCACGACCTGACGCTGACCAGGAGCGACGGTGTCAATCGCATCGACATCGAAGTTCCCGACGGCGATCCGCTATTCGGCGACGACGCGATCATTCCCATGACCCGCGCGGTGATCGATCCCACGACCGGCGAAGGCACGGGGAAGCCTGCGGTCCCGCTCAACTTCTCCACCGCCTGGCTCGACGGCTCGATGGTGTACGGCTCAGATGCAGCGACCGCGGCCAGCCTGCGTACCGCCGACGGCCACATGAAGACGTCGGCCGGCGACAATCTTCCTGTCGTCAACGGCATGTTCGCGGCCGGAGATCCCCGCGCGGCGGAGAATTTCGCGCTGACGTCGCTGCACACGCTGTTCCTGCGCGAGCACAACTACCAGGTCGACCGCCTGGCGAAGGAGCATCCGACCTGGACAGGCGACCAGCTCTACAATTATGCGCGCGCCATCGTGTCGGCGGAGATCGCCAACATCACCTACAGGGAGTTCCTGCCTAACCTGATCGGCAGCGGGGTGATTTCGCCTTATACCGGCTACAAGCCCGGCGTCGATCCGCACCTGACGCTGGAATTCAACATCGCCTTCCGCTTCGGCCACTCGATCGTGTCGGCGGAAACCGAAAGCCTCGACGAGAACGGCGAGGTGATGTCGGGGACCGAGCGCGAGCTGCGGGAGATATTCTTCGCGCCGCCGTCCGAATTCCTCGCCAACGGCGGCGCCGACGGTCAGCTGCGCCATCTCGCCGCCGACCCATCGCAGGCGATGGATGTCCGCATCGTCGGGGACCTGCGCAATTTCCTGTTCGATCCGCCGGGCGCGATGGATCTTGCCGCCCTCAACATCCAGCGCGAGCGCGATTTCGGCGTCGGCACGCTCAACGAGGTGCGCGAGAGGCTCGGCCTTGCCCGCTACACCGACATCGATGAGATCACCACCGACGAGGGAACGCGGGCCGCGCTGAAGGAGGCGTTCGGAAACGATGTCGAGCTGATCGACCTGTGGACCGGCGGCCTTGCCGAGAATTCAGCCCCCGGCGCCCTGGTCGGCGAGACGTTTCAGATGCTGATCGCCATGCAGTTCGAGGCGCTGCGCGACGGCGACCGGTTCTGGTTCGAGAACCAGGGCTTTGACGGAAAGACGCTGAGCCAGATCGAGGGGACGAGCCTCGCCGAGATCATCCTGCGCAACACCGACACCCAGCACATCCAGGACGACGTGTTCCTCACCTACACGCGGCATACCGGGCAAAAGGGCGGGGTCGAGTCCGAAGATCCCGACGCAAGACAACTCGTCATCGGCTCGAATGGCAACGATACGCTGATCGGCGGTCCGCAGGGCGATTTCCTGTTCGCCGGCACCGGCAAGCAGACGCTCACGGGCCTCGCCGGCGCCGACCATTTCGTGTTCGACAACGGCGCCACCCGCGCAACGATCACCGATTTCCAGCCGGGCATCGACAAGCTCGAGTTCGAGCATTCCGGCGGCAACGGCTGGTGCTTTTCCGACCGGCACTTTGCCGACGATCTCGGGTTGTCGGGCGTGCGCGTGCTGCCGACCCAGGGCGGCACAATCGTGCTGGTGGGAGACGACCGGATCGAGCTGCCCGGCGTGCAATGGTACGAACTCAGCAAGGACGACTTCATCTTCAACGTTTGAAGACGCCGAGCACCGATAGTTACTCTGACCAAAGGATGACGAACATGAGATTTTGCTTCGCTGCGGCACCGGCGCTCGTTGCGCTGCTGGCAACGGCGCCTGCCATCGAGACGCGCGCCGCCGGCAACCTCGCCAGCCAGGAGCCGATCACCGTGACGGTCGAGCTCGGCAAGGGCAGCGAGCACGCCTTCGTGCCGAGCAAGCTGCGCTTCGAGACCGGCAAGCTCTACAAGCTCGTGCTGAGCAACCAGAGCCAGGTGCCGCACTACTTCACCTCGCACGGCTTCAGCGCGATGATCTATACGCGCAAGGTGCAGGTTGTGCAGACGAAGGACGGCAAGCCGACCACGCTCGCCGAGTTCAAGGGCGCGATCCGCGAGGTCGAGGTCTATCCCGGGCAAAGCGCCGAATGGTGGTTCGTGCCGGTCGCCGCCGGCCGCGTCACCGACCTGCGCTGCGGCATCAAAGCTGCGGACGGCAAGAGCCATGCCGATCACGGCATGACCGGCGAGATCGTCATCGAGTAGGCGCCGGCGCCCTCCGTTGTGCCGGAAAGCCGCAGCAATCCGCGTGCAGCCGCAGCCGTCCCGCTGTATAATGCAGCGAACGGGGGCTGCTGCAACGGAGGTCCTTTCATGAAAGTCAAGGACGTGATGCACACGGGAGTCGACTGGGTAAGCCCCGAGACTCCGGTCGCCGAAATCGCGAGGCTGATGCAGGCGCACGACATCGGCTGCATCCCGATCGGCGAGGACGATCACCTGGTCGGGATGGTGACGGATCGCGACATCGTCTGCAAAGGCCTGGCGCGCAAGGATTTCAACGCCGCGCGCACGACCGCGCGCGACGTGATGACGGACGGGATACACTGCTGCCGCGAGGACGATGACCTGGCGAAGGCGGTGCACCACATGGAAACGCTGAAGGTCCGCAGGCTGCCCGTCATCAACAAGAGCAAGCGGATGGTCGGCATGATCAGCCTGGGCGACGTCGGCCAGTTCGCGACCGCCGAACTCTCGGCCCAATATGTCAAGAGCGTATCGGCGCATCACTGAGAAGCAATCCGCCCCGATCGGGCGGACGGAATGTTCCGTGTCCCAAGGAAGCGCGCCGGACGGCGAAAAGCCGCCGCCCGGCTGCGGCGCATGATTGCAGTCGTCCCGCGCGCAAACACGACAAGGAGATGGCCATGAAATATGTGCTGCTCGGTAGTCTGAGCCCGGAGTGGGCAAGCAAGCAGTCTGAGCGGGTCGAGAAGGCGAAGTCCAAGCTGGACAGTCTGGGCATCAAGATCGAGTCGGTCTACTACACCCAGGGCTACTACGATTTCGTCGACATCGTCGACGCCCCGAATGCGGGGGCGATGCTGGCGTTCTCGGTCTGGTACGCGACCCAGGGTCTCGGCAAGGTGCAGAGCATGCCGGCCTTTGACGCAAAGACCTTCGAAGCCGCGATCAAGGACGCTACAGCCTGAGTGGAGCGAGACGCGCCGCCGATCAGGTCAGGCGCGCTTCACCATTGACGCGACTAGGTCCGGACGGCGTGAGGCGCGCGCAGGCTTGCAAGCCACTGCCCGATCTCGCCGATATCGCCGGAAAGCTCGATGGCGCAATCGCCGGCAAACTCGCGCCAGGCGTTGAGGTTGGATTTCGGC
>NZ_JBQTHN010000084.1:0-19630 GCF_052389815.1 Bradyrhizobium sp. | reverse complement strand
CCGATCAGATCGTGCGAGCGGTCGGTGAGGCGTTGCGCCACGAGATGCGTCACTTCCTCGGGACTGCTCTGGATGTAGCCCTCGACCAGGATCAGGCGGGCGCCCATCACCTCCTTGCGGTATTGCTCCATCACCTTCGGCCACACCACGATGTTGGCGATGCCGGTTTCGTCCTCCAGCGTCATGAACACCACGCCCTTGGCGCTGCCGGGGCGCTGGCGCACCAGCACCACGCCGGCGCAGCGGACGGAACGCCTGTCGTTCTTGTGGTTGACGTCCCTGCAGGGGACGACGCGCTCGCGGGAAAACTTCTCGCGCAGAAATTCCATCGGATGGCCCTTCAGCGACAGGCGGATGGTCTGGTAGTCGGCAACGACCTGCTCTGGCATCGGCATTTCAGGCAACGGCTTTGCGTTCTCGTCGGGCTGCTCGCGGGCGATGGCGGCCTCGAACAGCGGCAACGGCACGTCGTCGGGCAGGCGCCGCACTGCCCACAGCGCCGCGCGGCGGTCGAGGCCGAGGGAGCGGAAGGCATCGGCATCGGCGAGCAGGATCAGCGCGCGCTTGGGCAAGGCGGTGTCGCGGGCGAAATCTTCCAGCGAGGTGAAGGGGCGGCGCCTGCGCGCGGCGACGATACGGGCGGCCCAGTCGTCGACTTCCGCCTCTTCCGCTTGCATCTTCACCTCTCCTGCTTGCGGGGGAGGTCGCATCGCATCGAACGATGCGATGCGGGTGGGGGAAGCTCTATCCACACGAACAGTGTGACTCGCGGCACCACCCCCACCCCAACCCTCCCCCGCAAGCGGGAGAGGGAGTGCAGTTCCATCGCGGTTGGCCGGGCGGGATTCTACTTCCAGCACACCCCCATTGCGCACTTGCGCAATGTGGAATGACGACTGGAGACGCTTCAACCGCTCCTCGTCCGGATCGAGCCAATGAAAGCCGTCGATCTGGCGGAAGCCGAGGCGCACGGCGCAATACTTTCCGTCCCCCTCCTCCAGCGTGTTCTGGGCGAAGCTGAAGGACACGTCGATCGCGCGCACCTCGACGCCGTTTTTCCGCGCATCGCCGACGATCTGGGCGGGCGCGTAGAACCCCATCGGCTGCGAGTTCAACAACCCGCAGCAGAAGGCGTCGGGATGATAATGCTTCAGCCAGGACGAGACGTAGACGAGCTGGGCGAAGCTTGCGGCATGGCTCTCCGGAAAGCCGTAGGAGCCAAAGCCCTTGATCTGCTCGAAGCAGTTCTTGGCGAATTCCGGTGCGTAGCCACGCGCGATCAGATTGCCGATCAGCTTGTCCTCGTACTTGCCGATAGTGCCGACGTTGCGGAAGGTCGCCATCGAGCGGCGCAGCCCGTTGGCTTCTTCCGGCGTGAACTTGGCGGCCTCGATCGCGATGCGCATCGCCTGCTCCTGGAACAGGGGCACGCCGAGCGTCTTGTGCAGCACCTTGTAGAGCTCGTCCGGCGGGCCGTGCTCGGGCGACGGCGAAGGATAGCTCTGCTTCTCGATGCCGTTCCGGCGGCGCAGATAGGGATGCACCATGTCGCCCTGGATCGGACCGGGGCGCACGATTGCGACCTCGATGACGAGATCGTAGAAGGTGCGCGGCTTCAGCCGCGGCAGCATGTTCATCTGCGCGCGGCTCTCCACCTGGAACACGCCGAGGGATTCGCCGCGGCACAGCATGTCGTAGACCGGCGTATCGTCCTGCGGGATGGTGGCAAGCTCCCAGCGCTCGCCCTTGTGCTTCTCGATCAGGTCGAAGCACTTGCGGATGCAGGTCAGCATGCCCAACGCCAGCACGTCGACCTTCATCATATGGAGCGCGTCGACGTCGTCCTTGTCCCATTCGATGAAGGTGCGGTCGTCCATCGCGGCATTGCCGATCGGAACGTAAGTGTCGAGCCGGTCCTGCGTCAGCACATAGCCGCCGACATGCTGCGACAGGTGCCGCGGGAATTCGATCAGCTCGGAGGCGAGCTCGACCGCCAGCCCGATCATCGCGTTTTGCGGATCGAGGCCGGCCTGGCGCACCTGCATGTCGTTGAGGCCCTTGCCCCAGCTGCCCCATACGGTATCGGCAAGCGCAGCGGTGACGTCCTCGGTCAGGCCAAGCGCCTTGCCGACGTCGCGGATGGCGCTGCGCGGGCGATAATGGATGACGGTCGCAATGATGGCGGCGCGGTGGCGGCCGTAGCGGCGGTAGACATATTGCATCACCTCCTCGCGCCGCGAATGCTCGAAATCGACGTCGATGTCGGGCGGCTCCAGCCGCTCCTTGGAGATGAAGCGCTCGAACAGCAGGTCCACCTTGGTCGGATCAACCGCGGTGATGCCGAGCACGTAGCAGACCGCGGAGTTCGCCGCCGATCCCCTGCCCTGGCACAGGATATTCTGGCTGCGCGCATAGTGCACGATGTCGTGCACGGTGAGGAAGTAATGCGCGTATTTCAGCTCGGCGATCAGGTCGAGCTCCTTGCGCAGCGTGGCGCGCAGCTTGTCGTCGATCTGCCCGCCGAAATATTTGTCGACGCCGGCCCAGGTGAGGTCTTCCAGGTGCTGCTGTGCGGTCTTGCCCGGCGGCACCGGCTCGTCCGGGTACTGGTATTTGAGCTGGTCGAGCGAGAAGGAGATGCGGCCGGCGAAGCGCATCGTCTCCACGATCGCCTCGGGGAGATCGCGGAACAGCCGTGCCATTTCATGCGCGGGTTTCAGGTAACGCTCCGCATTGGCCTCGAGCTTCCTGCCGATCGCCTCGATGGTGGTCTTCTCGCGAATACAGGTCAGCACATCCTGCAGCTGATGGCGCGCGGGATGGTGATAGAGCACCTCGTTGGTGGCGAGCAGCGGCACTTTTGCGGCAGCCGCAAGCCGATGCAGCCGCGCCAGGCGGCGCCTGTCGTCGCCGCGATAGAGCAGGCTCGCCGCGAGCCACACGCCATCGGCACGGCTGTCGCGCAGCTGCTGCAAAACCTCTTCGGCCTGCGCGGCGTCGAAGCGATGCGGCAATGCGAGGATGAGAAGCTGGCCTTCGGCATAGTCGAGGAGATCGGCGAGCTTGAGGCGGCATTCGCCCTTCTCGACCCGCTCGATATCGCTGCCGCGCTTGCCGCGGGTGAGCAACTGGCAGAGCCGGCCGTAAGCCGCGCGGTCGCGCGGATAGACCAGGATATCCGGCGTACCGTCGATGAAGACGATGCGCGAGCCGATCAGAAGCTTCGGCTTGAATTCGAGCGCGGGATTGTCGAGCTCGCTATGGGCCCGTACCACGCCGGCCAGCGTATTGCGATCGGCAAGGCCGATGACGGGGATCTTTAAATTGCTCGCTTCATGCACATAGGCGCGCGGGTCCGAGCCGCCGCGGAGGAAAGAGAAATTGGTGGTGATGCCGATCTCGGCATAGGGCGTAGTCATGCGAACAGCCCGTGCAGGTACCAGTTGGCGGGCGCCGGCTTGCCCTCCTCGTCCGCAAGCTCGCGCTCGTAAAGTCCGGCGCGAAAAATCCAGAAGCGGCGGCCCGCCTCGTCCTCGACGCGGAAATAATCGCGGGTCAGGGTGTGACCTTCCTGCCTCCACCATTCCATAGCGACGCGCTCGGGACCTTCGACGCGCACCACCGCGTGGGTGACGCGGCGCCAGGTGAAGTGATGCGGCGGACCGTCGGGGACGGTGGCGAACGGCACTTTTATCGACTCGGGCTTTTCAAACAGGCGCAAAGGCCGCAGCGGCGGCTCGCCCTCGGTGCGCGCGGGCCAGGCGGCCTGCGTGGCGGCGGCCAGATGATGCTGCGCGGGCGCGGCGAGTGCGGCGCGCTCGGGGATGTGCGTATCCTCAGGCAGATGTACCAGAACGCGCTTGCCCCCGATGCGGGCGGCGATGCGGTCGATCAGGGCGGAGAGCTCGTCATTGTCGTGCACGGTGGCGTCGAGATCGCGCTGCTCCTGCACCACGATCTCGGTGCGGCCGGCCGAGAGGCGAATGAGATCGAAGCCGAAGCCGGGATCGAGGGGATCGCTGAGGGCATCGAGCCGCTCGCGGAACAGGCGGTCGACCGCCTCGGCGCGCGTCACCGGCCGGCCGGTATCGACCGCGATGACGCGCACCGCGCCGTCGGTGCGGAAGAATGCTGCTTCCAGCCGCCGCGCGCCCTTGCCCTGCTTGTCCATCGCCGACACCAGCATGGCGGCAAGGCTCGACAGCGTGATCGAGATCGTGCTCTCGGTCGCGACCGGCTCGGCAAAGCGCTTTTCGACGATGTAGTCAGGCGGCGGCTTGCGCGGGCTGATCGGCGCATCGCCTTCGCCCAGCGCATGCGAAAGCAGCGTGGTGAAGCGCGCGCCGAACCGCGCGGCGATTTCATGCCGGCCGCGCGCGGCGACGTCGCCGATGGTTTTCAGGCCGGCGCGGCGCAAACCCCTGGTGATGGCGTCATCGGCGCCGAGTGCGGCCACCGGCAGCGGGCCGACGGCGGCGGCCTCCTCATCATCGGCGACGATGCTGCCGGGAAGGCAGCGCGTCAGCGTCCGCGCGCAGATCGAGGTCGCGGCAATCGCCGCGCTGACGGCAAAACCTTGCCGCGCCAGCGCGCCGGTGAGCTGCCGCAGCAGCGCCGCCTCGCCGCCGAACAGATGGGCACAGCCGGTGATGTCGAGGAACAGCCCGTGCGGCGGATCGAGCGCGACCAGCGGCGTGAAGCGGTCGCACCAGTCGGCGATGTCTTCCAGCGTCCTGCGGTCGGCGGCTTCGTCCGCGTCATACACGGTGAGTTCGGGGCAGATGGCGCGGGCATTGGCGAGCGGCAGGCCGACGGAAAGCCCGGCGCGAACCGCCGCCTCGTCGATGGCATAAAGCAACAGCGCGTTGTGCTCCTTGGCCACGACGACTTGCGGGAAGTCCCCCTTCGCCTCTCCCGCTTGCGGGGGAGGCCGTATCGCATCGAAAGATGCGATACGGGTGGGGGCTCTCTCCATACGGGCAGCCGGACTCGCGGCGACACCCCCACCCCAACCCTCCCCCGCAAGCGGGAGAGGGAGCCCAGTCACCTCCCGCGTCTCAACTCGCGAGACGACGTTCTGCGCGCGCTGCCGCCGGATGCGGTCGATGGGCAGGTGTGGCAGCCACAGGCTGAGGATACGACGACGGCTCGCTGAATTGGCACTCATCACATTTCCATTCCATGATCCACCGGCCGACCGGGCCATGACGGTTGCGAACGAGGTGCGCGTCGAACACCGGCGCCCCCCACGCACTCCAGGGGGTTCCCGGCGGCGAATGCGCCGCACGCACGATCCAGCGCGTTTCTGCGGTGGAAGGTGCAGGCTGCGCCGACACCTGCAGCAGCAGCGCGGTGACGCCGGAAGCTTGCGCGGCCAAAGTGAGTTTGCGGCTGGCGACGAGATCGAGCTGGCGCGCCTCGCCAAAGGTCTCCAGCACCACCGCGCCCAGCGCATCGCAGGCGAGCGCATCGGCCGCGGTGCGCAGCGCCGCCTCGACATCGGCGGCGCGCACGGTGACGAGCAGGCGCGGATCGAGGCCGAGCTCGGCAAGCCCGCCCGGCGACAAAGCGCCGGATTCAACTTCGGCAAAATCCTGCCGCACCCAGACCAGCGGCTTTCGCGACGCGATCCGCCCGGCGATGCCGGCGATGAAACCGGTCGCCGATGCGCCCTGGTGCCCCTCGGCAAACACTTCATGCACGGCGGCGAGCGCCAGCCCGCCGCGCAGCATCGCGTCGGCAGCCTTGTGGCCGAGCGCAACCTTGTTCAGGGCGTGGACATCGCCATGCGTCTCGATGCGCTCGATGCTGCCGCGCAGGGACGCAAGCATGCTCATGCGTGCGGGGGCGCATGATCCGTCAAAGTGTGTGCGGTTTGACGACAAGATCATGCGCCTTTCAAAAAGGGGCGCGCGGTTGGACGCAAAACCGCGCACACTTTTGCTGACCGCGCGCGCATGCGTCGCCGCTCCTCGAAAGTGGGCCAGTCGGCTTCTCGGAGAGAACCAGAAGCTGGCTCATTTGTTCATGATATGTTCTAATATAAAGCTAACAGGGCCCTGAGAGTCAATCGGGATTAGGGCTCGCCAGATTCATGAAGGGAATCAAGCAGATTCAGGCAGCGTACGGAGTTCGCCGACATGCACCCCATCACCCTCGCGCATGAAACCGACTTTGATGGCTGGCGCCGGGCCGCACGGGCGCTGGTGCTGAACGGCGTCCCGCCCTCGGAGGTGACATGGCGGGTGCGCGAGGCGGGCGAAGCCGCCGATGCGATCGCGTTGGAAGCGCCGCATGACACCTTCAGCGTGCCGGCGAAATTCGTCGAGCTGGCAAGGCTCGCGATCCTGCATCGCGCTCCCAACCGTTTCGCCCTGCTCTATCGCCTGCTGTGGCGGCTTTGCCGTCACCACGATCTCCTCACCGCCCCCGGCGATTCCGACGTCGCGGAAGTTCTGGCGATGGCGGATGCCGTGCAGCGCGACATCAAGAGCATGCAGGCCGGCTTGCGCTTCCGCGAGATCGGCCGCGAGCAGAAGGCGCGTTTCGTCGCCTGGTTTGCGCCCGCGCATCGGATCGTGGCGGCTGCGGCCCCCTTCTTCGCCAGCCGCTTTGCCGACATGCCCTGGTCGATCCTCACGCCGGATGCCTGCGCGCATTGGGACGGTCATGCAGTAACGATCACGTCGGGCATTCCCGAGACGCCGGACCCGAACCGCCTGGAAGAGACCTGGCAGCGCCATTGCGCCGACATCGTCCATTCGGCAGGATTGAAGACGAGGAACGAGCCGCCTGCTCCGGCGATTGAACCGCGGGAGCCGCCCATGACCCGTAAACCGGTGAGCCGAACACAAGCGGCCGCAGAAGGCCTCACCGCCTTGCGCGCGCAAGCCGCCGACTGCCGCGACTGCCCGCTCTGGAAGAACGCCACGCAAACCGTATTCGGCGAAGGCCCCGCGCCGGCACGGCTGATGCTGGTAGGAGAACAGCCGGGCGACAAGGAAGACCTCGCCGGCAAGCCTTTCGTGGGTCCGGCCGGCAACATGCTCGACCGCGCGCTGGACGAAGCCGGCATCGATCGCGACAAGGTCTACGTCACCAACGCGGTGAAGCATTTCAAATTTGTGCCGCGCGGCAAGATCCGCCTGCACCAGAAGCCCTCGACGCCGGAGATCAGGGCGTGCCGGCAGTGGTACGAGCGCGAGCTCGCTGCCATCAGGCCCGATCTCGTGGTCGCCATGGGTGCCACCGCCGCGCAATGTGTATTCGGCAAGATCACGCCGATCAACAGGAACCGCGGGCGGAGCGTCACTCTGGAAGATGGAACGGAGGCGCTGGCGACCGTGCACCCCTCCTACCTGCTGCGGCTGCCGGACGAAGAATCCAGGGCACGCGAATATGGGCGCTTTGTCGGAGATCTCAGGCTGGCGGCAAAACTGCTGAAAAGTTCCGCCCACGCCGATTGACGGGTTCCCGCGCAAAATCCTGTGATCAGCGAAAAATCTTGGCAATTCGGCAAATTCGGAGTACAACCTTTAATTGATAGATGATATCATCGCATTCTCAGCACCGTTGGGCTCGTCCCCGAGGACTGGACGCCCACTGAGGTCGGCGCGCTGCGCGGCTCTATTTCAGCCCCGGGGCCGTGCGGTGCGCCGACCGCTTCTTCCCGACCCTGGCCAAAAACTAAAAGGCCCGCAGCGCGGGCCTTTTTTATCCGTCATTGCTATGACGGGAAGTCACGCTGCCAGCGAATTCTCCACCAGCTTGATCCAGTAGGAGGTGCCGTAGACGATCGCCTCGTCGTTGAAATTGTAGGCGGGGTGGTGGAGACCGGCGCTGTTGCCGTTGCCGCAGAAGATGAAGGCGCCGGGGCGCGCTTCCAGCATGTAGGAAAAATCCTCCGCGCCCATCATCGGCGGCGTCTCGGCGACGGCGCCCTCGCCGCCGATTTCCCTGGCCACGCGCGTTGCGACGTCGGTCTGTGCGGGGTGGTTCACCGTCACCGGATAGCCGCGCTCATAGACGAGGTCGATCTTCGCGCCGGTCATTTGCGCGACGCCCGAAACCACCTCGCGCACGCGCTGCTCGACGAGGCTGCGCACCTCCTCGGTCAGGGTGCGGATGGTGCCGCGCAGCTCCGCGGTCTGCGGGATGACGTTGCGGGCATTGCCGGCGTGGAATTCGCAGATCGAGATCACCGCCGACTCCAGGGGATCGACGGTGCGCGAGACGATCGATTGCAGGCCGGCGATGACCTGCGCGCCGACCAGGACGGAATCGATGCACTTGTGCGGACGCGCGGCGTGGCCGCCGACGCCCTCGATCTTGATGTCGATGGCGTCCGTCGCCGCCATGATCGCGCCCGTGCGGATCGCGAACTGGCCGACGGGAATGCCGGGGCCGTTGTGCATGCCGTAGACCTGCTCGATGCCGAAACGGTCCATCAGCCCGTCCTTGATCATCGCGGCGGCGCCCGCGCCGCCCTCCTCCGCCGGCTGGAAGATCACGACCGCGGTGCCGCCAAAGTTGCGGGTCTCGGCGAGATAGCGCGCCGCGCCCAGCAGCATCGCGGTGTGGCCGTCATGGCCGCAGGCGTGCATCTTGCCCGGAGCCTTCGACGCGTACGGAAGATCGGTCTCCTCCTCGATCGGCAGCGCGTCCATGTCGGCGCGCAGCCCGATCACCTTGAGGCCGCCATTGGCCGGCTTCCTGCCCTTGATGACGCCGACCACGCCGGTCTTGCCGATGCCGGTGACGATCTCGTCGCAGCCGAATTCCTTCAGCCGCTCGGCCACGAATGCCGCAGTGCGGTGGACGTCGTAGAGCAGTTCGGGGTGCTGGTGGATGTCCCGGCGCCAGGCTTGGATTTCGGGCTGCAGGTCGGCGACGCGGTTGACGATGGGCATGACAGTTTCGGGTCCGTTTTGGTTGTTTTGCCATGTCTAGCATGTCGTGTGCCATCCGCCCAACATCCGGGAAAAGACATGCTGCAATGCCGAACTCCCGGCCAAAGCCGTCATGGACGGGACTTGTCCCGGCCATCCACGTCCGAGTAATAGGCAGGAAAGACGTGGATGCGCGGCTTGCGGTCGGGCATGACGAGGAAACAGGCAGCATGCGACAGCTCGAGGGCGATTTCGACTATATCGTGGTTGGTGCGGGGACCGCGGGCTGCATCATGGCCAATCGCCTGTCGGCCGATCCGACAAAACGCGTGCTGGTGCTGGAGGCCGGCGGCAACGACAACTGGATCTGGTTTCACATCCCGGTCGGCTATCTCTTTGCCATCGGCAATCCCCGCTCCGACTGGATGTTCCGCACCGAGGCCGAGCCCGGCCTCAACGGCCGCTCGCTGGCCTACCCCAGAGGCAAGGTGATCGGCGGCTGCTCCGCCATCAACGCGATGATCTCGATGCGCGGGCAGGCCGCCGATTACGACCACTGGCGGCAGCTCGGCCTTTCCGGCTGGGGCTATGACGACGTGCTGCCGGCCTTCAAGCGGCTGGAGGATCACTTCCTTGGACCAAGCGAGCACCATGGCGTCGGCGGCGGCTGGCGCATCGAGGCGCCGCGGCTGTCGTGGACCATCCTGGATGCCGTCGGCGATGCCGCCGCAGAGATGGGCATCCGAAAAATCCCCGACTTCAACACCGGCGACAATGAAGGCATCAGCTATTTCCACGTCAACCAGAAGCGCGGCCGGCGCTGGTCCGCCGCGCGCGGATTCCTGAAGCCCGCGCTGACGCGGCAAAACCTGCGGCTGGAAACCAGGGTGCTGGTCGACCGCCTCGTCATCGAGCAAGGCCGCGCCGTCGGCGTCCGCTTCATGCAGAACGGCGAGATGTTCGAAGCCCGCACCAAGGGCGAGGTGATCCTCTCCGCCGGTGCGATCGGCTCGATCCAGGTGCTGCACCGTTCCGGCATCGGGCCGGCCGACTGGCTGTCGCCGCTCGGCATCGACGTCGTGCTCGACAAGCAAGGCGTCGGCCGCAATCTGCAGGACCATCTGCAGCAGCGCGCGATCTACAAGGTGTCCAATGTGCGTACGCTGAACGAGACCTACTGGTCGCTGTTCCGTCGCGGCATGATGGGGCTCGACTACGCCTTTCGTCGCCGCGGGCCGCTCACCATGGCGCCGTCGCAGCTCGGCATCTTCACCCGCTCCGATCCTCATCAGGAGCGCGCCAACATCCAGTTCCACGTGCAGCCGCTGTCGCTCGACAAGTTCGGCGATCCCCTGCACCGCTTCCCCGCCATCACAGTGAGCGCCTGCAATTTGCGGCCAACCTCGCGCGGCACCGTGCGCCTCCGCTCGGGCAAGCTCGACGAGGCGCCAATGATCGCGCCGAATTATCTCGCCACTGACGAGGACCGCCGCGTCGCAGCGGACGCGATCCGCACCACGCGAAGACTGATGAAGCAGCCGGTGCTGCAGAAATATGCACCGAGCGAATATCTCCCCGGCCCCTCCGTCGGCGACGACGATGCCTCGCTGGCAAAGGCCGCCGGCGACATCGGCACGACGATCTTCCACCCCGTCGGCACCGCGAAGATGGGCATCGCCAGCGACCCGTCCGCCGTGGTCGACGAGCGCCTGCGCTTCTTCGGTCTCGCTGGCCTGCGCATCGCCGACGCCTCTGTCATGCCGACCATCACCTCGGGCAATACCAACACGCCGACCGCGATGATCGCGGAAAATGCAGCGACGATGATTTTGGAGGATGCGCGGTAGCTACGGCTTCGAAAAGATGCGTGGACTGCGGTTGACGCAGGCTTATAGATATATTACTATAATTTCGTGAATGACCTCCTGCGAACGATCAAGCCGGCCGTTTTCGTGGGCTCGAGCCGGAAAGATCTCCGGGCATTTCCGGCCGCCGTGCGAACTGAAATCGGTCAGGCGCTTTTCGAAGCTCAACTCGGCGATCATCCGCGGAACGCCAGGCCCCTCAAAGGGCTCGGTGGAGTTCTCGAGATTCGGAATAACTTTGACAGCGATACCTACCGGGCGGTCTACACAATCCGGTTCGAGGGCGTGCTGTAGGTCCTGCACGCCTTTCAAAAGAAATCGACGAGCGGAATTGCCACCCCTCAGCGGCACATCGACTTGATCCGACAGCGTTTGCGCGAGGCCGAAATCATTCACAAGGCGTCGAAGGGAGAGCGATGATGAGCACCAGAAAAAGGCTGCCTGCCCACACCAAAAGCTCCGGCAATGTTTTTGCCGATCTCGATCTTCCCAATGCCGAGGAACATCAGCTCAAGGCTGCGCTCCTTGTGCAGATTAAGCGACTTATTGCCGAACGGGAGCTCAGCCAGACCGAGGCGGCCAAGTTGATCAAAATGAAGCAACCCGACCTGTCGAAGCTCTTGCGCGGCCATTTCAAACTTGTATCCGTGGAAAAGCTGATGCTGATGCTGACGGCATTCGATCAGGATGTGGAGATCACGATCAAGCCTCATCGCAAGCGCGGTGAAGCCGGCAGGATTACCTTCAGGACAGCGGCATAAAAACGATTTCGCCAGCAACAGGAGTGAACGCAGAAAGCTACTCCTGCGGCGGATAGCGCTCGAAGGCCGGCAATTCGTGCGCGCGTTCCATCCAGCCGATGCGCTCGGCGGTTTGCACATGCACCGCGACGGGAACGAGATCGGGATCGTCGAAGGTGCCGCTCTGCACGTCGATGATCCCGGGCAGCATGCTGCCGTTGACGTAGAACAGGCCGCTGCCGCAATTGGCGCAAAAATGCCGGCGGCCGCTTTCCGAGGATGCGTACACCTTCGGCTCGCCCTGCGTCACCTTGACCGCGTCTTCGGGAAACATCGCCCATCCCACCATCGGCGCGCCGGCGTGCCGCCGGCAATCAGCACAATGGCATAGCGCGTGCACGATCAGATCGCCTTCCACCTGATAGCGGATCGCGCCGCAATGACAGCCGCCGGTAATGCGCATGGTGTGCTCCTCTCAGTCGAACGTCAGTCGCATCGTAGGGCGGATCAGCCGAAGGCGTAAACCGCCGATGATTTGTACAGGTTACGATAAAGAGCGGCGGATCACGCTTCCGCCTTCGCTCGTTGAGCTACGGCGGACGTGGTCGCTAATCCGCCCTACGGACTCTACGCCGACTTGCGCACGGCGTTGTCGACCAGCGTCTTGCCGAGCGACCAGATCGCGCCGGGGACCTTGTGGCTGGCGGCGATCACTTGATCGAACGAGGTCGCGATCCAGTTGCAGTCCTCTTCGGTGATGACGAGCGGCGGCAGCAGCTTGATGGTGTGGCTGCCATGGCCGGCGACCTGCGTCAGGACCTTGTGGTCCTTGAACAGCGGCACGGTGATAAGCTGGCAGAACAGGCCCTTGTTGGCGGTTTCCAGCACGTTCCACGACGCCTTCAACCGCAGCGATTTCGGCGGGCCGAACTCGACGCCGAGCATCAGCCCCTTGCCGCGCACTGCCTTCAAGAGCTCGTAGCCGGGCACGAGGCGCGTCAGCGCCATGTGCAGTTCGGCGCCGCGCTTCGCCGCCCTCTCGATCAGGTTCTCGGCCTTGATCACTTCCAGCGTGGCGATGCCGGCCGCCATGGCGAGATCGTTCTTCGCAAAGGTCGAGCCGTGCACGACAGCGCGGTCCATCTGGTTGAAGATCTTGTCGAAGATGTTCTTGCGCGTCAGCAGCGCACCCACCGGAACGTGGCCGCCGGACAGCGCCTTCGCCAGCAGCACCATGTCGGGCTCGACGTTCCAGTGTTCCACCGCGAGGAACTTGCCGGTGCGGCCGATGCCGGTCTGGATTTCGTCGGCGACGAACAGCGTGCCGTATTTGCGGCACAGCGCCAGCGCACCCGGCAGGAACTCGTCGGTCGGAAGGTTGACGCCCTTGCCCTGGATCGGCTCGACGATGAAGGCCGCGACCTGCTTCGACGACAGCGCGCGATCGAGCGCGGCCAGGTCGTTGAACGGGATCGGCGTGCAGCCCGGCAGCAGCGGCTCGAAGCCGAGGCGGAAGTTCGGATCGTCCGTCAGCGACAGCGCGCCATAGGACAGGCCGTGGAACGCGTGGCTGCAATAGACGATCCCGGGCCGCCCGGTGGCGCCGCGTGCGAACTTGATCGCAGCTTCCACGGTCTCCGCGCCCGAATTGGCGAAGAACACCTTGTCCAGATATGGCACATGTTCCAGCAGCCGCTCGGCCAGAATGCCGGCGAGCGTGGACACATCGAATTGCACCAGATTGGGCATGTCGGCGTCGAGCACGCTCCTGAGCGCCTGGCGCAGCGCGGGATGGTTCCGCCCGATTGCAAAAACGCCGAATCCGCTCAATAGATCGAGATACTTGTCGCCCTCGCGGTCGTAGAGGTACTGGCCTTGGCCCTTCCGGAATCCGACGTCATAGCCGATCGTCTTCAGGACGCGCACGAACTGCTCGTTCAGATGGCGCGTATGCATGGCGCTGCGCTGGGATTCGCGCGCCGCAAACATCTCGGAAACGTCAAAATTGGAATCTAAGGCCATTGGCTACTTACTTCGGTTGATGGCTGCTTCGTCAACTGAAAACGCCAGATGGCGGCGTTTTGCCCCCCACTCGAGACCAGCCACTAAAGCACAGGTTCTGATCATGTTGCACTGCCCAAGATCGCTTGCCCGTACAATAGCCTTTTCAGGATTATTTTTGGCGGCTGGCTTGGCCTCGGCAAAAGCCGCTGATCCGACCGGCGACTGGCGCGTCGCCGATGGCGTCGCCAACATCCGCGTCGCGCAATGCGGCGGCAACATGTGGGGCGTGGTGGCCTGGGAGAAGAAGCCGGGCGGGCGCGATGCGAACAACCCCGATCCGGCCAGGCAAAGCCGGCCGACGCTGGGCATGCCGATCCTGCTCGCCATGAAGAAGAAACCCGGCGTCGACGCGTGGGAAGGCCAAGTCTACAACGCCAAGGACGGCCAGACCTATTCTTCGACCATCAAGCCCGTCGGCAACGACCAGCTCGAGATTCAGGGCTGCGTGCTCGGCTTCCTCTGCGGCGGCGAGACTTGGACGCGCGTCGGTCCGCCGATCGCCTCGAGCCCGGCGAACAGCATGGCCAAGGGCGCGAACAACATCGGCGCGGCGAAGCCGCAGGCGGCGGCGCCCGCCCCCGGCCCGAAGACCACGGGCTCGACGGCGCCCGGCCAGAAGCAGGCCGCCGGCCAGCCAAAGGATGCTGCCAAGGATGCCGTCGGCGACATCTGCCTGCTGCCCGAGGTGGCGCAGTCTACTCGCTGATCTCGCGCGGTTTGCCCATCAGCGCGGGCTGGAACAACAGCACCGCCGCGAGCGTGATCACGAACGAGAGCGCGAGCAGCTTGCCCATGCTCGCGGTGCCCGGATGACTCGACAGCCACAGGCTGCCGAACGCGGTCGCCGTGGTGAGCGCGCTGAAGAAGATCGCGCGGGTCAGCGACGTCTGCAGCAGGTTGTTCCTGCCCGAGCGCCACGCCACTACATAATAGATCTTGAAAGCGACGCCGATGCCGAGCAGCAGCGGCAGTGCGACGATGTTGGCGAAGTTGAGCGGCAGCCCGATCAGCACGCAGATTTCCATCGTCACGGCGCCCGCCACCAGCAGCGGCACCATCGTCATCAGCACGTCGGAGAAGCGGCGTAGCGTGATCCAGAGCAGCAGGCTGATCACCACCAGCGCCCAGATGCCGGCGTGGATGAATGCCTTCACGATGGTGTCGCCGGATTTCAGGATCGAGACCGGCCCGCCGATCGCGGTCGGCTCGGCCGCCAGCACGGCGTCGGCGAACCGGCGCAGGTTGTCGTTGTCGTTGGGGTCGCCCTTCGGCAGCGCCTCGACGCGGATCAACCCGTCCCTGGACTTCCAGGCGTTCACCAGTTCCGGCGGCAGGTTCTTGGCCGTCACCGGCTGCGCCGTCAGCAGCGCCTTCATGCCGTCGAGCGTCACCTTGAGCGGCGAGACGAACACGTCCTGCGCCTTGTCGCGCATCGCCTGATCGGCATCGGCGAGCTTCTGCAGCGCATCCGCAAGCCGGCGCGAGGCGACCGCGCCCGGTCCCTTGCCGTCGCCGGCCGTCCTGCGCAGCGCGTCGACCGAACTCTTGAGCGACTCGACGTTCTCCGAATCTGTGGGCGCCGGGTCGACGGACTCCGGATTGATGACGGGCATCAACACCTTCGCGGCCTTCTCGATCAGCTTGAGCTTGGCCGGCTGGTCTTCCGGCACGAAGCTGTCGATCGAGCGCACGCTGGCGACTTCCGGCAGCTTCTCGAGCTTTGCCTCGATCTTCCTGGCATCGGCTTCCGAGTTGGTCAGCACGTTGATGGCGTTGGCGCCGGTGTTCGGATCCTTGCGCAGATCGAGGAAGGTGGCGATCGATTCGACGTGCGGATTGCGCAGGTTGATCGGGTTGAAGTCGAACTTCATGAAGTAGAGCAGCGGCAGGCCCGCAATGGCGATCAGCAGCGTGCCGACGATGATCGGCACACGGTAATCCTCCAGGAACTTGTCCATGGGTGCGAGGAAGGCATAGCCGACCGGCTCGCTCTCGCCGGGCGGATTGAGCAGCGTAAGCAGCGCCGGCAGCGCTGTGATGCTGGAGATGAAGGCGATCACCATGCCGGCGCCGGCGATCTTGCCGAGCTCGGCGATGCCCTTGTAATCGGTCGGCAGGAAGCAGAGGAATCCGGCGGCAGTCGCCATCGCCGCAAGCGAGAGCGGCACCGCGGAACGCCGCGCCGCTTCCGCCAGCGCTTCGGCCAGGTTGTCGTTCTTGAAGCGCTCGGAACGGTAGCGCACGCTGAACTGGATGCCGAAGTCGACGCCCAGGCCGACGAACAGCACCGCGAACGCGATCGACAACAGGTTGAGCGATCCCACCAGCCACAGTCCGACCGCGGTGGTGATGGCAAGGCCGATGAACAGGTTGACGAACACGGCGAAGATGATTTTCGCCGAATGCAAGGCCAGCCAGAGAATCACCAGCACGACGAGGACCGTGCCGAGGCCGTTGACGATGGCGCCTTCCTGGACCGTCGAATATTCCTCGTTCGCAATCGGGACCGGACCGGTGAGCCGGACCCGGGCGTGGTAATCCTCGGCGAACTTCAGATCGGCCGCGGCTTTCCGGATCGCGTCGGTGGCGTTCTTGCCGGGCTCGAGCGCTTCATAGTCGATGATCGGCTTGACCTCGATGAAGGAGCGCTTGTCGCCGTCGGTGAGCGGCTTCGGGCTCACCAGCTCACGCCAGGAGAACGCCGGGTCTTGCTTGGCGAGGACTTTCTCGACCGTCTCGGAAACATAGGTGAAGGGCCGTGCCGCATTGTCGAGGTTGGCCTGGCCGCGCTTGACGCCGGCAAGGCCCGTCTCGAGCGCGCCGGTCAGGCCGCGGATCGAGGGATCGCCCGCCATGATCTCGATCAGGGGCGCGGCGGCTTCCAGCTGGCCCGTGGTCCGCGCCACCTCTTCCGTCGGCAGGAAGAGGAGCCCGTTGCGGGAGAAGAATTCGCCGGCGCCGAGCGGCTGCACCGCCTCGAAATTCCTGGTGTCGGTCTTGAGCTTTTCGGACAGCGCGTTGGCGGCGGCGCCGGCGAGCTCCGGCGTCGGGGCCTCGACCACGGCCAGGATCAGCTTCTCGCGATCGAACGCCTGCTCGAACTGGATGTCCCGCTTGCGCCAGTCGAGATCCGGCGAGATCAGCTTGTTGATGTCGGTATTGATGGCGAAATGGCGCGCGGCATAGATGCTCGAGGCAACCGCAAGGACGAGCGAGAGGATCAGGACGAAAGGAGCGAAGCGCGTACAGGCCTTGACAATCGAGACAACAATATTCGTCAGCACGTCGTTTCTTTCTGGTGGTAAGGGCTGGCCGGAAACGCCCGCTATCTAGCGGAGTTCCCTTGGCCCACCTAATGCTTGTTTTGGTTACTTTCGGGACGCGCGCCGACAACGGCGAAACCGACCCAAATGGCGTTGAGCGCGTTGGTATAGCCCGCCCTGTCAGGCGGAAAAGTGACGATTCAGCGAGCGTAGAACCGATCTAACTTTACTATGATACCTCCAAGTTAACCCTGCGGATGCGGCCCTTTCGCAATCCGGCTTTCCCCGGGACTTATTTTTTGACACAAAGCCGTGTGCTTCCATGCCTCGGGAACCAGGAACCGGGCGCGGGAACCCTGATGGTGCGGATGTTGCAGATATCCGGCCGCATGGAGGCTTCAAACATGAGTGTGGTGCAGCTTGCGTAACGACGGTCGTCCTATGGAAGTGTATCTCGCGCAGCCCCGCGGCTTTTGCGCCGGGGTCGTGCGCGCCATCGAGATTGTGGAGCGCGCGCTCGAGAAGTACGGCCCGCCCGTCTATGTCCGGCACGAGATCGTGCATAACAAATACGTGGTCGAGAGCCTCAAGAATAAAGGCGCGATCTTCGTCGAGGACCTCTCGGAGGTTCCCCCGCTCGCGGTGACCGTGTTTTCCGCCCATGGCGTGGCCCGCAGGGTCGAGGAAGAGGCTGCTGCGCGGAACCTGCCGGTGCTGAACGCCACCTGCCCGCTGGTCACGAAAGTTCACAATCAGGGCAAGCGCTACATGTCCAAGGGACGCTCGCTGATCCTGATCGGCCACGCAGGCCATCCCGAGGTCGAGGGCACCATGGGCCAGGTTCCCGGACCGGTCCTCCTGGTCCAAGACGTGGACGAGGTGGCCGCGCTGACGCTGCCCAACAATACTCCGGTCGCCTACATCACCCAGACCACCCTGAGCGTAGACGACACCAGGGACATTATCGCCGCCCTTCACGCGCGTTTTACAGACATTCAAGGCCCCGACACCCGGGATATCTGCTATGCGACTCAGAACCGCCAATCTGCGGTAAGGGACCTGAGCAAGCTCGTCGACGTCATCCTGGTGGTGGGCGCCGCCAACAGTTCCAATTCCAACCGTCTGCGCGAGATCGGCACGGAAGTAGGCGTTCCGAGTTACCTGATTGCCGATGGCAGCGAGCTTAATGAAGAGTGGCTGAGGAACGCCAAGGCCGTCGGCATCACCGCCGGCGCCTCGGCTCCGGAAGTGCTCGTCGACGACGTGATCGAGGCCTTGCGGCGCATCGGACCGGTGACGGTGTCGGTGCTGCCCGGGCGCGAAGAGAACATCGAATTCCGGCTGCCGGCCGAACTGACTGCGGGCTGACTCAACTTTTGACGATCCAAGTGCAAGAAAGAACGCTTCGAAATGGCAATACCCTTCTTCAAGGAAATGCGTATCGGCGGCTATTTGCTCAAGCAGAAACTGCTTGGCCGCAAACGCTACCCCCTCGTGCTGATGCTGGAGCCGCTGTTCCGCTGTAACCTCGCCTGCGTCGGCTGCGGCAAGATCGATTATCCGGATGCCATCCTGAACCGCCGCATGACGGCGCAGGAATGCTGGGACGCGGCCGACGAGTGCGGCGCGCCGATGGTGGCGATCCCCGGCGGCGAGCCGCTGATTCACAAGGAGATCGGCGAGATCGTGCGCGGCCTCGTCGCGCGCAAGAAGTTCGTCTCGCTCTGCACCAACGCGCTGCTGCTGGAGAAGAAGCTCGACCTGTTCGAGCCCTCGCCCTATCTGTTCTTCTCCGTGCATCTCGACGGCCTGCGCGACCATCACGACAAGGCGGTGTCGCAGAAGGGCGTGTTCGACCGCGCGGTCTCGGCGATCAAGGCGGCGAAGGAACGCGGCTTCACGGTCAACGTCAACGCCACCATCTTCGACAACCACCCGGCGGAAGAGATCGCAAAGTTCCTCGACCTCACCACCGAGCTCGGCGTCGGGGTGTCGATGTCGCCGGGCTACGCCTATGAGCGCGCGCCGGACCAGGAGCACTTCCTCAACCGCACCAAGACCAAGCAGCTGTTCCGCGACGTCTTCGCGCTCGGCAAGGGCAAGAAGTGGAATTTCATGCACTCCGGCCTGTTCCTCGACTTCCTCGCCGGCAACCAGGAATATGAGTGCACGCCGTGGGGCATGCCGGCGCGCAATATCTTCGGCTGGCAAAAGCCCTGCTACCTGCTCGGCGAAGGCTATGCGAAGACCTTCAAGGAGCTGATGGAGACCACCGACTGGGATTCCTACGGCACCGGCCGTTACGAAAAATGCGCCAACTGCATGGCACATTGCGGCTACGAGCCGACGGCGGCAACCGCGGCGCTGAACAACCCGCTGAAGGCGGCCTGGGTCGCGCTGCGCGGCGTCCGGACTGCCGGTCCCATGGCGCCGGAAATCGACCTCAGCAAGCAGCGTCCGGCGCAGTACGTTTTCGCCGAGCAGGTGGAGAAGAAGCTGTCGGAGATCCGCCGCGACGAGACGGTCGCCGCCCAGCAGAAGGCCGACAAGCTCACCCAGCAGAAGGCCGCCTCGACGGCCGCCTGATCGGCGAGATCAGCGGAAAATCGAAAAGGCCCGGACATCGCCCGGGCCTTTTTCATTGCGCGTGGGAAGTTCAGGCGTTTCCCGAAACCAGGCTCCCGCCGCCCATCAGGAAGCCGCGGCAGCCGCGCAGCGAGCGCAGCGCGCGGTTGAAATCGATGCCGGTGGAGACGAGCGCATTCAGGGTCTTGGGATTGCGTACCACGCCGCGCACGATGGTGCGCATG
>NZ_JBQTHN010000083.1:0-37914 GCF_052389815.1 Bradyrhizobium sp. | reverse complement strand
CAGAAACTTGATCATTCGCACACCTTGTCGAGCTTCTGTCCGGCGCATCCCAACCCCAACCAAAAGGGCCAAAATACCGGACAGATCGTGTGCTACCTAAACCGGACATATCGTGTGCTACCGACATAAGACGTGTGTGAGGTTGGCGGGGACGTGCAGTCATGTCAGACTTTTGTTTCAGGCGGTCGCCTGAAGGCTCAACCTTGCCCTCCGAAGGCAAAGGTCACACGTTCGAATCGTGTCGGGTGCGCCATTCAGAATAAAACTACGAACTCATATGTTATTGAAATTGTTGTGTAATTCCTATTGTGTCTTCCCGCGACCCTCAATCCACCGCGCACCTAGAGTTTAGTTTTGAGAGAACCTTTGATCATCCCGAACGCTTCTGCCGGAGTCCTGGTGCCCTGGCACTCTATACGCTTCGCGTTGTCTCGCCCTCAAGCTCATGCCGCCCGCGATACCGACACCCAGGACGTACATCCATCCTTCATGGAAATCGAACAGGTGTGAATTGAACAGCGAACTCACAACATTTTGCACTACGACCAGCAGCCCTATCCAATTCGCCAACCCATCTCCGCGAAATAAAAACAGGTGAACCAGCCACATTGCATACAACGCCGCGATCCCGGTCATGCCCCATTGAACTGCGACGTTGAGTGTCTGATTATGCGGGTTTCCGGTGACCTCAGCAGCAAGCCCGGTCTGTCCAACCGCGTCACGCTCGAACAATTGCATGATCGAGCCGGTCCCGTTGCCGAAGATCGGCGCGACCACAAAAAAACTGACCGATTTTTGCCAGTATTTGAGCCTCTGCCCGGTCGAGAATGGGACATTCTCTTGATAAAATTGATATTCGGATGCGATGTCCTTGATTCGGCCCCGCAAATACGGCGAGGTGAACCAGATAGCTGTTGCGGTCACGATGATGCCTACTAACAGCAGTGCTGATTTGCGTCGGTCGAGATGCACGATGGCAAAAACAATGAGCAGCACCGGAACATAGATCAGCGCCGCACGTGCCGATACCACGAACGCCATATTGGTAAAGAAAGCGAGCACAAGAGCCGTGCAGGCTGCCGCTATTACATAGCGGTGTTGTTTGTACAAAGTGATGACCAAAGGCGCCAGTGCCACCATACAAAGCGCGAATTCCTGGCTCTGATCGATATAGTTCTTGACTGGTACGCCAGCATTTTTGGTAGCCGTCAGTTTCAACTCAGGCGCAAACAGCACAATCCATGAGAGGCCCATCAGCAATGCGCAGGAAGCTAGAAAGGCAGCGAAGACCCAGCTGCCACGCTGTGAACGCTCGAAATGGTAAAGTAAGAACGGTATTACCAGTAACTTGGCCACTGGCTTGATGCCATGAAGCCTCGCCTGCCACGGAACATCTGCCCAAAGCGTCCCGACGACCGCCAGAACGAAGATGGCAAGGGGTAACAGACAGATCGGGCGCGATAGCAGACGTAAGAACGCGCCCACGTCCAGTGTCGGGATTAGCGGAATCAGCGCGAGCAGCCAAAGCACCAGCAAGATGGCGAACCCGGTCGTGGACCAGGGCAACAATGCCGCAGCCAGAACGGCGAGCAAATCGACGTACAGAAACCACGCTACAGGATCGCGCCATTTGGAAAGAAGCATCGAACTGGGAGCCTTGGCAATCACTCGAAGAAGATGAATTCGTGATCGCCGATATAACCGGTCTGCTTGAAAATAAAGTCCCATTCTTCCGGCGTATGGAAAGCCCGACAGGTCAGCTGCCAATACATCAGGTTCACCTTCTCGCGTTCGTTGCGATAACCCTCGACACAAATGTACTTCGCACCCCGCCCGACCCGCTCGATTTCCCTAAATGCGGAATCGAGATCGTAGTTGAACAAATTATGTAGCGTATTGATTGAGATAACGAGGTCGAAATACTTATCAGCGTACGGAAGCTTTGTAGCTGAGCAAACCTGGCAGAATGGCCTGACGTCTTCCATGGTGTGTTCGACGCCATAGCTCGAGATATCGATGCCGGCGACCTCGATGCCGGGAACGCTTTCGAGGAAGTCGTGGAGGATAAATCCTTTTCCGGAGCCGACGTCGAGCACACGCATGCCTGGCTTAATGCCGTAGGTCTCCACCATCGCGTCTGCCACTTTGCGCCAGCGGCCGTCGTATTTGTAGCCACCGTAGCCGGTCTCGCGGCTTCCGTCCCAATAATCGAAGTCGAACTTGACCGCCAGATCGGCCACGTCTGCCTTGTCGCGCTGGGTAACGCGCGCGAGGTAATCACGCTTGGTGGATTTGTGAACCAGATTGACGAATTCACGGTAGGCCATTAGCAAGTCCTCATGAGGTCGTGGATTGATCAGGCCGCCATGCCGGCGACGTTAGCCTGGGCCATTGCCAACTGGGTTGCGCAACGCGCGGCCCACAGGCCGGCATCGGCGAAGGCGCGGCGTGCGGCGCCCAGCGGCAGGAAATCATTGAGAATGATGCAGGTCCACTTGATGCGATAAGCGTCGAGCAGAATCCGGCAACGCGTCCGGCTGCCCTCATCAAGCCCGAGACCATCGGCAAGGCGCGTCACAAAATGTCCGTGAAAAGATAGCGGCACAGGGATCTCCGGCTGGCAGAAGAAATCCGACACCAGCTTGGCCGGATCGTCGCGACCGGCATATTCGAAATCCAGGAACGTGAGTTTGTCAGCGCCGTACGAGAGCGCGTTGTGGAAGCCGAAATCGGATGGCGACAGGCAGCAATCTTCGGGCCTAAGCCTCTTGTCGAACGACAACCCGGCGGCGTTGGCAGCGCCGGCAATCCGCTTTCGCGCCGCGATCCAGGTGGGTAACAGCATTTCCGCGACAAACCGTCGCGCATCCCCGGTATAAGGCGCTTCAGGATCGAGATCGCGAAGCCGTGCGACACGCCGTTCCACTGTATCGAGGTGCTCGGCGAGGCTGAAGCAGGCTTCCGAGCCGGGCGCAAGTGCCAGCGGATCGCGTGGCGACCCGTTGACGGCGAGAACGAAGTCGATCGCCGCATCGACCTCCGGTGCACCGATTTCAGAGGGACCGAGTTTTCGGCCCGGCACAAAGGTGTAGAGGCCCGTCCGGGAGGCCAGTTCGCTCGCCAGAGGCTGCGGGATCGTGCGCACGCCGCGCGACCATGCGTGCTGCAGAAAGCCCCACTCGGCCGCCAGCCGATCGCGAGGGTCGCGCGGATCGCTGAAATAGCGCTTCAGTACCAGCGGCTCGCTTCCCTCCAGGTCCACGCGATAGACCTGGTTATTCTTGCCGCCCGCGAGCCGTGAAAGATTGGAAACCCGCCCCCTGCCCGCGGCAGACGCCAGACGGCCCGCGACGTCGCGCAGCGCTGGATCGATGATTGCGTCAGACCCGCTCACGGTTCAAATCCGCCGCTATCGCGGCCCACGAGGTCAGCCGGTCGAAGCCATTCGATCCGGCGAACTGACCTTCCGGATCGAACAGGATGCGGCGCATGCCCGCGGGAAAGCCCTGCATCGCGAGAATCTCCGGCAGGTCGTCAATAAAGACGTCGCAGCGGAGTTCGGCGGCGCGCGCCACCTTTTCCTCCTTGGTTATTTCAAAAAACACGTTGGCGGGATCGATCTGGTCTGCATTGGGCCCCAACAGTCGTTGCGCGGACAAAAACCCGCGCGCCGCCGCATGCATATCGTGCTTCGGCCCCAAGATCGGATGTTTCGTTTTATGGCTGACGATGAACAGGGTGTGCCCGGCGCCGCGCGCCGCCGCGACGAAGCCCGCTAAGCCTGGATAAGTCGAAACCAATTCCATCCGCTCGCCGTAGACATAACCTTGTAGCTCCGTGAAATCGTCCTTCCGGCCGGAGTTGTTGAGATGGTCGCGCACGCTGTTCTTGTCGCGGCCGAGCGAGGCCGGGATCAGGCCTTTTTCCAAAGCTGCTGCGTGAAAGACGCCATCATAACAAGCGATCGTATTATCGAAGTCGATCCCGATCCGCATGGCGTTCTTGCCTTACCGCAGTGACATATCGATCAGCGGGCGACCGACCTTGCCGACAGCCAGATCCTGCAAAGCCTGCTCGGCTTGCGCGAGCGAATAAGGCGTCGACAGAAGGTCACGCACCGGGAATCGCCCAGATCCAAGGAGACGTCCGAAGCGGCCAAAATCGCGATCCGGGAGGCTGTCACCGCCCCAAGTGCCGAGTAGGCTCTTGCCCTGATTGAAAACGGCGGGATTAAGCGACAGCGTGGCGCCGAACTTGGCGTTGCCGATGACGACGGCTCGGCCACCCTGCTGCCGGGTCGCGTTGACAGCTTGGTCCATCACCATCGGCACACCCGAGGACTCGACGGCCAGATCGATGCCCTGTGGGACGATCTTCTTGATTTCCGCGACCGCGTCGCCCGCGGATGGATCAATCACGTGGGTGGCGCCGTAAAGTTTCGCGAGCGCGCGCCGGGTTGGATTGGGATCGACGCCGATCACCGGCATCGCGCCGGCAAGCGCAGCCGCCATCAGCGCATTGAGGCCGATGCCACCAGTGCCGAACACCGCGACTGAATCGCCGGGCTGCACCTTGAGAACATTGTAAACGGCGCCCATGCCGGTAGGAGCCGCACAGCCAAGCAACACCGCGACGTCCATCGGAAGCCCTTCCGGAACCAGGATCAGGCGGTTTTCACTCACCACGGCATGGCGCTGAAAAGTGGTGACACCACCTGCATTAACCTTCTTGCCTTCCCATTTATAGACCGTGCCACCGGCCTCGATGCCGTTGCCCCTGATCCAGGACATCACGACCTTGTCGCCGGGCTTTACCTTGGAAACCGCAATTCCGGTCTCCAACACCGTACCGGTGCCCTCGTGACCGAGACAATGCGGGACCCATTTGTCTTCGCCCTTGTCGCCGCGCCATTCCATCACCTGCGTCCCGCATGCTCCAGAAAAGGCAATCTCAACGAGAACCTGACCGGGCTTCAGCGCTGGGATTTCAATCTCGGCCAAGACCAGAGGTTTCCCCGTTGCGACGAGGAGAGCAGCTTCGGTTTTCATATTTTTCTCAGTTGAGGGCGTGAACTATCTTGTCGGAAATCTGATGAGCGGATAGCCCTAGCATCTCGCGCGCGTAGTCTTGTTCGCCGGATTTCTTGAAGAATGCATCCGGCGTGCCGAAACGCATGAATTTCTGGCGCCTGGTATCGGTATCGGCGAGCCATTCTGACACTGCCGAGCCAAAACCGCCAATCAGCGAATGCTCCTCGACGGTGGCAACCAGCCGGAACTGACCGAACGCACCCCTGAGGCAGGCTTCATCCAACGGCTTGACCGTGTGGAAGCTTACAACCTGGGAACTGATGCCCTTTTCTTCCAGCATGTGCGCAGCTTCTATCACCTCGGGAAGCATATTGCCCGTCGATAGCAGGCAGACATCCTTGCCCTCCGAGATAGTGATGGCCTTGCCGATGGCAAAGTCCGTAAGTGCGCCCGAATGAACGACGGGTTCGCCCTTCTTGCCCATGCGAATATAGACGGGACGGTCCTGCCGCATGGCGGCGCGCAGCGCGCCGCGCACTTCGTGGGCATCAGCCGGGCAGATCACTATCATGTTCGGGATCGCGCGCAGAAAGGAAATATCCTCGCACGCGTGATGCGTGGGACCAAGGCCGGCATAGGCCATCCCTGCACCGACCGCGACGATCGTCACTGGCACTTCATGATAACAAACATCTGTGCGAATCTGTTCGAGGCAACGCGTAGTGACGAACGGCGTGATGGTGTAGGCGACCGGGCGCAACCCGTTCATCGCCATACCGGCGGCGACACCCATCATATTGGCCTCCGCCACGCCGCAGTTGAAGAACCGCAGCGGATGCTTGTCCTTAAACTTATCGAACAGCCGGTTGCCGATGTCACCCGACAGCATGACGATTCGCGGGTCTTCGTTGCCGAGTTTCGTCAGCTCATCTGCGAATGCGTTTCTCATGCGAGACCGAGCTCCTTGTGCGCCCTCACGACCTCTTCCGCGTTTGGAGCGCGATAGTGCCAATTGTTATCGTCTTCCATAAATGAAACGCCCCTGCCTTTTACGGTGTGCGCAATTAGTGCAACCGGCCTGCCAGAGCCGTTCGGCACCCGGCGCATCGCGTCCGCGAGCGCTCCAACGTCATGTCCGTCGATTTCATAGGCATCCCATCGGAATGCCGCCCACTTGTCCCGAAGCGGCGACAGCATCAGTGTCTCATTTGACCGCGCCGTCGCCTGCCACTTGTTGTAATCGACGATCACGCATAGGTTTTCGAGCCTCTGGGCGGAAGCGAACATTGCCGACTCCCAGACCGAACCTTCGTTGTTCTCGCCGTCCGACAACAGCGCGAACACGCGGAAGGTTTCTCCCTTGATTCGTCCCGATAATGCCATACCGCAACCCAGCGGCAGGCCATGGCCGAGTGAACCGGTCGCCGCCTCGACACCTGGTAACAGATTCGCCGGCGGATGCTCCGCGAGGCGTCCGCCATCTTGACAATAGGTTTTCAATTCCTCGATCGGAAAGTAACCCTTCATTGCGAGCGTTGCGTAAAGGGCTGCCGCCGCATGCCCTTTCGACAGAATAAATCGATCGCGCAGTGGGTCAGTTGGCTTCTTCGGATCGATGTTGAGCGCGTGCCAGTAGGCCGCAACCAGCACATCCGCACAGGACAGCGAAGACGCAAGATGAGCGGCTTGCGCCGCATGCGACATATCGATGATCTTGCCGCGCAAGCGAGCAGCCTCGCCTTTTAAGGCGGTGACGTCCGGCCCCCTTGCGGCGGACTTGCTAACTAAACCGTGCATCATGGTCTCCCGATCGCGCGACGCTTCGTCATCAGGGCTTGTGCTCATACTTTGACGGCAACTTCGTCATGTCCTTGCTGAATCGGCCCGCCCAGGCAATGACATCATCGACACCTTGTTCGAGCGAAATGGTATCGCGCCAGCCTAGTTCCGTTCGCAATTTGAAACTATCAAGTGTATAGGCAGTATCTTTGCCGGGGCGTTCGGGTCCGATCTCGACACACTCGTCAAAGGACTTGCCGAGCCGCTTGAGGATCATTTCTACCAGTGTCCGGATCGACACCAGCTCGTAACCGGAAATATGATAGGTCGCGCCAACCTGGCCCGATGTTGCAATCCGCAGCGTCGCATCCGACACATCGGTCATGTGGATGAAGACTCGGATTGATTTGCCGCCGCCGTCGAGGCGCAGCTTCTGCCCGCCCATGGCTGCAATGATCGTGCGCGGCACGATGCGATAAAGTTGCTGTCCAGGACCATAAACATTGGCCGCACGCGTGAAGACCACAGGAAACTGGTAATTCGCGAAATAAGTCCGTAGACTCATGTCTCCGGCAGCGCGCGACACTGCATAAGGCGTTGATGGATTAAAGGGCGCCTCTTCACTTACCCAGCCTTCGGTCGAACCATAGACCTCCGGCGTGGTGACATGAATGTAGCGATCGAGACTGTCGTAGTTGCGGAGCAGATCATGCAACCGGACAGCAGAAACAACATTCGTCATCATCCAGTGATCAGGGTTTAGCCAGCTTTCGCCGACCATGCTCTGTGCTGCGAAATTCACGACGTGGGTCGGCTTCTCGCGAGCAAGCAGCGACTTCAACGCTTCAAGGTCGTGATTGAGATCTATTCTCTGGAAATCGACCTTGCCTGGCCTTTTGTTCCATTTGTACGGCAGGAAGGCGTCGTGCGGCTCGTGCGAGCGGCTGGTTGCGATGACGTGATGGCCAGCGGCAGCCAGAAAATCAGCAAAAGTCGCCCCGGAAAACGAGTTTGACCCGAGGATAAGGTATTTCTCACGCGCCATGACGGATTCTTCAATTCTTAAGCGGCGTGACGTCGCCGCGTTGCGCATGCAGCCATTGCATCAACATGTGGCCGATGATCACCTGCGCGTCCTCTGCAATCTGCATGTCATTGACTTCGAAATGAATCGGAACGTCAGCCAAAGCTTTGCATTTTCCACCGGAGAAACCCAACACGGCATAGGTCGTCATGCCGATACTTTTTGCTTCCTCGATTGCGCAAACGATGTTCGGAGAATTGCCTGATCCCGAGAACGCGATTAGCACATCGCCTCTGCGCGCCATCACGGAGAGCTGCAGCGAAAATACCCGGTCGTAACCCTCATCGTTTGCGAGACAGGTAATGACGGACGGATTGGACACGAGTGAATGGGCGCGCAACCCCGAACCGGGCGTTTTCGACAGCGCATACAGGAAATCGTTAGCAAGATGGTTGGCGTTGCCACCGCTTCCGCCATTGCCTACAAAGAACACCTGCCGCCCTGTTTGCCAGCAATCGCGCAGCTCATGGGCCAGCCGCTCGACCGGTGCCCAGTCGAAATCGTCTAGCGTTGCCGACAGGCGCTTGGAATAATCGGCAAAGAGCTTGGCCGGGGTCGGAAACGGAAGTGCGTTCATTTTACGATACCCTTTTCCATCCACTTCAAATTGTACCAGCGGTCTTCATTTTTGAGCCGTCCCTGCGAGTACATGCCCATAATTTCCGTGATGGCATCCTCGACGGTCTTTTTGGGCCGAAAGCCGGTCGCCAGCAAGCGATCGGAATTCACTCGGTAGCTGCGAGGGTCGTTGGACGGCGTCACGACGATTTCGGCCTTAATATGCTTTGCAACTAGGTTGGCGATATCGAGGATCGTAATGTTCTCGAACCCTGCGTTGAATATGCCAGTATGTTCGGGGTGTTCGAGCAGAAAGAGGTACAAATCCGTGATGTCATCAATGTGAATATTGGGGCGGGTTTGATCGCCGCCAAATACGGTGATACGACCATTCATCAGCGCCTGCATCGTCAGCATGTTAACGGAAACATCGAGCCGCTGACGCGGAGAATAGCCACATACTGTTGCCGGCCGGACGATCTGGACCACCATGTCGTCCTTGTAGGATAGCACAATGCGCTCGCCGCACATTTTTGTTTTGTTGTATTCGGAGATCGGAAGTAGCTCCAAATCCTCGGTTACGTGCTCCTCTTCCTTCACGCCATAGACGCTTCCCGACGAAGCGTAAATGAATCGCTTAATACCGTGGCGCTTGGCTCGATCGGCGAGCTGCATCGTGGCAAGGCAGCTAATTTCCCAAGTCAGCTTCGGGTCTAAGTCGCCGCACGGATCATTTGCGACGCTCGAAAGGTGGATGATTGCATCCACGCCGGTAAGATCAATCTCGTCGGGATTGCGGACATCCCCTTTTACGACGGTTAGATCAGGATGTGGTTCAAGAAAATTTCCGAACCACATGACGTCGAACGCGACGACCTTATGGCCTGCCTTGAGAAGCTTTGGAACAAGCACGCTGCCCTTGTATCCGCAGGCCCCCGTCAAAAAGATTTTCATTGTGTCGCCGCCCCAAAGCCAAATTAGGCACGCAATGTCGCAGACGGCCCTGAGCTACTCACGGACTGCAAGCAGATCAAAAGCCCGAATGAGACGCTCCTGAAACCCATTTTTTCCCGACCCCGCCCTCTGCTTAAACTCGGAATTGGCCCGACGCAAGCTCTCAGGGTTGCCGATATCCCGATGGTAACCATCTGTTTCAACGCACAGAATCCGACCAAGGTATTTTGGGATGATCTCCGTTGACAGGTCCACGATTGGTTTTTTGAGACTGGCAATGCCCTCGACGACCTCCGGTTCAAAAATGTACACTGCGCCGTTGGCGAGATTACCCGGAGGATTTTGGACTTTCTCATGAAAAGCCAGAACCGTGTGATGCTGATCCAACTCCAAGATTCCACACGAACCGGGATCATCCGTGCGGAAGGCGAGCATGGTCAGGGCATGACCATTGGGACGATTCTCATGAGCCTTAACAAAACTGGCCACATCGAAGTCGGTCAGATTGTCGGCGTGCGCTAATAGAAACGGCTGGTTCTGAAACCAATCCCGGTTGGCAAGAACCGTGCCGCCCGTCCCTAACAATGAGTCTTCGTGGACCAGATCAATCCGGGCGGCCCAAGGTGAAGCCTCCACGAATGCACGAACCTGCGGTGCCAGCCAATGGGTATTGATAAGCACGCGCTCGATACCAGCTTGGAGCACAAGATCGAGCCAGTAATCGAGTAGCGGACGGCCGCGCACTTGAACCAGACATTTTGGCAACCGGTCCGTTAGCGGACGCAGCCTGCTGCCAATGCCAGCGGCCAGAAGTAAGGCCCGCATATCAGAACTCCATTCAGGTATGCTCGCGGACATCGAAGCGCGTGTCGTCGATTTCAGACATGAGATCCGACTTGGCCAAGGGAGTGTTTCCCACCCGGGATACTTGCAGGGCAGCCGCCAAGGCTCCAAGATAGGCGCTCTGCCAGATATCCGATCCCACGCACAACGCCATCGACGCGCTCGTGAAGAAACTATCGCCTGCGCCCGCGACATCCATCGGTGACACGTTGAATGCCGGGAGACGGTCGGTTCGAAAGACGTCGTCCTTGACGGTATTGATCAACATGCCTTCGGCGCCTAATGTAATCACCAGGTTTTCGGCCAGCGCTTTTGCCTGAAGCCGATCGCCGATCACAGCAAGGCCCGATTCAAAATCATTCAGCGCCAGACGCGCTTCGCGCTCCGTCGGTGTAATCAGCGTCATATTCCTGAATCGAGAAACATCAGCCAACTGCGAGGAAGCTTGGCTGTCGGCAGCCATCATGATAGAGCGCGCTGCTGCTTTGTCCGCAATGGCCTGGACCAGCGGCTGCGGAAGACACCCGTAGTTGAAGCAGGCGAACAGAATTAGATCAGTGTGCGGCAACGCCGCCTCGACCGACGCAAGCATTCTTGTCTGGATTTCCGGACTAGCCGGGTGTTGCCGAAGATGATTGACCCGCAACAGCGTCTTGTTCTGAGCGCGGAAACGCTGCTTGCGCGTTGTAGGACGGCTGTCGTCCGGAAAGCGATCAAATGCAACGCCCTGCTTCTCCAGCGTCATAGTCGCAAATTTTGCTGCCTCGTCGTCGCCGACAACCGCGCAATACCGCACCTCGGCGCCAAGCCCGCGCGCGTGAGCCGCAACGACACCCGCGCCACCTACAAACGTCTTAGTTTCGATTGGCGTGACAACGATCGTCGGATCTTCCTGCGACATTCCAAGCGGGTCGCAGGTGATGTAGTCATCGACGATGAGATCGCCGACTACCAGAACGCGAAGGCCGGAAAACTTCTCCAGGCTGTTGCGCAGGTCACCCATTTGGAAGGCGTATCTGAACGGGTAATCGCGCGGCTTTCTCACCGCCGAGAAGTTGGGTTCCGTGTACTCGCGCTCAAGCAGAGATAGCGACGAGAACCGCAGCTCACCGGAACTGAATACGAGGCGACCGCCGTAAGCCTCTACTACGCTTCGTTCGGGATTATCGCGAGCCTCGAATTCCTTGCCTTTCACGACAAAGTCGGGCCGCAACGCGGCGATGAACTCCTCCGGCCCGGACTTAAGGGCGACCACCCGATCCACGATTGAAATCGAACGCACGCTGTCCAGACGCAGATCCATCGGCAACGTCACGCCAGGTGTGGCATCCGAACTGACACCGACAACCAGAACGTCGCTTAGTTCAGCCGCAAACCTTAGCAGGCGCAGGTGGCCAGGATGGACGACGTTAAAATTGCCCGACACAAAGGAAATTTTTCGTCCGTCGCCGATCGGACAACGGATCTCATCGACAATCACCTTGAAATCTCTCGTCTCAAACACACTCATTGCGGGATTGAGCCCGACTCGGAGTCCCGTCGAGGTAGCGACAATCAATAATGCCCAGAAACAAGGCGCCCCTCATCTGCAATGTCCGCCCCATCCAAATAGTGCCCACATCCTGATCCAAGCAGGCCCCAACCTGCCTCCGGCGACATCCGATTGATGGGCGGGCCAACTCATATAAAGCGTAATTGCCCTGGATTGCAAGTGCTGGTAGGCAAGAGCCTTATTCCTTTGGAAGAATCCGTTTGCCCCCGAAAATCCTCTATTTTGCTCCTGAAGACTGGGCCTTTTTCGAGCATTTCAGTGTTACCGCAGGCGTGGCACTTGAAACCGGCTTTCGCGTTGCCGTTGCGACCAGGATTCGAGAACACGCTAAAGCACTTGCTGATTCCGGATTTCAGGTAATTCCGCTGGAGAGTGAACGTAGCAATCTTGGCATCATTTACAATATGATGTTGATCATCCGAATGGCGCGGATCCTCAGGGAAGTCAAACCCGATGTCGTTCACTGCATCGGACTTCGCATGGTCGTGCTGGCAGGCCTCGCGTCGCGCATCGCGGGGATGAGGCATGTCGCACTGACTCCCACCGGACTAGTTCATCTATGGATCAACAACGGACTCAAAGAGCGGTTTCAGCGCAACGCGATTCGCGTAGTGGTGAGGTTGCTATTGAATCGCCGGAATACCGAATTCATTTTTGAAAATGCCGAGGACCCGGCGGAATTTGGTATACCGCCTGATGCAAAAAATTTGACGATTATTGGCGGAGTAGGCGTCGATCCTGCGGAATATCCGTTCGTGCCGGAACCGGACGGAGGACCGATCAAGGTTGGGGTGGTAGCGCGGATGGTGCGTGGCAAGGGAATCATGGAAGCCGTTGCTGCCGTGAGGATTGTTCGCGCCAGAGGCATTCCGCTCGAGCTGCACCTTTTTGGAGCGACGGACCCATCCAATCGGATGACGCTGACCGAAGCCGATTTGCGTAATATTACGAGCGGGACGGGCGTCTATTGGCACGGCCGCGTTTCTAACGTCGGCCATATGTGGGGACAACTTCACATCGCGATGCTACTCTCGTACCGCGAAGGTCTGTCACGCAGCCTCATTGAGGCAGCCGCGGCCGGGAGGCCTATCATCACAACCGACGTCGTCGGTTGCCGGGACATTATTCGCGATCAGATCGAAGGTTTCCTCGTGCCAAAAGGAGACGCGGATCAGGCATCCGTCCGACTCGAACAGCTCGCAACGAATACCGAACTCCGTCGGCGCATGGGAGCGGCCGCACACAAGCGATTTAGCGAGCGCTTTACCACGAAAGTTGTTAGCCCCGTTGTCCGAGGCGTCTATCGCAGAATAATGGATAGATTGGCAACGTGAAGAACCTAACGCGGGCGTTGACCCGACTAGAAGGCTTCGACTAACAATTGGTGCCGAGGTTCGTCTAGTCTCGCATGGAATAATCGATGCCGATGTCGCCTTACCTAGTTGCTCTTCGCGCCAAGGTTGGGCATGACCTTCTCACCCTCACGACCGCAGCCGTCTCGGTTTTCGATGCACAGGAGCGGCTACTTTTAGCGGAGGAGGCCGATACCGGATTTTGGACCCTTCCCGGAGGGATCATCGATCCGGATGAGATCCCGTCGGATGCAGCGGTTCGTGAGTGCTGGGAGGAGACGGGCCTTCTCGTCCAACCCAGGAAGCTGATTGGAGTGTTCGGTGGCGATGAGTTCCATATCACATATCGCCATGGCGATGTTGCCTACTACACGACGATTGCCTTCGAGGCTTGTGTGATCGCCGGATCGCATCGACCTGATGGGGAGGAAATAAAGAGCCTCCGCTACTTCACAAAAAATGAATGCGAACACCTCGTCTTGTCGCCCGCCAGCCAGCTTATAGCGGCGCGTGCATTCTTGCGAGACGCTCCTACCTATTTCGCATCGCCAACTTGGTCACCTCCTCGAGGTTGATCTGGTTCAGGGTTGCAAGCGACAGCTCAAACAAATATTGAGCACTGATCTTCGCCGCGCCCTCGATCCTAATGGATGGCAGTCCTCATCAAGATTCACCGTTGTACGATGTCGGGCGCGCTTGGCGACCGAGATGTTTGTCCGCTTGGCGGCTACTACAACTCAACAGGTCTTTACGATGAGTCTACCCGAATAGTCGATGCGGTTCAGAAGCACAGGTAGCCGATGCTCGGCAATGTATTCATCTACTGCCTGACGTGCGCCTTCGAAATGGCCATAGTCGTCGATGATTAGTATTCCATTTCGTGCGAGACGAGGGAAAAGCTGCTCCATCTCGTGCTTCGTCGATGCGTACCAGTCGGTGTCCAGACGCAAGAGTGCAATGGCAACCGGAGCCTTGGCCGGAATGGTTCGCTCAACCATGCCCTTGACTAGGTGCAATCGTGCTTCCGGGTAGCCGGTGGAAAGCAGATTGGCGTGCACCTCCTCTAGGCTGGCTTCTGCCCAATGACTGCTTTCGTCGCCCGTTTGGCGGGGCAGCCAACCATCGATGGCCCGGTTACCCCACACGTCCACATCTTTGACCTCATCCGGGCGTGGCAACCCCTCATAGGTGTCGAATAGGTAAAGATCGCGATCACAACGCCCCAGGGCCAACAAACGATGAGCGACAACCATCATGCTGCCGCCCCGCCAAACGCCGCATTCAACGATGCTTCCAGGAATTCCAGCCTGCTCGATAAAGTCTACCGCCTTATATAGCGCATACATTCGCTCGAACGACGTCATCGTAAATGCCCGAACTTGCTCGGCTAGGGCGCGGAATTCTGGTTCGGTATCGTCGAAACCAGTCTTCTCATTATACTGCGCTGCAGCTTGCTGATAATCGGTGCCATATTCTTCTTCGCGAGCCAACTCCTCATATCGACGCTCGACGGTCGCCGGGACAGATTTCCCCAACGCCAGGAGAATACGGCGATAACGACCAAGAACATCCGGACGCTCGGGATCTTCCGCAAGGACAAGTTCCAAAATCTTTTCTTCCCACTCCATAGGAAACGGGATACCGCGTGCGGTTAGAGACGAATGGAGTTTTAATCCTGAGGCAAGACTCGTCCTGCCCCCCAAGAGTAGCATTAATTCAATTTTTTCATCGTCGCTAAGGCCTTCGGTCGGCAAATGGTTGGCGTCATCCAAGAGAGCCTGGCGGTTAGCCACGTCCTTCGCCGTAGATACATTACGCAGAAACGCCAAACGCTCGCGCATGTCCTCTCGACTGGGGTCGGCGGCCAGACCTAATTCCAGGATGCGCATCTCCCATCTCTTTGGGAACAGCCGACCGTTCGAAATTACCGAGTGGTAGAGCTTTAGGCCCTCATCGAGAGTAAAGTCTGAAGCAAAAAGCCGTTCAAATATTTGGTGTTCTTCCGGACTCAAAAATCGCGCATCGTCCCCTTGCGAAATCTCGTCTGACAGAATCGTATTTTCGATCCCAGTCACTTTTAGATGATCCTTCCGCCGACCACGTCGGCCTCAATCGTTTGTAGAGCCAAAGTTTTCTTTAGCTTTATTGAGAACATAGTTGCAGCGAGGAAACCGTTCTGTCAACGAATGAAGAAAGATTCTAAACCCACGTTCCTTGATGGCATCCATTCCTCCGTCAATTGGCGCGAGGGCGAGGAAGTGCGCGGCTAACTTGGCGTATCGGGTGAAAACGCGATGGCTGCCCTATCTTATTGGAACATGGTCTCGACCACCACGCGACAAGCTCGCGACCTTTCGTAAGCACCGCATGGATGCACCAATTGTCTGAATGGTTTGCGTAGTCATGTGTCCGGGTTCGAAATCGGTCGAGTTCCTACTACCGCGTGAGCGTTAGATCCGGTGCGGGATCTGGCAGACGCCCTCACCCAGCGACTACGGGCTAGTCTCGTGCGAATGAGGCCCAGTATCGAAGTAGGCCGTTCCCGCAAGCTGAGCCACCCGAGCGCGGTAACTCGACCGACAGCGCCGCCCAGCTTTAGCGCACCAGTCAACACGGCGCGACTAACAGGTCCAGGAGAGAGATAGAGCAGTACGGCCCGGTTCATCGGGCGAGCGTCGGCCGCAATCCTTCCAATGGCAAAGCGCCACCGACGCTCAAATACCGCCGCATACCAAACCGGAAATACCGGATCGGTCTTTATCGACTCAATCGCTGTATCCAAGGTCTGCATGCTCGCCACGGGATCGGCGACATGTGTTCTGGAAACTCCAGTGGCGTTTATCCGCCAAATGAGCCCCAATTGCGGAATAAAGCAGCAGCCGTACTTGAGTGACAACCGACGAAAAACAAAACTATCCGCAAACGATCCCATTGCTGCATCAAAGCCGCCTACCTCCACCAGAAGGTCTCGTCTTACGACCGCAGTCCCCGTAAGTATCCAGTTATCGATCCGTTTCAGGACGCGTGCGACGTCCGAGGGAGCTAAGTAAGCCGGCGCGTAGCTCGGGCGTACCGGAGGCCGGGCCCCTCTGTTCCCTGTCTCTGCGTCAACGACCGCGACCTCGCAGCTGGCGAATGCGGCCATCGGATGCCGCTCCAGTTCCGCCAACGTCGCCTCGAACAGGCCCGGCAGAGTAAGATCGTCGGCGGCGCCGAAATACACATACTTTCCGCGCGCCTCCCGAAGGCCTCGATTCAGGGCAGAAATCGCACCCATATTTCTCGGCAACTGTACGATGCGCAAATTCGGATACTTAAGGCTCAAACGCTCCAGAACTTCGATACTGTTATCAGTGGACGCATCATCGACCACGACGATTTCGTCGGCACCCGGCACCTGTTCAGCAAGCGCCTGAATGGCCTCGCCAAGGACGGCGCCATGATTGAAATTGGGGATCACCGCTGTGAGCAGGACTGAACCGCTATCCGATGTCATGCGTGGCCTTCGTCATGGAGCCCGAGTGTCGGCTGAACTTCCCTTTTCATAAAATTCGACTGCGTCGTCGCCGTGCAAGTCCAGAGCGGCAGATCAGGATCGCTTGCCCGCGCCGATAGCAAATACATAGTTGGCCATCTTGTGAAAGCCAGTATGCACCACCTCATCATTCATGCTGAACATAAAGACGTTACAGAAGAACTCGGCCATCAGCTTTCCTAGCTCCGGCGCCGACTTGCAGTTGATGTGGCCCGCCTTCGACTGCGGTGAAGCGTAAGGCTGACTCTCAAGCGATGGCAGCCCAATAATTGCAGCGCCATTCACGTCGAGAGGCGCGAACGCATTCTTCAGGAACAGGAGTTCCTTCGATGGCTCGATATGCTCCAATACATCCAGCGAGTAGACTGCGTCGAACTCGCCAGGGACAGGGCCGTCGAGCATGTCATGCACATGCGCTTCGAACTGCCATCGTGGCAACATCCGCCGCTTCACGTCTTCTATGAACACCGGATCGAAGTCGATGGCTGTGAGTTTGCCGACCTCGGCCTGGACGATCCGGGTTCCGAATGCATCGCCGCACCCGACCTCCAGGACGTGATTGCGGCCCGCCAGCATCTTCGACACGAACTTGTAACGCGACAACCGAAAGACGATGTGCTTGGGATCCTGATACCAGCTTTCGCTGCCGCGGAGTCCAAGGGTCTCATAGCCACGCTCGCTGGCGGCTTCGACGCAGACCTGGTATTGCGCTTCCTTGGTCTTCGGCGTGTCCATGACGTTATGCCTTTCCTGCGGCTCCGCACCGTTGCTGCCGTCAATCAAATCTTGACGTCGCCATGTTTTCCGACGACTCGCGCCTCCGGACAGAGCACGACGAAGTGTCCGCCTTTGTCCAAATATTCCTGGTTGGTTTCAATAATTTTCTTCGAATGCACCCATGCCAGGATCACTGTGTAATTGGGCATCCGTTCGTATAGCTGCGACGTGGGAACAATAAGAACTCCATCGCCGGTCTCATACTTGCCGACCTTTTGCGGATGATCATCGACGATGTAGTCAAGCGCGCCGGCCAGTCCAAACTGGGCCATCAGAGTCGGACCACTGCGCGCGGCGCCATAACCCGCGATCTTCGCGCCTTCCTTTTTCCACTTCGCGACCAGTCCGATGGTTCGTTCCCGTAGTTCCTTAATCTTCGCACCGAAATCGCGCAACGTCTGCGGCTCACTCAAATGCCGCTCTTGTTCCAGCGCGAGCAATTGCGTGACGGAATCCTCCACTGGCCTGCGCCCGCCCTTAAGCTGGACCGTGCCGATCAGAGAGCCATGCTGGGCGCGTGTCCGCTCGGTCGCGATCAGTTCCAACCCATGACGGTCGAGGAACTGAACCAGAGATTTCACCGAATGATGGCTCATGTGTTCGTGGAAGAAGGTGGCAACGAGCGCACCTTCGACGATGTCCATGAGATATTGAGCCTCGAAAAAGAATAAGCCGTCAGTGGCGAGCACCGTACGCACGCTTTCGGCTATACCGGCCAGGTTGTCGTCGTGAGCGAATACGTTGTAGGCGCAGACTATGTGCGCCGGTCCGTGCTCTTCGCGGATCTTCCGCGCAAGTTCGAGTGCCATCAATGATGGGATCGTCGGAATACCTGATGCGTTCGCCTGCTCCGCAACATCGGTTGCAGGGTCGATGCCAAGCACTCGATGGCCAACCTGCTTGAATAGCTTGAGCAACGAGCCGTCATTGCTGCCGATATCGATGACGAGCGATCCCTTGGGTGCCTGGGCTTTCCGCATCATCTTTTCGGCCATCCGACGGAAATGTTCCGGCATCCCCTTCGCGTTGCCGGAAAAGTACCTATAGGATTCCCATAGATCCTTCGGGTCGATGATATCCAAATGCTGCACATGCCCGCAGTCGGCGCACATATAGACGTCGACAGGAAATCGCGCCGAATTGGCCGCGATATCGCGGTCGGTCGAATAGTTTTCTGACAGCGGAATCGGTTCGAGGTTCACAACGCGCTCGACGTTTTTCGAGTCGCATAATCGGCACGTTTGCCGACGGGAAAGTGTCGCCGCCATCAATAAATTCCTCCGTCATTCATTCATGTCCGCAATCAGATCATCAACAAGATGGTCGAGCGGTTGCGGCCTTATACCGCTCAACTCTGTAGTTCTGGTCATTCCCAAACCGCTGAAGCGTGGCTTGAACGGAATGTTCACACCCTTCTCGACGGATGTCGTAGGCCGGATCAAGTCTGCATCGACACCAAGCCGCCGGGCAAGAGCATGGGCAAGTTCGACGTAGGTGACGTTGTCAGCTCCCGACAGATGAAGATTGCCGGCAATGTGGCGTTCGCCAATCGTTGCAAGCGCTTCCCCCACGAATCTTATCGATATCGGAGCAAAGATCAGGTCCGAGAATGGCTCCACAGGCTCGCCCCGCTTCCACGCTGCAAACCATGCGGGAAGCGGAGACACGCCCGTGTTCATGATTTTGGTCAAACGCACGATATTCAATCGGTCGCATGTGCCCAGCTGTTCAGCAGCGGCGCGAATGATGCTTTCGGCTTCGGATTTCTGTTGTGAGTAAGCAATGCCCGGCGCATGCGGGTCGTCCTCATGCGGCCACGGCCGGTCACCACCAAACACTGCGTTCGTGGAGATGAACGTAACAAACACCCCCTGCTCCAGGAGCGACGCTACGGCACGCGGGATCAATTCGGCGTTGATGACTTTCGCAAGCGGATCTTTCTCGCAACGATCGTAGTTCGTTGCCGCCGCGATGAGAAAAACATAATTGACGGCAACCGGCGCCAGGAAAGGCCTGTCGCTCTCAAAGTCGAGAAAGACGCGCCGGGGATTAAGCGTGTTTCGTCGGCGCGTACTCGCAAATACCGGGTGGCTGCGCCGCTGTAGGGCGTCAACCACGCCGCCGCCAACGAGACTGTCCCCACCCACCACCAAAAAAGTCTGTTTGACTGTCATCGCGCCGCGAAACCCTATCGGCGACATTGTGAGCCGGACCGGATGTTAACCATGCCAACACTCATTTTGTCGAGCTTGAGTTTACTAGGCGGCTGTACGCCGCCCTTCAGACGGCGATGCATCCGCGGCGACCCGCTCAGGAGGGTTGCTTAAACACAAGAATGCGCTGCTACAATAATCTGGGCATTCAGAAGAAAGGTTCCTTAGTCGAAAATTGTTCAACGCTGTCAGCGCTGCAACAACGGGCCACAGCGTTACGGCGAACATCCAATGGGGCAGTCTTTTGGAAGAAGAAGGCCACACAAAGCGAAACAGGAAGCGCTCACTCAACCTCAACCGGCGCTTGGTCCTGCCTCCGGCGAATCTCGCCTGCAACTTAAGCGCGATCCAGTTTGTCGGCAGCAGATTTTCGATATATTGAGCCAGTTCGATCGAGAAGTTACTTTCGTCTTCCTCTGAATTCCGATGCTCGATGTAAACCGCGATCGTGCCGTCCGGTTTGATATAATTCTCCGCCCACTCCAGGATTTTTCGCAGGCCAAGCACTTCTGCCCGACGGATGTGCACAAATATATTGTCGAACATTCCATTGGCAAACTCGCCCCTGGCAAGCTCATCAACACCCTCTTTATGCGACACAACATTTCCTGGCAATCGGTCCACAGCGATCGGTATCAAGTCATGCAATCCGACATACCTCTCGATCCGCATATGCTTGCGCAACGAGGCAAGCAAAGGGCTGGCCTCATCGCAAACCAGCGCGTTTCTCTGGCTTGGGCGGTTCTCGATAGATTTGATCCAGCTCAAAATCAGGCGAGAATCAAGCCAGAGATGATGCCAGATAGGAACGTTCGGCACCGTGCCGACCCTGCGACGAACGAGAGCAAGAAGGTTGAGATATAATTGAATCAAAAACTTCTTCAACACAACGACGATGTTCTTCAGTTCAAAGTTTCTTGCTTCGGTGATCTTCACCCGAGAGTCGAGGCCTCGCCGCGGAAACAGATCTTCCCGAATCTGCTCTGCATAAAGTTCATCACCGACAATTTCTGGAGGTAGCACAGGTATTTCGCCAGGAAATTTCAATGAACCCCACGCCTGAATCCCCGAGGTCCAATAAAAGTGATCGACATGGTCGCGAGGCGGCCCCATTCGCTGATGCAGACTAGATACAAATCTGGCCGCCTCCGCACGAACTTCCGGGAGCCCCGCCGGCAAATCGCCTGTTCTGAAAACGACGTCTATCTCAGCAAAACACCGATGTTCGCGCGTAGTCCATGTGGACAGTTCATCCGCAATCTTGTCCGGCGGTGTGTGTCCGCATCGCAAAAAGCTTTTCTCTTGCGCTGCGGACTGAATCTCCAGCATGAAGAACCCATCGGAATCGTCGATGATCGAAAAATCTCCCGACGGGACCAGCTCTGAAACGAATCCGTAGTCGCAATATGAATTTACAATTCCCATCGGCACTTCCGGCCTGATCGCCAACATAAAAATGAGATGGTAGCGACCGAGAAGCGTCTTCTTATCGACTTGCCAGTAGACCTGATTGTGAGTAACGGACGTGACGAAATCTTGCGTGATGGTCTTGCCGACTACCGTCGGATGCAAATTGTCAAATGCGAGTTGCACCATAGGTCGCGGGGACATGGTCAATGTGTGATCGACCTGATTGACCGCCTCGATCAGCGTGGGAACTACGGTCTCGGAACATGCGCGCAAGGACGGCGCCATGATGGCTCGATGCCCCTCACGTATCTTCGCAACGAGCGTCCGGAGAGAGCCGTCCGCCAAAACGAAATCCGAATTCATGAAGACAAAGTGCGTGTTGGTCTGCTCGGGTCCGCTATCCCGAATCCCGCGCGCGTAGGCGAGTGTCAAAGTGACGCCGTAGTTGCCATTAGTGATCAGGTCGTCGATCAAGATGTAACGAACCGGACAAAGGGCCTTAAGTTTGGCTAAGTGGCCCCGTTCTTCGAACTTGTCCCGGCTATCCATTGATGTCATCATGACGATTTCGAAATCGGTCTCCGACGCCATAAAAGGTAGATTGCCTGCTGCCAAATAAGAAGGCAGCGACACGCTCGCAAACTCTTCGATATATCGGGCACCCCAGATGACCGTTAAAAATTTGACTTTTGGCTTCTCGATCATGTCTTAGTGCACATCCCAAGGCTACCGCTCTGTCGTTGCGAGTCAAGGAACGGACCATAACATGGTCGTTTAGCTCTATCCTCGCATCGCTCTTCCCCGGCCAGATATCACATATGTGGCCGGCATGCCATTGCTGTATGAAGAAAGATCGCTTACAACTTCAGGTACAAAGTCTGCTGCTTTCTGCGATGGATCGTGACCTGCTTGAAAGCCCCTGTGTCCCGGGCAGGCAACGTTCATATTATTATGCAACGAGAAAAGTCCCTTGCGTCTAGTTCGCCATGGATCGAAACAACAACCGCCTGAACTTCGTCTCGTCGGAAATTATCTATTCTGATGGCGGTTTCCTGGCGGCGGACGATCGCATCATCGCACTTCTCAAAGAGAAGGCGCTGGAAGCTCCGCGCCTGCGGTGCCGTCTTTGTTTTCACGAAAGCGCCGATGCGGCACAGCAGGAGATGCTGATTGTCATGAATCGCGCGTCCTATGTCCGACCGCATCGGCACCTTGGCAAGGTGGAGACGCTGACGGTCGTGGAAGGCACGTGCGACGCCCTGCTGTTTGACGACGCAGGCAACGTGACAGAAACGATCGCCATGTCCCCGGCAGGGACACGCGGATGCTTCTTTTACAGAATGCCAAGCGGTATATTTCACACGCTGATATTCCGGTCCGAATGGCTGGTTTTTCTGGAGACGACCATTGGCCCGTTCGACCGCGCCATGACTGAAGTGGCCGACTGGGCGCCGCCCGAGACGGATCCGACCGAAGGTCATGCTTATCTCTCAGGACTGACGCCCCCCTCGTGACTCGTCGGGATTGCGATTGAGCGCGAAGAGCTTTACTCACCCCACTAAGCGCTTCACGTCACCCCCCTTATTGCGCGGCTCTCTTCAGATCCTCTATAGAGTTTCCTCCGGAGAAGACAGATGGTTTGTTTAGTTTGCGGCTCGAAAGCTATGGTCGCGCAGCTGGACGTAGGTCGTCACCCCGTGTCGTCATTTTTCCTCATGGGAAAGGATGACCCGGAACGCAATTTCAGTCTCGCGCTTGGCCAATGCGAGCAGTGCGGTACGATACAGATGATGGAGACCGTGCCTCACGACGCCTTGGTGCCGCCCTACGATTGGCTGTTTGCCCGTGAGCCGGAAGAACATCTGGATGAGGTCGTCGATCAGATCGTGGCGCTGCCTGGAGTCGACACCAACAGCGTTATCGGAGCGCTGACTTCGAAAGACGATACGACCATCGATCGTTTCGCCCGCAAGGGGTTTTGCAGGACCTGGCGGGTGAAGCTGAACGAGGATTTAGGCGTAACCAATCCCGCGGCCAATATCGAGACGGTTCAGAAGTTGACGACGCCTGAACGCATGGCCGGGATCGCCGCCCGCCGCGGCGCGGCGGATATCCTCATCGTCCGACACATCATGGAACACGCCGAGGATCTGCACGCCTTCATCCGTGGTATTGCCGCACTGGTAAAGCCTGGCGGAATCGTGATGGTCGAGGTGCCTGATTGCACGCCCAGTCTGCGGCTTCACGACTACTGCATGGTGTGGGAAGAGCACTCGCTTTTTCTCACTCCCGAAACTTTCTCGCCGTTGCTGACTATCGGCGGCTTCGAGCTGATCCGAACGGACGTCTATCCTTCGCCGTTTGAGAATTCACTCGTCCAGCTCGCACGAAAGACGGGTGCGCCGGGACCGGTCAGGATCGATCCTGGGGCGCGCACGCAGGATGATCTCCTGTCGCGCTACGCAGCAGGCTATGAGCCGGCACGCCGGGACTTGCGCGCCACCCTCGAGCGCGTACGGACCCAAAAGGGCCCGATCGCACTTTTCGGCGCCGGTCACCTCGCATGCGCTTTCGCCAATTTCATGGGTGTCACGGACCTGATCGAGTTCGTCGCCGACGATACCCCTCAAAAGCAGAACAAGTTTCTTCCCGGCGCGCGTCTACCCATCCTGCCTTCCGCGGCTCTCGTCGAACGCGGCATCGCGCTGTGTCTGCTTGCGCTTTCGATCAACAACGAAAACGCGGTGATCGGTCGCAATGAGGCTTTCGTACGCGCAGGCGGGGCGTTCCGCTCGATTTTCCGCGCGAGTCCGCGGTCGATTTTTTCGACCGATCTTTGAACATATGGGCGGGATTTCCCCGTTTGACCGGTTGGGGGTTCAAGATGATTCGACGGACATCACCCTCTCCGATCAGCATGAAGTGGCCTGTCATTGGCATAGGAACGAATATGGAAAGAATGGGAAAAGCCGTCATATTGCCGGCGCCCGGCAGTCCGTTCACCGTTGCTTTCCGCGATCTGGCCGAAGCCGTCGGCCTTGCGCCTGTTTGGCTCCATGCCGGCTGGATCGACGTGGTATGGCGCTTCCGTCGCACCCGACTCGGGCCATTCTGGCACACCTTGAATCTGGCCGCCTTTGTGGTGGTCATCGGCGTGGTGTGGAGCGCGATGCTGCATCAGGATCCGCTAAGTTATTTTCGTTACGTCACAGTAAGCTTGGTCGTCTGGGGCCTGATCGCCTCATTCATCACCGATGGAACCGGTATCCTCATAGCGGGGCAATCGACGGCGCTGTCCATGCGATTCCCCTATGTCGCATTTGCCCTTGCCCACGTCTGGCGTGCATTACTATTGTTCGCTCATCATTTCGCTTTCTACGTCGTTGTCATGGTGGGTACGCAGACTTCGCCCGGCTGGCAAGTTTTGCTGGCAATCCCTGGACTGGCGCTGATAGTCGCAAACGGCGTTTGGATGAGTCTCCTCTCGGGTATCGTCTGCCTGCGCTGGCGAGATATGGCGCAAGCGATATCGAGCGCCATGCAAATCGCTATGTTCATCACGCCGGTGTTCTGGCCGAAGACATTGCTTGGACCCGAGCTTGCATTCGCTGCGGACCTCAATCCGCTTTATCATCTGGTACAAATCATGCGAGACCCGCTCCTTGGTAATGTGCCTCCGCTAGAGAGCTGGCTGTGGGCTTCAATCACATTTGCCGTCGGTGCAGCCGTGACGATGTGGGTCTACGGCCGAAACCGCGATCGTTTGCCGTATTGGTACTGAGGGAAAACACCGCATGGCACGCTTGACCCTTGAGAACGCCTGGGTGGAATTCCCGGTTTCGCTGAGACGCATGGGCGCCGCGCGCGCATCATATACCGGCGGCCAGATCGACGCCGGACGCAGCGTTGTGACAGCCCTGCGCGACATCAGCTTCGAATTGCGCGAAGGCGACCGGCTCGGCCTTATGGGACACAACGGAGCCGGTAAGACGACGATGCTGCGCCTTCTGGCCGGGGCCTATCCCCCAACGCGTGGACGATGCATTTCCGTGGGCAGCATATCCACGCTTTTCAATACGACGCCAGGCCTCAACATGGACGGTACCGGGCGCGAGAACCTTATAATTTGTGGACTGCATTTGGGACTTCGAAGACAAGAAATCATTTCCAAGATGGATGAAATCATCGATTTTGCCGAGCTCGGCAATTATATCGATCTGCCTGTGCGAATTTATTCGGCCGGCATGATGACCCGCCTTGGCTTTTCGATCGCGACTTGCGTTCAACCCGAGATATTGCTGCTAGACGAGGGCCTTGCGACAGGTGACGCCCGCTTTACGCAGAAAGCGGAAGGGAAAATCAAGGATCTGATCGCGCGGTCGTCGATTCTCGTTGTCGCCTCGCATTCCGAGACGATGCTCGCCAATATGTGCGGTCGCTGCCTTCTTCTGGAACACGGCCGCGTCATCTCGGATGGCCCGGCAAAGACACTGTTCGAATCCTATCGAAAATCCGTGATCGAATCGGCACGTGCGGACGACTCCGACGGCTTGCAGCGCGCCTACGCGCTCGGGATGGACATGCTTAGTCGCGGCGAAAAGCCCCCACTCGATTTGGAAGAGCAGGGATTGCGCTATGCTTTGGGCATTCACCCTGACGACGCCATGATGTTGCAGCGCTATGTGAATGTGCTCTCCGAGCAAGGAAAATCTGTACCACCAGAAATCGAAACGCGCATGATTTTGTCGCTCCTCACCCGTAACCCATCGCGACTTGACCTGAAGGATCGCCTGAGAGCGATCCTTGCGAGCTCGGCTGCGGATCTGCCCGAGGATGTGCGCGCAAGTGCGGTGGCGGCCTCCGGCATGGAGGACGCCGCGCAAGGACGGGGATGATGTGCAAGCGACGCGTCACGGCTTGAAAAGCTAATCCGTCCGCATGCAGGCATGCTTTAGCGGACTCTGGCCGGATGAGCCTGCCGATGCCAATTCCAGGCCGAGTGAACGATGGTTTTCAGATCGGAAAAGGCCGGGCGGAATTGAAGAATGTCTTTCGCGGCTGATGGATCCGCCACAAGTATTGCCGGGTCGCCTGCCCGGCGCCGTCCAATCGTCGCGGGCACAATCCTGCCAGTTTCTTCGCAAATGGCCGCAAGCACATCTTGAACCGAATGCCCTATCCCCGTACCGAGATTGAAACTACCGCCGACATGGCCGGCAAGCAAATTCCGCAGCGAAGCGACATGCGCGGCAGCAACGTCAGAGACATGAATATAATCCCGTATCGCGGTGCCATCTGCCGTGTCGTAGTCATCTCCGAAGATCGTTAATTCGTCGATGTGTCCCTGCAGAACCATCATCGCCCGCGGGATCAAATGGGTCTCCGGATCGCGACGTTCTCCGATCATACCCGATTCATCAGCACCACCGACATTGAAATAACGTAGGCAAACTGAATTCAACCCGTAGGCCTTGCGAAAGTCCGTCAAGATTTGCTCGATCATCCATTTCGAGGCGCCATAAGGGCTCACGGTTGTGCCTGCAGCGTCCTCTCGGATCAATTTTCCGCCGTCGTTTCCGTAGACGGCCCCGCTGCTGGAAAATACCAGGCTTCTGCAGTCTCGTTCCAGCATCGCACTCAGAAACGAGAGCGTTCCCGCGACGTTATTGGCATAATATGATCGCGGATCGATGACAGATCTCGACACCGAGCTCGATGCTGCCACATGAACGACGGCGGCAATATTGAACCTAGCGAAAGCGTCGATAACGATGGCTCGGTTCGCGATGTCGCCGCGAACAAATGGTCCCCATCGGACAAATTCGACATGGCCGGTTGAAAGATCATCGAGGCATACCGGCAGATAGCCGGCATCGAACAGCGCCTTGCAGCAATGGGACCCGATGTACCCGGCGCCTCCCGTCACTAAAACAGCGATACGATGTCCGCAAATGCTCAACTGCCGATCCGCTTCCGCCACTTGTTATCGCCGAACTAGCTAACTAATATACGGCACGGAACGATCTATATGCTGGCAAGCGACGCTTGTCTCGCGCCCCTGTGTAAAAAGAGATGTTCCGCAGGACCACGCTTTCAAAATGGCAGGCCGACCGTCTAGCGAGGCGCCGGGATGCAGCATCGTTGTAAATTCCAAATTTTGCGTCCCAACGGGGGATCAGAACTTCACATCCACCGCAGTGCGTGGCATGCTGAGCGTATTATCGCATTTGAAACTGGTGCGCGGAGGACGCGGACTGGTCTTAGTTTACTTTTGGACAAAACTCGATGTCACAAATCGCCATCAATTCGAACTTGATCGCAATGTTGTTAGCAACGCAGCTAGTCTTTGCCCTTTATGGCGCTGGCATCCGGCGTCCATTCGGGTCTCTTGCGACAATCGCCGATCTACCGCCAGCCGTGCGCCGCGCAAGCGCTATAACCATCTTCGCCGATCTTTTGTTTGCGGCATTCCTTCTTTGGATGTGGTGGTTTTTCATCGCGCGGATGGATCTGCTTCAGTTTCTCGTTCTCGCGATCGTGTTTGGAGTGATTGGCCACTATCTAAGCCACCGCATCCGCCTTGTGCCATCGTTTTTCATTTCGCTTGCACTCGGTGCCTTCTGCATTTTCGCGGTCTCGCAACTCGACGCAGGTCCAACCATTGCGTTGTCCTTCAGCCCGTCCGGGAAATAAGCTGGCAGGCTGAGACCGACACAGGCCATCTGGCTCAGCCGTCGAGCCGTAGTGCAGACTTTGCCGAATTGCGGGATTCGTTTCTGACCTGCTCCCCGGCCCTCGTTGATAACGAGAGTCTGTTCCAGGTTTGAGCCTGCATCCTTTCTTTGGATCGCCGGAGGTTATTTTCACCCTCTTCGGAGGCGAAATGATCGTCTAAGAAAAATTTGTTCTTTGGAGAAATAGACGTCGCCGGACGAAATGTGCGAAAAGTCGCGGGCGCGGATGGATGCCTCCGGAGCATTCCTTCCGCACTACACCTTCCGACAGTCAATCTGCAGTGTTTTCCCGTTTGCCTCCCCCGCGAGCAACAAGGTGCGAGGTCCTGGCTTCTGTCGACAGCTATACTTGATGGAAAAGTCCTTTACGCACCCAGGAGCAGGGTCTCCCATCTTGGACACATCGATGGAAAGGCCGCAATTCGTCGCTCCGCCACATATTTTAGCCGCATATGGGGTGGCATTGCCGAATGCTGCTTTTATGCAATTTGCGCCGTACGTTGCCTCTAATACCTCAATCGTGGCAGGGACCGTCGGATCGGAATCTAACCGATCCATCACGAAGAGCGTTGCCCAAAAAGATCCGATGACGACGGCGAGGCCAACGATAGTCTGCAAAACTGCTTCGCGGAGTGACCTCCGATTTTCATTTCTCGATCGCATAGCTCCGTCACTGCCCTCGGTCTACCAGGAAGGGAATGTTGCGGGCTTATGATTTCCAACGCAAGAGCTTTTCATTCGATTTAACCTGAGCTCCGGCTCTGCAAGCGCCGGAGCGGCTTTGTACGGAAACGTCCTGGATACGGTCGCCTGTCCCACGGAAGCGGGGCAGAGTATTCAGGGCCGGTCCCGCAAATCTGCACCGGACGATGAGTGGAGTTTCTGCCTGATAGCGGCGATAATCGCCGCGAACAGGAGAGACGATGAGCAGACGACTGCACCGGAACCACACGCTGGCTTTCGAGGCGAAAGTGGCGCTTGCCGCCATCAAGGGCGATCGAACGCTGGCCCAACTGGCGGAGCATTTCGACGTCCACCCCAATCAGATCACCACGCGGAAAGCACGACTCGGGATTGGCGCTGCTGACGTATTCGGGTCCGGGAGCATGGCGCCGACGGCGCCTGCCATCGCGGTCCGCATACCACCAAGCCCAAGCCTGGCCACAGGATCTATCCGTAACTGCTGCGTAGCGTGGAGATCGCGCGACCGAACGAGGTCAACGATGCGAAGGTGACGTCCAGTGACCATTATGCCGATATCGGCATAAGACGCATTGGACGAACCCGCTCCGCGGGAGGGTATCCGCGTTGAGCGCGGCGTATCGCCCCTTGAAGCCAATCAGTGTCTCTAACCCCGTCACCGCCCGCGCAGCGACGTAATCCACCTGATTTCAGAAGCGCTTGCCCCTGGCAAGATGGTGTTGCTGCCCGCACGCAGCGTCCCTCTTGCCAAGGAGTTCGCTATGACCTCGCTTCGGTTACGCATGCTGGAAGACATGCAGGTCCGCAACCTGTCGCAACACACGCAGGAGTCTTATTTGCTGCAGGTTTCACAGTTCGCCCGGCATTTCGCTAAATCGCCGGCTTTGCTCGGCCCGGAGGATATCCGCACTTACCAGGTCTATTTGACAAACGAGAAGAAGCTCGCGCCACGCTCGGTGCACGTGACCGTCGCAGCGCTTCGATTTCTCTACCGCGTCACGCTCGGCCTCGATTGGGATTTCGACCAGATCATTCCGTGCCCAAAGGCGCCGAAGACGCTGGCCGTCATTCTCAGCCCCGAGGAGGTGCTGCACTTCCTTGGCTGCATCGTGAGCTTCAAACACAGGGCGATCCTGACGACATGCTATGCCGCCGGCCTGCGTATTTCTGAGGCGACCCGCCTGAAGCCTGAAGCTATCGATCGCCAGCGCATGGTACTGCGCGTCGAGCAGGGCAAGGGACAGAAAGACCGCTACGTCATGCTGTCGGCCAGGTTGCTGGAGGTGCTGACGGACTATTGGCGCGCCGTGCGACCCACCGGGGCATGGATGTTTCCCGGCGCCGTTACTGGAGAACCGATATCGACAAGCGCCGTGGATGCCACCTGCCGCAAGGCACATCGGGTGTCGAAACTCTCCAAGCCGGTGACGCCGCATTCGCTGCGGCACGCATTTGCGGTGCACCTGCTCGAAGCCGGAACCGATCTCCGCACCATCCAGCTCCTGCTCGGCCATCGCAGCTTGTCAACGACTGCTCAATATCTGCGGATCGCTACCAACAAGGTCTGCGCGGCGACGAGTCCGCTTGAGCTGCTGCCGCGCCCGATCCCCAAGGCCTCCTCGCCGCCAACGCCCGAACACTTCTAACGGTCAGTCTCATGGGCCGCTCAGGTCCAGAGGTGGCGGATATATTCCGTTGCTACGGTGCTGCCTGGCGAGAGCAGCACTGGGCCTCGCTATCGATTGAACGACGCGCAGCAATGATTGCCATCGAGCGCTGCCGAACGTCAGCGCTTGGAGGCCATGTCGAACAGTGCGACCGCTGTGGCGAACGACGGATCGCTTACAACAGCTGCCGCTCCCGCAGTTGCCCCAAGTGCCAGTGGCTCGCCCGAGCGGAATGGATCGAGGCTCGGCGGGCGGAGCTTCTCGATGCGCAGTATTTCCATGTCGTCTTCACCGTTCCCGACAAGATCGCCGCGGTTGCCTTCCAGAATGCCAGCACGGTCTACAAGATCCTGTTCCACGCGGCCGCCGAGACGTTGCGAACCATCGCTGCCGATCGGCGACATCTCGGCGCGGAGATCGGGTTTTTCGCGGTGCTTCACACCTGGGGTCAGAATCTCAGCCATCATCCCCATCTCCACTGCGTCGTGCCCGGCGGCGGGCTGTCGCCGGACGGGAGCCGCTGGATCGCGTGCCGTCCCGGCTTCTTCCTACCAGTCGCCGTGCTCTCCAGACTATTCCGGCGACTGTTTCTCGAAGGCTTGCAAAAGGCATTCGAGGCCGGCGAGTTGCGCTTCTTTTCCTCATTGGAACAGCTGCACGATCCCGTCGCATTCCGGCGCTATCTGGATCCCACCCGCCAGGTCAACTGGGTGGTCTATGCCAAGCCACCCTTCGCGGGCGCTGAACGGGTTCTGGAATATGTCGGACGCTACACACACCGGGTAGCAATCGCCAACAACCGCATCGTCGATATCGAGGACGGCAAGGTACACTTCCGGTGGAAGGACTATCGCGACACAAACCGGCAAAAGGTAATGACGCTCGACGCCGGGGAGTTCATCCGGCGTTTCCTCGTCCATGTCTTGCCCGAGGGATTTCAGCGCATCCGTTATTACGGTTTCATGGGCAACCGCTACCGCAAACAAAAGCTCGCCCGCTGCCGCGAACTGCTCGGAATGCAGCAGTCAGATACGCCGGTAAAACCGAAGGAAGAGCGCGATTATCGCGAAAAGGTCGAGGAGCTGACCGGAGTTTCCCTGCGGGAATGTCCCTTTTGCCGTCAAGGGCAGATGGTGTGCATCGAGGTGCTCGCGCCCGTTGCGTCACAAGACCCACCTTTTCTGGACACTTCATGACAGTCGGGATTTTCCAATCATTGATCATCGTTCTTTCTATCTGCCAAGGTAGACAGCAGGCATCCCATTGTCGCGCTTGCGACATCGAGCCCTCCAAGCGCAGGCGTCGCCGGTCTTTCCGGCCGGGAGAATATATCTCGATTAGAATGTTTCGCCATCAAGACCGCATCCAGCATGTCCCCGAAGCCTCAGCGACGGCAATGTCCGCTGGGATGCAGCATCCAATTTCCATAGCGCACCGGCGCGCTGGGCGGCTTCGTCCAACACGTTTTTAGCTTACCGGCGCGCTCACAGCGGCGCACTTTGGAGGCTTGGGCACCGCGCCGCCAATCTAAAAACGCTCTCTATTATGCCGTAAGCCGGATTATGCCGCATAGCGGAGCTTGGCGGCTGTCGCGCCTGCTTTTGGCCATGCGGGGGCTCGGCATAATCTAGCCGCTGGGAAACGACAAAGTTTGGTGATTTTCTGCCCGTCTACTTCTGGACAGCTCAGCACGATAGCAAAGGACCGACTTGGATTTTCGCCCAAGCCTGCTATAGCTCGGGGATGACGAACCGACCCGTGATTGTTGCTCGACGTTGGTGGCGCGCTCCCTGAGCGCGGCCCGTCATGTCTCTTTGACCTGTGCCGCTGCTTCTGGCGGCACGGTCACGATCCCGATCTTCCGATCCGAAGCAGCGGCTCCCTTCCTTGGAGCTTCCCATGCCTTCGGCAACCAATACCCCGCCCGTCATTCTCACTGGTGACCGGACTACCGGTCCCCTACACCTTGGCCACTACGTCGGTTCGCTTCGCAACCGCGTCGCCTTACAGGCGACGCACGAACAGTACGTACTGCTGGCCGACGCGCAGGCCCTCACCGACAATGCCGACAATCCCCGCAAGATCCGCCGCAATGTCCTGGAAGTCGCTCTCGATTGCCTTGCGGTCGGAATTGATCCGGATGCCACGACGATCTGCGTGCAGTCGGCGCTTCCGGCGCTCGCCGAGCTCACGCTCCTCTACCTGAACTTCGTGTCCGTCGCCCGCTTGGAGCGCAACCCCACCATCAAGGAAGAGATCCAGATGCGGGGGTTCGGGCGGGACATTCCGGCAGGCTTCCTCTGCTACCCGGCGGCGCAGGCTGCCGATATCACTGCGTTCCGGGCAACACTCGTCCCCGTGGGTGAGGATCAGGTGCCAATCATCGAGCAGACGAATGAACTGGTGCGCAGGTTGAACCGGCAGGCCGGGTGTGAACTTCTGCCCGAGGCGAGAGCGCTCGTGTCGAAGACGGGACGCCTGCCCGGAGTCGACGGCAAGGGCAAGATGAGCAAGTCGCAAGGCAACGCCATTCCGCTCTCTGCCAGCAACCAGGAGATTGAGGCGGCGGTGCAGCGTATGTTTACAGACCCGAACCATCTGCGGGCGTCCGATCCTGGTCAAGTCGAAGGAAACGTGGTCTTCACTTATCTCGATGCCTTCGATCCAGATGAGGATGAAGTTGCGGGGCTCAAGGCACACTACCGCCGTGGTGGGCTCGGCGACATGGTGTTGAAGCGACGGTTAACCGGCATTCTTCAAGCGACGGTTGCCCCGATCCGTGAGCGGCGGGCCGAACTTGCCCGCGACCCGGACTTTGTCATGGACGTCCTACGTTCAGGGACAGCAAAGGCGGGGGAGGTGACCAAGCGAACCAAGGAAGTCGTGATGGCTGGGTTGGGGCTGTTCAGGCTCTGATGAAAATGACGGCACGGGGAGCAGCGGCTCTCGAGGTCGCTTGTTCCGGGCCTGAACGTCCTTGAGGAGATCGCAAGCGGCCGTAGGCTGGTAAAAGCGCAAGCCTTAAGCGTGAAGATTGTCGCTCCAGCAACATGGAGCACAAGAAATGGAAATATCCGACCAAACTACCTGCCTCGATCCCTACTTCGCATCATTCGAGGAAAGCCTTTCTTCCAGGAACTATAGACCCGAGACCCTGACAAACTATCGCTACCTGCTTCGACGCTTCGGCCGCTTGCTCGAAGCCGAGGGCATTGCGCCTTCGGCGTTGACGCCAGACCTTGCTGTCGCGCTCGGGCGGCGGTTGCCGGCCACACCAAAAAGCCAGATCAAGGTTCCCAATCTTGCTAAGCTGTTCGTTGCGCATCTTATTGAAGTAGGCGTGGCGACACGAGCACCCCTTACGCCTGCGCAAGCCGTACGCCAGAAACTGCTGGGCAGCTTCGAATCCTATCTTCTGCGGCAGCGCGGCCTCAGCCCTCGTTCGGTTTATCATGTGCTCCGGTTCGCGGACCGCTTTCTCGATCATCGCTTCGGCGACCATATGCTCGACCTGCCGGCGCTCAACGCCCGGGATGTCGTGGCGTTCATGGAGCACCTTCTCTCGCGCAAGCGCCCGTTCCGCGACAAGACGCCGGCAACGCATCTGCGCAGCTTCTTCCAGTATCTGTTCGCACAGGGCCTCACGACGACGAACCTATCGCTTTGCGTCCCAAGGGCCCACAAACCTTGGGGTTCAAGGCTCCCTCGTTATCTATCGCCAGATGAGGTGGAGGCCGTTCTGGCCTCGGTGCGCGCCAATCCGCGCCATGGCGCTCGCGATTACGCAATGCTGCTGCTCATGGCCCGCCTTGGCCTGCGCGCGCCGGAAGTCGTCGCTATCGAACTAGATGACATAGATTGGCGCTCGGGCGAGCTTCTCGTTCGTGGAAAAGGGCAGCGCCATGACCGGCTGCCGATCCCGCCAGACGTCGGCGAAGCTATCATCCGGTATCTACAGGAGGAGCGAACCTCAACGACTACGCGCACGCTGTTCGTGACGCATCGGGCGCCAAACCGCCCGTTCAAGGACAGCCAGGTCATCAACGCTATATTGAAGGAGGCGTTCGCGGCGACGGGCGTGAAGCCGCCGACACCCTACGTGGGATCGCATGTTCTGCGCCACAGCCTGGCGACGAACATGGTTCGCGCCGGCGCCTCGTTGGAAGAAATCGGCGATCTGCTGCGGCATCGGTCGCGGGCGACGACGATGATCTACGCGAAGCTAGACACCGATGGCCTGCGTTCCATCGCCCAGCCTTGGCCTGTCGCGGAGGTGGCACGATGAGCTTCCTTGCCGAACTCGACCGCTACCTGACCCTCAGAAGACAGCTCGGCGCCGATCTGAGTACCGATGAGCGGATACTACGTCGCTTCGCCATCTTCGCGGACCGCGACGACATGAAGTACGTCAGTACCGACCTGATCATGCGCTGGCTCGAGAGCTTGTCCTCTGCCAGTTCCGGAACCCGGGCAACACGCTTCAGGGTAGCTCGCCAATTTGCCGAATGGTTGCATGGCATAGACCCCAAGCACGAAGCCCCGCCCCGGGGACTGGTGCCGGGTCGCGTTCAACGCGTGCATCCATATATTTATAGTGAGGCCGAAATTGTTGCGATCATCGAGCATGCGCGGACTCTGCCATCGGTCTACGGCATGCGGGGCCTGACCTGCTCGACGCTCTTCGGCCTTATCGCCGTGACGGGACTTCGGATCAGCGAAGCTCTCGGTCTCGACCCTGCCGATCTCGATGTCGAATCCGGCGTGCTTCATGTCCGTCAGGGGAAGCTCGGCAAGGAGCGGTTGCTGCCGCTGGACCCGAGCGTCGTGCAGCGACTGGAAAGCTATGGTCGCGAGCGGGACCGGCTGCTCGGACGCAGGTCGGAAGCATTCTTCGTGACCTGCGAGGGGCATCGTCTTGGCGATTGCGGTGCGCGCTACAACTTCGCGCATGTATGCCAGCAGATCGGGTTACGAAAGCCGCAGCTTTATCTTCGGCACGGCCGTGGACCGCGCATCCACGATCTTCGCCATACCTTTGCGGTGCGCACCATGCTGAGCTGGTATCGGTCGGGCAAGGACGTTGGCCGCGAGATGATCAAGCTCACGACATGGCTCGGTCATGCGAACCCCGCCCATACCTATTGGTATCTCGAAGCGGTCCCGGAACTGCTGGAGCTGGCCTCCGCTCGGATAACAGGTGCGGCAATGGAGGCGGAAACCCGATGAAGGCGACCAACTTCCCCGCGCTGATCCAGCGCTTCTTCACCGATCGGCTCTGCACGCAGATGGAAGCGAGCCGCCACACCGTCACTGGCTACCGTGATACATTCCGGTTGCTGATCCGGTACGCAAGTGCACAGTGTGGAAAGCCGCCAACGAAGCTGACGATCGAAGATCTCGATGCCGATCTTGTTGCCGACTTCCTGACTCATATGGAAACGGCGCGCGGCAACACGGCACGCACCCGCAATACGCGTCTTGCCGCCATCCGCTCGTTCTTCCGTTACGTTGCACTGACCGACCCGAGCTGGCTTCTTCATTGCCAGCGCATTCTCTCAATGCCGAACAAGCGGCACGTAAAGCGGAGCGTGACGTTCCTTGACGCTGAGGAGATAGCGGCGCTGCTGGCTGCGCCGGATCGAACGACGTGGGTGGGGCGGCGTGATCACGTCCTGCTGGTGCTTGCACTTCAGACAGGGTTGCGGGCGTCCGAACTGATCAACCTACGCTGCAAGGACGTGATCCTCGGCACCGGGGCTCATATCCGGTGCATCGGCAAGGGGCGAAAAGAACGCAGCACGCCTCTTCGTCGTGATACGGCCAAACTGATCCAGGCCTGGATAGGCGAACGCCTTGACAGCGACCGGCCGCTGTTCCCGTCCATCCGGGGCGAGCGGCTCAGCCGTGACGCTTTGGAACATCTGGTTGGCAAGCATTGCCTCACGGCATCGCGAGCCTGCCCGCGCCTAGCAGGCAAACGCGTCACGCCACACACGCTGCGCCATAGTACCGCGATGGAGCTACTCCATCACGGCGTCGACCAATCCGTGATCGCGCTATGGCTAGGGCACGAATCTGTGGAAACGACCCAGATCTATATCCACGCCGACATGCGGCTGAAGGAAAAGGCACTCTTGCAGGTCGCCAGTCCAGAAACGCATCCCGGGCGGTATCGTCCCAACGACGAACTACTCGCCTTCCTCGAAGCGCTCTGATTATGCCGAACCGCCGCATGGCCAAAAGCAGGCGCGACAGCCGCCAAACTCGGCCATGCGGCATAATCCGGCTTACGGCATAATGGATCAGCTCGTGCAGGAGTGTTGCATAGTAGGCTTCGGCAGCACTTGAAATCGGCGTATCGACAAACTGCCGGCAGCGATGAGATCATCATGTATCACAGTAGAATGGTTGATGTGTGGATGAGCGCGGCACGGCTGCGATCCGCCGCATGGTACCGCCGTAATCGGGCCAGATGAGGAAATCACGGACGTCTTGCGGTTCGTGCCGATCCAGCGGACGCAGCAATCAATCCCCCAAAAAGTCTCAATTGCTCCCCACTTTGACTCAACCTTTAGTGGCACAAATGGTCGACGAAGGCAAATCCAACAGAGCTTAATCGTATTCGAATGCCCCATCTTGTTCAGGAATGTGCCGGCTGCCAGCGGCGCCGCCTTGAAGGTAGGCAAATGGCGACAATGCCTGAGGACGGAACCGCCGGGATATCGAAGGTGCCCCGGCATTTTGAGCTAGGCATTATTAAATCCGGCGGTCTCCAATCACGAACCGGTCGATATGAATCCGAAACGGGATAGGTCGAGCGGCCGGCAATTTATCCGATCGGACATATCTGCGGCACCGAGATATTCCGTTTTTCCGGCTTCGGCTGGCAGCCGCTTTTCCGAGCGAGCGCTACACGAAGCACGCTCTTGGGCGAGATCATGATATGCGGCGTGTTGTCCCTGGCCTGCGCAACGTGCACAATGTGAGATCGCTCGACGCCGTGGCGCTGTCACCATTGGGCTCGCGTATTCCGCTTGTTTCACTGATTTATGCATTAGCGGTCGCGGAGCATTTGAACTTTCGTCATGCGGCGTCCGCTCTGAGGGTGAGTCAATCCTGCGTCAGCACGCGGATCAAACACCTCGAGCAGGATATTGGCACACTCCTGTTCGAGCGGCGCCATCGCGGCGTCCGGTTGACGGAAGCCGGGCAATATTTCCTCGAGCACGTGGCCACCGGGATCGAACATCTCGATCATGCCGTGAGGACGGCGGGTGCGATTTCACGCGGTGAGCAGGGACGGCTTCGAGTCGGCCTGTACGCGTCGCTCGCGGCGGGCTTTCTTGCCGAGCTACTGGGTCAGTTTCGCGAGCTGCATCCAGCAGTCGATTTGCAGATCACGGAGGGGAGAGCGCGCGACACCATTCGCGAGGTTCGCGAGGCGCGGCTTGACGTCGCCTTTATGGTCGGCGCGCCGCCGGCTGGCGATTGCCATTCGAAGCCGCTGTGGACAGAGGCTCTCCTCGTCGCGTTCCCGGAGCGCCATCCTTTGGCCAAAGCGGAAGGTGTGAGGTGGCCCGAACTTGCCGGTGAGCCCTTCCTGACTCGCTCCGGCGGCGCCGGGCCACAGGCGCACGACCATATCGTGCTGCGCCTCGCTGGGAACTGGGGCCAACTTCGCATTCAGCGCTTTGATGTTGAACGGGACACGCTGATGTCGATGG